>CACOPQ010000024.1 GCA_902629125.1 uncultured Alphaproteobacteria bacterium
AGAACTATCCGCAGAACAAATTACCAAAATTTCAATAGAATTCTCTGAGTTGACACCGATAGCCGAAAAAATTAACGAAGTACGCTCGCTCGAAAAAGAACTTGATGAGAACAATTCACTTGCGAATGAAAATGCGCACGACAAGGAATTATTAGCGCTAGTGCAGACTGAAATAGACGAATTAATAAAAACTATCAGTGTTATCCGTAAGGAATTGGAACGCCTTTTGTTGCCTAAAGACGAAATAGATGAAAAAAATGCTATATTAGAGGTAAGAGCGGGAACCGGTGGAGATGAAGCAGCGCTTTTTGCCACAGAACTTTTTTCTATGTATCAGAAGTATTCATCACTTAAAGGGTGGCGCTTCGATATTCTGGAAGTATCAGAAAATGACCTTGGAGGCTATCGTGAAGCTATTGCGTCAATCACTGGTAGATCAGTATTTGCTTGTTTGAAATTTGAGTCGGGTGTCCACCGGGTTCAGCGTGTACCTACTACTGAATCAGGCGGAAGAATACATACATCTGCAGCCACGGTTGCTGTACTCCCTGAAGCCGAGGAAGTGGATATACATATCGACGACAAAGATCTGCGTATCGATATATTTAGAGCCAGTGGTCCTGGCGGACAATCTGTAAATACTACAGACAGTGCAGTTAGAATTACTCATTTACCTACAGGGATCGTTGTTTCTCAACAAGATGAAAAGTCTCAACATAAAAACAAAGCTAAAGGAATGAAAATATTGCGAGCGAGAGTTTTCGATTTTGAACGGACCAAACTAGAGAAAGAACGTGCAGCGGATCGTAAAGAACAGGTAGGAACCGGAGATAGATCTGAAAGAATTAGAACATATAACTTCCCGCAGGGACGGGTAACCGATCATCGAATAAATTTAACATTATATAAGATTGATAAAGTTATATCAGGGGAGGCTCTTGATGATATAGTAAATGGTTTAACTGCTACGGAGGAGGCGGCTCGACTGGCTGCAATGGCGTGACTTATGGTTGAGAATCAGATCACATGGCTTCAGCCTGGTTATAGAGTAAATGAAGTCCTCAATATAGCCGTTACAAAATTCAAAGCTGCTGGAGTTGCGCAACCTGTTAGCGACGCACGTATCTTACTCGGGCATAGTTTAAACAAACCAAATGAAAGATTTTATGGCAGAGAGAACGATGTAATTCAAAGTGAGCATTTAGATGATTTCAGTAAAAAAATTTTGCGACGTTGTAAAAGAGAACCCGTCTCGAAAATTATAGGAGTTAAAGAATTTTGGAGTCTCGAGCTCCAAGTAGCGCCATATGTGCTTGATCCCCGACCAGATAGCGAAACTTTAATAGAAGCTGCTGTAAAGCAATTCCCAGACAAAAATAGAATTTTAAAGATTTTAGATTTGGGAACTGGTTCAGGCTGTCTGTTATTGGCAGCACTAAAAGAATGGCCTCATTCATATGGTATAGGAATAGATATCGACTATCGCTGCGTTGAACTCGCAAAAATAAACGCGAGGAGAAATGGGTTAAACAACAGAGTAAAATTTCAAACAGGAAATTGGGCAAGTAATTTAGACGAAAAATTCGATATTATTTTATGCAATCCGCCATATATAACGGCCAATGAAATAGCTACGTTAGATGAAGAAGTTCGATTATATGAGCCAAAAAGAGCATTAAATGGTGGCCCAACAGGTTTAGACTGCTACACTGAACTTGCCCCTCAATTTTCAAATTTATTGTCCGCTGAAGGGCTTATATTTTTGGAGGTAGGATTTGATCAGAAAAAACAAATCTTAGGCATTATGAGAAGTAATAACCTCGAATTGATCAAAATAGAAAAAGATTTGGCTCAAAGAGACCGGTGTTTAATTTTATCTGATAAACACTGTTGACCAAACGAATAAATTAGGCTTTGATCTGGCAATGGTCGTTTAAACACCAATTATTGATAGCTTGAACTAGAAAAGAGCTTCAACTATACCGTCCAATCAAAAAAACAGACTGATGGGTAGGATTATATCATTAGACTAACTGCGGGGTTTTAACTCCGCCAACTTTAATTAAAATGGAAAAGCTTAGCGATGAGACAAGGTTCGCACTCAAAAAGAAATAGAGGCAGGGGCGGAAATAGGCGTTCTGGAACACCAGGACGAAATCATACATTTGATAGTAATGGACCAGATATTCGCATTAGGGGTAATGCGCACCAAGTTCATGAAAAATATATGAATCTTGCCAGAGAAGCTTCCACGAATGGTGAAGCGGTTCTCGCCGAAAGTTATTTCCAACACGCAGAACATTATTATCGCATTTTGAGTGCATTTACTGATGAAGCAAATAATGAACAGAATAAGAACCGCGCAACTCAACCGGGCTCGAATGAAAATAACAATCACGGCCAGCAAGAAATACCAACTACTCAATCGGCGTCAAAAAATGGAACGGAAAAACTTGCCAACAACAATGGCGTAGAGGTCAACGAAGAAAGTGCGACAGTCATTAAACCCGAGAAAGAAGACTCGCAAGATGATTTATTAAGTCTCGATGACGGTGAACCAAAGGAGGAGTCAATACAGCAGGAAGAACCCGCTCTCGCACTAAGGAGTGACGAACGCCTGAACATTGACTTGGCAAGCGAGGGCGATCGATCAACTAAGGGTGGCAGCTCACGTTTAAGGTTAGAGAAAGCTGAAGGTGCAGAAGGAGCGTCAAATTTGAGAAGACGGCGTGTGGTCCGAAATAATCGACAAAGTAACTCAGCTGATAATTAACCAAAACAATCAACAAACTTATACCGTTAAATATTTTGCTACGAAAATGTTCCCGGAGTTTATTATTCCCTATAACCGGATGCATCTTATTGTCAGCGGGATAAATAAAAGTCTTCTAATTAGCTTGCCAAAAGCACAAAGCTCCCCATATGACGGATATCTCGAAAGCACTGTGATAAGGGGCTAGAAAGCTCCAAACAATCCACAGAGTAGGAAGAATAGTAAGGTATATGGAAACTTTTACCAAAAAAGCGAAAACGGTACTTGTTGATGCAGAGAGGTTAGCTGTCAATTCAAGAAACCAGCAATTGACACCTGAACATCTTCTTAAGGTTTTATTATCTGACAGCGACACGCAATATATGCAATTAGTGAGAGATTCCGGTGGGAACCTCGAAAACATAACCATTGATCTCGACGCTGAATTAAATAAGTTGCCAAAAGTAATGGTCGAAGGGCAGCTTAATCCTTTGCCTACGCGACAATTCCAGGCTCTTATTAAACTTGCAAAAAAAACTTGCAAACAATCAGAGCGTAAAATGATTACTCCAGATGACCTACTTCTCTCAATTGCTATGATAGATGATTCAATTTCTTCAACTATTCTCAATAAAAATGGGGTTTCAAAAACCGCACTGAAAAAGAAGACTGACGAAAAAAGACAGTCGGCATCATTTGATAGTAATTCTTTACAGGATGGGCAAAGCGCACTTATCAAATACACGCAGGACGTTACTGAGGCCGCAATTGACGGCAGGCTGGACCCAGTAATTGGGCGCGAAGAGGAAATTAAAAGGACTATACAGGTCATTTGTCGACGAACAAAAAACAATCCTGTCTTAATCGGTGACCCTGGTGTTGGCAAAACCGCAATTGTTGAAGGACTTGCCGCGAGAATTGTAAATGCTGATGTTCCCAAGGGATTACGAAATAAGCGACTTCTAAGCCTTGACCTTGGGTTGCTTATAGCTGGTGCGAAATTCAGGGGTGAATTTGAAGAGAGATTGAAAAGTGTACTTAGAGAAATCGAGGAATCAAACGGCGGAATAATATTGTTCATCGATGAGCTCCACACATTGGTGGGAGCCGGCGCTGCCGACGGAGCCATGGACGCGTCAAATATGCTTAAGCCGGCACTGGCACGCGGTACTTTGCATTGTTTAGGTGCCACTACACTGGACGAATATCGCAAATATATTGAAAAGGATGCTGCATTAGCGAGGCGATTTCAATCAATACTTGTAGAAGAGCCAAACCAAGAGCAAAGTATATCGATTCTGCGGGGGCTTCGTGAAAAATACGAACTACACCACGGCGTTAAGATTCTTGATAGCGCATTAGTGACAGCTGTAAAACTATCCAACCGGCACATTACCCAACGTTTTTTGCCAGACAAGGCTATTGATCTTGTAGATGAAGCCGCCTCAGCTAGAAGAATGGAAATAGACTCAAAACCTGAAGTCATCGATAAATTAGAGAGGGAAATTGTTCAACTAAAGATAGAGCAGGAAGCATTAAAAAAAGAACTAACTACGGACAATCGACAACGCGTTGAGACGCTAGAAGAACAGTTGATTAAACTTCAAACTCAAAGTGACAAGCTCTCTAAACAATGGGGAACAGAAGTTGCACTAGTGGATCAAACACGTAAGTTGCAAGAAAATTTGGAAAACGCAAGGCACTCTCTTACCTTAGCTCAACGAGCTGGTAACTTTGAAAAAGCAAGCGAAATTCTATACTCTATCATCCCTAAAATCGAACAGCAGCTAGAGCTTGCAAAGAAAAGCTCTAAACAAAAAATGGTTAAAGAAGAAGTGACTGAGAACGATATCGCTTTAATCATATCAAGATGGACAGGAATACCGGTCGATAAAATGATGGCTGAAGAAAAAAAGAAGCTCCTCTCCATGGAGAATATATTGAGCCAACGTGTGATTGGACAAAAGGCAGCGATAAAAGCAGTTGCAGACTCCATCCGTAGGTCTAGGGTCGGGCTAAAAGACCCCAAAAAGCCAATTGGGTCATTTCTTTTCCTTGGCCCCACCGGTGTGGGGAAAACCGAGCTTAGCAAGGCAGTTGCAGAGTTCCTTTTTGACAACGAGGATGCAATTGTCAGAATTGATATGTCTGAATTCATGGAGAAACACAGCGTTGCAAGACTTATAGGTGCTCCACCAGGATATGTTGGTTTTGAAGAGGGGGGCCTCCTCACCGAACAAGTCCGGCGAAGACCATATCAAATTATTCTCTTTGATGAGATAGAAAAAGCCCATAGTGACGTTATGAACCTATTGCTTCAGGTTCTTGACGAGGGACGCCTAACTGATAGCCACGGTAGAACGGTAAGTTTTAAGAATACTTTGATAATACTCACCTCAAATCTTGGAGCTCAATATTTAGCAAACCAAGGTGAAACCCAAACAAGCCGAGATACTGAAAACTTAGTAAAGAACGAAGTAAAAAACTACTTACGCCCCGAATTTATAAACAGGTTAGATGATATCATAGTATTTTCCAGACTTAGCCAAATCGACATGGATCAAATTGTTACCACTCAGATAAAGCACTTACAGGGACTACTGGATGATAAGGGAATACAGATCTCCATTGACGAGAAAGCTAAACAATGGATCTCCAGAGAAGGTTATGACCCAATATACGGCGCTCGTCCACTTAAGCGCCTGATACAAAAGAAATTATACAATGCTATTGCGAATGAACTAATAGAAGGTGAAAATCAAGATATGTCCCATATGAAAATTACACTATCTGAGGATCAATTTAAACTTGTTACACAACAGTAATCAAAGGGCACCTCTAACAAAATTAAGCATCTTTGCGTTCTTTATCCATTCGGTTTCTATAATCCCAACTCATAAGGTTTGATGGGGTAATTCTGATTATTACTTCTTCGGATGCCCCACGCATAAGCCAAGCTTTAAATGGCGTCTTTGAATTCCCTAAAAAGCGGTCGTGTAAGTTTTCCAGCGTTTTCCCGCTAGGGTCATGACCCAAAACAGCCAGTCCTTGCCCCCTAACCCCATGATATGGTGGTGCATCAGGAGAGACTTCGAACGCACACTTATTGTTTTCTTTTAGTATCTGAATTACTCTTGACTTTTCTTTGCTGGCGCAAATTATCATGCCATCCTCATAAAAAAACCATAACGATGCTATCAAAGGCCATCCACGAGCCGATATGATGGCGAGCTTTAACGGAACAACGGAAGTATCAAGATATGACCCAATTTTCTGCATATCCCAAGGTCCAGTAATCTTTATTTTTGACATTTCATCTCGCCTCTTAGGCTAAAACTGCTTGTTTTATCTTTACGTGAATTTTCTGTGATAATAATTATTATATCAACCTAATTTCCACTATTTATCTGCTTAACGTAGTTCTATTTTTTCTATTGTGAAGAGTGTTAGACATGTACAAAAAAAAAATCGAAACGATTGCTGAAGCTTGTTCTGCTCTGAAAGCATGCAAACTACCTTACGGAAAAGTAGCAGTTACCGATATGGATGGTATTCTGCGAGGAAAATATATGTCAAAAAAGAAGTTATTGAACGCTTTAAACAAAGGATTTGGGTTTTGCGATGTCATTTTAGGGTGGGACTCTAATGATCAGATTTACGACGATATAAAATACACGGGTTGGAACTCGGGTTTTCCAGATGCACAAGTCATCCCTATACCCGAAACCGGTCGGTTTATTCCTTTTGAAAACAACTTACTGTTTTTTTTAGCCGAATTTTATGGAAATGCGTCCAAACTTTGTCCAAGATCCGTACTGAAAAAAGTGGTTAAAAAAGGCGAAGCACTCGGTTTTTCAGCACTAGCCGGCGCTGAATACGAGTACTTTTTGTTTCAAGAAACACCCGAGACTGTACGCGCCAAAAATTATAGAAACTTGACGCCCTTTACTCCAGGAAACTTTGGCTACTCTGTAATAAGGAACTCTGTAAACTCGGATTTTCATAACGAATTTTTAGAGATGTGTGAATTAATAGATATTCCACTCGAAGGTTATCACACAGAAACTGGTCCGGGGGTATTAGAAGCCGCACTGGCACCCGATTGTATTCTCAATGCTGCTGATAAGGCCACTTTATTTAAAACATTCACAAAAATATTTGCGCAACGACGCGAACTTATGGCCACATTTATGGCGAAATGGTCAACAGAACACCCTGGCCAATCGGGTCACATACATCTTTCCTTAAAGAATGAGGAGAAGCAAAATATTTTCTTCGACCCCTCTAAGCCATTGAATATAAGCGATGAAATGCGGTGGTTTATAGGGGGTCAACAAAAGCTGATGCCTGAATTAATAGCAATGGTGGCTCCGACTATAAACTCGTATCGGCGACTTATTCCAAATTACTGGGCACCTGTCGATAATAGTTGGGGTGTAGACAATCGAACAGCTTCTCTCAGAGTTATACCTGGAACCCCTAGTAGTCAGCGGGTGGAGTATAGATTAGCATCTGCAGACTCAAATCCATATCTTGCAATGTCAGTAGCTTTAGGATCAGGGTTATGGGGAATAGAAAACAAAATCGAACCTACGAAATCAATAAATGAAGCTGTTGGGGAACACGGTATTAAGCCGCTTCCATCCAGCCTTGGCGACGCGTCCGACAGTCTTAGAAAATCAAAAGTTGCCAAATTTCTCTTCGGGAGCGAGTTCATAGAACATTTTTGCACAACCCGCGAAAAAGAAGAGGAACTACACCGAAAATATGTGGACGAGTGGCAATTACAACGCTATTTCGAGATAATTTAGTTACCAACTAATTCCATTACTCAGGAGCAATAACAAATCGATATTCTTAAAACCGACTAAAGCGTGTCCTACACAAGTTTTTCTCGTACAACACCACTTGCCTTGGAAAAGTCCATTTGCCCTGGATATTTTTGCTTGAGTAGAGCCATAGTCTTGCCCATGTCTTTTATCGTTTTTGCATCAACCTCCAATATCGCATCTTGTATAGCCGCCTGAAGTGCCTCGCCCTCCAATTGGCAAGGCATAAAACGCCGGATCACATCTATTTCTTCTTGTTCTCTCTGGGCAAGCTCTAAGCGACCACCTTGCTCATAAAGACGAATGGATTCTCTTCTCTGTTTCACCATCGTATTAAATAATGCCAGCACTTGGTCATCCGATATCCCGTCCGATTCTCCATCTGTTCGTGCACAGATGTCTTGATCCTTAATTGAAGCTAAAATTAATCGAATCGTCCCTAGAGCACACTTATCTTTCGTTTTCATAGCACTCTTGAGGGCATTATTTAGTTCAGAACGTAACAAATCTAGGCACCTTTCCTCAACCAATAAGCATGATTGAAACAATTTTTTGGCTTATAAGTGGTGAATTCCGATAAAAAGGCAAGTTTTTTATTTGCTAGCCGCGACACTGAGATTTTATATCGTGAATCCGGGGTTGACCAGGATGTTTCTTTAGCGTATCCAACCTTGCTACAGTCATTCGAGGATTATGCATCTATGTCGGACGCCAAAGCGACCGTTCCTTCCGAAAAGCGACGTGTAGAGCAACCAGCTAGTGCTAATGCGATACTGGTGCTCGCGGATGGGACCGTTTTTTGGGGTCACGGGGTCGGCTTGGAAAACGATATTGTTGGCGAAGTCTGCTTCAACACATCAATGACCGGTTACCAAGAAATTATCACTGATCCATCTTATGCTGGCCAGATAATAACTTTCACCTTCCCACATATTGGGAACGTGGGAACAAATCTTGATGATTTAGAGCGCGAGACTGCCGCCGCAGCAGGGATCATACTAAAATCTGATATCACTGCGCCTTCAAACTACAGAGCAGCCCAAGATTTTTCTTGTTGGTTAGCGAGCACCGGTTTGACTGGTATAGCAGGTATAGATACGAGAAATTTAACCCGCCGTATAAGGCACTTTGGCGCTATGAACGGTATTATTTCATTTTCTAGTCAAAAATTTTTTGATGTCGACGAACTTACGATTAAAGCGCAGAAGCATCCAAGTTTGTCAGGGATGGATTTAGCCTCAGTTGTGTCAACTAGAGAATTAGAAAAATGGTCAACTGGAATTTGGAAGTTCGGCTCTAAGGTAAACGATGATGGTTTTGAAAACACAGAACGAGAAGATTACCACATCGTGGCTATAGACTACGGAGCTAAACGAAATATCTTAAGAAATTTAGCACAACTCGGAGCGAAGGTTACAACAGTGCCTTCAAATTTGAGTGCTAATGCAATACTAAACCTTCAACCAGATGGAATTTTTCTATCCAACGGGCCAGGAGATCCGGCGGCAACAGCCGAGTATGCGGTTCCCATAATAAGAGATCTATTGAACACTAACACACCAATTTTTGGAATTTGCCTGGGTCATCAGCTACTGTCACTAGCACTTGGTGCCAAAACCGAAAAAATGAAGAACGGACATCGTGGCGCGAACCATCCTGTCAAGCAAATCAAAACTGGCAGAATAGAAATCACAAGTCAAAATCATGGCTTCGTTATATCGGAGCAAACTTTGCCAGGATCCGCCACCATTACCCATAGATCATTGTTCGATGGATCCATCGAAGGATTTGAAATCGCTGAAAAAAATATTTTTTCTGTACAATATCACCCAGAGGCATCGCCTGGTCCAACTGAGAGCGACTACCTCTTCCGTCAGTTCTTGGAAATAATTAAAAAAGCAAGGCTGTCAGATAATGCCTAAACGTGATGACATTAAATCAATACTTATAATTGGCGCTGGACCAATTGTGATTGGACAGGCTTGTGAATTCGATTACTCGGGCACACAGGCATGCAAAGCACTCAAGGAAGAGGGTTATCGGATAATACTTCTAAACTCTAATCCCGCGACAATAATGACTGATCCCGGACTTGCGGATGCAACCTATGTTGAACCAATAACGGCAGAAGCTGTTAAAATAATTTTAGAAAAAGAAAACCCTGATGCAATCTTACCAACAATGGGAGGACAAACCGCTCTTAATACCGCGTTAGCTCTGGCTAAGGATGGTACGCTTGAAGATTTTAGAGTTGAACTTATCGGTGCAAATTTAGACGCCATAGAGAAAGCAGAGGATCGCTTATTATTCCGGGAAGCGATGGATAGAATAGGCCTAGAGTCACCCCTTTCTCACTTAGTATCAAACGAAGAAGAAGGTGTACAAGCGGTCAAGGATATCGGGCTACCAGCTATACTCCGTCCTTCTTTTACACTCGCAGGTACAGGCGGCGGAATAGCTTATAATATAGATGAGTTTAATGAAATATTACGAAATGCACTAAGGCTTTCGCCTGTCGGCACGGTCTTAATAGAAGAATCTGTTCTTGGCTGGAAAGAATTTGAGATGGAGGTTGTCCGCGATAAAAATGACAACTGCATAATTGTTTGCTCAATCGAAAATGTAGATCCAATGGGGATACATACGGGCGACTCAGTTACAGTAGCCCCCGCACTTACGTTAACAGACAAAGAATACCAGCGGATGAGGACAGCATCTATTGAAGTGCTAAGAGAAATTGGTGTCGATACAGGCGGTTCTAATGTTCAATTTGCTGTAAATCCAAATACTGGCCGTCTTGTCGTCATAGAGATGAACCCAAGAGTATCTAGATCATCTGCATTAGCATCAAAAGCTACCGGTTTCCCAATTGCAAAAATTGCAGCCAAACTTGCAGTCGGATATACACTTGATGAATTAGAGAACGACATCACAAAAGAAACGCCTGCAAGTTTTGAACCTACAATTGATTATGTGGTAACCAAGATGCCACGATTTACTTTTGAGAAATTTGCCGGTGCTGACGCGACACTGACTACGTCGATGAAGTCGGTTGGCGAGGCAATGGCTATTGGCAGAACATTTTTAGAATCACTGCAAAAGGCACTAAATTCTATGGAAACTGGATTAACCGGTTTTGATGAAATTACCCTTTCAGATAGGATTGAATTAAATCCTGATAAAAATGCCATACTAGCAAAACTTTCGGAACCCGTGCCCGAGCGTCTTTTAAGAGTGGCCCAAGCGCTTCGTATCGGTATCACTGTAGACGAAATCTACGGGGCCTGTTCAATCGACCGCTGGTTTTTGAGACAGGTCCAAGTCGCGATTGAAATTGAAAAGACTGTTGTTGAAAATGGAATACCAGAGAACAAAGAAGAACTTTTTCAATTAAAATGTAATGGTTTTTCCGATGCACGATTAGCAAAGCTCTCAAATAAGTCAGAAAACGAGATTTCAGAATTACGCTCAAGACTCGGGGTAGCCCCTGTATTCAAGAGAATAGATACATGTGCAGCAGAGTTTTCAGCAAACACGCCCTATATGTACTCATGCTACGAGGGTGATGGACTTAACCATGCTGAATGTGAAGCTGATCCAACAGATAAAAACAAAGTTATCATTCTTGGTGGTGGGCCAAACCGAATAGGTCAAGGAATAGAATTTGACTACTGTTGTGTGCATGCGGCTTATGCGCTATCGGAAGTTGGTTTTGAAACAATAATGGTGAATTGTAATCCGGAAACCGTTTCCACTGACTACGACACTTCCGATAGGCTGTATTTTGAACCCTTAACGGCCGAAAGTGTTATTAGCTTAATAAAAACAGAGGAGAAACTAGGAAAAGTTGTTGGCGTAATAGTCCAGTTAGGTGGCCAGACACCACTTAAATTATCACAAGCTTTAAAGGAAGCCGGGATCAATATTTTAGGTACATCGCCAAAGGCAATTGATCTCGCAGAAGATCGCGAACAATTTAAAAAGCTGCTCGATGATTTAAACCTCAAGCAACCTCAAAATGGAACCGTTAACTCATTTGAGGAAGCTAAGATCATTGCCGAAGAAATTGGCTACCCAGTTGTTATTAGACCATCATATGTCCTTGGCGGACGTGCAATGGAGATTGTTTACGAGGAGGCAGCTTTAAACAAATATATGGAAAAAGCGGTTCTTGCCACGGGAGACAATCCTATTCTGATAGACAAATTTCTATCTAAGGCTATTGAAATTGATGTTGACTGCATAGCTGATAACGAAAACGTTTATATAGCCGGGATTATGGAACATATTGAGGAGGCCGGCATCCACTCAGGGGATAGCGCGTGTTCGTTACCTCCCCAGTCTCTTTCGGCTAGTTTACTTAAAGAAGTAGAGAGGCAATCCAAATTGCTTGCACACGGCTTAGGTGTTTGTGGCTTGATGAACATTCAGTTCGCAATAAAAGACGAAGAAATTTTTCTTCTCGAGGTCAATCCGAGGGCTAGTCGTACTGTTCCCTTCGTTGCCAAGGCCACGGGGGTCCCGATAGCCAAAGTAGCTGCAAGGGTAATGGCAGGCGAACGATTAGAAAACTTCAAGCTCGAGAAACAGCAATTAAATCACGTAGCGATCAAGGAGGCTGTATTTCCTTTCGCGCGCTTTCCTGGTGTCGATAGTATTTTGGGACCGGAAATGAAATCGACTGGAGAAGTAATGGGTATAGATAAAGACTTTTCCTTGGCATTTGCAAAAAGCCAACTGGCTGCTGGAGCCAAACTACCAACAGCTGGAACCGTATTTATCTCGGTTCGTGATATTGATAAACCATCTATAGTCGATCTGGCTGTCGACCTCTGTTATATGGGATTTCTACTAGTAGCAACCACTGGAACGGCTAACTCCCTGGAGAAAGCTGGATTGAAAGTCGAAAAAATAAAAAAGGTCCTGGAAGGCAGACCACATGTGGTTGACAATATGATTTCTGGACAGATTGATCTGGTAATAAACACGACTGAAGGGTCACAAGCTATAAAAGATAGCTTTAGTCTGAGAAGGGCCGCAATTACTCATAACATCCCATACTACACTACGATTGAGGGCGCAAAAGCGGCAGTCAAAGGCATACAAGCTATAAGTATGGGCCCGTTAGACGTATCACCATTGCAATCTTACTTGAATGGTTCGTTTTAAGCGTTACTATACATTTGCGTAATGTTTGATTAGGACACCACATAACTATGCAAAAGATACCCATAAGAAGAGATAGTCTCGACCAGCTGCAGGAAGAGTTAAAACAATTAAAGACCGTCGAACGTCCACAAATCATCAAAGCTATATCAGAAGCAAGAGAACATGGGGACTTATCCGAAAATGCGGAATACCATGCGGCTAGAGAAAGACAGAGTTTTGTAGAGGGGCGCGTAGGAGAGTTAGAAGACGTCATTAGTAGAGCAGAAGTTATAGATCCCTCCATGATAGATGGAAAAACTGTTACTTTCGGAACCACGATCGTGGTTGCAGACGAAGACACCGATGAAGAGAATACCTATACCATCGTTGGGCCATATGAAGCTGATATTTCTAAAAGTTGGATTTCGACGTCGTCACCAATTGGTCATGCGCTTATAGGAAAAAAAGTAGGGGAATCGGTTGAAGTCACAACTCCTCGAGGAGCCAAAAGTTATGAAATATTGAAGATTAGCGTGACCTAACCGAGCGGTTTGAATAAGCTGTAGCAAACTCCATAAACATAGTTTAAACCAATTATCAGTCGGCGACCTTTTCTGATTCTGCGAGAGGTACCCCAGGACTATACTTTTTTGTTCTAAAAGCTAGAGCCGTTTTTACATTTGAGACGTTAGGAGCAGGGGTTAACTTAGTAGTTAAGAACTTTTGAAAGGTGTCCCAATCTTTTGACACTATTTTTAACAAAAAATCGGTTTCGCCTGAGAGCATATGACATTCTCTAACCTCATCCCAGGATTCAATCATCTCTTCAAAAGCGACAAGATCGTTTTCGGCCTGGCTCGATAAACCAACAAAAGCAAATATTATTACCGTAAAACCGAGTTTTTCTGGGTTCAGTTCTGCATGATAGCCCTGAATAAAACCTTCTCTCTCTAGAGCTCTAACTCTTCTCAGACAGGGTGGTGCCGAAATGCCAGCCCGTTCAGCCAACTCCACATTGGTAACTCTCCCGTCTTTTTGGAGATCACGCAAAATACGTCTGTCGATACTGTCTAATTTAACACGCTGCATCGTTAAAAATCCCCTGATCACTGTTACATCTCGTAAAAGCTTTGCCAAAAAACAATATGAAGGTAAAAATGGTCTTGCGCAAGATTATTGCGTATACTTCTCCTAACAAAAATATACAAACAATTGATCAATTCGTCATACTTTTAGCTTAACTTTTAAGGCAATGAGGTAAGAATAATGAGAGATTACTGTTGGATCATATCCGATGGAACTGTGGGGATGGAGCTGCAGTGTATCGCCTTGGCCGAATCACTGAATCTAAAATATCAAATTAAACACATTTCGCCTTCACCCATTTTGACAGCCCTTCCTCAATTTGGGGCTGTACCCTTATTCTGGAAAGACAAACATTATAACAAAGAATTTTGTCCACCGTTTCCCAAAGTTTCCATTACATGCGGTAGGCGCCATGCCGGCTTTGCAATAGCACTTAAACGTATATCAAAAGGAAAAGTTTCCACTATCCACATCCAGGACCCTCGCATAAATTCTTGCTTTTTTGATCATCTAGTAGTTCCTGAACATGATCCTTCTAGAGGCAAGAACATTATTATAAGTAAAGGTTCGCTTACAAACATAAATAGAAATACGTTAGCGGCGGAAGCAAAGCGTTTTCTGGATTTGGTCAGTCATTTACCACAACCTAGAATAGCTATTAACATAGGCGGAAGTTCTAAACGAGCAGTGATAGATAAGCTTAGCGCAGAGAAAATAGTTGATAAATTAACTCTACTCGCGAAAGGGAATGACTGTGGCCTCATGGTAACAACTAGCCGGCGTACCGATGAGACAATAAAATACCAACTACGAAAATTGAGTGAAAAACAAAACGTTTTAGTCTACGGAGGGGTCGGACCAAACCCTTACATGGGTTTTCTCGGCTTGGCCGACACCATAATCGTTACCTCAGACTCGATAAATATGATATCTGAAGCATGTTCAACGGGTAAACCTGTTTACATCATTACACTAGGTAAAAATAACAAAAGAAAACAAAGCTTTTTGGATACCATGCAGCAGGAGGGCAGAACAAGACCTTTTGATGGCCATCTCAATAACTGGACCTACGAGGCGCTAAATGAAACAGAACGTGTTGCAGCAATAATCAGAGAAAAATTAGCTGTTAACAATATCATATAAGTTTTCAAACAAAAGCGAACTTAATCCTTGTTTAGTCAGATCATTTCGTTTCAAAACTAAAGATTTTAGGAAGTTCTCTGAAAAATAACAAAATCAGTACCCGAAATATGGCGCAAAGGCACGTCTCTAGCTAATTCATTAAGGTACGAAAAAACATCTGGAGCTTCTGGCTTATAATCGTGCCAAAGGATGACGCCCCCTTTTTTTAGCATAGAAAAAGCCTTTTTCGAATCATTCGTGACGTAAGATCTTGTATGCGCCCCATCAATCAGAATAAGGTCAAATGAGTTCTTGAATTTCGAATCGTCAAATTGCTTACTATCCGAAAATATCTGTTCAATTTTTTCAGATGTGGATAAATCACTGTAATAAAAAATATCAAATTTAGCTTCTTCCTTTGCAATATTTTCGTGCAAACGATCATCATCGTTTTCGAAGCTAAGTTGCTCTAATTGGGATGGATGAATAGTTAGGGTATATACGCGACCTTCCTTTGGTGCATTCATTGCCATGATGTGGGAAGTTTTTCCGCTACAAGTTCCAAATTCAAAAATACGCTTTGCATACTTTGAGAGCGCGGCAACTACCCAAGTTTCTCTATCACTAAGCGACGCCTCCACACCTTCTCCTCCAATAAAGTATACGGCCGAGTTTGGGTTAGGGCCCAAGTGATTTTGTGCAAAACAGGGATGAACGTTTTCCAACTGACATTGTTGAATAGGATAAGATTTGAAGGTAAATGCCCGTTTTTGCCGTCTTCTAAATTTTAACAACCTCTTGGCACAAAAGTATAGTGCCAGAGCGCTCAGAATATTTGAAAATACAAAAATATACAAAAGATCTTGAGACATTATTGAGGTTAAACCATTTCAATTTTTTTTGAAGTTAAGAGAACTCATTTCCATAGCAACACAACTATTTTATTTCAACGCCTTAAATAATCTAACTGAAATTCTTTAAAATTCTTTAAACAACTTTGTCTATTCTCGGATCGGGGAATCGAATATAAGTTAACTTCTGGTAGAAATTTATATTAAGGAAAGACCTCCAATGTCCGAATATAGAGAGCGGGTACTTATAATTGGTTCTGGCGCAGCGGGTCTTACAGCAGCTATTTACACAGCCCGCGCTAACATTGACCCTTTACTTGTAAAAGGATTACAGCCGGGTGGTCAGATGACCATCACAACTGATGTCGAAAATTATCCTGGGTTTGCAGACGTGATACAAGGCCCTTGGCTAATGGAACAAATGGAGGCTCAAGCCCGTCAGGTAGGAACACGAATGGTTGAAGATATTATAACATCAATTGATACCACCCAACGTCCATTCCATCTAAAAGGTGATACTGGAACCAATTATTATGCTGACGCCATTATTGTCGCTACGGGAGCTCAAGCTAGATGGCTAGGTCTGGAAAGCGAGGCACGGTTAAATGGAAAAGGTGTATCGGCCTGCGCAACTTGCGATGGTTTTTTCTTCAGAGGCCAGGAAGTTGTAGTAGTTGGAGGAGGGAACACAGCAGTTGAAGAAGCTCTATACTTATCCAATATAGCATCGAAGGTAACCCTTATACACCGGCGTGGGCAACTACGTGCAGAGAAAATTTTACAAGATAGGCTTTTTCGAAAAGAAAACATTAATATTATTTGGAATAGCGAAGTCACTGAAATCTGTGGTGACGATGCTGTAGAAAGTGTGAAGCTCAGTAATTCGGAAACAAACGCAGTAAAAGAATTACGTGCACAAGGTTGCTTCGTTGCGATAGGCCACGATCCAGCAACATCAGTTTTTCGAGGACAGGTGGGAATGGATGATGATGGTTACATTATTGTAGAACCAGGCACTACGCGGACTAATAAACCTGGGCTTTTTGCGGCAGGGGATTGTGTTGACCGCGTTTATCGGCAAGCTGTTACAGCAGCAGGGCTAGGTTGCATGTCTGCCCTTGAAGTAGAGAAATATCTAGCTGATTTAGAGATTTGATGAAATGAAAACTAATTTTAGTTGTATTCCCTTTACTTCGTTCAGCAACAGACTACCCACTAATGCCTACGCTAGGGCTGAATCAACCAAAATAAGAGGTGTTACCGATGGACTGGGACAAACTTCGAGTCTTTCAAGCTGCAGCTGAGGCTGGAAGTTTTACGCATGCCGGTGAACGACTTCACCTCAGTCAGTCGGCTGTAAGTCGGCAAATTAGTTCTTTAGAGGAAAGTCTCAACGTTGCACTCTTTCACAGACATGCACGTGGGTTAATCCTAACCGAGCAAGGGGAGGTGTTGTTATCAACAACCAAAGATGTTTTTACAAAACTATCTGCGACCGAAGCATTAATAAGTGAAGGCCGAGAGCGACCAAGAGGGAAATTAAGGGTTACCACGACAGTGGCTTTTGGGTCTACATGGTTAGCTTCCCGTATTGGACGTTTTATAGATTTATACCCAGAAGTTGACGTCACTCTTCTAATTAATGATTATGAACTCGACCTATCTATGAGAGAAGCCGACGTAGCCGTAAGACTAACACCTCCCAAACAAGCAGACTTAATACAACGACTTCTAAAAAAAATACGTTTCCACCTCTATGCCTCTCCCCGTTATGTAGAGAGCCGTGGGATACCAAAAAGTATCAACGACTTACACGAGCATAGAATGGTGGTATATGGCGAAAGTCTAAATTTGCCGTATAACGACGTTAATTGGTTATTAGACCTATTAAAAAAGGGTTACACAGGACAAAACCAAAAAATCATCCGTGTAAATAATGTATACGGAATATTCCGCGCAGTTCAAGGTGGCGTCGGAATAGCGGCACTTCCGGACTATTTGGCAGCGGAGGATTCAAATCTGCTCCGCATATTACCCGATATAGAAGGTCCACCAACACCAGCCTTTTTTGTTTATCCAGAAGAACTAAGGAACTCTAAAAGAATAGCTGTGCTAAGGGACTTCCTTATACAAGAAGTCGCAAAGACCACTTTTTAACTTACTTATGCAATTTGCGCATGGCCGAATTGCTTAATTAGCTATAGTTACCAGGCTAAAAGTGGTTTAGTTTCTCCTCGTATTTTGACATTCCTTGGCACCCTGTTTCCAGGGATCAAAATCCTCCCTGTCTTAAGATCGGCTGCTTTGCAGCCGATCTACCTCTCCTTAGTCTAAGATAACATGAGGAACGAATCTCGACGTGTCTTTTGTTATCGGGGTATCATCTTCTCTCAAGCATAATCCAGACGCTTGACTGGCCACCATCCATGCTCCCACGACGGTATGATTGGATTGAAATACTGGAAGAGGTTCTAGTGCCTGTAAGATATGCCCTTCTTCTCCATAAGGACCACCAACTGAGTCCCCCAATCCATCGCAAGTGACGATTTCCACATTTGCCCCTTCCCTCGAGAAGAGTGGCTTTTTCACATAATTCTTGGTAAAATTCGCAGCACGCGGGTCCTCCTTAAAAAAGGCAGGCAGAAGATTAGGATGATTTTCAAAATTTTCCCAAAGAAGAGCTAACAAACCCTTATTGGATAATATCATTTTCCAAGCTGGTTCGATAACTTGTATCTCTGTATTTCTAACTCCTGCACTGAACTCATCTTTGACTAGCCATTCCCAAGGGTAGAGCTTGAATAAAGTTAAAATATCTTCATCATCAAGATCAACTAATGCGCCAGCATCATCTTGTCCAATATCTTCAAGATAGATAAAGTTAGTTTCGATACCAGCTTGTATAGCGCACTCTTCAAGGTACCTTACCGTTGCTTCATCCTCCTCATACCCCTTGCATGATGTCAAATGAAGTTTTGAGCCAATACCAAAATTTTTAAAAGCTTCCACTAACCGTTCATGTAACGAATTGAATTGATCACAGCCCCCCGGAATAATGTTTGCTTCTATGGCTTGCTCAAGCCAAATCCATTGAAATACAGCACTTTCGTATAAAGCAGTGGGAGTATCTGCATTATACTCAAGCAACTTTGCCGGAGACTTCCCGTTGTAAGAAAAATCAAATCGTCCATATAGATTTTTCTCTTTTTGTATCCAGCTATTTCGTATGTAATCCCAAAAGTTCTCAGGAATGCATAGCTTCATTAACATTTCTTCTTTTTTTATTGCCTGGTCAACAATCTCGAAACACATTTGCTCCAGTTCGTTACAAGGGTCCTCTATATCATCTTCTATTTGTCTTAGTGTAAACTGATAGCACGCTGCCTCAAACCAGTAAGCCGCTCCATACATACTATGGAAATTGAAACCAAGTGCTTCAGCTTGTGACTTCCAGTCTTCTCGCTCTTTTATTATCTGACGCCGCATATTTTAATTATCCACCAAAACTGCGAAAACCTCCAAATCGGCGAAATTTCCCCGCACTAGAGAAGCGTGCGCCAACAGACCTAGCAGCTGCCCCGAACCCTCCCCGTCTTATAGTTCTTACTTTTGTAGATGGCGTGCGAGTAAGACCTTTAGAAACCCGGGTTATACCAGTTTTGCTGCTTACTTTTTGATTATCTCCTGTCCTAAAATTTTTTACGTCATCCATAGACCTATATAATGGTTGAGGCATCATCCCTCGTCCGCCACTGAGCATACTGCCCATCATATATCCCATCATCATTGGCATAAAAACGGACCCACCAGTTGTCGTTCTCTGCGGAGCTATCTCACATTTTTCTGCGCCAAAATCTCGTTCACAATCAGCAACTGCGGAATACTTGGGAGATACTCTTATGTGTTCAGAGCGAGCAACTCGTTCACTCTTGCTGCACTCTTCTTTACTAAAAATTGATTGATTTGCGCATTGCTCCAAACTTTCAAAAATTGCAACTTCTTGTGACCGCTCGCAAGCTATGAGAGTTAATGCACTCGCGCTCATAATGGATAATTTCAAAATCCGAGTTCGTTTCATCCAATTTTCCTCTCACTCTTTTCCGTTGAAGGAAAAGGTTTTTGCATATTCCAAATTCAAGTCAAAGTATAGTGCCTGAGATCTTTAGTTCTAAATAAGTATATAATCAAGTTCGCAAGGACGTAAGATCGAAACCGGCTATAGTTTTGTAATTATTCGCAATAAATTCAAGTTCGTCACGTTCTATTATATCTCCTATTGCGTCAAAAGGCTTATCGCCTGTTCTCTCATAGACTTCTTTTAAGATAGCATCAGGGGGCACTGTTCTGTTCGCATGGACTACTTCTGTCGTTTTAGGTCGCCGCTCGTGCTCATAAAGCTCCAACGCCTCGTAATGTCCTACTTTTGACGACAACCGCTTGGCTAAATCAACCGCATCTAATATCGCTTGTCCTGCACCATTGGAGCCTCTTGGATACATTGGGTGTGCAGCATCACCTAATAGCGTAACACGCCCGTTAGTCCATTTTGCTAAAGGATTTCGGTCAACCATAGGGTATTCAAAAATAAATTCTGCACTTCTGATCATTGCAGGTATATCTAGCCAATTAAAATTCATTTTATTACACGACCAAATAAAATCTTTTAGCTCCCCCGGCTTCCCCCAATCTCCTTCTCCATTTCGCGAGGAACAATAAAATTCGCATAGCCAGTTTATCAACTGATTACCATCAACATCTGCTTTTTCAATTGGATAGGCAATCACCTTTCCCGTCTGCAGCCAACCCGCGTAAATCATTGTCGCACCAGTCAAAAACCCCGGCCATTTTGTTACACCTCGCCACATTGTTATACCAGAGTAAACAAGTGGGTCATTTTTTGGATTGAGTTTTCTACGAACTGCCGAATGGATACCATCACAACCGATGAGAACATTTCCCAAAACCTTGACTTGTGATGCTTTGTCCGCACCTCTTTCGAAAATGGCTTTCACTTCAATTTCTGTTTGTTCGAGATCAATTAAACGATGATCCGTGACGACCGCGTCATGACCCAATCTATCTAATACAGCTTCTAGTAATATAGATTGTAGTGCTCCCCTATGAATTGAGTATTGTGGCCATTTATAACCGGCAAATCTACCGCGATTATCGGTAAATATATGTTGACCAAATCTATTAAAAAATTGAACTTCCTGTGTTTCTACACTCTTCAGGGCTATATCCTGCTCTAAACCTAAGTGGCAGAGCTCTCGCATGGCGTGAGGTAAAATGTTGATACCAACCCCTAGTGACTTAATATTAGGAACGGCCTCGTAGATCCGTGAAGCGACCCCCAGGCTGTGCAACTTTAAGGCAAGTGTTAGTCCACCGATTCCCGCCCCTATTATTAGAACCACTTTAGTCTCTCCCTGAAATAAGCCGATAGAAATAACTTATGGCTTTGTAAATACTTTAATTCAATTTGATATTATTTCCCGAAAATAAAAATCTATTCCCTTTTCCATATCCCACTGTCTTTTGTAACCCAATGACACTTCCTCAAAGCGACAACCATCTATAAAGTCAGTTCTTCTTGTATGCAAATGTCCACTGACTACTACTGCAGCGTTATATTTTTTGTGCCAAGTGTCTGTCAGTTTTGTTCCGCACCAGGGAGTGAAACGAGGCAATCTTGGTAAATAAATCAAATCAGATCTCATTGGCCAGTGATTAATTAATATTGTTTTATATTGGCGCGGAATAGACTCAAGGCGTTTCTCCGCCTCTGCACAACGCGCCCAGCACCACTCTTCTTTGCTATTATAGGGTTCGCAGTGTAGACGCAGTTCATCCGTACATTCCGCATGTATCTCTCGTACCCATTTACGCAGATTTTTCCGAGCTATATCATCAGGCCGAAGTGAGTAATCATAAAGTAAAAATAAGGGTGCTATTACATAGTTATCGTTATCTTCAGAGCCAGGCCATTCCAAATACTCATCCTCGGGCGTAACAACCCCATGTGACCTTGCGATATCCACAAGGCACTCGTATCTTCTCAAACCACGTGGAGAGGTTTCAGAGGGACCAGGTTCTGTCCAGAGTTCATGATTCCCAGGAACCCAAATAAGTTTAGCAAATTTTCGCGCAAGAATTTCAAATGAGGCTGCAAAAAATTCAGTATTTTCAGCTATATCACCCGCTAAAATTAACCAATCGTCGAGATGATTGTCTATTTTTTTTAAAGGATCAAGTGAGACTAGTTTTGAAAGATGTAAATCACTTATCGCGAGAAGTCGCATCGGGAAACTATAAGCTCCTGTTCTATTTAAATTTGATCACGAAATTCATAATATATTTTTATCATTAAAATCATGACTTACTTTACTGTCGGCATTGTTTGTTACTAGAACACTTGCGCGATTTGCTGCATCAGCGTAAATTCTTACAAATATTTTCTTACTCAGTCTAGGATCGATTATGAATATTCTTGCTTCCCGTCTCAACAGAATACAACCATCGCCGACAATTGCGATGAGCATCAAAGCCCGCGAACTTAAGGCTGAGGGAAAAGATATTATAGAATTGGCTGCCGGCGAACCAGATTTTCCAACACCTCCTCATATAATAGAGGCGGCTGAGGATGCTATGAGCCGCGGCGAAACAAAATATACTGACCCAGATGGAACACCTGCACTTAAGCAAGCGGTATGTGATAAGTTTATGCGTGATAATAATTTGGAATACGTCACTAGGCAAGTTACGATCGGAACTGGTGGCAAGCAGGTTCTTTACAACGCGTTGATGGCGACATTGAATGAAGGTGATGAAGTAATTATTCCTGCGCCCTATTGGGTTTCTTATCCAGATATGGTCTTGCTAGCCGAAGGAACACCCAAAATTGTAGAATGCCCCTTAGATAAAAATTTTATCCTTCAACCTGAAGATTTAGAACGAGCAATAACCCCAAAAACAAAATGGATTATCCTTAACAGTCCCTCTAATCCAACTGGTTCTGGATACACTTGGGACGATATGAAAAAAATAACTGATGTGCTAGTTCGTCACCCCAATATTTGGGTCATGACGGACGATATGTACGAACATCTTGTATACGACGATTTTAAATTCTGCACGCCCGCTGAAGTAGAACCAGAATTATACTCCAGAACACTCACTGTTAACGGGATGTCAAAGGCATTTTGCATGACAGGATGGAGAATTGGATACGCTGCCGGACCAGAAAATCTAATCACAGCTATTAGAAAGATACAATCTCAATCAACCTCTAATCCCAGCTCAATTAGTCAAGCCGCGTCAGTAGCTGCGTTGAATGGCCCAATGGATTTTCTTGCTAAAAACAATCAGGTTTTCAAGCAAAGACGCGACCTCGTTTGCTCTATGCTGAACCAGGCGAGTGGGATAACTTGCCCCACTCCAGATGGGGCCTTCTATGTCTATCCATCTTGTGCTGGATTAATTGGAAAAAAGACGCCGGACGGCAAAGTACTTCAATCAGATGAGGATGTCGTAACCTATTTCCTTGAGACGGAAGGTATCGCCGCTGTACACGGAGCTGCATTTGGTTTGAGCCCCCATTTCCGGATTTCCTATGCCACCTCTACCGAAGCACTGGAGGACGCATGCCAACGCATTCAAAGAGCTTGTACCGCATTGGGCTAGTATCAGCCTCCACACCCAGTTAAATATTTTAAAAGTTAATGGAGTAGAGGCTGTTTAAGCATATCACTTCGCGCAACTGAGGTAATCGAGATGTCTAGAATCTCGCCATCTCTGTCCACTTCTAATGGTATTTCTACCCCTGCCTCACCCTGCGCCCAAACTTGTCTAAAGAAGTTTGCCAGCGTGGTAATCTTGTTTGTCGAGACAGCGGTTATAATGTCACCAACTCTAATATCGGCGCGATGAGCTGGGCCATCTGATGTAAGTGCTGCCACAACTATTGAGCCCTCTACCTCCGCACCAAATAGCCCAAGCCAAGGTCTTGCCTTTTTATTGGGTTTACCAATATTCAACAAATCGTCATAAATTGGTCGCAATAGATCTATTGGTACAATCATGTTACCGTCTGCCGCCGATTCTCCGGCTGTCTCATGTTGTATAAACAGAGAACCAATACCCACTAAATCGCCATTCTCGCCTATAACCCCAGCCCCGCCCCAATTTGGATGGGCCGGCGTCGTAAAAATAGCTGAGTCTAGCAAATATTCCCAATAACCCGCAAATTCCCGTATAGATATAATCTCCGCGCTGACTGCATTTTGCACACCGCCGTGACCTGCTATAATCACTCTGTCAGTTTCGTTTAGTGATGCCGACTCACCGATTTCTATTGCTTCCGTATTTAATTGCCCAAGCGCCTGAACCAACGCAAAGCCACTTTCTTGGTCATAACCGAGTACGTGACCCTGAACCGCAGACCCGGTGTGGTCAGTTAACCAAATAGCTTCTGCCTCCGTAATAAGATAGCCGATTGTTAATATTAGCCCATCACCTCTTATGACAACCCCATTCCCAGCTCTTTCAGTACCTAGCACGGATGCCGTAAATGCATCAGAAGGTATTCTCGACTGCACTGCGACTATAGACTTTAATGGCTTAGCTAACTCAAAGCTGAAATCTTTCTGGTTCGGTCGGTTTTTCGAAATAACTGCCATGGCAAACTTACATAAGGTTTAAAATATCTTTTTCTTTGACTAAGATCCCACTCGCCTATGTAGGGATTTCCATGCCCTTTGACAAGGCTGGGCGGCTCATTAGCATCTCATACCAGCGTTGTACATTTTTAAAGTCCTGTAAATTAATCTCTTGCCAATCGTGTCTGAAAACCCATGGCAAGACGCAAAAATCCGCTATCGATAAGTCTTCATTGGCTAAGAAACTTCTGTTCTCAAGTCTAGCGTCTAGGACACCGTATAATCGTTTACATTCGTTAAAATATCTATTAATTGCGTAGGGGATTTTTTCCTTGGCAGCCCGTTTGAAATGGTGCACTTGCCCGAAGATCGGTCCTATGCCTCCCATTTGGAACATTACCCATTGGATAACTTCGTATTTTTTCTCAGGTTCTGTTGGCATAAAAAGGCCAGTCTTTTCAGCTAAATACATTAAAATAGCTCCTGATTCAAAAATAGTAATTCTATCCCCGTTTGGCCCATCATGATCAACCAAAGCTGGAATTTTTGAATTGGGGTTTATTGCCACGAACTCATCTGAGAATTGCACGTCAGTTGAAATATCGATTGGGTGAACGTTATATTCCAGTCCACACTCTTCGAGCATTATTGTCGCTTTTCTTCCATTTGAAGTTTTCCAGGTATATAAATCTAGTGAAGTCATACTTATTCCCATTTCTTTAAAAACAATTGAGTACTCGGAGAAAGGAATTCTGTCTGGGTCGCCTATTTATTTCTGCTCAGTTATTTTTATTCCCGAGATAAATAAATGACAAAAGTTTTTAGATAGCTTCCGTCAACTTTCTTAACCCATCTCCCAGTTTCGTCAAACCAGCCTGCAGGATAAAACGATCCCAACCAACGCAAAAATGCCTGACCCCAAGGTCGATATAGCGCTTTGCCTGATCTACTTCACCTATTTCTATTCGCGGTGCAATTTGATGCTCGAGACATTTCTTAATTACATTTTCCTCTATCTTATGAATGGATTTACTATGAAATAATTTAGGATCTCCCATCGAAACACTGTAATCCGCCGGACCCCACTGCACCATATCAACGCCCTTAGTCTTTGCTTGCTCCAAAATAGGTTCCAAGTTTTCTACAGCCTCCTTCTTTTCAATCATTACACAAAAAACAAGCGATTTTAAATCGTCAAAGTATTGATCTGGAGCGTAACTAGATAAAGCTGTTCGGCGAATCTTTACGCCCATTCTGCCACTATCGGTAGGAGTATCAGCTCTTATAACAGCATGGCATTCATCTATGTCCTCGCTCTTCCTTATGTCAGTAAAAAGAATAGATTTGAAGCCAGCACCAATCGCTGCCTGCGCCCAGAAGCCCTGTCCTTCCTGATCTAATTTAATCATTAAAGGAAGGTCCGAACATTGAGCTGCCCTTGCTAGGTGATATAATAGCTTCATATCCATACAGGAATATTCCGCAGAAAATTCTGCATAATCAAAGAGCCCAGTGTCACCTATAAGTTCCGCGATATCCGGATCGCTGAATAAAAAGTGTGTCCCTATAGTCGGCTTGCCAGCATTTAAAGCATCGCGGAACGTGTTATGCATTATCATCGCAAACCTCTATTATCTCGCCGTATTGAGCCAAAATAGACAGGTTTTATTTTTGGCTCAGTGCTCGCGCTCAATTTAATTCAAGAGGGTTGGAATTAGCAACGGCGCTAGGATTTTCACGCCATATTTTTGGATTTCCTTCCACGAATAACTCTATTTGATTACCATCCGGGTCAAATAAATATACTGACTGAGTAGCCACATGATCGCGTGCTCTATCCGGCTCCACCCCCTTTTTTACTAACCAATCTTTGGCTTCTTGCAATTCCTGAAGGCTATCACCGACTTTGAAAGCAACGTGGTGTAAACCTGGCGATTCCTCTGAGGGAGAAATAGCTGAATTATCCGTCTCTAACAGTGCCAAGTCGTGGTGATTGTCTACAATCGAAAAAAATACCATTTTTTCACCATGCTGTCCTACCTGCTTCAAACCGAGAACGTCTCTGTAAAAAGGCACCGACCGTTCTAAATTTCTGACTTTTAATACAACATGCCCAAGACTATGCACACGCATAATACACCTCCCGAAAAACCAAACATTTAGCTAATCTTCAGCATATAGTTATTTTCTATCAGGATCGACCTTTTTAATACCATCCGAATACAAATGAGCTATCCTAGAGCGTCATAGTTCACAAACACGGCATAATTAAGTTATCATTGAGAGCGTAATTTGTTTTAGGGAGATTTACCTATGGCACCCCCAACTGTTTATATCGGCTGCGGAGCAGGTTTTTCCGGCGACCGATTAGATGCAGCAATTCCCGTGGTCAACACGTTGACTAAAAAAAAAGGTCCAAAATATCTCATTTTCGAAACTCTAGCTGAGAGAACTTTGGCACTAGCACAAAAACATAAACAGAAAGATCCTAGCCACGGCTATTCCCCATTTTTAGAAGACTATCTCCGACCAATACTTAAGACTTGTGCAGATTCTGGGATTAAGATTGTTTCGAATTTTGGCGCTGCTAACCCCATCGGAGCAGCCAAAAAAATTTCGGAAATTGCAACACAACTTGAGTGTAAAAGTTTGAGAATAGCCATAATTTTGGGTGACGATTTATTGAATGTTTTCTCGGATTACGAAATCAGAGATCATCCGGTAATAGAGGGGCTTGAGATCAGCGACCAAGAAATAATCGCTGCAAACGCTTACCTGGGAGCAAGGCCAATAGCCGAAGCTTTGGGACTTGGAGCAGATGTCGTAGTTGTTGGGCGCTGCACCGATCCCGCACTTGTATTAGGCCCGCTGATAAACGAGTTCGGTTGGAAAGAAAATGACTGGCAGCACCTCGCACAAGGAACAATGGCGGGTCATTTACTTGAATGCGGGGCGCAAGTGACGGGAGCATATTTTGCCGATCCGGGGTATAAGGACGTTCCTGATTTGGCTGAGGTCGGTTTTCCAATCGCCGAAATAAGTGGCGATGGTTCCATAATTATCACCAAAGCCGATGAAACGGGCGGTATCGTCTCTGAACAAACAGTGAAAGAGCAGTTGCTCTATGAAATACATGACCCAGCAAATTACTACACGGCAGACGTAATATTGGATATCAGTAACGTGAGTGTGGAACAGATAGCAGCGAACAGAGTTCGGGTATCAGGAGCAGATGGTAAACCACACCCTCCCACCTTGAAAGCTACCGTCAGTATTGACGGCGGGTGGATGGGAGAGGCTGAAATGACCTATGCTGGACCAAATGCTTTGGCGCGCGCAAAATTAGCGCTAGAAGTATTAAAAAAAAGGTGTCAAAAATTGGAAACCAACTATCCAATTCGCTTCGATATCTTGGGAACTGTCAGCGTACACTCGGGTGACATGGGGCTCGATAATTATGACTCTTTTGGGATAGACGGAGACTATCGCGTCCGCATTGCCTCTAAAGGCCAAGACAAAAAGATCGTAGAACGCATCAATCAAGAAATGCTCAGCCTTTACTGCAGTGGCCCTTCAGGGGGAGGAGGGTTTAGACAACACCTTACGGACCAAATACATACTGCTTCTATTCTCGTAGATAGAGATAAAGTCGCAACACAAATCGAATTCATTTAGGTATTAACCACATGACTATGCAAGATTTAATAGTAACGCGTCTTCATCAAGTTGCCCACGCCAGAGCTGGTGATAAAGGTAACCGATCCAATATCAGTCTTATTCCATACAATCCTCGTCTCTTTTATTTATTGAAGGAACAAGTCACAGAGAGCAAAGTATTAGAATTGTTCTTGCACAAGGGAGCGACGAAAGTGACGCGATACGAGCTGCCAAACCTTCCTGCCTTTAACTTTGTTCTAGATGACGCTTTAGAAGGAGGTGTAAACAGTGCTCTAAATCTAGATCAACATGGCAAATCTTTATCCTCGTTACTTCTAACAATGGACGTTAAAGTGCCGAATGATTTAATTTCTCGTTGATTAAGCTGACAACTATCTAGTTGGTTCATATACTGATAAAATTCAGAGACACCATCACAAATATTACTTTTATCGGTGTCTTTTTTAGTAAGCCTGTAAACATGGCTTCGGTATAACAGAGGTACAACGTATGGAAAATTCAACAGGCGAAAAGATGACTGGCGGAGAGGCCATCGTTAAATCACTCATAAATGAAGGCGTTGAAACAATTTTTGGTTTGCCTGGTATTCAGCTAGATCCCATGTTTAATGCTTTACACGATTCCAGCAACGAAATTAACGTAGTTAACGCACGTCATGAACAGGGTGTGGCTTACATGGCATTTGGATATGCTCAGTCGACCGGGAAACCAGGAGTGTACGCAGTAGTTCCAGGACCAGGAATTTTGAATACGACTGCAGCTTTGTCAACAGCCTATGCCTGTAATAGCCGCGTATTGGCGATAACAGGGCAAATCCCATCGAGTTACATCGGACGTGAATTAGGAATGCTTCACGAGATACCAAATCAATTAGGTGTTCTAGAGAGCTTAACGAAGTTTTCAAAACGGATTAACTATCCTTCCGATGCCCCGGCTATAGTGAGTGAAGCATTTAAAAGTATGCGATCAGGAAGACCAAGGCCAACTGCTTTAGAGATGCCGATGGATATTATGTGGCAAAAAAGTGAAGTAACGCTAGGAAAATTTACTCATGGCAATTCCCCTCCAGCCGTGGATCCTGATCTTGTTCAAGAAGCAGCTTTAATTCTTGGAACAGCAAAAAACCCCATTATTTTCGTAGGTACGGGAGCGTATGAAGCTAGTAACGAAGTTACAGCACTGGCAGAAATGCTCCAAGCACCCGTTATCTCATATCAAAACGGTCGCGGAGTCGTAGATGAAAGACATTACTTAGCGCATACCAATACCGCTGGCTCGATGTTTTGGAAAAATTGCGATGCTGCCATTGCAATAGGTTGCCGCTTGCAAGCGGAACGCATGACTTGGGGCATGGATGACGAAATTAAGATCATACAAGTGGACATAGATCCAACGGAAATAAATCGGGTTATGAAACCCGATGTTGGCCTTGTAGCGGATGCGTCAACGGCAACGGAAGAAATTATAAATGCTCTCACAAAATATAATAAATCAAGGCCATCAAGAGAAGCGGAATTTCAGAACATAAAGAAAAAGGCAGTAAAGTTAATGGAACAAAAAGCTGGGCCACAAATGGCTTGGCTTAGGGCAATTCGTAAAGCACTTCCTGAAGATGGGTATTTTGTGGATGAGTTCACGCAAGTTGGCTACGTTGCTCGGGTTGGGTTTCCCGTGTACAAACCACGCACCATGATTACACCTGGATACCAGGGAACTTTAGGTTATGGATATGCGACTGCGCTTGGCGTTAAAGTGGCTCATCCGGATAAAGCTGTCGTGTCGGTGAATGGCGATGGTGGTTTTATGTATACGATGCCGGAAATCGCAACTGCGGTTCACCATTCAATTAATCTGGTTGCTATTGTTTTCGTCGATGGAGCTTTCGGAAATGTCTTGAGGATGCAACGTGAGTTGCACGACAATAGAATAATTGCGTCAGAATTCACTAATCCCAACTTCGTTAAACTGGCGGAAAGTTTTGGTGCAAAAGGAATTAGAGCAACGAATCCGGAGGAATTAAGTACAGCTATAGAAGAAGGTTTGAGTGCCAACAAGCCAACTGTCATCGAGGTTCCTGTGGGCGTTTTTCCAGAACCCTTCGATGTTATACGCCCACCAGCAACCAGAGGAAAGAAAATTTAACATGAAAGAAAACGCATTAATTATAGGCGCTGGTCTAGGCTTAAGTGCCTCATTGGCGCGACTACTTAGTAAAAATAATTTCAACGTAGCTGTTGCAGCAAGAAATATAGAGAAATTAGAAAACTTAAAAAACGAAACAGCCTCAAAAGTTTTTCAATGTGATGCAAGTAACATAGAGGACGTTGAAAAACTTTTCATACAAAGTGATAAACTACTGGGGCCCCCTGACCTTGTGATTTATAACCCTTCAGCTCGAGTGCGAGGTGGGATAGCAGAGCTCGACCCAGCCGAAACACAGAAAGCAATCAACATAACCTGTTTTGGAGCATTTCTTTGTGCGCAGCAAGCTGCAGCGCGCATGATTAAACGTGGTTCGGGTAGCATATTCTTCACTGGCGCATCCGCAGGTGTAAAGGGTTATCCAAAATCATCTGTTTTTGCTATGGGCAAATTTGGATTGCGAGGACTAGCACAGGCGCTAGCTAGGGAACTTCATCCACAAAACATTCATATAGGCCATTTTGTGATTGATGGGGGAATACACGCAGAACATCGGCCTGAGCGAAAAGATCCTGGCGATGACAGCATGCTCGATCCTGATGCTATTGCTGACACCTACTTACAATTTCATCGGCAGGACAGAAGCTCGTGGGCCTGGGAAATTGAACTCAGGCCATGGGTAGAGACTTTTTAAGTTGATACGGCTAGTCTTATAAATTTAGTTTTAATAAGTCCACCATTTAACCCAAACAATGTAGAATCCCGTATCATTTAATAAATCAAGTGAAGAGACTGCCAATTGATTGAAATATTATGAAGTTGCGACTTGATATATCGTTTTTTATAGCTTTTACAATCCTAGTACTTGCTGCTGCGTGGCTGTTATCAGGTCAACTCGGTAATACAGAGGATAATCTGACGTATTTAAAAACCAATACTGAAAATAAAAGCAACTTAAAACGCAAGAAGGTGCAAGTTAGAGAGTCTGCTTCGTTCCTCTACAGCCCAAAAATACAAGTGACAGGCGAAACACATGCTTCTAGGAAAATTATTGTAAGATCAGAAATCGCCGGCAAAGTAAAACAACTTAACGCTACGAGAGGTAAACTTATTGCTACCGGAGGATCTATCCTTAAATTAGAAGATGAAGATTACCCCGAAAAAGCGAAAGAAGCCGAAGCAAGAGTTAAACAACGCGAAATAGAGTTTGCAGCTGCAAACAACTTGGCAAAGAAAGGTTTTAGATCAGAGACAAAATACGCAGAAAGTCTGGCCAACCTGCAACAAGCGCGAGCCCTACGAAAAAAGAGGCAGCAAGATTTAGCTAATACCGAAATTGTGGCACCCTTCGAGGCGGTGATCTCCGACTACTTTGTTGAGATAGGCGATGTTTTAAAAAAAGGCGACGCTGTCGCCGAAATGATAGACCTCGAACCTATCTTGGTAAAAGCATTTGTCTCAGAAAAATATCACTCCGTAATACAACCGGGCATGACAGCTCATGGGCTGCTAATGGACGGTACCAAAAGAGCGGGAACTATACGCTATATAAGCCCAGTTGCAGAAAAGAGTACGCGGACCTTTAAAGTTGAACTGGAAATTTCGAATGAGGGAAATAAAATTGCTGAGGGCACAACCGCGGAGCTAGTTATACCACTAACACCGCAGGCTGCCCACCGAATATCAGCTTCATTTTTTTCTCTAACCTCAAATGGGGATTTAGGCATTAAAGTCGTCGACAAACGTGACACCGTTAGTTTTTTACCTGTAAAAATTCTGGGCGGATCTAATAAAGAAATTATTGTTGGCGGTCTGCCCAGAAAAGTGCAGATCATTTCTGTTGGACAAGGTTTTGTCGAACCTGGAGATAAAGTCCAGACTTTTAAAGAGAATTGATTCAAGGGTATCGAGACGTGAGTAGAATTATCGACATAGCGCTGCTCCGAACCCGAACAGTTATGCTTGCATTCTTGATGATCCTGACTGCAGGGATTATTTCTTACATAGATATACCTAAAGAGGCCGATCCTGATATTCCTATACCCATAATATACATTCTGCTTAAACATGATGGTATTTCGCCTGAAGACAGCGAACGCCAGCTCCTTCAACCGATTGAACCAAAATTAAGAAGTATCGAAGGCGTTAAAGAAGTTCGAAGCTCTGCATACACGGGTGGAGCAAGTATTATCCTAGAATTTGATGCGGGGTTCGACTCGAGCAAGGCACTTTACGAAGTTCGTGAACGAGTAGATATTGGAAAAGCCGACCTCCCGACAGACACACAAGAACCTATCATAAAGGAGGTCAATCTGAACCTCTTCCCGGTTTTAATCGTGACTTTGTCGGGAAACATACCGGAGCGTACGCTTTTAAAATATGCTAGAAATCTTAGAGCCGAATTAGAGGGAATAAGTTCGGTCCTCGAAGCTAACTTGACAGGAACAAGGAAAGAATTAGTTGAGATTATTGTAAATCCGGCTCAATTGGATAGCTATAAAATCGACGCTATTCAGGTAATTCAAACTATAGCCCGTTCAAACTTATTAATAGCCGCAGGCACGTTAGATGCTGGAAATGGTCAGTTCCCAATAAAAGTTCCAGGTTTATACGAAGATCTTCCTAGTATCCTAGAACAGCCCTTAAAAGTCTCTGGCAAATCAGTCGTTACGATAGGCGATATAGCTAATGTTCGAAAATCGTTTAAGGATCCCTCTTCAATTGCGAGGCTAGCTGGTGAAAAGTCACTAGGAATAGAAATAAAAAAAAGGAGTGGGGAGAACATTATAGAAACGGTCAAACGAGTGCGGTCCGTTGTAGAAAATACAAGTAAAACTTGGCCTGATGGGCTCAAATATACGTTCTCACAAGATCGGTCCACGAACATAAAGACCATGCTAAGAGAGCTCCAAAATAACATAATCAGTGCAGTATTACTCGTTATGATCATCATTGTAGGAGCTCTTGGTTGGCGTTCGGGGGCATTGGTTGGGATGGCAATACCAGGATCCTTCTTACTTGGCATCCTAGTTCTTTCCTTACTAGGACTTTCTATAAATATCGTAGTTCTTTTCAGTTTAATTTTATCGGTTGGGATGTTGGTAGACGGCGCAATCGTCGTCACTGAATTTGCTGACCGCCAGCAAAAACGTGGGGTTCTCCGACGTGAAGCATACAAAACAGCAGCGAAAAGAATGGCCTTACCTATAATAGCGTCTACAGCAACAACTTTAGCCGCTTTTTTTCCACTAATTTTCTGGCCAGGTATTGTCGGGGAATTCATGAAGTTCCTCCCCATTACTTTGGTAGCTGTTCTTTCTGCTTCATTAATTATGGCGTTGATTTTTGTTCCAACTATTGGCGGGCTATTCGGATCACGGGGGAGTCTCCCCGCTCTTGGCCCCCGTCCATCCGAACCGAATAAATCACCTCAGCAGGAGCAAATATCTGCTTTTGGGAAATTTTATAAAATCGTATTGGAAAAAGCTCTGAATAACCCCGGGAAAATACTTTTAGCTGCCGTTCTTATGTTAGTCGGAGTTCAGTACACTTATGTCGTGGCTGGAAACGGGTTGCAGTTTTTCCCAAATATCGAGCCAGAAACCGCCAATATTTATATTCGTGCTCGTGGAAATATGTCGATCCATGAAAAAGCTAAATTATTGCACGGAATTGAGCACGACGTTTTAAATATGAGAGAAGTTAAATCGGTATACACCTACATTGGGAAACTTAAGGGGGCCGAGGAAGATTTACCAAAAGATATTATCGGCAAACTGCAATTAGAATTTATTGACTGGAAGGAAAGAAGAAAAACGTCTCTTATTTTGAAAAACATCATGGAAAAATCAAAAAACCATCCCGGTCTTTTAATAGAGTTTATGGAAGAAAAAAAAGGTCCTCCGAGCGGCAAACCTCTCGAAATCCGGCTGACCTCGGAAAACTTAAACGATGTTAGTCGTGCTACTAAACTGATCCGGGATAAAATGGAGAAAACCTTAGGCCTAACGAACATAGAAGATGATCGAGATATTCCAGCTATAGAATGGGAATTGAAAATTGATCGTCGACAAGCTGCAAAATTTGGTGCTGATGTTGCGCTAATAGGAAACTATGTCCAATTAATGACAAATGGCATGAAGGTCACAACATTCAATTCTATAGATAACGAAGAAGAAATTGATGTCGTGGTCAGATACCCTAGGGAGCTCCGAAAATTAGATCAATTCGACAAGATTAAAATAAAGACATCAAAAGGAATGGTTCCAATTGAAAACTTTGTTAAGTGGGCACCCCAAGCGAAAGTGGGCACTATCAAGCGAGTTAATACTCAAAGAACAAGAACTATTAAATCAGATGTCAAACAAGGAGTTCTTCCAAATACTATGGTCAAAGAAATAAAGTCTTGGCTGAAGGACTCAAACCTTCCAAAGACAGTAAGTGTCCAATTTAAAGGCGAGGACGAGGAACAGGAAAAGGCAAAAAGCTTTTTAGTAAGAGCGTTCTCAGTAGCACTTTTTATAATGGCAGTAGTATTAGTGACACAATTTAATAGTTTCTATAGTGCGTTTTTAATTCTATCTGCA
>CACOPQ010000025.1 GCA_902629125.1 uncultured Alphaproteobacteria bacterium
TGGCGCTGGGTAAACAACGAGGTTTGCTTTTGCAAGTGTCTGTTTGGCCTTGATGGTTATAAGATCAGGGTCTCCTGGCCCAACACCGATCCCATAAATTTTAGCTTTCATTAACTTGATTTCTTTCACCCAAATTCTTAAACAATCTCAATTGTGTTACAGGTATTTGGGAGCGCCATCCCCTATATTTACCAAGGGGTTCTGATTTTGAAATAGCTATTTTCGTAACCGATCCTCCTAATTGCGCGTGTTTTCGCGTCAAAATTTCTTCCCCTTCAATGGTGACAACATTTGTTACTAAACAGCCTCCGTCTTGTAACGACTCCCAGCATTGATCAAAAAGACCTTTCGTCGCGATACCTCCACCTATAAATATCGCATTGGGACGAGGAAGGCTTGGAAGGCATTCCGGGGCATGGGCATTAATGACCTGCAATTTAGGTGTACCTAACTGGTTGGCGTTTTTAGCAATCGTAGCAGCTCTGTCGACGTCTTCCTCTATCGCGATTGCCAACGAACGCGGGCTTAGGCGCATCCATTCAATGCCAACAGAGCCAGAACCAGCTCCAACATCCCATAGGAGGCTTCCAGGGTAAGGCTGCAAAGCCGATAATGTTATGGCTCTAACCTCCTTTTTGGTCAACATTCCGTCATTGATAAATAAATCATCTTCCAGTCCTGGGTGCCGTGTTACTAAAACGGTCTCGCGCGAACTTAAAATCTCTATGGCTATGGTATTAAAACTAGCACCTGGTTTTTTGCTCCATGATCTGGCTATTCCTTCGATGCGTCTTTCAGAGGAGCCGCCCATATGTTCCAAAACAGTTATTTGGCTATTTCCAAATCCTCGCTCCGTCAAAAGTTCTGCGACTTCTCGTGGTGAATTTTCATCGTTGGATAAAACAACGATCTTTGCGAGTGGCTGTAAATAACCTCTTAGTACTGCTAATGGCCTGCCGTGAAGAGTAACTAGCTCCACGTCTTGATGCGGCCATCCCATCCGAGCGCATGCAAGAGAAAGAGCAGAAGGTGAAGGTAATATGATCATTTCCTCTATTGGAAATGCTTTGCAAAGCGAAGCACCTATGCCATAGCACATTGGATCGCCGGTAGCTAAAACACATGTTTTTGTTCCCCTGAATTCAGTCAGCTTATTTAGAAGTATGCTTATTGGACTAGGCCAAATTATATGCTCCTGAGCGATTTTTGGAATCAAGGAGAGATGCCTTTTCCCACCTATAACTATTTCTGCCGTACTAATAAGCTCTCTCGCTTCCTTGGAGAGCCCATCTAGACCTCTATCGCCTATTCCAACGACTCGCAACCAGGGGGTGCAGACGTTCCTACTCATGGCCATGGTGCTTCCGTGCGAGTTTTAAAAGTGCATTGCATCCTGCAGCAGCTATTGCGCTCCCACCTAATCGTCCTAACAAAGTAATATGTTGTATGGTAGGGTTAAAACCATTGAGTAGTATTTTTGAGTCCTCAGCTCCTACGAAGCCTACAGGAAAGCCTAGTACTAGTGCCGGATTGAAACCATCATCGCGGATTTTTTCAATCAGTCTAAAGAGGGCAGTAGGCGCGTTACCTATCACGACGACCGCTCCATCGATATATTTGTGCCAAAGTTCAACCTGGGCGGCGGATCGTGTTGTTTTTTGAGTTTTTGCAATATTTTTTACTTCTGGATAGTTCAGAAAACATAGAAGTTTATTCTTAGGGAAGTCATCGATCATGGAAACGCCAGCTTTTACCATATTACAGTCGCAAATTATTGGAGCTCCTCTTAAAATGGCCGCAATACCATCCGAAACCGCGCTGCTGGTGAACTGGAGTTGCTTGGTAATATCTGGCATTCCGCATGCATGAGCAATTCTGGCAGCTACTCTGGTCTCTTGTTCGTTAAATCGTTCTAAGTCTGCCTCGTTGTGGACTATTGAGAATGACTTTTCATAAATAGCCTTGGCATTTTTTTCATATTCAATTTTCATAGCAGCGTGGCCCTAAAGAGATGAATATTGTGCCCGTCGTTGACACCAAGGCGCCGTAAGCTTTCTTCAAAATAAGCCCTCCCAAAAACAGCTGTAGAAGATCTGGAAGAGAACCTATCCTTCTAGCTCGCCGCGATTGATCTCCGATGTGGATCTATCAATAAACGACTCTTCTACGGTTGTCGTGACTTGCACGTCCCAACCAACAACATTCTCGCGCTTCTCTAGACGTAACGCAATAGAATGTATCATTTGTTCTAAACTGAAGCATGAGTTATTTTCTTGTGTAGAGGCTTTCAGTAGGCTGGAACAAACATGGACCGACAGTTAACAAAAGATTTAAAGCCAGGACATCTCTTCGTATTTGGATTAGGATATTCAACAACTAGGCTCTCAAAACGATTAATGGCATTAGGTTGGAGGGTGTCTGGGACAAATCGTTCAGAACAAAAGGTAACTGAGGCCCGAAGTATCGGCATTTCCTCAATGATCTTTGACCAAGGAACTCCACTGAAGGAACCCGCGAAAGTATTTTCGGATGTTACGCATATTATAGCTTCTATACCACCCAGCGAAATTGGCGAGATTGCCTTGCTTTTGCATTCAGATGAGTTGCGCGATTCTACCTCTCTGACCTGGGTAAACTATCTATCAACGCCGGCTGTTTATGGTGATAGATCTGGTGGCGTGGCTTCTGAGTTTGATGAGCCAACGCCTACCTCAAAAAGGGGAGAAAGGAGGCTTGCAGCAGAAAGAGCATGGATAGACACCTTCTCGGACACCCGCGTTTCAGTCCAAATTATGAGAATTGCGGGCATCTATGGGCCTGGGAGGAGCGTTATAGAACAAGTCGCGGCAGGCAGGGCCAGAATAATTGAAAAAGAGGGTCAAGTTTTTAATCGTATTCATGTCGACGACATAGGAACAAGTCTTATAGCGTCGATGTTAAGGCCGAATGATAAGCGAATATATAATTTGGCGGATGGTAACCCCTGTGCTAGCGGCGATGTTACGAGATATGCGTGCAAATTATTGCAGGTCGAACCGCCAACGCCAATAAAGTTTGAGGATGCTGACTTATCTGATATGGCCCGCTCATTTTATAGTGAGTGCAAGATTTTAGAGACTAGCCGTTTAAGAAACGAATTGATGGTTAATCTTCGATACCCATCCTACAAAGAAGGATTAAGACAGATACTTCAAGATATTAATTAAAATTCAATACCTGCCTGAGCCTTAAAGCCTGAACGAAATGGATGCTTAATCATCGTCATCTCTGTGACGAGATCCGATATTTCAATAAGTTCCTCTTTCGCGTTACGCCCGGTTATAATTATGTGCAGATCTTCTCTTTTATTTTTTATTGTTTTTACTACGTCATCAATTGAAAGATAGTCGTACCGCAAAACAATGTTGAGCTCGTCTAATAAGATCATGGAATAACTGGGGTCTTGCATCATAACTTTAGCTTGGTTCCAAGCAGCATCGGCTGCTGCAATATCCCGATTTAGGTCTTGAGTGTCCCACGTGAACCCTTCCCCCATGGTATGGACGGCTACTTGATGGCTGAATGCTTCAAGGATTTTTTTCTCGCCAGTTTCCCACTTTCCCTTAACAAACTGAATTACCCCAACCCTCATCCCATGTCCTAATGCCCTGCAGACCATGCCGAAGGCAGCAGTAGATTTTCCTTTGCCTTTTCCAGTATGAACAATTGTTAAGCCACCAGTCTTTGTCTTGGTCGCCATAATTTTATTGCGTGCAGCTTTCTTTTTTGCCATTTTTTCGGCGTGGCGATCGGCTTTGTTATTGTCTTGAGCCGCTTCTTCATTGTTATTCATTCAATAACCTCCGTTCAATAAAGACGTATTTGTTACGACTTATTGAGTGCTTTTCCAAAATAGAGCCTACCAAATTTTATTTGAAGCAATATTTTAAATAAAAAAAGAATTCTGGTAGCATTAGATCTTTTTTTTTTCTTGTTGGCTATGTATAGCACAATAGGTTCGGTAATTACTGAAGCTATTTATTTGCTACCTCAAGTATTTTTGAAAACAAAGACGACGCATTGCATTAGATTATGACTGATATAATAAATAATATCCGGGTTATAAAAAGCCTCACTGAAATAGCAAATGATGACAAGAACTCTGTAGCAGCAGTCGGTAACTTCGATGGCGTTCATCTTGGGCATAGAAAAATTATTGAACACGCCAAAACTATTGCAGATAGACTGGGCGCGCGGCCATCTGTTCTCACTTTCGAGCCTCACCCAAGAGCGCTGTTTCAGACCGACGGGGTTCCATTCCGATTATCTACAAGTGTTTCCAAAGCACGAGCGCTTTCAAAAACGGGTATAGACTTAATTTTTGAGCTCCAGTTCGATCAGACCTTTGCCCAACTCTCTGCCGAGGAGTTTGTTGTTAAAGTTTTGAAGAATAGCCTTCAATTAAATCATGTTGTTTGTGGTTACGATTTTGTCTTTGGTCATCGTCGAAGAGGAACAGCTGAAATACTGGAAACGTTAGGCAATAAAGTTGGTATAGGGGTTACGATAATCCCGGCGGTTTCGGAGAAAGATGGAGCAGTGTACTCCTCAACCAGAGTGAGGCAATGCTTAGCGGAGGGAGATCCTATCGGTGCATCGGAGCTCTTGGGCAGGCCGTGGTCGTTTTCTGCTTTGGTTGAGACGGGTGATCAACGAGGGAGAACAATCGGGTTTCCGACGTGCAATTTGCGACTATATGATTTGGTGCAACCATCCCATGGCGTTTATGCTGTTTTTGTTCAAATAGAAAACGAAGCTAAATGGTTGCCAGGTGTGGCAAATTTTGGAAGGCGACCAACAGTTAATGATCGTGGTGCTTTATTTGAAGTGAATTTGTTCGACATAGAGCGCGATTTATATAATAAACGCCTCACAGTATGTATTATGGATTTTATAAGGCCAGAATTAAAGTTCGACGGATTAGATGCGTTAAAAACTCAAATAACGGTGGATGCGACCAGTGCAAGAGCCATCCTTGCAAATTGCAGGGCGCCTCAATATTAACGGAAATGCGATGACGATAGACTACAAAGATACAATTTTCCTTCCAAAAACAAGCTTCCCTATGCGGGCTGGGCTACCGAAACGAGAGCCAGAAATCTTGGCAGAATGGGAAAATATTGGCCTCGAGCAAAGAATACGCAATGACCGAAAAGGGAAAGAAAAATTCATTCTTCACGATGGGCCTCCTTATGCCAACGGCCATCTACACATGGGACACGCCTTAAACAAAGTATTAAAGGATGTAATAAATAGATCGCAGCAGATGCTAGGTAAGGACGCCAACTATGTTCCGGGCTGGGATTGCCATGGCCTTCCCATAGAGTGGAAAATCGAAGAGGAATATCGGGCTAAAGGGCAGGATAAAGATAGTGTGCCTATTTTGGAATTCCGGAGGCAATGCCGGGATTTTGCAGAAGAATGGGTTAAAGTTCAGACGGCCGAGTTCAAACGCCTCGGTGTTACAGGCACTTGGGATAATCCGTACACTACAATGAGTTATAATGCGGAAGCTCAAATCTCAAGAGAGCTTGGAAAATTTTTAATGAACGGTGGATTGTACAAGGGTGCAAAACCAGTTCTTTGGTCTGCGGTTGAAAAAACAGCTTTAGCCGACGCGGAAGTTGAATACCACGATCACAAGTCGACAACAATTCATGTGAGATTTCCTGTCGTAGAGACGTTGAGTCCTATATTGAATGGTGCGTCGATTATTATATGGACGACTACACCGTGGACAATTCCGGGTAATAAGGCGGTTGCGTATGGTGAAGAATATGAGTACGGAGTTTATGAAGTTGTTGATGTTGATGATGAGAGCACAGCAATTATTGGAGAAAAGATTGTTGTTGGTGTTGAACTCTTAAATGAAGTTAAAAGTGCCGCGCAAATTCTAAGTGTTACCAAATTGGCGTCGTTAAGGGGGACAGATTTTGAAAAAACTAGGCTGTCACATCCATTAAAAACTGACGGGTATAATTTTACGGTCCCCATGCTGCCGGCAGACTTTGTGACGACAGATCAAGGTAGCGGCTTCGTTCATATAGCACCCGGAGCAGGGGCAGATGACTTCGAGTTGGGTTTGAGGCACGGGTTAGAAGTTGTAACCAACGTCAATGATGCGGGAAAGTTTTATGATCATATTCCTCTAGTAGCAGGACTGGATGTTTTAAAAGATAATTATAAGATTGCAATGATCGTAAAAGAAGCAGGAGCGCTATTAGCTGTTGGTCGTCTTACGCACAGTTATCCGCACTCTTGGCGATCGAAGGCACCTTTAATATTTAGAACCACCCCACAATGGTTCATTTCAATGGAAAACAATGAACTTAGGAATGTTGCTCTAGATGCTATAGATGCTACACGTTTCATCCCGGGTAGAGGTAAAAATAGATTAAGAACCATGATCGAGCAACGTCCAGACTGGTGTGTCTCTCGGCAAAGGGCATGGGGTGTTCCAATTACCATATTTATTAACAAGCGAACGGGTGAACCCCTAAAGGATCAGAAAGTAATTGACAGGATAGGCGATATATTTGAGGTGGAGGGTTCGGACGCGTGGTATTCAAGTGACCCGCAGCGTTTTCTTGGGGACAAATATGATGCAAATGATTACGAGCAAATTACAGATATAGTTGAAGTTTGGTTCGATAGCGGCTCGACACATGCTTTTGTTTTAGAGAGTCGGCCCGAATTAAAATGGCCGGCATCCCTTTATCTTGAAGGATCCGATCAACATCGAGGTTGGTTTCACACCTCTCTTTTACAATCTAGTGGTACGCGAGGAAGTGCACCATTTGAGGCCGTTCTAACGCACGGATTTGTGCTAGATGAGTCTGGTAGAAAAATGTCGAAATCAATGGGTAATGTGACAGCGCCACAAGATATTATAGAGCGGAATGGTGCAGACATTTTACGTTTGTGGGTAGTGGGCTCGGACTATTCCGAAGATCTAAGAATTGGTCCAGAAATACTTAAACGGCAGATAGACCTATACAGAAGATTACGAAATACACTGCGTTACGTTATTGGAAACCTGAGCGACTTTTCGAACGATGAATTAAAAGATTTTGACCAAATGCCAGAATTGGAAAGGTGGGTTCTTCATAGAATTTCCGAATTAGATGCAATTATCAGAAAAGACATTGATAATTTTGATTTTCACAATTTGTTTCAACAGTTACATAATTTTTGCTCCGTCGACTTGTCTGCTTTCTATTTCGATATCAGGAAAGATGTACTGTACTGCGATCCATTAATGTCGCATAGACGACGGTCAACTCGCACGGTATTAGATATTCTGTTTAGGTGCCTCACGACATGGTTAGCTCCCATTCTTTGTTTCACTGCTGAAGAAGCATGGCAGGCCCGGATAGGCAATTCGAAGAAATCGGTTCACTTAGAAACGTTCGCCGTCATACCAAACAGCTGGAACAATCCAGACTTAGCTGATAAATGGTCCATCATACGTGATGTTCGTAAAGTTGTAACTGGAGCTTTGGAATTAGAGCGCTCGGAAAAAAGAATCGGTTCTTCATTGCAGGCAAAACCCACTGTTTACATGGATGGAAATGCATTGCAAACTTTCCAAGGGCTAGATGCAGAGGATATTTTTATTACATCTGGCGTGAATTTGGAAGAAGGTGACGGCCCGGATGATGCTTTCAGAATTGACGAGATTCCAAATGTTTCTGTAGTTCAAGGCTCGGCGGATGGAGAAAAGTGTGAACGTTGCTGGAAAATTCTTCCTGAAGTAGGGAAAAAAGGTAAGCCAATATGCAGTCGTTGCGAAGATGCGGTAGCCGAACTTCATGAAAAAAATTTCGAAATCAAACAGGTATAGATTGCCTGTCAATTTTTTATTGCTCTCCGCTCTGATAGTTGCGGCTGATCAACTGACAAAACACTGGGCTTTTGAAGCTTTGTTTCTTCCGAATACTAGTCTCAAGGTTTTTTCCTTTTTGAACCTAGTTCCAGTTTGGAATAGGGGTATTAGTTTCGGAATTCTATCAGAAAGCGGCGATATGATGCCGACGATTATTACAGTAATAACAGCGCTTATAACAATTTGTTTGATAATTTGGTTGGTAAAGGCCCAAAAACCAATCACTAAAATCAGCTTAAGTCTTATTATTGGCGGGGCGATAGGGAACATAATCGATAGATTGGAGCATGGTGCTGTAATTGATTTTTTGGATGTTCATGCCTTTGGCCTCCATTGGCCAGCCTTTAATGTAGCTGACTCGGCGATCACGGTAGGTGTTGGTATCTTTTTTTACGAAAATTTTGTATTAAGAAGAAGTGAAACATAGGACTTCTGGGAGATACAATTGCGACAACAAAAAAAAATGAAGTTTAAGGCTCTCTTTAGTTTGCTTTCTGTCATGCTCCTTTCTCCTTTTTTAACCAGCTGTGGGGAAGTGCGATCGATGTTGGGGCAAAATAAGCAGTCTCCGGATGAATTTGCGGTTCTAAGCCAAGCACCTCTAAGTATTCCTCCTAATTTTACTTTGCGCCCCCCGGAGCCAGGTGCAAAACGACCCCAACAAATATCAAAAAAAAATAAAATAAAGCGAATAGTTTTTAAAAGCAAAGCGGCTAAGGCTATGAGCACTACCCCTATCATTGGTGGTGTCTCAGGAGAAAAAAGTTTGCGTAATCTTCTAGGAACTAGTTCTGCAAATTCTGATATTAGAAGACTTCTCAATGAAGAAAACAGAGAGCTAATTTACACCGATCAGCGATTGATAAATAAGCTTCTAAAGTGGCCGAGTGGCTCAGCAACCGAGTCTCTTTTAGATGCCGCAGCTGAGTCTGAGCGCATAAAAACTAATCTAGATTCCGGAAAGCCGATAAATGAAGGTGAGACGCCTTCTATAAAGAAGAGCGGAAATAACTTTATAAAAAAGTTCTTTAAATAAGCCTCGTTGTAACTTGAATTTCTGTAAATCCTTCCTAGGTCTAACGTTCTAGGTACGACTAAACGCAGTTGCCAAATTAGGCTTAAAAAGGCTCTTTCGTGAAACATAGACGCAATATTTACTTTGTTTACTTTTTCATTTCGTCTTTCTTACTTTTTGTAGCTCAAACAGCGCCCGGGCTTGCTAAAGTATTCGAACCGGTAAGCTTTTATTTAAAAAATGGGTTGCACATCATAGTGGTGTCAGACCACAGAGCGCCGGCAGTTTCTCATATGCTTTGGTATAAAGTCGGTTCGGCGGACGACCCAAAAGGTAAATCTGGGCTAGCACACTTCGTTGAACATCTCATGTTTAAAGGGTCTAAAAAATATGGGCCAGGCCAGGCTTCGAAAATTATTTCTAAAAATGGGGGCAATCAAAACGCTTTTACCAGTTATGACTACACTGCATATTACCAAATAGTATCGCCTGAAAATTTAGCGCTAGTGATGGATATCGAAGCTGACCGTATGAAAAATCTTGTGTTAGACGATGCGTCTGTAATAGCTGAGCGCGACGTTGTTTTGGAAGAACGAAATACGCGCACTGACAATAGTGATCAGGCAAGGATGCGAGAACTTGTATCTAACACCATGTTTTTGGCATATCCGTACCGAATACCAATCATAGGTTGGAGGCATGAGATAGAAAAGCTAGACAAGACAGGAGCCCTTGAATTTTATCGTAAGTGGTATGCGCCAAATAATGCGGTGTTGATTGTTGCCGGCGATGTTCGTCCAGACCAAGTTAAAAAACTTGCTGAGAAATACTACGGCCCGATATCTCCTGGCCCTGAAATCAAAAGAAATAGAGTTCAGGAACCACCTCATGTGGCAGGTAGGCGAGTGCTAATGGAAAGTGTTCAGGTTGGACTAGCGCAGTTAACGCGGCGATATCTTGCTCCGAGTTACCAATACGACAAAATTAAACACGCCTACCCCTTGCAGCTACTCAGCTATATTCTGGGTAATGGTACGTCAAGTCGACTATACCAAGAGCTAGTGGTGAAGAAAAAACTAGCCGTTTCTGCAGGGGCTTGGTATAGCCCCGATAATTTAGGCCCTAGTGTTTTTGGGTTTTATGCAAGCCCAAAAAATAGTGTTCATATTAGTGAAGTAGAGAATGCTATCGATAATGAAATCCTACGGGTTGTAAATGATGGCATTACAGAATTAGAGTTAGAACAATCTAAAACAAGGCTCAGACGTTCGGCAATCTTTGCGAGAGATAGCGTAACAGCTCCAGCGAGAATAATTGGTAGCCTTCTTCTTGCTGGTCAGACATTGGAACAAATTGAGGCCTGGCCCGAAAAAATAAACGAAGTCACTGCTAAAGAGGTAAAAGAGGCCGCGCAATATGTTTTCGACTCGCGGAAGTCTATTACCGCCATTTTAAATCCAAAGAAGAAAACACAGTGAGCGCTATTAGAAAGATGAAGAACTGCATAAAACTCTCCTCAAAGTTTAGCGCGTTTCTATTTTGTTTATTTATCGGCACTTTCGATGCAAAAGCACTCGACGTAAAGCAAATTAAGACCGCATCTGGTTTAAAATTATGGCTTGTCGAAGATCATAAGAACCCAATCGTTACGATTAAGTTTTCTTTTAAAGGGGGAACTAGCCAAGACACTCCAAAACTTGCAGGGGTGGTAAACTTACTCTCCGGCCTACTAGATGAAGGAGCTGGTGATTTTACATCAGAAGAGTTTCAGAAAGAGCTCAATGAAAATTCGATATCTATGTCATTCAGTGCCTCTAGAGATAATTTTGAAGGCTCGGTGGTTACATTAACGGAAACGTTTGATGTGGCGGTAGAGTTGTTGAGCTTAGCTATCAACAAGCCGCGATTTGATCCCGAACCGTTAGGCCGAGTGAAGGATCAGGTTATCTCAAGCATTCGTTCCTCCAAGGAGAAACCAAATAATTTAGTTGGTCGCGTATGGTGGAAGGCAGCATTCGGCGCGCATCCTTATGGATTTCCAAAAAAAGGAACAGAAGGTTCGATCGGCAAAATAACCCGAGCTGACTTGCAAGAAATGAAAAAAAACCTTTTTGCAAAAGACAATTTGATAATTGGGGTGGTAGGAAATATTTCGGAAAGCCGGCTCAAAAGTGCTATCGATAAAGTCTTTGGAAAATTGAGCAATAACGCAAAGTTGAAGCATAATGGCAACGCCACTTTTCAAAACCATGGAGAAACAATAGTTGTCGAGCGCAAAATTCCACAATCGGTGGTAGTTTTTGGTCATGAAGGTATCCTGCGTAATCACCCCGATTGGTTTCCAGCATTGATATTGTTTGAAGTTCTATCGGGTGGGTTTGGTTCTAGGTTGACTGAGGAGATCAGAGAGAAACGCGGCTTGACCTACAGTGTTTCAGCATACCCCTTGCCTATGGAGAATGCCGGATTGATATTAGGAAGCGTGTCCACAAAAAACTCTAAAGTAAAAGACACCGTGCTACTTCTTAAGAAGGTTTGGAAAGAATTCAGCGTTAATGGGCCCACAAAGGAAGAGGTAGAGAACGCCAAAAGCTATCTTAAGGGCTCATATGGATTACAATTCACAAACTCGCGAAGTATTGCAGGTCTTCTTGTCGCGCTGCAACGACATAAATTAGGAGTAGACTATCTCACTGAACGATCGAAATTGATCGAAGATGTGACATTAAGCGACCTCAAACGAGTTGCAAAACGGATCTTTAATGATGACAAGCTCATGTTTGCGATCATTGGGACGCCTCAGAATATCCAGTCATCTATTTCCATTCCAGCTCTAGACTAACAGCTCTACTTTTGGGAAATGACTAGGACTTTATGTAGGTTGACTTAAACATCATTTTAAAGTGAAGATGAAGCCTTAAACGGTCTTCTTTAAATTTCTGGAATTGCAAGGAAGCCGCCATTAGTTGCAGCCTACGGCTTTTCGGGCCAAAAATTTGTCGATTTTTTTTAAATAACTTAGTTAAGTTGTAAGTTTTAATAAAAAGAAATAGCTAGAGTATTTTAATGACCAAAGATGAATATGAGTTACCGATCAAATTTTTAGAGGAATTCGAGCAAAAAAATCGGCTGGATTGGGAAGCTCTGGTTAATTCCAGCTTAAAAGGCAAGCCAACGGAAGATTTGTATGAACGTGAAACCTCCGAAGGTTTTACTTTGAAGCCTATCTACGCGCGTAATCAGAAAACGGTATCCAATAGCCCATCTGTTCAGACTGATACGATCAGCAAAATACGCGAACAGTTGCACAAAAATAGAAAACAAGCACCCTGGAATATCGGACAAATTTATTATGTTGGGGATGTGCAAACAGTTAATAAAGATTTGTTAGAAGACTTAAATGGCGGTGTAAATTTAATATCACTAGTTGTACGGCCTCTCGATGATTATCCAGATCGTGAAGGGGTGGAGATAACATCCCTCTCTGACGTAAATTCGCTTTTCGACGGTGTCGACCTAAGGGGCAAAGAATTGCATTTGAATGCATCGCATTTTTCGCTACCTGTAGCTGCGATATTTGCTTCTTATTTTGAGCAGAAGAAAAATGAATTAGGAGTTGTGCGGGGTAGCTTTGGTGCTAACCCGATTGGCGACTTAGCGAAGACCGGGGAGCCGTTTAGATCGCTAATGAGTGAGTTGGAGCATAGTGCTATGCTGGCGTCTTGGATGTCGGCCAATATGCCCACGATGCGTTCGTTGCTTGTGGATACAAGTATTTTCTACGAGGGAGGTATTTCAGAGACCCAAGACCTTGCATTTTCTATATCTATTGCTTTGGAATACATGAGAGCAATGACTCAAAATGGTCTGAGCTTGGAAAAAGCATTAAAACAAATTTCATTTAAAATACCGATCGGTACGAATGTTTTTCATACAATCGCTAAACTTAGAGCACTTCGAATTATGTGGGCGAGGGTTGTTGAAAACTGTGGTGCAGCGGCTAATCTCAACCCAGCACTTTTGGATGCTTCCATATCAAAAAGAGTTCTAAGTGGCCGTGATGTGTCGGTGAATATGCTGCGTGCGAGCTGTGCTTGTTTTTCGGCAGTAGCTGGTGGTGCAGATACAGTAACTCTTTTCCCACATACGCAGATAGTTAGCGCACCGAGTAGTTCTGACAGGCGTATTATCCGAAACATCCAAAACGTACTTAAACACGAATCGTTTATTGCAAATGTAGCAGATCCTGCCGGTGGGTCTTTCTATGTTGAAAATCTCACGGATATATTTGCTCAAAAAAGCTGGGAAATTTTTCAACTAATCGAAAGTAAAGGCGGTTTTTCCAAGCAACTTCTCGCTGGGAGTATTTATGAAATGGTTGAGAAGGCTTGGAAGGTTAGAAAAAACAACTTAGACACTCGGCGTGATAGTGTAACTGGTGTGTCATCTTTTCCCGACCTTTATGAAAATCTTGAAAGAATTGAAGCGGTCGTAGAAAAAAAATTGAAGTCGCAGAGTAAAACAGGACTAGGTGCGAATGATTTGGCTTTAGACGGGAGCTTTGATGACCTATTTAAGGCAGCTGCGCAAGGCGCTCATCTCTCTGTTCTTGCCAATTTTTTAGGTGAAAGAGCTAAGGCAATTAAACCAATACAAGCTCGCAGGTTAAGTGAGGATTTCGAACGTCTAAGAGATAACAGCGACGTTTGGTTAAACAAAAAGAAACGAAGGCCTACAGGTTTAATTATAAGACTTGGTAAACCCGTGGATTATAATGCTAGGGTTGTTTTCGCGCAAAACTATATGGCTGTTGGTGGCATTGAGACCCAAGAAATTGACATGAGTAATGGTGATGTTGAAAAGGCTATCAATGCTAAAGGCATAGATTTTATAATCATATGCTCATCTGATCGTGTGTATGAGGAAATTTTAGAAGTGAGTGTAAAGTCTTTGCGTTCTATGACAAAAAAAATGATTGTTTTAGCGAGTAAACCCTCTAAACAACTTGAGCCGTTAAAGGCGCTGGGATTAGATAAGTTTATTTACTCAGGCGATAAAATTCTGGATACCTTGCAGGATATAGCAAAAGAAATAGGTTTTAACGGGACATGAGCATAATACCAAATTTTTCAACCACTCCCCTATATGACGATACTAAAACTACTGGTTCTAACGCTTCGGGAAATGCTCGGGAAGAAGATTTCGACTACGATGTATTAGAGACGCCGGAAGGGATAGATATAAAGACGTTATATGAAGAGGTTGACACGAACGGGCTTGATTTTTTGGATACTTGGCCGGGTATACCACCTTACGTGAGAGGCCCCTACCCAACCATGTACACTACGAAGCCATGGACTGTCAGACAATACGCTGGTTACTCTACAGCGGAGGAGTCAAATGCATTTTACCGTCGAAATCTAGCAGCTGGGCAAAAGGGCCTGTCAGTTGCTTTTGATTTAGCAACCCATCGTGGCTATGACTCTGATCACCCCAGAGTTGCCGGTGACGTAGGTATGGCTGGCGTAGCAATTGACTCGATTTTGGATATGCGGCAGTTGTTTGATGGTATCCCATTAGATAAAATGAGCGTATCCATGACGATGAATGGTGCGGTTCTTCCGATTTTGGCACTTTTTATAGTTGCAGCAGAGGAACAGGGTGTTCCAAAGCACAAACTTTCTGGCACAATACAAAACGATATCTTAAAGGAGTTTATGGTCAGAAACACCTACATTTATCCTCCTCAACCTTCAATGCGCGTGATTTCTGATATTTTCGCATACACGGCCACGGAGATGCCGCGGTTCAATTCTATCAGCATATCGGGCTACCACATGCAGGAAGCTGGAGCGACAGCTGATCTAGAGCTGGCTTATACGATTGCTGACGGAATAGAGTATGTCCGTGCTGGGATTGATGCGGGATTATCAATTGATAGTTTCGCGCCGCGCTTATCGTTCTTTTGGGGAATAGGCATGAACTTCTTCATGGAGGTCGCTAAAATGCGCGCGGCACGCTTAATTTGGGCGAAATTGATAAAAAAATATAAACCAGAAGATAATCGCTCACTGTCCCTGCGAACGCATTGTCAGACAAGTGGCTGGAGCCTTACAGCACAGGATGTGTTTAATAATGTAACGCGCACCTGTGTTGAAGCACTGGCAGCGACGCATGGCCATACACAATCACTTCATACTAACGCTCTTGATGAGGCGTTGGCATTACCAACGGATTTCAGCGCGCGAATTGCACGAAATACACAGTTGTTTATTGAGCAGGAAACGGGCACTTGTGATGTAATTGATCCTTGGGGTGGAAGTTATTATGTGGAGCGGCTCACTCATGATCTTGCTAAAAAGGCGTTGCAACATATTGACGAGATTGAGGATCTTGGCGGAATGGCGAAAGCTATAGAAGCAGGTATCCCTAAAATGAGGATAGAAGAGGCCGCCGCCCGTACGCAGGCACGAATTGACTCAGGACGCCAAGTCATAGTTGGTGTAAATCGATACGCAGCTCAAGATGATGTAAAAATTGACGTCTTGAAAGTCGACAACGCTTTGGTCCGAAATAAACAACTCGATAAATTAGCTCGCAATAGAGCTGAAAGAGACAATTTAGTCGTTACGGAAAAACTTAAAAATCTCACTAGGGCCGCAGAAAATAACACGGGCAATCTTTTGGAACTAGCTGTCGACGCTGCCAGAGCGAAGGCTACTGTCGGTGAGATCACCTCTTCTCTTGAGGAAATTTATGGCCGGCACGTTGCTAACATTAAAACAGTTTCTGGTATATATACCAGTGAAGTTGGCAACGATAACGGGATGACAAATGCCGTAAGTCAACTGGTGGACAATTTTAGAAATTCTGAAGGGCGTCGCCCCAGAATACTAATTGCGAAAATGGGACAAGATGGACACGATAGAGGACAGAAGGTGATAGCAAGCGCGTTTGCTGATCTGGGATTTGATGTTGATATTGGTCCGTTATTTCAAACACCGGGGGAAGTAGCAAAACAAGCAATTGAAAATGATGTGCATATTATAGGAGCAAGTTCACTAGCAGCTGGGCACTTAACACTTGTTCCTGAATTGAAAAAGTCGCTAATTAGTCTGGGGCGAGGAGATATAATGATTGTCGTTGGCGGTGTAATACCAGAGCAGGATTTTGCCGAGCTTTATGATGCAGGGGCCACTGCGATATTCCCCCCAGGTACGGTAATAGCTGAAGCAGCAGCGGATTTAGTGAAGAAATTATCGACCAGCTTGGGGCATAAATTCAGTAACTCAAATAATAGATAAGTTTAAAATTCCTCCCCCAAATTGATAGTTCGAAGGTTAGCTTGGATGAATGATAGTAGACAGAGACTTTCTGTTTCCGACTATGTGGACGGCGTACTCAACTGTGATAGAGCCCTACTAGCTCAAACTATTACATTAATAGAAAGCCTCAATGATGATCACCGTGCTACTGCAGATGCCGTATTAAATGAATTACTGCTTCAAAAACAAGACTCAATTCGTATTGGAATAACAGGTGTTCCTGGAGTTGGAAAAAGTACTTTTATAGAGAGCTTCGGCAAACAACTTACTTCTCTTGATCATAAAGTTGCGGTTTTAGCGGTAGACCCAACCAGTTCTAGGACAGGAGGCTCGATACTTGGTGATAAAACGAGAATGCAGGAGCTAAGCAGGGATAAAAATGCCTTTATTCGCCCGTCACCAACATCAGGTACGTTGGGAGGGGTTACCAGAGTAACTAGAGAAACTATTGTTTTGTGTGAAGCAGCAGGTTTTGACGTAATTCTTGTCGAAACAGTCGGTGTTGGGCAATCTGAAATAATGGTGTCGCAGATGGTAGATTTCTTTTTGGCACTCATGTTACCGGGAGCTGGTGACGAATTGCAGGGTATAAAAAAAGGAATTTTAGAAATAGCGGATATGATAGCAGTGAACAAAGCGGACGGCGAAATGAAGAATGCTGCTAATAGGGCTGTAATGGAATATCAGCATGCGTTAAATATTTTAAATCCTAAAAGTGCCAATTGGAAACCTCGATCGCTATCATGTAGTGCATACACTGGGGAAGGTCTACTCGCCATTTGGGAGACGATATGCGATTATAAAAGGCTTTTAAAAGATGCTGGAGATTGGGAAGAAAAAAGAAAAAGTCAACAGGTTGAATGGATGTGGGCTATTATTAGAGAGAGAATATTATCTAAAATCGAAACACATGAAAAAGTGCAAAGCTTGGTGCCTCAGATCGAATTGCAAGTAGCGGAATCGAAGCTTACGCCAGCGTTAGCTGCGTTAGAAATTTTAACGGTTATTGGTAACGAATAAGAGGGAGGCAGTTTTGACACAAAACAAACCAGCTGAAATTGGGATGCCAATTCAAGACATAGATACACCAGCTCTAATAATTGATCTCGACTCTTTTGAACATAATCTAAATTTAATGTCGAAATCAGTCGCTAGTTTAGGGGTTACACATCGGCCTCACGCTAAGACACACAAATCACCGGTGATAGCTCGAAAACAAATTGCAGTTGGTGCTGTTGGTCAGTGTTGCCAAAAAGTATCTGAAGCCGAAATTTTAGTGGCAGGCGGTGTAGATGATGTCTTGGTTTCTAATCAGGTTGTTGGCCAACAAAAGCTTGAACGCTTAGCGGGACTAGCACGTCATGCAAGAATAGGTGTATGCGTTGATAATCTAGAAAATATAGGGGCTATTAACGCGGCCGCTTCAAAGTTTGGCTCTCAAATCGACGTTCTGGTTGAAATAGATATTGGTGCAGGTCGATGTGGCGTTGTACCCGGTGCACCGGCAGTCAAATTAGCTGAAGCTATTGAAAGTATGTCTCATCTAAAATTTTCTGGTTTACAGGCTTACCAGGGACGAGCACAGCATATTCGAGGATTTTCTGAGCGCAAAGTGGCGATAGAAAAAGCGAGTGAATACGTCTTGAAAACGATTAAGCTTCTTGGGGAAGCGGGTATCGATTGCCCTCGTGTTACTGGAGGAGGAACCGGTACTTACCAATTTGAAGCAGGTATCGGTGTTTGGGATGAAATACAGGCAGGTTCATACTGTTTCATGGATGCAGATTATGGATTAAATTTAACAGAGGACGGAAATTATTTTGACACCTTTCAGAACAGTTTGTTCGTTCTTGCGACAGTAATGAGCATTCCTACTAAAGAAAGAGCAGTACTTGATGCAGGTCATAAAGCTTCAGCAATAGATTCTGGATTGCCTAAAGTTATGGACCTGCCCGACGTTGAGTTTGTTAGTGCATCTGACGAACACGGCACCTTGGCGTTGGGACGTAATGCGCCGAAATTGTCGTTAGGCCAAAAGATAAGATTAATCCCCGGACACTGCGATCCGACAGTAAACTTACATGATTGGTATGTGGGAGTTCGTAATAATATTGTAGAATCTATTTGGCCTGTTGCAGCTCGTGGTGCTGCTTTTTAATGTTTGACTAATATAAATTAGTCTCCAATTAATAAGGTTAATAGCAAACTAATAAGTTATTGGATAAGTTAGGTAATGAGTACGGTTAACGCTTTTGATCAGAAATTTTCAATAGACGAGGAGCAAAACAACTTAATTGAGGAGTTTAGTTTTTTTGATGACTGGACAGAGCGATACGAATATTTAATAGATCTTGGTCGCAAGCTTCCAGAATTCCCCTCTGAATATCAAGTTGATGAATTTAAACTAAAAGGCTGTCAAAGCCAGGTCTGGTTCACCGGACAAAACGTGGAAGGCAAACTTGTATTCCAAGCTATAAGCGATGCTGCCATTGTCTCTGGATTAATCGCTTTGTTGATGCGTGTCTTTTCAAATAGAACCGCTGAAGAGATATTATCTGTAGACTTGAAGTTTCTTGATGAAATCGGGCTTGATACACATCTAAGCCCTACCAGAAAAAATGGGCTTAACTCCATGATACATGCAATACGAAATCGAGCTCAAAATGACATAAAAAGGGAAGCGACTCAGGTTTGAAATGAAATCGGCTTTATCCGACCTTTATCAAGAAGAACTTTTAGCCTACGCCAGCGCGGTCGAGCAATTTAGCCGGCTCCAAAAGCCAACAGGGACCGGGACGGCAGTGTCAAGGAGTTGCGGTAGCAGAGTGACGGTTGACTTAATGCTGCTAGAAGATGTGATTAGTGACATAGGTTTAGACGTAGATGCCTGTGCTTTGGGGTCAGCCTCGTCAGCCATAGTAGCCGAAAACGCCGTAGGTAAGACGTTAGACGAGATTAGCTGTCTAGGCCAGTCAATATGGTGTATGTTAAGGGATGGTGGTGCTGTACCAACTGGAGATTGGAAAAACTTCAAATTTCTTGCGCCGGCGAAAACTCTAGAAAACCGGCACCAATCGATTTGTTTGATCTTTGATGCCATCAAAAAGGCGGGTTCAACACTTCAATAGTTGAAGTTGCCAGGATAATATTTACGCTTTAATGTAGAAAAAGTATGGGTTTCAAAGCACTTTGATAATCATTAGTAGCTGCCTAACTAACCTCGATTGCTTAGATATGGGAAATAAAAATGAAGAACCGCAGTTTGATACAAAAGAACCAGTCGTTGATATAAATGACTCTGATCGACGAGCGGCTCTCTTTGAGCGAATAAGATCGGATCACAGCCTAGAAATAACAGAAGATTATATCGAGCTGATTTCTGACCTGATAGAAATCCACGGGGAGGCTCGTGCAGTGGATCTGGCTTCAAAATTAGGCGTAAGTAAACCTACAGTGAATGCAACAATTCAAAGACTTCAGAAAGATGGTTTTGTCTCATCAAAGCCCTACCGGTCTATCTTCCTCACTGCGAAAGGAAGGGCGCTCGCCGAGTGGTCGCGAGCACGTCATAAAATTGTTCTTGATTTTTTGCACGCGATCGGTGTCCCTCCAGATATTGCAGAAGCAGACGCAGAAGGTATCGAACACCATGTAAGTGAGGTGACTTTGAAATCACTTGCGGCAGCGACAGAAATTTTGAACGATACGCAGAAAGAAAAAGAATAGTGTGCCGGCCATTAGGAAGTGACTACTTCCTAACTTTGGCTAAAAATAAAAAAGGACAAATAGCAAACGCCGTCATGCAAAAAGCATAAAAAGCGTTTATATACCCGATCATGACGGCCTGTCTTCCGACCTCTCCACTTAGAGCAGCTAGCCGCTCTGTCCCGTCAAGTGACCAGATGGAAAATAACGAATATTGGAAGTTAAGGGCCTCGTTCAACGGAGTTATACTTTGGGATAAATGGGCATAATTCATTCCACCAGTCCTTATCATAATAGCAATACTCACGGATATAAAAACACTACTGCCAAAGTTTCTAACGAGGTGAAAAATTGATGCCCCTTCGGCTGTATCTTTTTGGTCTAGCTGGCTGAAAGTAACTATAGTTAACGGAACCCATATTAGACCAACCCCCAGCCCCTGAACCCAAGTGGTCCATAAAACGTCGAACATTGTAAGATTTATACTAAATTGCGCCATATACCACCCGGAAATGCCCTGAAGTAAAAAACCTGCAAACATGGTGTGCCTCGGATCAATTTTACTTCCTCCAAGAAACATAAAAGTAAATCCAAGAAGTGTTCCTGTCCCTCTTATTCCAAGAATCAGACCAACGATTGAGTCTGGGTAACCCCGGAGAGTTTGAAGTAGTGCGGGTATTAGGGTAATCGGGGTAAAGTTTAATAGGCCAAATATAAATGCTATAAGTAATCCAAGGGCATAATTTCGTTTAAGCAGGAGCCTTGGATTTAAAAACGGCCTGTCAGAAGTTAAAGAATGAGTTATGAATATATACAAGCCTGTTACAGCGGCAATTGCGCAAGCGACTATTTGCCAGTTATCCAGCCAGTCAAGGCGTTCACCACGATCAAGCATGAATTGAAAAGCTGCGATGGCTACTGCTAATGAGATAAAACCTGTCCAGTCTAGATCAGCTCTTTTGTCAGCAACGTGACTTCTTATGAAAATTAGTACGCCGATTAATGAAGCAAGTCCGCATGGGACCATCATATAAAAAACCCAGCGCCAACTGTAGGTCTCGCTAAGATATCCCCCAAGAGTCGGAGCCAAGATAGGACCTAGAACAACGCCCATCCCAAAAATAGCATTTGCTTGTCCTATTTTTTCCTTTGGATATGCGTCCACGACAATTGCCTGACATAAGGGGGGTAATGGGGCGCCACAGGCACCTTGCAAAAACCTATAAAACACAAGTTGCTCAAGTGAAGTGGCGGTCCCACAAAGAAATGATGAGACAGTAAAACCAATTACTGCCCACACGAGTGTATTCCGTCTCCCAAACCTTGTACTTAGCCAGCCAGTCATAGGGGTAGCGACAGCAGTTGCAATTATATTGAAAGTTATGATTAAGGCTATTTCGTCAGTGGTGGCAGATAGTGCTCCTTTGATTTGTGGCAGTGATACATTCGCGATTGTTACGGTCATGGCATAAAGCATGGTAACTAGCGTTAGCGTAAGTAATATCGCAGCATTAGTTAAAGCAGATCCACTAGCTGATGCTGCATTTTTTGATTTGTTTGGCATACCTATGGATTTGGTTTCTTTTTATTTGGCGTTTGAGTGATTAAGGCCGCAAGTCGACTAAAATACAGGTATATCAGCTAAATCTTCCTCTTATCGAACCAAAGCATTTTTCAACTTTTGATTGAAAAAACGCGTTTAATTTTGGTATTTGCATAACATCTTCGATCCTTCGATCTAGGAAGTCCCATGTATCATTGTGCCCTTCTGATTTGTCTGCCAGCCAGCAAGTTGTTGTTGATGTTAACACAGCCGATAACAGCATTCTTTTGGTGTAAAAGTTGAAATCGACTGATGTGTCGCCAGCGGTTCTCCATATTAAATCAACAGTCTCATAAAGAGAGCGTGGCGAAAGATAAAAAAGAGATCGAGCAACAGCTTCTTCATGATCTGCAAGGCTTTCAAGCCTACATTTAACAGACGTAGCAATTCTTTGGCGAATTTTTAGACTCTGTAGGTCAATCGCGTCTAGCTTTTTTAACATTTCTCTATCGGCCCAATTGGAGAAATGAGCCACCATCTCTTTTACGGGATCAGAAAATAGAGAATATGGGTAGCCTATTTCTTTTCCTAAGCTTATCGATCCAGCGTTAAGGGAACCTTTGCCCCAACCATCAAAAACGATATGAGGTAATGATGCCATAAGCAATTGGTCTTTTAACTCTTGTAATTGGTCTGGTGGAGTTGGCATTTAATGCTCCTCTAATTCGTCTACAAAACCGAACTGGCGGAGGTTCAACATCCGCTCGGGATATAAAATACCATCCAAGTGATCAATCTCATGTTGGATCACTCTAGCATGGAAGCCGCAGGCATGCCTGGTTAAGCTATTCCCTTCAGCGTCAATGGCATCATATGTGATCGACGAGTGCCGCGGAACCTCTCCTTTTAGACCTGGAATTGATAGACAACCTTCCCAACCGAGTTCCATCTCGTCATCGAAATGCGTGATTTTTGGATTGATGAGCACTTGTGGTGACGTGGGAGTGTTTGTATCACCAGCTGTTTGTCTATTCTTTGGAATTTCAAAAACTATTAGACGCATACTCAAACCTATCTGTGGAGCCGCTAACCCTACCCCATTAGCAGCCCTCATTGTGTCAATCATATCTTGAATCAAATCAGGAAGAGAGGCCACATCATCTGGTTGAATTGGCTGTGCCATTGTAGCTAAGACAGGATTTCCCATCCTTATTATTTCGCGGGTTGCCATGGGTTTTTATAGGCCTTTGGTGGTTACAGGTAAAGTTAGTTAAATATTTCATTTGTTAATTAGTATAAAAATGTGTTATTTGAAGGCCAAATTTTTTTCAGCTGGCAATTTATTAAACTAATTAGCTGTTTACATCTGATGGAGGTTACTTTCTGTGCAAGTTTCTGTTCGTGATAACAACGTCGATCAAGCGCTACGAGCTCTTAAAAAAAAGATGCAGCGCGAAGGTATTTTTAGAGAAATGAAGTTACGAAGGAATTATGAAAAGCCATCCGAACGACGTGTGCGCGAAGAAGCTGAAGCTACTAGGCGCCATAGAAAATTAATGCGTAAGCGATTGGAACGGGAAGGTTATTAGATACCAACCGCCTGCTATAAATTCGGTATTATCGTATCAGCAAATCGCTCGATTTGGACCATCTGCTCTTTAGAACTGTCCCCTCGGTAGCGAACCACTATTTTACAAAAACCAGAATCGATAGCTGCCTGTATGTCCTGAATAATTTGTTGCTCAGAACCTGAACCGATTTCTCTATCCCCAAATCGCCCTTTCCGCGGCTCGCCTGGATTAACAAAGATTTTGTAAACTAATTCTAAGTCTTCAAACTTTCGGTCATTTTCGTCACAAATCCTCTTCAGTGTATTAAGGCGTTCTGTCATGCGTTCCTTGTCTATCGCCACTGCTAGCCAGCCATCTCCATGCTTTACTACTCTGCGCAACGCCGGATTTGCTATGCCGCCGATTAGGATGGGTGGGTGAGGTTTCTGGTGAGATCCGGGTATCGAATAAATTTTTGGAAACTCATAAGTTTGTCCATCAAAACTTATTTCTCCGCCTTTTGATAAGCGTTTAAAAATTTCGATGTATTCATCCGTTACTATACCTCTTTTTTCAAAATCGTACGTGTTCATAACTTGAAATTCTTCTTGTAACCAGCCAACGCCAGCGCCAAGAATTATTCTTCCCCCAGAGAATTGGTCCATAGTAATGAGCATCCGAGACAATAATACTGGGTTTCTATAGGGAATAATTAATACTGCGGTACCAATTTTAATTCTTTCTGTCACACCGACCAATACACCCATTGTGGCAAGCGGCTCCATAAGTGGTTCGGTAAGCGGAGCGGGGAAACTTCCATCAGCACTATAGGGGTATTTTGAATTAATTTCAGCTGGAAAGACAATATGATCGGCGAGCCAGATGGAATCAAAACCCGCCTGTTCTGAGAATTTAGCTAACTCTATAATTGTTTCTGGCTTGGCTAGGGAACCATAGATCCCTAAATCAATCCCAAATTGTTTTATACTAGCCATGGCCCACCTTTTACAAAACGGTTGCTGATGAAATTACAGTTTAAAGTAAACAGTCTACTCCAGCATTTTTTGCAATGTCTTTAATTATTGTGTGAAGGTTATCATTGATTGGAATACCAGATTTAAGTCGCATGGCCTTTGATATTTGTTCGGGTTCGCCAGGCAGCAATACTGGTTCATTGGGATCAGCTGGGGTTACTTTTTTTAGTGTATCAAGAACAATCTCTATATCTTTGTTGAAATCCTCTATTGGTCGAAAGCTCTCAGGGTTTATAGCTTGAAAAAAGTGACCCAAATCATCTGGTGTATCTGTGGCAGAATTTTTCACACGAACAGGCGAAAAAGATGCGCCGGGCATGACACCACTTAGAACGTGAGAGAATAGTGCCAGCCCATATCCCTTGTGTCCACCTAGTGTGGTACCAATGCCTCCAATTGGGTTAAAGCCTCCGTTATCACGGTTTTCGAAAATTTTCAATGCGTCCTTGGGGCTAGTTATTGATGTTCCCTTCGCGTCATTTACCCATCCAATTGGCAGGCTTATCTCTTTTAGGTTGTGAACTTTTACTTTATTAACTGCTGCAACAGTGGTCGCAAAATCTAAAACCAGGGGGGGGTATTTTCCGGCAGGCGTAGAAAAAGCGAAAGGATTTGTGCCTAAAACCGGCTGTGTACCATGAGTTGGTACCATTGATATGCCACGTGTTGATGTTGTGACAACACCAATCATTCCTTGAGCCGCTGCCAGCTCTGCGTAATAGCCCGCAGCTCCAAAATGGTGCGAATTACGTACACAGACTGTCCCAATGTCGAAGGTTTTAGCCTTCTCTATAGCCATCCCCATCGCTTTAACGGAGATAGGGTGGCCAAGTCCTCTGTCCGCATCGAGTAAAGCTGTTGTCTTACGCTCTCGAACTATTTCAGTCTTGGGGTTCATATTTAAAGCGCCTCTTCGCTTTGTTTCTTCATATTGGCGAAGCATATTGATCCCATGCGAATCTACACCGCGCAAGTCGGTTTCAACCATTACATCGGCTGTAACCTTTGCGTCTGTTTCAGACATACCCCATGCTACAAGGATACTAAATATTTGTTTTTTTAAAACGATTGCGGGGTATAAATGCACTTCTGGTTTAGTTGATGTGTTCACGGTAGGTTTTCACCTCCCTCGTATCGTCGCCATGCGCTCATTTGTTGTGCGGATGTTTTACAATGTAGCACAACAGGACGATCTTTAATATTAAATGCCTTTGAAACTTTTTCCTCAATTTCGTCTTCACTGGAGATTGTTAGTCCTGCAGCACCAAAGGACTCAGCCCATTTTGTGAAATCTGGGTTAGTTAGTTTGGTGGCATTCATAAAAGCGCGATTTGGATAACGAACATAAGAATGCATCCCAATAGTCCCATACATTGAATTGTCAGAAAGAATAATGGTTGGGTTGATATTATACTGGCGTGCCGTGGCAATTTCGTTACCCATCATGAGTATTCCGCCATCTCCAATGAAACAAACGACTTGATCATTAGGACGTCTTAGACCAGCAGCAATTGCCATTGGCACGCCTGATCCCATGGCGCCCACGACAGACGATAAAAACACGTGTGATTGTTTAAAGTTTATATATCTGTGAACAAAGCTACCGAAATTGCCAGCGTCGCTTGTTATCGCCGCGGTATCTGATAGATGTTTATCAACTTCGCTAACAACAGCGGCAAAATTCACGCCGTCAGTTGTACTATCCCAAATCTTATTTGTAAGTTTAATGTGGGTTTCGTTCAGCTTTTCTATCCATGTTTGGCGTTCGTTTGCAATTTCTGGCCTTTTACGATCCAAGAGCGCCTCAATTACTTCTTTGGGACTTGCTGGAATGCCTAACATGGGGTGCCAAACTCTCCCTAGTTCATTTGCATCTGGCCAAACATGTACTAAAGGTATTTGGGGCTCAGGTGCTGTAGGGAAGGTGTACGATTGACTAACAGTATCCGTCAATCTTTCTCCTAATGCGATCAAAAGGTCAGCTTTTTTCATCTCATCAATCAATGGCCCTGGGACACGTATTCCCATGTAGCCTCCATAATTGGGGTGCTTAGAGTCGAATAAATGTGGCCTTCTGTGAGTTGGGCAAATTGGAAGAGCATATGTTTCAGCTAAGGTATTCAGTTTGGGTAGCACATCTTTTTCCGAGACGGCCTCAGCTAAAAGAGCGCCGCCGACCAACACAAGTGGGCGCTGAGAGGCTGATATCATATCAACTAGAGTATCAATATCTTTAGCCCGCGGGCTCGCGCTGACTTTTGCAGTCGGGCCTACAGCATTTATCTCCGTTTTCTGATCAAAGATATCTTCGGGCATTACTATCGCAACAGGGCCGGGAGTTCCACTCTCTGCTAGATGGAATGCTCTCGTTAAAATCTCTGAAGCCATATCAGGTTGATTAACTTCTAGGACAGCCTTGGTTATATCAGATAGTAGTAGCGAGTAGTTTTGTTCTTGAAGGGCGAGTCTACCAAAATCCTTACGTTCAACCTGTCCTATTATAACCACCAGAGGGGTCGCATCATGATAGGCGGAATGCAGGGCAACCATGCTATTTGCGAGTCCTGGACCACGGCTCACCATTGCAACACCTGCGCGGTTCCTGAGCCGTCCATCTGCAGCAGCCATAAATGCTGCACCAGCTTCGTGCCTGCAAACTATAGTCTTTATGGTATTATGGTCTATTAAGATACTCGAAAGACCTACGTAACTTTCACCTGGCACACAAAAAATTTGATCAACACTATGAAGTTCTAGACCAGAGGCTATGATATTTGCCACCGTTTCAGACATTTTAACCTCATTTTTAATTAAGGCGAATTTTGAACTCAGAGATCTTGCTGCAATGTTGGGTTATAGTTTGAGTCATACCACCAATTCATGTACTCGCCATAAGAGATCGGTGGAAACTTGGCTGGATTATTTTGTGACTTACATGATGATAGGCACTCTATTTGACTATGAAGATGGGGACCAAAAAAGAAAGGGATGGAATATCGAGATGTTCTTTCAGGCGGAAGAGCGCGATGAGGCGTGGATTTATAACGACCATTCGTCCATCGGTGAAGCATATCACCGCTATTTACTACTATGGAGTCAGCAACATATGGAACATCTAGCCACTCGTCAGTATCAGTTTGAATTTGCAAGCCGGGTATTTCACTTTGCGCTAGGAAGGTTAGAAAATTCGAATCTGTGTGAGGAGCGATGCCATATTGATTTTTTATTTGGTCTTTGACCGCAGGATAATGAGATAATCTAAAAGAAAATTGGCTTTCCCAAAATGCATTTTCGAAAGTTGAGGCGGGCATATCAAGTGAAATTGCTAGGGGCGCAAGAAGCTGCTTAGCTAGCTTGTCGATCGCGTTTGTGTACTCTAAGATTTTCTCTTTAAAACCTGGAAAGTTTTTCGGCCACTCATTCGGTCCAGCAAACCTTGTCCTTGATTTTACGAGAGGATCATCCGCGGATCTCTCTCTCTTAACAAAAAACGCCTCGTTCATATCTAATTTAGCATTTGGATCACTTGCTCGGGACGTGCTTACATTATAACGCCCCATACCCATGTATCCGTTATTGTGGGAATTCATTAATACGGAGTTCTTGAATTCCATTGATTGATCATGAAAACGTTGAGCCTCTTTGAAAGTTTGTTTGATTAAACCTTGTGATATCCCGTGGTTGATTAAAATCAAAAACCCCCTGCCTAAAAAAGCTGGTTTAAGGTTTTGTGCGATGGTGTACTCTCTGAGCGGATCGTTTCCAAATAGTGGAGCTAAATCAATAATTGGTATATCGTTTTGCATTTTTGCTGCTGTTTTTTTAGACATAATCGTGGAAGCTAACCTTTAAATTTGACACTTTAAAATACTTAAATTTATCGAATTATAGTAAAATATTGTCAAACAACTACCTATTTTTGATCCATATGTTGTATGTTTTTTGGTTAAGGGGCTAGTTATTTTTCAGGATAATGTTTAGCAAAGCCTTAAAATTTTAAAGAGAGAGATCGCATGGATATTGGCGTATTTATTTTTGACACAGACTATAGTGTAGACATAACGGAATTGGCGAAAGAACTGGAGGCACGCAATTACGAGTCCTTGTTTGTGCCAGAGCACACTCATATTCCCACAAGCCGACAGTCTCCTTTTCCAGGAGGCGGTGATTTACCGCGCCAATATTCTCATACTCTTGACCCATTCATATCGCTAGCTTTTGCCGCTGCTGCGACTGCGAAATTAAAAGTGGGTACAGGAATCTGTTTGCTTCCTCAAAGAGAGGCAATTGTTACTGCGAAGTCAGTTGCTAGTTTAGATCTAATGTCAAAGGGTAGATTTGTTCTAGGCCTTGGGGGAGGATGGAATATTGAGGAGATGGAAGACCATGGAGTTAAATACAACCGTCGTTTCGCAATCATGAGAGAACGTGTGCTGGCCATGAAGTCGTTGTGGATGGACGAGGAGGCAGAATTTTCAGGTGATTTTGTTAAATTTGAAAAAAGTTGGGCTTATCCTAAACCGCATCAGAAACCTCACCCTCCAATACTTATGGGTGGAGAAACCGACTATACATTAAAACGCGTTGTTGATTATTGTGATGGCTGGTTCCCAAGAGGAAGAGGAGGATTTGATCCAATGGAAAGCGCCAATCGTCTTAAGAATATGGCGGATGAGGTGGGGCGAGATATCAACAGCCTTTCTATCAGTGTGTTCGGTGCGCCGCCAAAGCCAGAGGTGTTAGATAGTTATAGAAAGGCAGGTATTGATAGAGCTCTTTTTGCCTTGCCATCAGAAGATAAAGACACCGTTTTTAAAACTCTTGATAAGTTCCAGAGTCTTCTCGATTAAGTGTCCAATAAATATCGAACACCATAATCTTCGTTGAAAACTAATGCTCTAGTTGAACGGTGCCAACGGAAGGTTTTTGTAAATAGTGCGAAATGCGTGTAGTGTTAAGTCGATATGTTTGAGGGTAGTCGATGCGCAGATATAGAAATACGAAAATAGTGGCCACACTCGGGCCTTCAACCAGAACAAAACGACAAATTCGCGCACTAATAATGGCCGGTGTAGACGTATTTAGGCTAAATTTTAGTCATGGCGAAAATTCTGATAAAAAATCACGGGTAACTGCGATCCGAGAACTCGAAAAGGAACTGGACCGCCCCGTTGCTATTATGGCAGATCTGCAAGGCCCAAAATTGCGGATTGGAGAATTTAAAGATGGGGAAATAGAATTGGCTCCTGGCGATAATTTTAGCCTGGATTTGAAAGAACAGCTAGGGTCCATAAACCGTGTCCAGCTTCCACATATGGAGATTTTTGATGCGGCGGAAGCTGGTATGGATCTTCTTCTGGATGATGGAAGAATTAGGTTGCGGGTGCAAAAAGTAAGTAAGTCTGTGATTGATACAAAAGTTGTTACGGGAGGGCGGCTATCTGCCAGAAAAGGCGTTAATGTTCCTGGTGTTACACTCGGATTATCTGCCTTAAGCGAAAAAGATAAATCAGATCTTGAGTTTGCCCTCGGCTTGGGCTGTGATTGGATAGCCTTATCATTTGTACAACGGCCGAGTGATGTTCGGGAGGCGAGGAAATTAATTGAGGATCGTGCATCAGTTTTAATAAAATTAGAAAAACCTGCAGCTATTGATCACTTAGAAGAATTAATGACCTTGACGGATGCGGTTATGGTGGCACGCGGCGACCTCGGCGTTGAATTACCTCCTGAAAAAGTACCAGGCTTGCAAAAAAAGATTGTTAAGCTCTGCAGAAAATGGGGTAAACCTGTTGTAGTTGCTACTCAAATGTTAGACTCAATGGTTCATTCACCGGCTCCTACACGAGCCGAAGCTTCTGACGTCGCGACGGCTGTGTACGACTCTGCTGATGCCGTTATGCTTTCTGCTGAGACGGCCGCTGGGGATTATCCCATAGAGTCAGTTGATATGATGAACCGAATTATCTTGGAGGCGGAGGGAGATGAAGCTTATCAAACCTTGATGACTTCTAAACAGAATGTTGTTGAACCAACTGTTTCCGACGCAATCACATTAGCTGCAAGGCAGGTTGCTGAAACTGTGAGTGCAAATTGTATTGTCACCTACACGACATCAGGATCTACCACTCTTAGAGCTGCAAGAGAACGTCCTACGGTCCCAATTTTATGCGTAACCTCAAGCCTTTCGACAGCAAGACGACTGGCGATTGCTTGGGGGATACATTCAGTACATATTGATCAAGAAGAACGGTTTTCGACCGTAGTGAAGCGTGCCGTTGACATAGCTGAGACACAGGGCTTTGCAAGTTTAGGGGATCATATTGTAATTACAGCTGGTGTGCCAATGGGAAAGTCAGGATCTACAAACGTCTTGCGTATAGAGAGAATCCCATAGTTGAGTTAATAAAACATAGATCTACGTTTGCTTCAGAAAATTTTTGACGGTGAGCGTGGAAAAGAGAGCCAGGTTTATGTTTTGGTTTCGCCAACTTATCAGCGAATTGCTACTTTATTGGAGTAGAGGTTAAAGCGAGGCTTTTTTGTCTGAGAAAACTAGTAAACTCTGTCAATTAGAAAAACAGTTAGATGAAAAAGTATCTGACTGCAAGGAGCTGGCTGTCCAAGACTTTAACATTAAGATAGCGATGGATGGTACGTGGTATTATAAAGGCACACCTATTAATCGGATGGCATTGGTAAAGCTATTTGCGGGTGTGTTAACCAAAGATAGAAACGGCATATACTGGCTGGTGACGCCAGTAGAGCGGGGAACTATTGAGGTTGAAGACGCACCATTTCTGGCAGTGGAGGTTAACTTTGAAAAGGATCATACGGATAATTTAGACAATTTCGTTTTTCGGACCAATTTAGATGAAACTGTCGTTTGTGGACCTAAAAACCCTCTAAGAATTCAATTCGATCCTTCAACAGGGGAACCGAGACCGTATATATTAGTACGGGATGGACTTGAAGCAAGACTAACAAGGTCTGTCTACTATCAATTAGTGGAAATGGCTATTGAGAATGAAACTGAAGGTCAGAAGGTTTTAGGAATATGGAGCAAGGAGACGTTTTTTCCCCTGGGAACAATAGGCGACTAGTCTTATCTTTAGATGACTTTAGAAATATATTTTCGAGAGGCTTACGTCAGAATGCCATTCGAGAACAGCAGGATATTCTGGGCGATCATAATCTCAACCCGGGGATGTCTATTCCCGAAGAAACAAAACCAGCGGCTGTTTTAATCCCAATCATCGGGAGAGAAAAGGAAGCCACAATATTATTGACTAGAAGATCAGATGCTTTAAATCATCATGCGGGTCAGGTCAGTTTTCCTGGAGGAAGACATGAAAAATCTGATTTGAGTATGAGAGACACGGCGCTCCGAGAAACCGAAGAGGAAATTGGATTAAATCGAGATGCGGTCGAAGTAATCGGTGAGCTTTCTAAATACGAAACGAGAACAGGGTTCAGTGTTAAGCCGTTTGTTGGTTTAATAAAACCGCCCTTTGAACTCAACGTTGATTCAAAAGAAGTGGCCGATGTCTTTGAGGTCCCAATCTCTTTTGTTTTAGATCGCAAAAACCATGAAAGGCATAGCCGAGAGTGGCAAAACACCATGCGACATTTTTATGTTTTCCCACATCCAAAATATTATATTTGGGGGGCAACAGCGGGTATGCTCGTTAATTTAGCTGAGCTTATGTTGGCAGCAGATGAAACGAGGAGAAATGGTTCGTAAAGATTCTAATAAGTGGTGGATAGAAGAACCAGCGAAAACGCTAATGAATGTTCTAAATAATCCCCCAGACTCGGCCCGCTTTGTTGGTGGTTGTGTGAGAAATACTATTCTTAAACTACCGACCTCTGATATAGATGTGGCAACCAAACACAGACCGGAAAAGGCTATTAGGTTACTCGAGGACGCAGGAATAAAGGTCAAAGCAACCGGACTTTCTCATGGTACCGTGACTGCATTTGTTCGTGGAGTCAGATTTGAGATAACCACCCTACGGAAGGATATAAAGACTGATGGGCGGCATGCGGTGGTACAGTACACGGACTGCTGGCAAGAAGATGCTAAAAGACGAGATTTCACTATCAACACTCTGTTGATGGATCAATTTGGGAAAATCATTGACCCTTTGAATTGCAAACAGGATATTTTAGATGGTCGTGTTATCTTTGTTGGCTGTCCATCCCAACGCATACACGAGGATGCTCTGCGAATCTTAAGGTTTTATAGATTTAACGCCTACTTTGGTTTTAGTTCGGCGGATCCAAAATCATTAGAAGCATGTAAAAAAAATGCTCATTTGGTTAGCAGTCTATCTGGAGAAAGAATACGCGAGGAGCTATTTAAAATTCTTACATCTGAAAATGTTTGTGACACCCTAGAGCTCATGCAAGATGGTTCTATTTTTGAAAAATTATTTTCCGCAAATGTCAGGCTCACTGAATTGAAAGCTCTACTTTCTCTTGAGAAAGACAGCATGGATCCAGTCTTAAGATTGGCAATAGCGTTTGGCATCGCACCTGAGACACTATCTTATAAATTGAAATTACCAAATAAAGTTGCTGATCAGCTCACTTTTCTAAATGGAACAGAAGTTTCAACTAAGGCAGATTCAAAGTCCATAAAATCATTTTTTTATAATTACGGAGTAAAGCAGACATTAGACTTGCTGATTTTTAAATCAGCTTTGGACGAAGATATAATCAACATTTATAAATATGCTTTGGAAATAAGGGAGGATTGGAATCACCCAATATTTCCAATAGCAGGAAGTGACATAGTATCACTCGGAGTAACCCCTGGTATAGCAATAGGTAAAACACTGGCTGCGACAGAAAATTGGTGGATAGCTAACAACTTTGAACCTGACCACTCGAGTTGCATGAACTGGGCAAGAAGTTTTATTAATAATGAAAAGGAAAAATCAGGCAATGGATAGAATATCTATAGCGGCGGATGCGCTTATTGACGCAGAAACTAGAAACACTGCGTTGAAAGAATTTCCAAATCTCTCAGCCCCAAAAAGTATTGAGGAAGCATTCTTAATACAAGACGCCGTTTTAAAAAAAAGGGGCGGAGAAATCGCAGCTTGGAAGGTAGGTCCAGGATCCGGTGAAATGACTATCACCTGTGCTCCAATAACGGTAGATCGAGTATTTAAATCACCCGCCAAATTGACAAATTCCCACAGACTAAAGGGTATAGAATGTGAGATAGCCTTTAGGCTTGGTAATGACCTGCCAAGTATGGGAATGCCGTATTCGAGGGATGATATTAAGAACTCTATAAAAACTGTAACGGTAGCTATAGAAGCTGTAGAAACGCGTTTCGACAGCTGGCCAGTAGCAAACCCGCTTTGGGCGTTAGCTGATAATCAGAGTAACGAGGCGCTTATCATAGGAGACGAGATTGAATTCTTTGGCGAACAACAAATAAGAGGTCTTGAAGGGCGTTTAATTATCGACCAGCAGGTAATAGTCGCAGATGCAGGCTTTCCAGGTGGAGATCCTTTAAGTTTAATTGCTGAATTAGCAAATCACATATCAAGTCGTTCGTCCTACGTTCAAGCAAGAGGACTTAGATCAGGTGATATAATCACTACAGGTTCTTGGAATGGTGTAGATTTTGCGACACAAAATTCGTTGATAAAAGTCTATTTTAATGAGTTAGGCTCCGCTAGTTTGGAATTTGCGACCTAACTATTCCATCAAAACCTACCCTTTGTTTAGAGGTTAAGAAGATTAATTAAAGTGAACTTGGCCAGGAAACAGAAGGGGGTAGGCTCATCAAGATTGCCTCGACATTACCGCCCGTTTGTAACCCAAAAAGCGTCCCTCTGTCATACAATAAATTAAATTCTACATAGCGCCCTCGCTTGACTAGTTGCGCTTGCCTCTCTTTTTTGGTCCATTTTTTGTTCATATGCCGTTTTACTATGGTTGGATATACACTGTTGAAGGTCGAACCTACTTCTTTCGTAAAGTTAAAATCCGCCTCAAAATTATTTGCTAATTGATCATAGAAGATACCGCCTACACCCCTTGGTTCTTTTCTATGTTTTAGATAAAAGTAGTCATCGCACCATTCCTTAAAACGTGCATAGTATGTGTCATCGTGTTTGTTGCAAGCAGATTGAAATGCTTTGTGGAATAATTCCTTGTCCTCTGTATTAATAACCATGGGTGTGAGATCAGCTCCACCACCGAACCATGACCGTGTTGTTGCAATGTGTCGTGTGTTCATGTGAACTGCCGGTACATGCGGAGACCACATATGGGCAACTAATGAAATGCCCGATGCCCAAAATTTAGGATTATCCTCTGCGCCGGGAATCTGTTTGCTAAATTCTGGCGACAGCTCTCCCATTACGGTGGAAATATTGACACCAACCTTCTCGAATAGGCGGCCCTCCATAATTGACATTTCTCCTCCTCCTCCCCCCTCTCGATGCCATTTTTTTCTTCGAAATTTACCAGGAAGCATTGACTGTTTAGGGCCTTCGTAATTTTGTTCGAGTTTTTCAAAACTTGAACAAATTTGATCTCTTAACGTCTCAAACCAATTTTGTGTTTCTAGGCGTTGGTTTTTAGTGGACAAGTACATTAAGCGCTCCGAAAGTAAGCAAATCTATCAGGAATTAAATATTTAACGCAGGACAAATACCGACCAATGAAAGTATAAAAATC
>CACOPQ010000026.1 GCA_902629125.1 uncultured Alphaproteobacteria bacterium
TGAAACTCATAGTAGCTAAGTAACTTTTATCCCCATCATTAGATTGAAACTAGAGTTAGGAATTTACAAAATGGGATATGAAACCATCGAGATAACTCCTATGACGCCTCGGATAGGTGCAGAAGTTAGCGGCATTGATCTTACCAAGTCTCTTGGCAATCAGCAGTTTCAAGAATTACATGACGCCTTGATGGAACATTCTGTTCTTTTTTTCCGTAATCAGAACGTCGATGTTGAGCAGCATAAAAATTTTGGACGCCTTTTTGGAGATCTACATATTCATCCGGGATCGCCACCTCCCCCGGGGCACCCAGAGATATTAATCGTTCATGCAGACAAGAATTCTAAACATATAGCAGGAGAAAATTGGCATTCTGATGTAACATGTGACGCCGAACCACCGATGGGTAGTATTTTGCATCTATGGGAGGTTCCTACATCGGGCGGTGACACATTATTTGCAAGCATGGAGGCTGCGTACGATGATCTGAGCGACCGAATGAAGGTTTATTTGGACGGCCTTAATGCAACGCATTCTGGTGAACAAATTTATCGCGGCAGATATAACGACCCGAACCATGACGATACAAACGTGACTTATCCCAGAAACGTGCATCCGGTTGTTCGGACACACCCTGTGACTGGTCGCAAATCAATTTTTGTAAACAAAACGTTCACTACACACATCAACGAAATACCAAAAGCAGAAAGTGATAGTATACTTGCATACTTATATAGTCACTGCGCCAAACCAGACTATCAGGTTCGCTTCAAATGGCAACCGCACAGCATTGCTTTTTGGGATAACAGGTGTGTTCAACATCTAGCCCTGTGGGATTATTATCCTCAAGTAAGGTCGGGTTATAGGGTAACCGTAAAAGGTGATAAGCCTTTTTAAAGACTTTACAGATTTAATCACCCATTTTCCACGTTGATGTGCCATGTGCTACTAATTTTTCATCAGCATCCCAAACGTGCGACTCTAAGAAACTTATTGACCTGCCTTTCCGAATAAAACTTCCCTTGCAACTGGCGGGGCCTTTAGTAAGCGGACGAAGAAATTGGTTTTTCATCTCAAGCGTAAAACCTGGCTTGCCTATCTCATGGTTGATTAGATGTCCCATTGAAATATCCATAACCGTTGCAAGCATACCTCCATGAAAAGTACCTTGAGGATTGAACAAAAAGTCCTCGACAGGAAACGTTACCACACAACCATTTTCCTCATAGGAAAATTCTAAACCGAGCAACTTCGCTATAAAAAATGTCTCGAAGCTTTGGTGATAAGTCTTTAAGGCAGATTCGAATTGTTTTTGCGCTTTTCCCTCGTCCATTGGATTTTTCTCCTACATCACCAAATAATATTTAACGGCATCCTACTAGCAAAAACCCGACTTACAAGCCAGGAAGTTCGGTAAAAAAATACGGATCTTTTTTACAATGATATAAAACGATTGCAGATCACCTGCCTGATCATAACTCAAAATAATTGTTGAGTATCACTTCTAACTAGTAATCTCATAAATTGGCAGAGTTTGAATAATATTTTACAGGAGAATAATTGATGAAATTTGGCTACATAGGTCTTGGAAATATGGGGGGTGCTATAGCTAAGCGTATACTGCTAACCCAAGAATTAATTGTTTTTGACCTATCGGAAAAAATTCGAAACGAATTCGCTGAACAAGGGGCTCAAACGGCATCAACCATTGCAGAAATTGGTGCAAAGGCAGACGTCATTTTTTTATGCCTCCCAACATCTAATGATGTGCGTGAAGTCATTTTTGCTTCAAATGGCCTTCTCTCAACTATGAAAACTGGAATCATTTGTGACATGACGACTGGTGATCCGGTTGTAACCAGACAAATCGCAAATGAATTGCCCAGTGGTATCTCTTTGGTGGATGCGCCGGTCTCAGGCGGCCCCGCTGGTGCGACCGCAGGGACTTTAGCGATAATGGTGGGAGGGAGTGATAACGCCGTTGGGCAAACAATGCCTGCGCTTGAAGCTGTCAGCCCTAATATTTTCAGAACGGGCGACGTAGGCACTGGCCATGTAATGAAACTGGCAAATAATATGCTTAATGCTACAAATCGTTTAGCTACCTTTGAAGCGCTTGCATTAGCAACAAAGAATGGGATCGACCCTGATCTCTGTGCAGAGATTTTAAATAAAAGCTCTGGGAAAAATTTTGCAACCGATGTAACCCTTCCCAAATTTGTTTTACCGAACGATAACCCAGTTCAGGGATTTACCCTTGGCCTAATGCACAAAGATATAAGACAAGCAGCCGAACTTGGAATTTCAACAGGCGTCACACTTCCTGTTATTAACTCCGCTCGTGAGATTTATCATGCTGCTATAAATGAGCGGGGTGGTGATATAGATGTAAACGAAGTAATCCGACATTATGAGCGGGGATCAAATGTAAAGCTAGCTGGCAGTGGTAAAAAAACAAATTAATCTATAATCGAACGTCTTCGAAAAAGCCGGAGATTAAATCATCATTAACAAATTACTCTGCTAGTTTTGTATATTATCAATTTGGAGATAACAATGGGACGTCTAACGGATAAAGTAGCGCTAATAACAGGCGGCGCTTCAGGTCTTGGAAAGGCTACTGGCCAATTAATGGCGAAAGAAGGTGCAACGGTAATATTAAGTGATTTACAAGAGGTAGAAGGCACAGCGGTATCAAGAGAAATACTAGATAATGGTGGCAAATGCTCCTTCATGAAACAGGACACCACATCAGAAGAGGGCTGGCGCGAGATATGCGATTATATCCTTGAGCGTTACGGTCATTTAGATATCCTACTAAATGGCGCAGGTGTTGGAAGCAGCGCGATCGAAATAGAGGATATGGATTTCTCTACATGGAGAAATTGTCTCTCTGTTAATCTGGATGGTGTATTTCTAGGATGTAAGTACGGTATCAAAGCTATGCGTAAAGGTAGCGGTGGTTCTATAATAAACATTTCGTCGATACTTGGTTTTGCAGGGTTGGCAACCGCAACAAACTATTGCGCGTCGAAAGGTGGCGTGCGCCTTTTAACAAAGGCCGCTGCTTTAGAGTGTGCCCGTAAAACACCCCTCGTCAGGGTTAATTCGATACACCCAGGCTTTATCGATACGCCAATGGTGGCAAGCGCTATACAAAGACGAGGCCCAGAATTCAGAAATTATATTGAGGAAAATGTACCTCTTGGAAAGCTCGGCGAACCCAGCGATATAGCAGAGGGCGTGGTGTATTTAGCAAGCGATGGGGCAAAGTTCGTAACTGGTACAGAACTAACGATCGACGGTGGTTTTTTGGCGCGCTAAAAAAATCAACTTTAATATTCAAGTTAAACAACGTATGTAAAGGGAAATTAACCTTTCCCAATGACGCTCTGCCGCATCTTTATCGTAGCACCAACGCTCCGGAAATGCGAACCCATGATGAACTCCTTCATGAATTTCCAATTCACCGCTATTGCCCGACGCATTCAACAATTTTTTTAATTCTTCTACCATATCTGGGGGAGCTAAATCGTCAAATTCGGCGCATGATATATAAAGTTCGCCAGCAGCTTTCGATAAATTTTTATGCGGGCTTTCTTCATTATCACTTACGATCCAAGTCCCATAAAATGATGCTGCCGCTCCAATTTTATCAGGATAACGTGCGGCCGCAGCTAGTGCGTAAGGACCGCTCATACAATAGCCATGTACACCCACAAGTCCATCATTTGTAGCGTCATGATTTTCAATAAATTGCAACAATGAATAAACGTCTTCCATCACCGGTGGAATAGTCATTTTAGTTCTAACCGACCGCATCCTTTTATGTTCCGCACTTCCATTTTCGAGTACATCCTTCCCGTATTTTGTATCAGCGCCGGCGCGATAATAAAGATTTGGCAATGTTACAAAAAACCCAACTGTTGCCAAACGCCTTGCCATATCATACAGCTCATTCCGTATGCCTGGCGCATCCATCAGCATCAGTATAGCAGGATGAGGTCCATTTCTTTCCGGCCAACAAAGAAAAGTCTCCATGTGACCATCCGCGGTTTCTATATCCAACATTTTTTCATACATTATAGTCTCTTCCCTTACGAGCCAATCTACTTATTATTTCTGAATGTTCGACAACATCAAAACAAGAATTATTTCGTAATCTAAAATAAGAGCACGTACCCAAGTCAAGATCTAATAAAATTCATGAAATAGTCTTCAGTGACTGGTTCAAAAGGCTATCTTACCATAATATAAGATGAGGTAACCATCTCCTATGGAAGACTGGCAACTACATTTGTGCGACGATAACGATTGGGGAGATCTACGATGAACGGAATAGATTACATAGCAAGCATTCTAAAGCAAGAGAATGTAGAATGGATATCCTGTTTTCCAAGCAATCCAATCATATCTGCGTGCGCAAAAGTAAATATACGGCCTATTGCTTTCCGACATGAACGTGGCGCTGTTATGGCAGCTGACGGATACAGTAGAATAAACATGAGACAAAAGTTTGGGGTGGTAGCTGTTCAATCCCAAGCTGGGGCTGAAAATGCTATGGGGGGAATAGCGCAAGCTGCAGCAGATAATATTCCAATTTTAATACTGCTTGGTGGCAACTCACTAGATCAAATCTCGGTCAAACCAAATTTTAGCGCTGTTCAAAAATATCAAGGCTGGGTAAAGCAGGTGGAAGCAATCTATTCCCCGACTCAGGTAGGCGCGGTGATGCGCCGCGCATTTAATGCTCTAAAGAACGGCCCTCCCGGACCTGTAGTTGTAGAAATGACTACGGACGTTTGTCAACAAAACGTGCCAGAGGATTATCAAAACTACAAATCACCTAGTTATAGTCTTCAAGTGCCAGATACTAATGAAATAGCAAGAGCAATAGAATTATGGCAAAAAGCCCGTAAGCCTGTAATTTGGGCAGGCGGTGGCGTCCTTGCATCGAGTGGTAGCATTCCGCTTAAGGAACTAGCAGAATTGACCGCAACACCGGTTTTTTGCACAATGCCAGGTAAATCTTCATTTGATGAAAGACATCCGCTTGCGCTTGGTGCAGGGTGTGGTACTACCACAGAGATGGCGCATAAGTGGCTGACTGAGTCAGACTTAATTATTGCCTTAGGCACTAGTTTAACACGATCACCTTATGGTCAAAAAATTCTCCCCAATAAATTGATAATACATAATACGATCGACCCTAGCGATATAAACAAAGACGAAACAGCAGAAATCGGCCTTATTGGAGATACTGCCCTTACAGTCAACCAACTGATTAGCAATATCAAAGAGTCAAAAGACAAACATGCATTCAACGATCGAGGGTTGGTCGAAAATGAAATCGCAAGTATTAAAAACAAATGGCTGAAAAAGTGGACACCGGTTCTACACTCAGACGAACAACCAATAGCCTATTATCGCGTGATCAATGAACTTAATAAAGCACTTGATTTAGAAAATAGTATTGTTACACATGATGCTGGGGCACCTCGCGATTGTCTTGTTCCTTTTTACCACGCCACTCTACCACACAGTTATATTGGTTGGGGAAAAACAACACATTTAGGATTTGGCATTCCGTTGATTATTGGAGCGAAACTGGCCCAGCCAAATAAGTTTTGCGTCAATGTGATGGGTGATGGCGCGTTTGGAATGTCTGGAACAGACATAGAAACGGCTGCAAGATCCAAAGTGCCTATTACTACAATTCTCCTTAATAACAATAATATGGCAACTTACACCGGCAATAATCGGGGAGCTATTGGAGAGGAAGCGAGAACCGAATATGGAATATCAAATATGCATGGCGATTATGCTAAAATAGCTGAAGGTATGGGAGCCACCGGCATAAAAGTTATCTCACCTAGTGAGATTAGTCCCGCCGTGCAACAAGCTCAAAAATTGAATGCGGAGGGGATCACCGTGCTTATAGAAGTTATCACCAATATAGAAGAACGGCGATCTAAGTTTTAATTTTGGCAATCGTAGTCGTGCGCCTACTCGAAATTGAGATAAGTAAGTTTTGAAAACACTCTGGCACTTTTTAAAAATGTCATTTCGGACAATAACATCAAAAATTCGACTTAAACTGAGTCTTGCGCAACATCAAAGTAGGGCAAAACTTTGGTAGAATATCCTGAACAAAGTGAAGCCACTGAACGTTACGGGTTAACGCGCTACCTGATTTTGGCAACACTGACGTTTACCACGATGTTGTACACAATGACGGTTATGATAGCTAACGTTGCGCTCCCCAAAATCCAGGGGACATTCGCATGTACACAAGATCAAATAGCATTAGTTGTTACATTCAATATTGTAGCAACGGCAGTGGTAACTCCCGCTTCCGGCTGGCTTGCCTCCCGCTTTAGTCGGCGTAACATACTAATTTCATGTGTCTCAGGATTTATAATTAGCTCCACTTTCTGTGGCTTATCACAAAACCTCGAACAGTTGGTTGTTTTCCGAATCCTCCAAGGCGGTTTTGGTGCTCCCTTGGTGCCGATAGCTATGGCTATGGTGTTAGACACCTTTCCACAAAAAGAACACGGAACAGCAACTGCAATATTTGGAATGGGGGTGGTCTTTGGACCTATTATTGGGCCAACGGTTGGTGGTTTTCTCTCCGAGGAACTTGGTTGGCGGTGGGTATTTTTTCTTCTAGTTCCATTTGGAATAATTGTACTGTTTGCTATTATTGCAATCATAAATGACAGAAGCAAAACCGATGCCTCAAAACTTGACTGGACCGGGCTGTTATCACTTTGTGTTGGGATAGCCGCACTCCAGTTAATGTTAGATAGAGGACAACGGTTGGATTGGTTTGACTCTCAAGAAATAATTTTCGAATTTATTCTTGCGATAGTCTGTTTTTACATTTTTCTGAGTCATATTTTCACGACCAACAATCCGTTTATAAATTTAAATATTTTCCTAAATAAGAATTACTTTTTAGGCCTTCTTATAATGTTTCTTTTTGGGACAATTTTATGGACTCCGTTAATTCTTTACCCGCCAATGATGCAAGATTTGCAGAATTACCCGGAGGATCTCACAGGTGTATTTTTAGCCCTAAGAGGGTTAGGTACTCTTTGCGGATCAACACTCCTTGTCTTTATAAATAAAAAATTAGACCCTCGTTTTATTTTAAGCGTTGGGTTCTTACTCCAAGGGATTGCTGGTTTTTATATGTCGCATTTTGACATTAATTTATCAGCATTTGAGCTTGCATGGACAAATAGCTTAGCGGGCTTAGGCGTCGGGTTTGTTTGGGTACCTTTAACCCTAATTACTTTTAATACGCTGGACAAAAAATTCCTCAATGAAGCAAGTGCCTTTTGGCACCTTATTAGAAACATTGGGAGTTCTATCTCGATATCTATCACGATCGCTTTAGTAATTAGATCCACAGCCATAAATTACGCAGACCTCAGCGGTTTCATATCAATTTTCGGAGATAGTGCTTCTGTCATGCCACTTAAAGGAACGACTACTCCTGGTGACGTAGAATCTTTATCTGGGCTATCAAAAGAAATAGTCCGACAATCAGAAATGATAGGTTATATAAACGCTTTCCATCTCTATTATTGGATAGCATTTTCCATCATTCCACTTGTGTGGTTCGCCCCTCTCAAGCCTCAAAACTGAACTGGGCCATTAGAAATAGCTCCAATATTCTAGAGCCTAATACTCCCACAAAAGCCTACCTTGACCAAAAATTCGATCGTGTATTCCGAATGACCTCAGCGCATGCCAAATAGTAGCTGCATTAACAGCCACTATTGGTTTTTTGAGACGTTTTTCCGCCTCAGCAGCAACTGCCGCGAAAGGTAGGTTTGCTCCAAATTGAATAATTGCTTCAACTTCATTGCTGTCTACCGACCAAAGTGCCTCCCAGCACTGGTCCTCACTAGTATGAGCTATCAATGTCGGACTTTTGCAACTCATATGATAAGTTTTCACAATTTCATAACCAATGTCAGCGGCAAATTGTTGAATATGTGGTTCAGCAACAGGAAAGTAGGGCGTAACCACCGAAATCTTTTTCTTCACACCAAAAGCCTTCATAGCCGCAGGTAGCGCATCTGCCGCCTGACTTACCTGTACCCCGTTTAAAAGTGGCTCCATTCTTCTGACAATTTCTTGCGCCTTTTCAAGACCACCTCCCCATATACTCTCACTAGAAATCCCTAAGACAAAATAATCAGGCTTACATGTCATAACTCGCTTAACTGCATCCTCCAATGCAACATCAATTCTTCTGATTAGCTCATCGAAATCCTCATCACTTGACATTGGGTCATCTGGTATATGCATTCGCCCTATATGAGTGGTGACACCGGCAGGACAAATTGCATCATATTCAGGCTGAACGACGGTATTTGTTGAGGGTGTAATAACACCAAATTTTCCCCGCCATCCTAATCTATCAACCATTTAACCCTCCGTCGGTAAAAAATTAAAGCAATCAAAATACTCTATAAAACTGTATTCATCTCACAAAGATAACGTTTTGGTACCCGCCACCAAATTGATGATGATCTGTGCCGCTAAACTTTGCGATGATTGTCTATTCGGACGCAGCATATTTCTTATAGCATCACTGACCTCGATAAGTTGATCTGTTGGATTCTCAATTTTTTGAGTAACCGCCTTAGATAAATTACACGGCGTGCATTTCCATTGTAAATAAAGCGGAAATATTTCTTTGCCCATTAATTTATTCGGAAGCACCACAGCATCATGATTTACGAGGAAATAACCAATGATAGCAGATAAGGGGTTAACTTTATACGCTATCACGCTGGGAACCTTTGCCAATGCTAGTTCCAATGTAACAGTACCAGAGGCAGCAAGTGCAACACTACTAGCCGCGAGTGCATTAAGTTTCATTTCAGGATCCGTTATAATTGAAACGGGCGTATTCCACCCTAACGTCTCTCTCCGCAGCATCCCTTTAACGCTTACAACCGTTGGCATAGCTATATGAATGTTTGGATATTTTTTTATTAGAAGGTCAAGTGTCTTTTTAAAGGTTGGCAGCAAACGTTTAATTTCTCCCGGCCTTGAACCTGGCAACAAGGAAATTATTTTTGTGGCTTCGTCGACATCATGAATGTTTCGGTAGACGGAGCTACATCCTACAGGCTGCTCTGCGAGAGGATGTCCAATAAATGTGGTTGGTAAACCATGCCGCGTGAAAAAGGGGGGCTCGAATGGGAACAAAGTCAAGAGATGGTCAAGAAATTTCGAGATATTTTTCGCGCGCCCAGGCCGCCAAGCCCAAACCGTTGGCGCAACCATATGGATCAATTTAATTCCTTTATCACTCTCTTTTTGCTTTTTTTGAATAAGCTTGGCAACGCGCATCGTAAAGGCTTTTGAGTCAATCGATATAACTGCAACCGGTTTTTTGATTATTATATCTTGCACTGTTTCATGAATTCTTCGAATTAGGTTTGGCACGTGAGGAACCAATTCAAATATTCCCATGACTGCCATTTCTGAAATTGGAAATAAACTTTGCACGCCCTCGTTGGTCATTTGTTCTCCACCAACGCCGGCAAAACTGAATTTATGTTTCTGCAAACGTTTTATTTCACGGATCAGCTTTGCCCCGATTATGTCCCCCGAGACCTCTCCCGCTATTACATAAATCAGAGGACGCTCAAACTTTTCTGAAGTTTCTGTAATCATTGTAGAATTTTAGACTGGTCTACCCCTATAACAAAGAACGAGTTTTTTTCTGCAATCTTTATTACGCAATCTTTGTCTAATAATAAGGAGTTATTTGCCTCGAGCGCTAGGCCTTGAAAACCCGACCTGATCGCGTTATTAACTGTTTCCGGACCAGCTGTTGGAAGGTCTACTCTTTTGTCCTGATTGGTTTTACTTATTTTTATTAATATAGGTCCACTTACATTTCTTCGAAGGCTTCCGGCTCGTTCTATCATTTGGTCGGTTCCTTCTATTGCCTCAATCGCGAGAACTATCCCCTCCTGAACAGCAATGCTTTGACCTACATCACAAGGCCCGAGGCTATTAAGAACCTGTAACCCTCTCTTGATATCGTCCCATGAGATTTTAGTAGGTGTTGGTCCGGCCAACAATCCCTCTTTCGTGAGTACGCCGGAAAGTATTTGCTCTATTCCAATAACTTTTATACCCTCTTTCTCAATTTCTTTTGCTACCAGTGACAACAGACCATCATCACCAAATGCTTTAAGCCCTCCTTTTGCCAACATTTTGAGAGCTCTTATGTCAAGGGCCAGTGAGGATAATGCAGGCCGTTGGATTGGGCCTGCCATAACCACCTTATCAACGTTGTTTCGGTGCATGGCATCGATAGCTTTTTGAACCTCTCCCAATTCAAGCCACTCATGGTGACGCCCGGCAACTACTTCTGGATCCGTAATATTTCGGAATGCTAGAAAAAAAATTCGGCCTCCAGAAGGATCAAAGTTATCGGCTAATTTACGCGGTAAAATTCCGCCACCAGCTATCACGCATAAATTAGTTTCCATAGCACTATCAATCATCCTTCGGCTGACAGATGGCTCTACTAGAATCCTGCTGAATAAAATCTATTACTTCTTTCAAGGCTTGTGTTCGAGTTTTATCAGCTAAAAGACCAGCAACTCGATCTTGAAAATTATCTTTTCCGGAGAACAGCTTTTTATAACCTGCCCTAAGATCATCCAACTCTTGCCTCGAGAACCCCCTCCTGCGCATCCCTATTATATTTAAACCGGCTAGACGTGCTCGTTCTCCTTTAACAGAACCAAAAGGTATAACATCATGCTCAACACCGGACATACCTCCAACTATCGCATGATCTCCAATTCTAACAAATTGGTGTATAGCCGAGAGGCCGCCCAAAATCGCAAAAGATCCAACTACTACATGACCTGCCAATGTGGCGTTATTTGCGAGGATGACATTATCACCAACCTGACAATCGTGGGCGACATGTGCCCCCACCATAAACAAACAGTTGTCGCCAACTTTTGTAAGCATTCCCCCTCCCGTAGTACCAGGGTTCATCGTTACATGCTCTCTTATTATATTTCCACTACCTATGATAAGTTTAGAAGCCTCACCGGAATATTTTAAATCTTGCGGCCTAGCCCCCAAAGAGGCAAATGGAAACACCTCAGTTTGCTCACCAATTGAAGTGTGCCCATCGACGACAACATGGGAGTGTAAAACTGAGCCGCTCGCTATTGAGACGTTTTTTCCCACTACTGCAAAAGGACCAATTGTCACATCAGGTGCAATGCTTGCTCCGTCTTCAACTATTGCGGAAGGATGTATTCCACTAGAGGATTTTTTTGGTTCGGACATCATTTATCTACGATCATTGCTGAAAAACTTGCCTCTGCAACAATAACCTCTTCTACGTATACTTTTCCGTCAAACTTGAACACATTGCCCCTTTCTCTCGTTTTCTCCACATTAATAATTAGCTGATCACCGGGCACCACAGGCTTTCTAAAACGCGCATTTTCAATACTCATAAAATATACTAATTTACCCTCTGATTGTTTGCCAAGGCTTTCAACTACCAAACACCCTGCCGTCTGCGCCATTGCTTCAACGATTAAAACACCCGGCATAACAGGACGCTCGGGGAAGTGTCCTTGGAAAAAAGACTCATTTATGGAAACATTTTTCACGCCAACTGCAGATTCATTTGGCACTAAAGATTTAATAAGGTCTACAAGTAGAAAGGGATATCTATGTGGGATTAACTCTTTTATACGTTGAACGTCGATTGGAAATGTTTTTCCCGTACTAGTTTTGATTTTGGTCATTTTCGAAATTTCCTATTTCCGCCGAAGATCCCTGCGCCCTAAGGACTTAATATTTGCAACTTGCCGTCGGAAATCTTCTATTGGAACAGCAGGAGCACCGCCGACTATTGATCCATCGTTCAAGTTTCTAGTTACACCAGATTGGGCAGCTATTTTTACCTGTTTTCCTATCTTTAAGTGCCCAGCCAAACCTGTTTGGCCGCCTATAATGGACTGATCACCAATTTGCGTACTACCCGAGATCCCCACCTGAGCGACAATAATACAACCTTTTCCAATTCTCACATTATGCCCTATTTGTACCAAATTATCTATCCGGGTGAAATCACCTATTTCTGTGTCAGGACCAGCCCCCCTATCAATCGTAGTGTTTGCGCCAATTTCAACATTATCACCAATTATTACGCGCCCTAGTTGTGGCATTTCTATTGGTCCAGCCGCATCGACCTCAAAACCGAACCCAGGCTGTCCTATTCTAACGCCTGGGTAAATAAAACAATCAGCACCGACTTCAGAATGTGATATAGAAACATTAGCTCCTATTCGCGTTCGATCACCAATTTTCACGCCGTCGTCTATAACTGAATTGCTTCCAATCCAACAATCCTTTCCTATTTCACAAAATTCGCCCAATACTACACCAGGGTCTATTCGGCAACCCGCGCCGAGAACGCAAGTTTTCGCAACGATACTTTTACTGCTAACTTTTGGGGTTTTACCTTCCTTTTCATAAAATGACTGTGATAGTTTTGCAAAAGCACGTCGCGGAGAGTTTGTGAGCAAGGGGATCATATGTTTAGGAACTTTGTTTAAAAGATCTTCGGTTAAAAAGCATGCAGACGCTTTTGAAGAAGTAATTTGGCTCGCATACCTTCTGTTTTCGACAAAAGAGATTTCACCTTCCTTGGCAGTACTTATTGACGCAACATCACTTATAATTGTGGACTCCATCGAAGAGTCCTTAAGTGTAGCGCCAGTGAGCCTTATAATCTCCTTTACGCTAAGAGGTTTTCTTTTCTTAAAAAAGCGTGGGTCAGCCATGCCTTTACTTCGATCCTTTAACCATTTCAAAACGAACTTCTACCTCTGGCAATTTTTTATTTAGCCGCTGCAGTACTTCTTTTGAAATATCAAGCTTTTTTACAGCTATTACGATTGCACTCCTAAATAGAACCACACCAACGCCTGATTCTTCTGCTACTTCAGCAATAATTCTAAGTAATTCCTTTTGAACCTTATCCATGGCTTGATCAAATGATTTTTTTAATTTTTGATTGCTGGTTTGCGCGAGCTTCTGCGCTGACTGCGCTTTTTCCTTTAATTTTCGCGCACGTTTTTCAAATGCTTCAGCTGTCACTATTGATCGTTTTTTTGACAAATCCTTCTGCTCATCGCGCAAGCTGTTCTCAACCTCAAGAAAATATTTGCGAAGCTCTTGTCGTTTTTCATCTACCACCGAACGAATATTGCGAGCAGCCTCTGACTTTGATAAAACGCCTCGAAAATCGACCACAGCCAATGAAACTGGTTCTAACTCGCTTGAGATTTGTGCACGCACAAATGACGTCTGAAGAACTAGCGCCATCATTAAAACAAACGGGATCGTAACTTTCATAATATTTATCTTAAAACCCTGTTCCAAAACTAAAGCTAATAAATTCTGTTTCATCTAACTCTTCTTTTAACATTGCGCTTGCGAAATCTAATCGCATAAGACCTATTCCCGTTGCCCAGGAAAGCCCCATGCCAACAGATGCTCGCAACCCGGAACTATCTTCAATCTGAGAAGAGTTTTGGTCGAGACCTGATAAACTTCCTACATCGCTGAATACTGATGCTTTAAGTCCAAGCTCATTTGGCAGCCCGATTGGAAATCGTAACTCTACAGACCCCGTGTAATACTGGTTACCTCCAAGAACGTCTTTTGTTTTTAAATCCCTTGGACCAATCCCCGAGGGGGCAAAACCCCTTATTTTTCTGCCACCTAAAAAGAAACGTTCGCCTATCTCAACATCTTCACCAATACCCTTGATATACCCTGTTTCAAGCCGAAATGATAAGACTTTATCTTCCAAGACCGGAACAAAGTATCCCGCTCTAAGCTTAGAGCGTAAATGACGAGCGTCACCGCCAAATCCTGCCAAATCATTTGTCAGACTGACAGCATATCCCTTCGAGGGCTGCCGCCTATTATCCAGTTGGTCATAGGAAGTTGTATGACTCACTTGTGAGACAGTATTATTTCCCTCTTGTTCTTTAATAAAAATTGACGCCTGATCATCTATGTTTCTAATTTGCGTTCTTTCAAACGAATATTTCAATCTTTGGCGTAAATCCGGGCCTAATGAATACCCAAGGCGTAATCCACCACCAGCTTTGCGCTGATCAAAAGAACTTTCTGTCTGGCGGTCAGTGGTAGATTGAACAAGGTCGAACCCAGCGGAAACATCCCTATCTAAAAAGTATGGCTCAGTGAAACCAATTTTAAACTCTTGACGAGCAGCTGATCCCTTGAAATTGAAGGTGAGATCTTGTCCTTTACCTAAGAGATTTCTTTCTCGTATGCCTATATTTGCAAGTGGCCCATCTTGGGATGAAAATCCTGCCCCTAGAGATATCTCTCCTGTTGACTTCTCTTCCAGCGATACTCTTATGATCGTTTTATCTTTAGCACTGCCCGCTAAACTATCAACTTTAGCCTTCGAGAAAAAGCCTAGGTTGCGTATACTCCGCCGAGCCCTTCTCAACTTGGATACATTAAACGCATCGCCTTCGAACAAATCAAATTCTCGGCGAATGACTGCATCTAGTGTTCGAGAGTTGCCCTCAATATTTATGCGCTCAACATAAACGCGGGGTGTCTTCGCTATGTATAACGCTAGAACAGCCGACTCGTTATTTTTTTCGCGCTTGATCTCCCGTTTTATCTCCACAAATGCAAAACCATCTTCCCCAAGTTGACCAACCAAACGATCGATCGCCTTATTAACTAACCTAGCATTATACCAATCCCCCTCTAATCCTTTGTAGAGGTGGTACAAGTTTTCAATATTAATATCTTCGACAGCACTCTCCAGCGTAATTTTGCCCAGCTTATAACGTTTACCTTCATCTAAAGTGAAGGTAACAGCGAAATTTGTATCACCGGGAGAAAGCTCCGCTACTGTAGAAACAACCTGGAAATCTATAAACCCATTATTTAAATAAAAACGGCGGAGTAATTCTCCATCAAAATCTAATCTGTCTGGGTCATAGGTATCGTCAGAAGTTAGAAATCTATAAAATCCATCTTCTTTTGATTGGATAACGTCGCGCAACTTAGAGTCAGAAAATTTATTATTCCCAATAAATGAAATTTTACTTATTTTACTGAGTGCCCCTTCGTCAATTTCAAAAATTAAATCTACCCGATTTTGTTCAAGCATGACGAGTTGTGGCTGAACTTTTACTCCGAACCTTCCGGTCAAACGGTAGATATCTATCAGTCTTTGCGTATCTTGCTGTACCTTGGTCCTTGTAAGAACTCGTCTTGGTTTAAGTTGTAATTCTCTTTCCAAGTCCTCTGCATCAATACGGTCATTGCCTTCAAAAATTACTCTATTTATCAGAGGGTTCTCTTCAACAACTATTGTAAGCAGCCCATCTTGCAGAGATAGTTGAACATCAGCAAACAGTCCTGTGTTGAACAAATTTTTAATAATGTCATTCAATTTTGCATCATCGAATTGTTCACCTAATTCAATCTGACCAAAGGAAATGATGGTTTCGGGATCAATTCTTTTTGCACCCTGAACGATAATCTCAAGAATATTTGTCTGAGAGGCTTGCGCGCTTCCATTTTTTTCATAGACAACTTCAAAAAAATTTATGAAGAGCAACAAAAATGCAAAAAAGGTGGTTTCAATGACTAATTTCATACTTTCAACTCAACCCAATATTAGACCAAAATCCTGGCCATATATCGTTTAAGGTAACAAAGATCATTAATGCAATGACTATTCCTAACCCGGTAAAAGATACTGCTTCTTGCGCTTTCTGTCCGAGAGGCCGACCGCGAACGAACTCAAGCAGATATAAAACCAAATGACCGCCATCTAGAACAGGAATGGGGAACAAATTTATCAAGCCCAAATTGATTGATAATACCGCCATAAAATATATTAAACTACTCGCACCAATTTCTGCTACAGCCCCGGATAATTTCGCTATGCGAATTGGTCCTCCTAACTCTTCAGTTCCTCTTGATCCAATTAATATTTGCCCAACATAATTTAATGTTTGAGTTGATATGGACCAACTCTCCATCACTGCTTCTTTGAAAGCACTGATTGGATCATATAGCTTAGTACTAGTCTGCATACTGCTTACGCCGAGTAGTCCTACCTTAATCAAAGTACCGGATGCATCACGCACCTCGGTCAACGAGGGCACAACGTCGATTTCAATATTTCTTCCATCGCGCTCAATCAAGAATAGAAGATTTTTATTCGGGTTAGGACTGACGACACGCCTTAAGTCATTAAATTTATTTATCTTGGTATTATCTACTCGAATTACCCTATCACCAACTAAAAGCCCTGCTTCTTCTGCAGCACTCCCACTAGCTATCTTATCTATTATGGGTGGCGCATGTTTCTGTCCAATAATAGCAAAGAGACACGTTAGCAGCACGACAGCAAACAAAAAGTTTGCGATTGGACCTGCCGCGACTATCGCCGTTTTCTGTCCAAGGGACTTATAGTGAAATGAAACACGAGCATCGCCTTCGGAAAAACATTCACTACTTAACGATTTTGCGCTAGCCGGTTCCGAATCACCAAACATTTTTACATATCCCCCCAGCGGGATAGCACAGATTTTCCACCTGGTCAGGGAATTATCCGTCCAACCTATTATTTCGGGGCCAAAACCGACGGAAAACACTTCAACTCGAACGCCGTTTTTTCTTGCTATCAGATAGTGTCCCATTTCATGAACAAATACTAAGACTGTGAGAACAACTAAAAAGCTTACTATCGCAGTAATGGTCATTGAATTTTACTTCCTTGTTGAGAGATAACCATTTAACAGATTGAGGACCAAAAGGTCTATGCTCCGACTATAGATTCAGTAAATTTACGAACTTCGGTATCCATAAGAATAACCTCTTCTATAGATTTGGGCGCTGATTCTATATTTTTTTCTAGAACCTTTTCCACTAAAGTCACAATATCTGTAAAACGTATTTTTCCAGCTAAAAATCCAGCAACTGCTATTTCATTGGCGGCATTAAGAACTAGGCACGCACTACCTCCCAAATTTATACTCTCTCTAGCTAATCTTAAAGCAGGGAATTTTTCTACATCCGGGTCATAAAATTCTAGCAAGCCAACTTTTGCTAAGTCTAAGCGCGACATGTTTATATTTATTCTTTTCGGCCACGATAGCGTATAGGCTATAGGTATTTTCATATCGGGCTGAGCTAGTTGAGCTAAAACCGACCCATCTGAATAGGACACCAAACTGTGGACTATTGATTGAGGATGAATTAACACATCAATTACAGGCTCCTTTACGCCGAAAAGGTAGTGAGCCTCAATGATTTCTAGGCCTTTGTTCATCATCGTCGCTGAATCTATTGATATTTTTTCCCCCATATTCCAGTTCGGGTGCGCAAGAGCTTCTGTTGGACTCTTCTCTTTCATCTCTTCTAAAGTACAATCACGAAAGGGGCCGCCGGAGGCAGTAAGTATAAGACGGTCTAAGTGAGATTTATTATGAGTTTCAAAGACTTGAAATATGGCATTGTGTTCGGAATCGACCGGCAGCAATTTGGCTTTTGACTTATTAAGTTCTTTAATCAATATTTCGCCCGAAGAGACTAAACACTCCTTGTTGGCTAATGCCACAGTTGTACCCTGTCTTATAGCAGCCACTGTAGGGAGCAGGCCAGCAGAGCCAACGATAGCTGCCATTAGTAAATCGACCTCTCTTGCTCCGGCCTCTATTATTGCTTTTTCGCCTGAAGCCACTTGAATATTTTGCCCAGCAAGTGCGCTCTTAAGGGGTTGGTAGTATTCGTGTTTTGCCACCGCCACATAACGTGGCTTCAATACTTTTGCCTGCTCAGCTAACAATTGCCAGTTTTGATGCGCGGTTAACGAATCCACAACATACTCATCTGGCAACTCTTTTATCAAATCAACCGTTGCACAACCAACAGAGCCTGTGGAACCAAGTATCGAAACCGTTTTCATTAATCAATTACCAGCGCCAAAGAATACCATATTGTTTCCCATCACATGAGCGCTCCATCGTAATATTGCAAAATAAAACTCATTAATATTCCGGCCGCCATATGTCCATCGAGCCTATCTAATACACCACCATGACCTGGTATTAGTTTGCTCGAGTCTTTGATCTTATAACTCCGCTTATATGCTGACTCAACAAGGTCTCCAACCTGAGATATTATTGCAAGAATGATTGCCATTATAAAGAGACTGGGATTGTTAGCTTCCAACCAAAATAAATAAAATATCCAAGCCACCGTTAAGCTACTTAATATTCCACCTAACAAACCCGCCCACGTTTTATTTGGACTTATATTTGGTGCTAATTTTATTCCGCCTATAATAGACCCAAAAAAAAACGCACCTATATCTGTGGCGACTACGGATAATAAGATCCATGCAAAAAGTTCGACTTCAAAAGTAGAGCGCAACCAAATCATACAAAAACAAGAAAAAACAACAATGAGATTTCCAAGGGCGACTCTCGCGACTGAATGTACTTTCCTGATAATAAAGGCAGCAAGTATCAATAGGCTCGAAAACAAGGGAAAGTTTGTTTCAGAAAACGACGACACAAAAAAAAGCCCAAAAACAATAGTTAGGGAGACGACAATAAAACCCATACCAATTTCTATAAAATAGTTTTTTGGTTTACAGACAGTTCTGGTTACCTCCCACGACATTATTCCAGCTAACAAAGCTACAAAAACTATGAAATAAACACCGCCAATAAGAATGAAAACAATGACAGGGACCGCCATTAAAAAAGACGAGTTCAAGCGGACTACGACTTGTTTAGAAAATAAAGATCCAAAATTCAATTTAATGTTTTCCAAAAGTTACCGATGTTTCTGAGAAGCCATCAGGCCGCCCCAAAACGTCGTTCCCGATTGCAATATTCTTGGACTGCTTTCGTTAAATGTTCACCAGAAAAGTCCGGCCATAAGGTATCAAAAAAAACAAATTCTGAGTACGCGCACTCCCATAATAAAAAGTTGGATATTCTTTTCTCACCAGAAGTCCTTATCACTAAATCCGGATTAGGCACACCCTGTGTCTCCAAAACCAATTCAAACGATTCTTCGGAAATTTCGTCTAATTTAATCTTACCTTTGCAAGCTCTATATGCCAATTCCTTTGCAGCTAAAGTTATCGCACGACGGCCACCGTAGCTCAGCGCAATTGTCAACATCAAATCACAATTTGCTTTTGTAAGCTCCTCGGCAGATTCTATCAATTCAACTATATCTGCATCGAGCTTTTCTCTATCGCCGATTACTTTAAATCGAATATTTTTCTTGTGCAGCTCATTAATTTCGTTATCAAGATAGTTTCGAAGCAAAGACATTAAATCAAAAATTTCCGTGGGTGTCCGCTTCCAATTTTCTGAAGAAAAACCAAAGAGCGTTAGATATTTTATTCCTAAATCTAACGAACCTTCTACTACAACTCTAACATTTTCAACACCATGTTTATGTCCCATAGCCCGCGGCAGCCCTCTAGCTTTTGCCCACCGGCCATTACCATCCATGATGATAGCCACATGCTTTGGTGCAATTTGGCTATCTTTTAAGGTTTGTGCTCCCATCTATCAAACCTGCATAATTTCCTCTTCTTTTTTTGACAACATTCCATCAATTTGAGTAACGGTACGGTCGGTTAAAGATTGGATTTCTTCATCATAAATGCGTTTGTCATCCTGGCTTAAGTGACCGTCCTTTTCCATCTTTTTCAATTTATCCATCCCATCTCTTCGAACATTCCTAGCAGCAATCTTGGCATTTTCCGCATATTTGGCTGCAATTTTAGATAATTCGATGCGACGGTCCTCACTTAAATCTGGCAGCGGAATTCTCATTAATTGCCCGTCCAATTGAGGATTGAGTCCAAGATCCGACTCTCTTACTGATTTTTCAACGAGTTTAACATTATCTTTGTCCCAAACCTGTACTGATAACATTCTAGGCTCTGGTACACTTACCGTAGCCACTTGATTGATAGGCATCGTTGCCCCGTATACATCTACCATTACTCCATCTAAGAGTTGCGAATTTGCTCTTCCCGTTCTGAGACCTTGAAAATCTTTTGTTAAAGAAGCAATTGCTCCCTCCATGCGGCGCTGTAAATCATCAATATCTATTTCTTCCATCTAAAAACCCTCAAGAGATTAAAGTATGTAACCCATCACCTCTTACAACGTCTGCAAGGGTACCAGGTTTTTGTATAGAAAACACCAAAATTGGGATACTGTTTTCTTTTGCTAAAGATATTGCAGGAGCATCCATTACCTTAAGGTCACGTGACAGAACTTCTAGATAAGAGAGCGTATCATAGCGTTTTGCGTTGTTATTTTCTTCTGGGTCCGCGTCATAAACACCATCAACCCTTGTTGCCTTTAGTATTGCATCACAACCCATTTCAGTTGCTCGGAGAGCCGCCGCTGTGTCAGTAGTAAAAAATGGATTACCGGTACCCGCTGCAAAAATGACAATACGTTTCTTCTCCATATGACGAACAGCACGACGTCTAATATATGGCTCGCAAACTGCAGATATTGGTAGAGCTGACTGAACACGACTTTGAAGACCATTCTGTTCAAGGGAACTCTGCATAGCCAGAGCATTCATGACTGTTGCTAGCATGCCCATATAATCCGCGGTGGCACGCTCCATACCATTAGCCGCCCCAGAAACTCCTCGGAAAATATTCCCGCCACCTATAACAACGCAGACTTCAACACCATAATCAACAATCGTGGAGATTTCGCTCGCCACCCTATTGACCATTGTAGGATCAAGGCCAAATTGCCTTTCTCCCATAAGTGACTCACCAGATATTTTTAGCAGTATTCTGTTGTATTGAGGAGTGCTTTCAGGCTTATTTTCCATCGCGTTTCCACTCCCAATTTTATTCTAACAAAACGAACGCCGCGGCGATTGTCTAGGTACCGAGTGTCGCCGCTACCTCTGATGCAAAGTCTGCCTCATTCTTCTGAATTCCTTCGCCCAATGATATTCTATGAAAACCTGTAAGTTCAACTTGTTTTCCCAACTCTTTCGCCCTTTTTTCTATAACAGCTGATATCCTCGTCTCATTATCTATTACAAAGGTTTGTTCTAGTAAAACTACTTCCTGGTAAAACTTTTTCAGTCTACCGTCCACCATTTTTCCAATTATTTCCTCGGGCCGGCCAGACGCTTTTGCCTGTTCGGTTAACACGTTCTTTTCCCTTTCGACGGATATCGGATCTAGTTCTGCAACACTGAGTGCCTGCGGCGAAGTAGCAGCAACATGCATAGCCAATTGTTTCCCGAGCATTTCTAATTCTCCAGCCTGAGCATCCGATTTTAAAGAAATTAGCACACCTATTTTCCCTAAACCGCCAGCTATGGAATTATGCATATAAGGCACAACTATATCCGCACCGTCCACTCTCGCGGCTCTTCTGATAGCCATGTTTTCCCCAATAGTAGCTATGTTATGGGTTAATTGCTCTTCTACATTTCTCCCCGTACCCGGATAAGCGACATTTTTCAGAGCGTCGAGATCATCGCCATGTTCAAGAACTAAGCTCGCTAGGGTAGAAGCAAAGTCCTGAAAAACCTCATTGCGAGACACAAAGTCAGTTTCAGCGTTAACCTCAATTAACGCACCCGACCCTTCTTTAACTGCGAATGCAACTAACCCCTCGGCAGCTACTCTATCTGCTTTCTTAGCTGCAGCAGATAGTCCTTTCTTTCTAAGCCAATCTACGGCTTCTTCGATATTACCGTTGGTCTCACCAAGGGCCTTTTTGCAATCCATCATCCCGGCCCCAGTTTTCTCTCTCAGAGTCTTTACCATCTGAGCGGAAACATTAGTCATAAGTCACCTCATAAACATAAAAGTACAACATTTAAAACGTCTAAAATATAAGCGGGCTAAAGAACTTTTTGAAATAAGATCCATCTGGGCAATAACTATTTTACTTTTCTTTGTCTTTAGCAACTTTCTTCTTTGGTGTCGTCTTTTTAGCAGTAGATGCTGCTTTTTTAGCTGTTTTTTTGGCAGGCTTCTTTTCTTCTACTTTTCCCTGCTCAAGAGTTTCACTATCAGTTACACCTTTTGTCGCTATGTCTTCCTCTTGAGACACTTCATCACTAGCTATTGCTGATTGGGTTGCGCCTTGTAGATCAAGTTCTTTAGAGTCGTTTTCCGAAGTGTCTATCTCTTGGAAACCTGCTTCCTTCAGATTTTCTGGACTATTCGCTTGATCAACTAAAGATTGTTTAGCTCCTTCTTCGCCATTTTCATCAACAACAGTTTCGGCTATCTCTTCGATCCCTAATTCAACAGGAGCGATCTCTGCTTCTCCAATATCTGCTCCTGAGGCAACCATTTCAGCTTCCAGCCCAGTAAGCACAGCATTTCCAACTAAGTCACAATATAGAGATATAGCTCTCATTGCGTCGTCATTTCCAGGAACTGGAAATTGCACGCCTTCTGGGTCCGAATTACTATCGAGTATAGCAACGATTGGGATGCCAAGTTTGTTCGCCTCCTGAATTGCTAGTTGCTCTTTATTTGTATCTATAATGAATAGAATATCCGGCAGACCTCCCATCTCTCTAATGCCGCCGAGTGCTCTTTCTAGCTTATCTCTCTCGCGCGTGAGATTAAGTAACTCTTTTTTAGTGAGACCTTGGGTTTCACCTGCCAAACGTTCGTCAAGTTCTTTCAATCTCTTTATAGAAATTGATATGGTTTTCCAATTCGTTAGCATTCCTCCGAGCCAACGATGATTTACAAAATATTGGCCTGTTTTCTGAGCTGTATCAGCGATTTTTTCGGCCGCCTGCCGCTTTGTACCTACAAGAAGGACTCTTCCTCCTGAAGCTGTGACTTCCCTTATCGCTTCTAGCGCCCTGTGAAGCAGAGGCACTGACTGCCTAAGGTCGAGTATGTGAGTATTATTCCTTACACCAAAAATGTAGTCCTTCATCTTAGGATTCCATCTTCGAGTATGGTGCCCAAAGTGCACACCTGCTTCGAGGAGTTGACGCATAGTAAAGCTGGTAGAACTCATTATCTTTCTCCGGTTAGTCCGCCACGAGCCTTGCCGCCACCACGGCACCGGAGCGCATTTCTTTGAGGGAGAGACAGCGCATACTCGTGTGTGAATTTTATTTGGTCACGTATTACCGTTGATTTAAAAAAAATGCAAGGCTCTATACGCTTTACGACGGATAAATGTTCCCTTAAACAAATTTGGTAAATGAAAATTAGACTGTAACTTCCGTTACCCCGATCATCGCGTCTCTTCCTATCAGTGGTACTAGTTCTTCTTCCTTCATCCCTTCCGATCCTTTTGGACGCATCGGAAGAACCAAGTAACGCATATCAGCAGTTGAGTCATGCACCCGCACTTCACGATCAATTGAAATATTAGTACCAAATTCTTGTAAGACTTCTCTAGGCTCTCTGACCACTCTGGATCTATACTCTCGGCTTTTATACCAGTCCGGTGGAAGTCCAAGGATCCACCGTGGATAGCAGGAGCACAACGTACAAACGACGACATTGTGAACTTTTTCTGTATTTTCAAGAACTATAAGATGGATGGGTCCTATGTCATGACCAAACTCGCTAATGGCATTACGAGGATTAGCTAAAAGTTTGCGTTTAAATTCGTCATCAACCCAAGACTTAGCGACAATTTTCGCGCCATTGGCAGGTACTCTCGCATCCATTTGTTCTATTTTTTCTCTTATTTGATCAGCTGTAATTAAATCTTTCTCAATCAAAAGATCTCTTACAGCCGCCTCCATCGCTTTAAAGTAAGTGATGGTATCATCTTGATCGGGTTGTGGCGGATGTTCGTGTCCAGGATCGTGCTGATGTAAATGTTCATGATCACTTGTTTCTGTCATGTACTGAGCCCTCTCTATATCTTCTCTAACCAGTTTTCATATATTTCAATATCGATCATATCCGACATCCCACCTTTATAGCTGTCCCACAAATCCAACTGCTTAAAACGCACCCTGTACAAGGATAAATTTTTTGGGTCCACACGACCAAAAGCTAGTTCTTCTGGGTTTGGAAAATCACCACAATATCTCTCGATAATTCCAGAACAGCCTCTTATGTAGTAGGGCGTGCGACAGTGGATTGGTGGGCTAGGAGGCCATTGACTTAAAACTCTAACTTTTTCTCCAACTGTAAATTGCGGCATTAGCTCTCTTCTTCTTGGGTATATTCAGATGACACTTTACTCATTCTTGATCTCAATTCTTCAGTAGATATAACACCTGCTTCAACCAACCCATTTGTAATCGAGGATATCCATCGTTCGTAATAAGTCATTTTATCGTAAGCATTAGGAGGCAGCGCCTCTATACCCTTTCTCAACTGATCTACTGTCATAATTTTCAAATCATTAGTCAACAACATCATGATAGCATCAACTCTTTTTTCCCAGAGTGCGTAATCATGTTCATTTCTATTGATTTCACCAGCAGTTAAACCGCCCATATCATGATTGCCCCGCGCCGTAAAATCTCTCTCCATCGGTTATCTCTCTCAAAAAAACAATATCTCATTTAACAATTTAAATTTTAATTTTCTATTTAAGTTTGGCAACCTAATCAAATACAATCAGTTCCTAAACTAAATCCCATGAGGTGTCATTGTCTAGAGGATAAATAGGACGAAGAAGATGCAACCATTTAAAATTTGATAGATTAGGAGGGGTGAGGCCTTGCACATCCAACTCAATTATTTGGTCGTCTGAAGACAAATGGCTGACCCTGCTCTAAAATGACCTCTAGATTTTACTACAACTGTGCTGAACAACCTCGCATCCAACCCAAAACCTTAATAAGAGTAGGACGATCTGCATTGCCGTCGTTTGCTTATGCATATTTTTGTTTTACCATCTAGGTTTAACACAGCCGTTTTCCCTGTATCAGCTTTACTACCTGCAAACATCCCGTTGCACCCCTTAAACCCACCTGAATGTAGTAATACGACACGAGCCTTTACGTTCAGTTCCTTCAAATATTCATTCCTTTCTTGAGAAATCAAAGTAATCGCTATTTCGCTGTTTACTCCTGCTTCGCAAGCTAATTCAACTGCCGTGACATCGTAAAAAACAGAAAAAACAAAATTTTGAATTCCCGCCGCCATAAAAGCTTAAAGAATATAGATTGTATTTCCTCGTCCTCCACCACCCGTATTGTCGGCAGGGCCAGCAAAGAGCAGAGGGGCATCCTCAGTAGCCTGCTGCGCTTGCAGCGCCAGACCAACGACTTGTTCTAACGAAGTCATCTTTGCACTATCGGGTTCTATCAGTCCAGGCTGACACTACTAGTTTGCTGCCACAAATTTAGTATTTTCAGTTATTGACCGAGAGTGAACGTTGACACTTATACCGTTTTTAGGCGTATCTCCGAAAGCAAATCCCGATAAGATCGGTACATTAAAAATATCCTCATCTAGAAATTTATGGCCATATCGTATCAATTCTCCATAAGGAACCCCTCGGCCGTCGACTGGGTTACGGATGGTGCAACGATTGGTAATCTAATTGCATATTTTTCTAGTTACATACCGTGAGTATTTTCCTTTGACACTCTAGCGGCTTCGACACCCCTCTCCAACATATCAAAATGTGGATTTTTTCTATAACCGACCAAAACTTCTACTATTGAGGTCATGAGTTCCGAGATGTTCGCATGAATGTCCAAGGCCGAACCAAAAGTAGCTTGGCCGCCGACTGCCTTTTTATTCAAATAAAACATTATACCATCCGGATCATGAGTGTGGGTCGCCACGGCGGCTCCATGCAGCAAGATACATACACCATCAAATGGACCTGCCGCGAGTAATTTAAGCTTCAATTACTCTAAAAATTCATCAAAGAATACCTCTGCTACCGGACCGGCTGGGCAAGATCCAATAACTACAGTAGAGACATCTATTCAATCATCATGACCTAAAAAATTTATTCATTTCAAAGTAAAAACCTTTTACTCCTTTATAAATTGCGGGATTGTCTTTACTTAATCCATCGCTTATTTCGATACCGACGAAATACATATTTTCTATGAAGTCACTCTGTGCACAAGTGCGCGCAAAACGATTACCTTCCAGATCAGAGCAGCGTATAGCAACCTTGTTTTTTTTAGTTGTCGCAACTCCTCGCTGGTTAAATGTATTAGTTGTCTACAACTTCGATGACGCCAGGGAGGGATTTTAACGCAGCCCTAAAGCCAGCATTCAATTCATATGATTTAGGAAGCAAGAGATTAAATTCTTGGTTCGTGTTTTGAACAACAAGGTTGATCTCTCCAGATCCTGTTTTTTGTCTCTCCAAGATTTTTGCAAGATTAGCAACTGTATTTTGATCGTTGATATAAATCTTAAAACACCTAACGCTATCTTTTAATGATTTATCTAGAGATGTAATTTTACTTGCCGTGAGCCTGGCAAAATCATTTTCTAGTTTGCAATCACAGCGGATTAATACTGCCTCTCCCGGTTTGAGAAATTCGCCTGAAGTAACCAGTAACTCTGAAAAGACAGTAACTTCAAAAATGCCTCCTTGATCGCTCATTTGAACAAACGCATATTTGCTGCCCCTTTGATTAACTCTAGTTCGAGCAGAAGAAACTATGCCAGCAACATCCATTCGGGCAGTACCCCCTCTACTTTTCAATTCATGGATAAGATTTGAACTACTTATCACTCCAAATTTTGTAAGCGTGTCACCATAGGCATCTAAAGGATGAGCATTTAAATAAAACCCTATTGCCTCAAACTCATTACTTAGTTTTTTTAAAGCTGGCCATTCTTCAAAACGAGGAAGCTTGAAACGATTTATTCGAATTGTTTCCTCGCCAGAAAATAAATTTTGTTGATCTTTTTTTGACTCATCGTTTGCAGCGTTTACATGCCGCATGATGATGTCGAGCCCTTCAAATAACTCAGCTCTACTGTTATGAATGCAATCAAATGCCCCGGATCTAATCAAATTTTCCAAACTACGCTTATTAATGGACTTTCCATCTACCCGAGCTATAAAATCAGATAAATCTGAGAACGGTCCATTTGCACTTTTTTCTTGCTCTAATACCTCCATAGCGGGTCCACCAACATTTTTAAGGGCTGACAGCGCATAACGTATCGCGAACGCACCGGAGGCATTGATTTTCTCTACTCTAAAATCCGGGCCGGATCTATTAATATCTGGTTGAAGCATTTCTATGTCGAGGTTTTTAAGTTCTTGGCGAAAAATTGCTAACTTATCTGTATTTCCCATATCAAACGTCATAGATGCTGCCATAAACTCCACCGGAAAGTTTGCCTTTAGGAAGGCCGTTTGATAAGCAATTAGGGCGTACGCTGCAGCATGACTCTTATTGAAACCGTAACCGGCAAAAGCTGAGATAGTTTCAAATATTGATCTAGCTTTTTCGGAAGAAACCCCTTGTTGGACGGCTCCTTCGACAAACACCTCTCTTTGTGCATCCATTTCCGACTTTATTTTTTTACCCATTGCCCTTCTAAGCAAATCCGCTCCACCCAAGGTGTAACCCGCTAGTTGTTGCGCAGCCTGCTGCACTTGCTCTTGATAAATCATTATGCCGTAAGTCTCGCTCAATACTGATTCTAATTTCTCATGCATGTAATCTACTCGTTCTTCACCATGCTTACGCGCAATATAATTTGGAATATTTGCCATTGGGCCAGGTCGGTAGAGAGCCACCAAAGCTATTATGTCTTCGAACCTATCTGGCTGCATTTTCTTTAAAACGTCTCGCATCCCAGAGCTTTCAAGCTGAAAAACGCCTATACTGTCCCCTCTGCTGATCATATTAAAAGTCTTTTGGTCATTCAGAGGTAAGTCAGCCAAATCGAGTTTTATACTCCTTGCGTTTATGAGCTCTATTGCCTTTTGAATAACGGATAATGTTTTTAAACCGAGGAAATCAAATTTAACTAAACCGGCTGACTCGACCCACTTCATATTAAATTGAGTTGCCGGCATATCGGATTTTGCGTCTTTATATAATGGAACCAGATCTTTCAAGGGTCTATCGCCAATAACAAGTCCAGCAGCATGTGTTGATGCATTTCGGTATAGACCCTCTAGCTTCAGCCCGTTTTCTAGAAGCCTCGCCGTGCCCTCATCCTGATCTCGCAATTTTCGTAGTTCGGCATCACCGGCTATCGCTTCGCTCAGTGTTGTTGGATTAGCAGGGTTGTTTGGCACCATTTTACAGATACGATCTACCTGCCCATAGGGCATTTCAAGAACACGCCCTACATCTCTAAGTACAGCTCTTGCTTGGAGTTTTCCAAATGTAATAATTTGAGCTACACGGTCATGACCATATTTTTCTTGCACGTAATTAATTACTTCTCCACGCCGTTCTTGACAAAAATCAATATCGAAATCTGGCATTGATACTCTTTCAGGATTTAGAAACCGCTCAAATAACAGCCCCCATCGAATAGGATCCAAGTCAGTAATTAATAATGACCACGCCACTAAAGAACCCGCACCCGACCCACGGCCTGGCCCAACGGGAATACCCGTCCTCTTTGCCCACTGTATAAAGTCCGCTACAATTAGAAAATAACCTGGAAACCCCATTTGATTTATAATGGTAAGTTCTGATTCGAGCCGATCTTTATATAATTTTCTCTTTTCTTCGAGATTTTCATCACTCATTCCAGCTTTAAACACTGTCTCGCCAAAACGTTTTTCTAACCCTGCCAAAGACTTTATACGCAAATCCGCTCCCTCATCTTCAGCTTCCGCTGAGACAAATTTGGGCAGGATGGGCGCTAACTTCTCAGGCATAAAACTACAGCGTCTAGCAATATTTATCGTGTTTTCAATAGCTTCTGGCAGGTCTCTAAAGAGTTCAATCATCTCAGAAGAAGATTTGAAATAATGTTGGTCGGTTAAGCGTTTCCGCAGCTCATCGCTTACAGTTGTGGATTGCGCAATGCATAGCAAAATATCGTGAGCATCATAAAGATTTTTTGAAACAAAATGACAGTTATTGGTGGCAACTAATGGAATATTATGTCTAAAAGCAAATTCCAATTTTTGTTCCTCAACTAAACGCTCATTTGCGACGCCGTGGCGCTGTATTTCGATGTAGAGCCTATCATCAAATATCCGACGAAGGTCTAATAACGCTTCCTCCGCTTTTGACAGCTTAGCCTCTAAAATCAATTTACCAACCTCACCTGAAGTCCAACCTGTTAGCGCTATCAGTCCATCACTTTTGGTCTCTAAATCCTCAAAACTTATATGGGGTGTGTCAGCGTCCTCAGTATCAAGAAATGACTTACTTACTAGCTCTAGTAAATTGAGATAGCCTTGCTGATTCTTCGCGATTAAATTTAGATTATCAATGATATTTGTAGCTGACCCAGCTGTTTTGGTACGCGGTTGCAACTCATCACCAGATCTATCAGTCCTGCAAACCTTTATTTCAACCCCTATAATGGGCTGGAGACCCGCCTCACTGGCGTTCACAGCGAATTCTAAAGCCCCAAATAAATTACCCGTGTCTGTGATGCATACAGCTGGCATATTTTCTTCTACACACTTGGAGACAAGGTCTTTTATTTGAATAGCACCCTCAGCTAAAGAAAAGGCCGTGTGAACAGAAAGGTGAACAAATCCATTAGGTAACATCTATATCCTCAGTCATTCTTATAAATAATTAAACTAATAGTCAGCAAACGTCAGATTCTCACTTTTGTAAAAGGAAATAATTACTCTAAAGTTCCACCAAGCTTCCCCCCTCTATTTTAAAAACACGGTCGAGTTTTTCTGCCAGCTGGTGATTATGTGTTGCTATAAGAGCAGATAATTTCCCCCCTGTTATGACACTTCTAAACTGTTCAAAAACTTGAGCAGATGTAAGGGGGTCTAGATTACCTGTTGGTTCATCCGCCAGCACTAATCGAGGCACGTTTGCGATGGATCGTACAATGGCTACGCGCTGTCTTTCCCCCCCAGATAATTGACTAGGCTTATGGTCTCCCCTCTCACTTAATCCCACCATGTTCAGAAGCTGATTTGCCCTATTAGCAGCTTCAATTTTTGTAAGTCCTGCAATCAATTGTGGCATTATAACATTATCTCGGGCTGAAAATTCGGGTAACAAATGATGAAATTGATAGATAAAGCCTATTTCATGAAGACGCAGTTTCGTTCGCTGATTATCTGTCATCAACTCGCAATCCTGTCCCATGTAAACAATTTTACCGCCGCTAGGCCGTTCCAAAAGTCCCGCTAAATGCAAAAGTGTTGACTTGCCCGAGCCTGATGGGCCCACTAGCCCCACCATCTCACCTGCCCTGATTTTAAGGCTCACGTTCTTTAGTATCTCTAGACGTGTTTGTCCTTGTTGAAAAAATTGCGACAGCTGACTTATTTCAATTACCGGGGATTTACTAGGCTCTTCTTTATTCACCCCTTAGCACCTCCGCCGGCTCTGTTCTGGAAGCTCGCCAAGCTGGATATATCGAGGCTATAAAGGTTAAAAAAACTGCCATAGCAACGACGTACGCGACCTCACTCCAATCTATTTCGGCTGGCAATTTGGA
>CACOPQ010000027.1 GCA_902629125.1 uncultured Alphaproteobacteria bacterium
CCTGTGCCCCAAATGCACTGCTGCCTAAAATCCAAATTTCAGGTGCGGTGTCACCCGAGGGTTGTGCTTTAAGTTTTGAAAATGTGTGTCCCTCTTGTAGTTCTTCTCCATGGAGCCAGGCATCGAGGTCCATCACATCGTTTGGGAATTGATGGGGTCGTTCTGCTGCGTTTGGGTTAAGTGCGAAAGCTGTTAGGCCATCCGAGCCTGGCGCTCTGCCGAGACCCAAGTCTATTCTACCCGGAGCAAGAGCGTCTAAGACCCGGAACTGCTCAGCTACCTTAAAGGGGGAGTAATGAGGCAACATTACCCCTGCACTGCCAACACGTATCCGGTTTGTTTTCGACGCTATAGCTGCGATAAGAATTTCTGGAGCTGTACCCACGATGGCTGGGTGATTGTGATGTTCGGAAACCCAATACCTATGATAGCCAAGTTCCTCGCAATATTCAGCTAGAGAGACAGTTTCCCTTATCGCTTCCGCTTGTGGGCGGTCTGCTACCGCTATAGATTGGTCTAATACCGAAAGATGAACCACTCTGTTTTTCTCCTAATATAGAATTAATTACAATTTTGCGGCGCGTTGTGCTAGCGCCTTAATGGCATTCCAATCTCTTTTTGCAATTAAAGTTTGTGGGGAGGCAAAGCTACCACCAACACTGATCACATTTTTTTGGGCAAGGTATTCAGGTGCCTCATCAAAACTTATACCGCCGGTAGGGCAGAACATTAGTTCTGGGTAAACTGGAGCGATTTGTTTTAACCCTTCTAAGCCTCCTGCAATTTTTGCGGGAAAGAATTTCAAAAACTTAATGCCTAGCCTCAACCCTAACAACGCTTCCGAGCTTGTTTGAACGCCAGGTAAATAAGGTAATTTTTCTGCTGAAGCTTTCTCAACGAGATCTATATTTATACCAGGTGAAACTGCGAAGGCTGCTCCAGAGTCTTTAGCGCGTCTGATATCCATATTGTCTATCACCGTACCCACGCCAATAGAAAATTTGGGAAAACGTTTTACCATCACTTCGAGAGCGGCAAATGCCTCAGGTGTGCGAAGCGTTATTTCGATTGTGGATAAACCTCCCTCAAATATCGCATCTGCGAGAGGTACTGCGTCCTTTATATTTCTTATTGTTACAACCGGAATAATACGGCAGCTTTCTAATATTTTTCCCAATGAAATCATTTTAAGTCTTTGTGAAACTCTGGCTCGTATATAAACCCTCATGTGCTTGATCTGGTATCAAGACATTTCCCTCCATAAGAGTTCGCGCTGTTCGATATGCTGTAACATGTCGTGCAATTATTTTATTGCCCCGGGCCTCGACAGCTGCGTTTAACGGTAGAATCCCGGATGGGTTAGCTAGTCTAATTTCTGTCATTTCCCCTTTGGTGTTTCTTGCACATAACGTACCTGGTATTTTGCATGCTACCGCTAGGCACATGGCTCCTGTTAGGGGTAACACACGGTGAACCTGCCCCATGGACCAAATACGGGTCATTAAGCTTGCACTTGATGGATCAACCATTTCACCTGCTAAAGTTTTATAAGCCATCGGTGCAGCCACAATTCCAAGTTTGGGAGCTGTTGGTGGAATTTGATCAATTGTTTTTCCAAGGCCCATCTTAACGCCTGATTCGAGTCGAAGCTCTTCAATAAGTTTCATAAGGTCACTGTTAGACTCTAGTTCCTCTATGCTTTCTGAGCCCGTAATACCAAGCGCCCTAGCCTCAATGAATGCGCAGGGAACGCTTGCATCAACGAGCGAAACCTCAAAATCACCAGCGTGTGGAACAGTAATAATGTCTACAGTGTTCCCTGTTGGTAACAGGCTCCCGGTGCGAGTGCCTCCGGGATCAAGGAAATCCAGTTGAATCTTTGCACCAGTGCCAGAAACACCTGGAATACTAAAATCTCCTACAACTTCAGAAAGTCCAGCCCTTATGGGAACCTTGGAAACGATCGATTTTCCGGAGTTTGTGTTATGAATTCTTACCTCTTTTTTGGTCCCCGAAGCATCAACAAGGCCAGTGTCTATCGCGAATGGGCCAACAGCTGAGGATAGGTTCCCGCAATTTGAAGAATAATCTACAACTGAATCTTTTACGGAGATCTGTGCAAAAGTATAATCCACATCTGCGTCGGGGCGTGTAGGTGGACCAATCACGACAGCTTTCGATAAAGAAGAAATACCCCCTCCCATTCCATTAAGTTGTCTGCCGTACGGATCTGGGCTTCCAAGAACCGATAAAAAAAGTTCGTTCCAACTATTTTTATCCTCCGGTAAATCTGAAGAATGAAAAAATACACCTTTCGATGACCCTCCTCGCATAAATATTGCCGGAACACGTTTTTGTGACATTTACAGGTAGCTCCCGTTGTTAGATCGGGCTAGATTATTCTATAAACTTTGTTAAATAAAGATTTAGCGAACCAAGACTAATCTTTTATGCACAGAAGAACCTAGTCCAGTTGGTTGACTTGCAAATATTTACAAAAATAAAGGCGTTATTGGAGATAAAATGACACTGGGACTCTCTACAAAGAATAGCAAAAATTGGAATTTAATTGCTCTCGGTCTATTACTCTCATTTTTCGGGATATTGTTTTTGGGAGAGAAATTATCTGCAGACGATGACTTGAAAAATCAGTGCAAGAAAAAGTTAGAAAAAGCTCGTCTTTGGGTTCGGGCGACCGATGCCAAAGCTCCGGCAGAAGAGAAAGCTAGAGTTAAAAAAGCGGTTGATCTTGCAAAGAACGCATGCGTTGCGGCATACAACGCTCTACCAGACGATGGAGCCTCCGTATTGAATGCAGCATATGCTCATTTTGCTGCAGGAAGAAAAGAAGACGGAGTAGCTCTTATACAACAGGCTGCGGACTTAGACTTCCCGCCTGCAATGGTAATGGTGGCAAAATATATGGGACGAGGTGAGTATCTTGAGAAGGATGCTGAGGGTGCCTGGATGTTATTAATTAAAACACTGAAAACCGATCATGCAGCTGCAAAGATTAAAGCTGCTCTGGAATTTTTACCGGGTGGGGTCGGGCCAGAGAACCCTAAACGGACAAAAAAAGTTTTGCGGGGTTTGATAAATAAAGGTAATAGCGCAGCGATGATTGCCTACGCAATGAAAGTTTTAGACCTTCAAAAGGCCGAAATTGGGAGTGACAATTCAAAAAAGGGTATAGAATTATTAGAGCGGGCAGCGCTCGAGGAAAAAAACAGTCAGGCAGCGATATATTTAAGTCTTCTTTTTAATCAAGGCAACGTTGTTCGACGAGATCAGAATAAGGCAATAAAATTCGCACAGTTAGCTATAGATGCAGGTGTTACCCGAGCATATGGGACAATGGGACAAATTTTTCAGAATCAGAACGATATGGGGTCTGCTGTTCAATGGTTTAGAAAAGGGGGTGAAAAGGGCGATGGCTTTTCCCAGGGAATGCTGGGTTTCATGTATTCCGGAGGATTCGGTGTTGAACAGGATTTAGAAAAAGCAGTTCATTGGTGGACTAAAGCTCGCTGGAATGGCGATAGATTGGCTGCAAGTTATCTACAAGTACATCGAGAAAAAAAGGCTGCTGAGAAAGCTTGGGAGGAAGAGCAAAAAAATAATTCAAAGAAGAATTAGAGTTGTGGTTCGCAAGCCAGCCAACTATTCGATCAAATCTTCCGACGATAAACTAAAATGCAGTTTATAAGTGCCTATACTTGCACTAAAAGCACCATTTTTGATTAAAACTTGCTCCGATATGTATTCGTGATCCCATATTTTTAATAATGTCTTGTTATCTATTGCTTCTATAAAAATTATCCAGTCGGCTACCTCATCGGGTTTCTCACGCATGGCTTTTTCTTTTGTTTCGGTCTCGCTAGCTTTTTTATCACCTTTTAATAAATGAGCTGCGACTATACCGGGTTTCTTAGTGATACAAGGAAACAGTTCCTGCGACACCCATCGAAAAAATTCGATTTCCCGATTATCACTTGCAACCATACGGATAGTTAATATAGCAGCGCCAACCCCGCAGCCTACAGAATGTACCACTTGACTCAGAGTTCGATTATTATTCTTTATGCATGGTCCAATCTTTTGCGTCCACGGAGTTGGGTTATTTAATCGCCGAAGATAAGCTGGTGAAGTTAACACTGCTGGTGTAGTTGTTTCGTAGAAATGGAAAAACTGCGGTCTACCATTGACTGCGTCGTACCGTCTTCCCCTCAGAAAACCATCGATGCCAACGCGTTCGAGCATATGTTCAGAGCAATGCCAATGATTGTAGTCACACTGTATATCTGGCGCTACATTGTGCCAAATAGCTGCCACCCCTTTTCCAAGTAGAGGCATAAACTAATCCTTCTGTGCTGAAGCTTACAGTTATTAAGTATTTTAAAATAGTTCAGATTGGAAAGTATTGCATGAAAGCGGTTTTGCTTGAAGTATCTCACTTGCACTTCCCACCTTATATCAAAGATCTGTTTGATGAAGGGATTAAAGTCTCTGGTTTCTGGGCCAAAAGCGAGAGAATTCGAGCGAAATATTCTAAGCCATTCAGGTGTGACGGGTATAATGATTGGGAGGAAACACTTGGGAGTTGCAGCTATGAAATAGCATTTGCATTTGGCGAACATGACTAAATGTATTCGGATCCGGTGTATGGCATCTATGTGCAAGAATTTTGTCAAGCGGTCAGAAACAGCAAAGCCTTCGCATCAGATCTCAAAGCGATGAAGGCGACGATGGAAATTATCGATGTGGCCTACAAGTTTGCGTCAAATGGAGTGGCTGTTTCTATCTGAGAACTATTAAGTGGATTGATTTTATTCACTCAGAATGGCGTATGACACATATTGCCAAAATAACTGGATAATCATCGTATTCGTGAAGCGACCGCTTCTTGCGTAAAATTCAGGGCTTACCTAGTAAAGCACGCCTAAACGCAGTTTTTCTCTCACTCGCATCCATTGATCTTTTTATTACAGGTGGGGGTTCGGTGCTCACTCTTAAAAGGATAAAACTTGGTCCATTTGAATCTCGTATTAATGCTTTAGCTTCGTTTATATGTTCATCCATTGAAACAGTCCTCGTGACTGGTATTGCAGAACCTTGGGCAATAAGTTCTAAATCAACACCTCTTTGCGTATGACTTTCCTGATATCCGGTCTCACCGTAGTGACCATTATCTACACACAAAATAGAGAGATTGGACGGCTTTAAAATTCCAACTGTTGAAAGGGTTCCTATATTCATCAGTAATTCCCCGTCTCCTGTAACAACCAGCACTCGTTTATCGGGTCGTGAAAGAGCTAAACCCAAACCCATAGCTGTTGCGCCACCCATAGCGCCAGCCATCGTGAAGATATTGTCTCCATCATGGGTCAAATGTGCAATGTCCTTCGAGGCACCGGCTAGTCCGCACACGATTAGCAGGTCATCTGGATTGCCGATTAACTCGGGAACAGCAAATTTTCGATCAAGACCTCTATCCTTGTCCATTACAAGATCTCCTTAGAGCATTTCTAAAAGGGTTTCGCGCCGATTAACTTTTGCGTCAGTAAAACCGCGACTGCCTGGTTCGACTTATAAGCCATGTTTAGCGCGGCTTGCACAGTTTCCGTGACTTCAGTGGGGGATTCAGCCCTTAGGCAGTGCATTCCCATCGCCTCCACCACTGGTTGCACGCCTTGACCCATAGGTATTTGCCAGGGGTTCATTTCTCCAAATTCCCCGCGCATTGTGATCAATGTAACAAATGGAAATTGGCCATTTTTCAAAAGGGCGAACATATTTACACAATTACCCACGCCGCTCGACTGCATCAGCAAAACGCTTTTTGTTCCTCCCAAATGGCAGCCAGCACACATCGCCACACCCTCTTCTTCTGTTGTCAATGGCACAGAAATAACATCTGGGTCTTCTATCGACTTATTGATAAGAGTTTTGTGCCCACCGTCCGGCACATAGCAAAATAAATCTACGTCGTTTGATCTAAGCAGGTCGTAGAGTTCCTCCTGCCAAGCCTGTTTTCCACCATAATCTGACAATTTTAATGATCCCGCATGATTTACGTTGAAAAATGAATACTGCGATAATCGACTTTCTTCAACTATTTACTTCAAATCTTATTGATTGATCGCGGTATAGCCAAAGTACGACAAAATCGGGTAAAACATAGTTGATTAATCGGAAGTATACGCAAAGGATCAAGGAAATGAATGGGATAGCCGATAAAAATAATTTAGGGCAATTGTACGGAGAGCCATCCAAGCGCGCGGTTCTTAAACAGTTAGATCATCTCGATAGGCACTGCCAGGCATTCATCGAAATTTCACCATTTTTAGTTATAGGCACCATGGGAAGTGACGGTCTGGGGGACGTTTCCCCTAGGGGAGATGCTCCTGGTTTCGTGAAAGTAAAAGACGAGAAAACCATATATTTGCCAGATCGGCTTGGCAATAATCGAACAGATACTCTTTTAAATATACTTGATAACAGTGGCGTTGGACTGCTTTTTCTTGTGCCGGGCATGAATGAAACATTACGCGTGAACGGAAATGCAAAAATCACGATTGACGAAAATACATTGGAAGGCTTATCGGCTCAAGGCAAAGCTCCCCGATCTGCCCTGGAAATTAGAGTAGAGGAGGCATACCTTCAATGCGCAAAAGCTTTAATTCGATCCAAATTATGGGAAGAGGATTATAAGATCGAAAGAAAGAGTTTTCCAAGTTTGGGTAAAATAATTTCCGACCAGATTGGTCTGGGGGATGACGAGAAGAGGGCAGAAAAGAGCATCCAAGAAGGCTATCGAACTAAGCTCTACTAAGTTAATTTATTTGTAGTAAATGTCGTTTAGGAAAAACTCGCTGAGGAGGAAATTTTTTTTAGACTTGTAAAATCGCTCCCAATAGCAACCTTAGGGATATTATTGCTTCTAGCCATTATATTTGGTTGGACAGATTACGTATCTTTGGAGAGCTTTCGAACTCGCCAACTTGGGATAGTTGCATTTATTCAAAGCGAGTATTATTTATCCATCCTAATTTTTATAGGGTTATATGTAGTTTCAACCGCGCTTTCGATACCTGGTGCCCTAATTTTAACAATGATAGGGGGCTACTTGTTTGGCGCGTTACTGGGAGCTTTTTTTTCTCTGATAGGTGCTGTTGTTGGGGCTTCAATTTTATTCATCGCGGCTCGGAGTGCTTTTGGAGATTTATTTAAGCCAAAAATGGGATCTTCAGTGGAAAGGATGAGGAAGGAACTTACAAAAAACGCTTTTTTCTACCTGCTTGCCCTAAGATTAGCCCCGATTTTTCCATTTTTTGTGATCAATATAGCCCCCGCTTTTTTGAACATAAGTTTTTCCAACTATTTCTTTGCGAGTCTTTTAGGCATGATCCCTGGAACCGCGGTCTACGCTCTAATGGGAAGCGGGTTGCATAAAACTTTGATGGCTGGAGAACGTTTTTACAACATACCGAACGTAAGTTTGGAATTTCTTGCAGGCCTTGTTGGGTTGGCAGTATTGTCTTTAGTTCCCATTTTAATAAGACGATGGAAAAATAAGGACTTCTAGTGAACAAAGACAACTTAGCGACTTATTTGAAAAGAATTCCAAGTTTTTTCGCTCGAGGAGGAAGTATTGTTCGGGCAGTGATTTTCACGAGTTTATCGTTAATCTTTTTTGTTTGCCTTTACTATTTCATTGGGATGGGGGTCATCCATAAGATAGATGACGATGTAGATTTTCAACCTAGTCAGATTAATCCCGGTGAAAGCAGAACAATAGCAATGGCAATTTCCTTAATTAATCGGGAAGTTAATGAAAATGGATGGGTGGCTAATGATCCGTTTTTTATGCCCGGGTATCTGCTCGATAATATGCCAAATTATCAGCAGGGCATCATTTATGCTATTTCCAGATTTGCTATGGAAATGACGGATCAAATAGGAAGGTCCCGAGGATCAAGTGAAGTAGATAGTGATCTTGATAAAGCTTCAGGTCTATTGAAGTATCCTGGTACGACATGGATATTTGACTTATCTACTTCTATAGCTCCAACCGCTTCCTCAGAAGCACAATATAAGTCTGCGATGCGGTCACTCGCCTCCTACAATAAGCGCTTGGCAAAGGGTGCAGCTACATTTGATAAACGAGCTGATAATTTGCAGGCCACATTGAGACGTTTCACTGCTGACCTCGGTTCTAATTCTGCCGCAATAAGCGAGCATCTTGCTAGGTCAGGCGGTTGGGGAATAGATTCGAAATCGGACGATATTTTTTACTCTGCGAAGGGCCGCTTATACGCATACTATTTACTATTAAAAGAGTTAGAGGCTGACTTTAGCGATGTTGTTGCTGGAAAGGAGCTATCCTCATCCTGGAATTTGATGTTAGGGTCACTAAAACAAGCAAGTCGGCTTAACCCATTAGTAATAGCTAATGGTCAACCAGATGGTGCAATTGTTCCGAGTCACCTGGCATCCCTTGGCTTTTATTTGCTAAGAGCAAGAACTCAGCTTCGCGAAATAATTGATATTTTGGAGAAGTAAATTGAACCAAAAAAAGAGTTACTTGATAAAAGGTAGTAAAAGTGAAAACGTGAGGCTCTGAAAATTTATTTAAACAAGTGCAGTAGAAAAATCGAAAGAGGTTGAGGATAATTGAACAAAGATCTAAGCAATAAATTTCAAGCGTTACACGAAATTGTGCACGCTGCCCGTGAAACGTTAAACCAAAATATATGGGATTATTTGCGAGGCGGCACAGAGACTGAGACAACACTTAAACGCAATAGAATGGCGTTAGATACCATCGCATTAAGGCCTCGCGTTTTAAGGGACATGCGCGACATTGATGCAACTAAAGTGATTTTAGGGAAAAAGTTAAGATTGCCGGTCTGTCTTGCGCCGATAGGTTCGTTGGAAAGTTTTGATCCTGAAGGTGGCGTAGCGGCTATGCGTGCAGCGTCTGAGTTCGGTTGTGCTTTGATGCTTAGTTCTGTCAGCCAGTTGTCCATGGAAGAAGTATCCAATGCCGGTGATGGTCTCAAAATGGCTATGCTTTACAAGCGAGGTGACAATCGGTTCTTGGATAATTATGTCTTGCGTGCAATTGACTCTGGTTATGATGCTTTTTGCTTAACTGTTGATAGTGCGAATTACTCTAGAAGAGAACGCGACATTGCTAACCGTTTTGTAAAGCCATGGCGCACGGGGAAAGGAGCTGACTGGCAGGCAGCGTTGAGTTGGAAAGATATAGAACGTTACAAGAAAAAGTATGCATTACCGCTAGTCTTGAAGGGAATAGCGACCTCTGAAGATGCGCGGCTTGCTGTAGAGCAAGGTGTTGATGTCATTTATGTTTCCAACCATGGAGGAAGACAACTGGACCATGGGTTAGGAGCAATCGATGTGTTGCCAGAAGTTGTAGATGCTGTATCGGGACGTAGTTTAATAGCTGTTGATGGAGGCTTCTCCCGGGGTACTGATATTATTAAAGGAATTGCTCTGGGAGCGGACTTTGTGGGCATCGGTAGGATGCTTTGCTATGGACTAGCAGCAGCTGGCGCGGACGGTGTGATTAGAATGCTTGAGTTACTGGAAGAGGAAGTGAAGCTCGGTTTAGGTCTCTTGGGGGCCAACAATTATTCGGATATTGTGCCTAGTCAATTATGTTCAGCAGCTTCTACCGTTGAACCAAGTGTGGTAAGTGCTTTCCCTCTTTTGGAAACGGACAAATTTGTATATTGAAATTTAAATTTTGAAGAAAGGTACATTAGCTATGTCAGAGGTTGTTATAGTTGGAGCAGCACGCACTGCAATTGGCTCATTCGGCGGAAGTTTGAGTAGTTTGTCGGCGGCTGAATTAGGGCAAATAGCCATAGAGGAGACCCTAAGCCGTGCTACAGTTTCTGGCGATGAAGTAGATGAAGTTATATTGGGGCAAGTACTCACAGCGGCCGCAGGAATGAATCCCGCTCGGCAAGCATCAATGGCCGCAGGTATCCCACAAGAGAAAACTGCGATGACAATCAATCAAGTTTGTGGGTCAGGATTACGTGCGGTGGCATTGGGGGCACAAGCTATTAGATCGGGGGATGCCGACATTGTTGTTTCTGGGGGGCAAGAAAGCATGAGCCAGTCTCCCCATGCACAAAACCTTCGCTCCGGTCAGAAGATGGGTAATTTAGAATTGATAGATACCATGATAAAGGATGGTCTTTGGGATTACTTTAATGGATACCACATGGGCAATACTGCTGAAAATGTCGCGAATCAATGGCAAATTACACGCGACGCCCAGGATGCCTTCGCCCTATCTTCACAAAGTAAAGCAGAAGCTGCACAGAAAGAAGGTAAATTTAAAGATGAAATCGTACCAGTAACTATTAAGTCTCGGCGTGGCGAGACAGTAGTCGAGGAGGACGAATATCCAAAACATGGTACAAATTTAGAGACACTTGGAAACTTACGTCCCGCATTTAATAAAGATGGGACGGTAACAGCTGGAAACGCCTCAGGTATTAACGATGGAGCGGCAACAGTGGTTTTAATGTCTTCAGAGAATGCAAGGGCTCGCGGAATTGAACCTCTGGCGCGAATAACTTCATTCGCTACTCGCGGTGTGGACCCATCTATCATGGGCACGGGTCCGATACCGGCAAGTAGGGCGGCGTTGGACAAAGCTGGTTGGACTGTTGAAGATCTTGATTTGATAGAGGCGAACGAGGCGTTTGCAGCTCAAGCATGCGCTGTGAATAAAGATATGGGATGGGATACGGAAAAGGTTAATGTGAATGGCGGCTCTATAGCTCTAGGTCATCCAATTGGCGCATCGGGTGCACGGGTTCTAATAACTCTTTTGCACGAAATGAAAAAAAGGGACGCAAAAAAAGGATTAACAACTTTATGTATTGGAGGAGGCATGGGTGTTGCCATGTGCTTAGAGCGGGATTAACTTTTATCTACTATTTTGAAGGCTTTAATAAGTAGCTTAATTTATAAACTTTGGAAGGCTTCCATGGCTTCAAATGGGAAAGTTTGTGTGCTTGGTTTAGGCTCAATGGGGCTTGGTGTTGCCTTGACTTTATTGGAACACCAGTTTGACGTAAGTGGTTTTGATATAAATCAACAAGCTTGCACATCCTTCGCGGAAGCAGGCGGAAAAGTAGGATTAAATCCAGAGGATGCAGCTAAAGGTGCTTCGGTCGTTATTATTCTGGTTGTAAACGAAGCTCAAGTCGACGAGGTCTTATTTGGCGTTGGGGGCGCAACAACCGGTTTTGACCCGACAACAGTAGTTATTCAGAGTAGTACAGTTTCCCCAGCCTTTGCAGGTTCATGCGGAACGCGTTTGAAAAAAGCCGGATTTGACATGATCGACGCGCCAGTAAGCGGCGGCGCTGCCGGCGCTCGGACTGGAAACCTATCGATAATGGCATCCGGGCCGGAAAAGGCATTTCAAGATGCCGACGATGTGCTAGAGGCCATTTCGGGAAAAGTTCATCATCTTGGAGCCGAGCACGGGATTGGCTCAACGGTTAAGACTGTAAATCAATTGTTAGCCGGTGTTCATATTGCAGTAGCGGCGGAGGCAATGGCGTTTGGTGTTAGATCAGGGGCTGATCCTGAAGCTCTGTATGAAGTTATTTCTGGTTCTGCAGGTTCTTCTTGGATGTGGAAGAATCGAGTTCCTCACATTTTAAACAACGATTACACACCCTTAAGTGCCGTTGACATATTTGTGAAGGATCTTGCTATTGTTTTGGGAACAGCCCACAAATTGAATTTTCCTCTTCCTTTAACAGCGGCGGCTCACCAGCAGTTTATTGCGGCAGCATCGGCTGGGTTAGGAAAGGAAGATGACAGTGCAGTATTTAAAGTTTTTCAAAAGTTATCTGGCGTCTCAATAAATCAAGAAGAAGAGCGGAAATAGCAAAAACACTAGTATGAGTGGCTAAGCCGTGATCATATTTCTACTTATTATTTCTTTCATGATTTCAGAAGACCCACCAGCAATCCTCGACATACGAGCATCAGCCCAGGCACGTGCGATAGGGTATTCCCAGCTGTAACCATACCCTCCATGCAGTTGCAGGCACTCGTCCACGCCTTTATTGAGAGCCTCTGTGGTTTGTAGTTTTGCCGCAGCGGCATCTTCCGCGGTTAACTTTCCCTCGAGATGTAATTGAATGCATTGGTCGGTAAAAGCTCGTGTTACCATCGCAAGTGTTTTTACTTCAGCTAGTTTGAAACGTGTGTTTTGGAAGTCGGATATGCTTCTTCCAAAGGCTTTGCGTTCTTTTGTATACCTTATTGTCTCATAAAGTGCCGCCTCCAAAGCCGTGGCACAGCGTATAGCGACAACAAGTCTCTCTTGCGGCAGTTGCTGCATTAGCTGAGCAAATCCTCGGCCTTCCTGACCTAGCAAATTTGTTATTGGTACCCGGACATCCTCGAAGAATAGTTCCGATGTGTCTTGCGCTTTGTAGCCTATTTTTTCTAAATTTTTACCCCGTTTAAAGCCTTCTCTATCCCCTTCAACAAGTATCAAACTTATGCCTTTTGCGCCTTCTTTGGGGTCGGTCTTACAGGCGATAATGTACAAATCAGCTATTTGGCCATTAGAAATCCAAACTTTCTGCCCGTTAAGAACGAAATGATTACCATCTCTCTCAGCTTTAGTTTGAATCCCTTGGAGATCAGATCCTGCAATTGGTTCTGTCATGCCTATTGCCATAATAGTTTCACCTGAAACAACTTTTGGAAGCCAATTACGTTTTTGGTCCTCTGAACCATATGCGAGGATATAAGGAACAATGATGTCGGAATGCAAAGGAAAGGCTGGACCGGTTGCACCAACTTTTGCGAGTTCTTCATTGACTACTACACTATGTAAAAAATCGCCCCCAGGGCCACCATATTCCTCTGGCACTGTGCAGCAAAGTAGCCCATTTTCACCCGCTGCGTTCCATAACTCCCTACTAACAATTCCTTGCTGCTCCCATTCTTCATGGTTCGGTACTATCTCGTCTTCTATAAACCGGCGGGTTGCATTTCGAAATATTTCATGGTCTTCGGAGAAAAATTTTCGTGGGAACATCTCTTATCCTGTGAACGGGTTGGAAGAACTCTTTATTAAATCATGGGCGTGATCGTTTTAAATACAGCAATCAAGTATTGATGCGATATTAATTAAACTTTACACCGTTATACAAGCGATACGATAATCAAGTTTAGAAAAATTTACGAGCCTAGTGGAGATAATAATGTCTGGAAAACAACTTTTAGAGGGTAAGGTAGCCTTGATCACGGGAGGCGGCAGAGGAATAGGACGCGATTACGCATTGGCATTCGCTGCTGCTGGAGCAAAGGTGTTGGTCAATGATCTTGGCGGTACTACTCAAGGTGAAGGGGCCGACCGTGTTCCCGCTATGGAAGTTGCAAAAGAAATTGAAGATGCTGGTGGCAAGGCAGTTGTTAATTTTGATAGCGTCTCGGATTTTGCAGCCGCTCAGGGAATGGTGGACCAGGCGGTTGAAGAGCTAGGCGGGCTAGATATTGTCGTTAATAATGCTGGTATTCTTCGGGACGTAATCTTTCACAAAATGACAGAGGATGATTGGGATTCTGTCATATCAGTGCATTTAAAAGGTAGTTTCAACGTAAGCAGAGCTGCAGCTTCTGTCTTTAGAGAAAAGGAATCAGGAGCTTTCATTCATATGACATCCACATCAGGGTTGGTTGGTAACTTTGGTCAAGCAAACTATGCAGCTGCAAAACTTGGTATAGCTGGTTTGTCTAAGTCAATTGCGCTAGATATGGGAAGGTTCAACGTAAGATCTAATTGTATTTCTCCTTTCGCTTGGAGCCGAATGATCGGAACCATTCCGATAGGTGATGACGCTCAACGTGCCCGGGTTGAAAAATTAAAAACGATGACAACGGCTAAAATAGCGCCAGTTGCTGTCGCATTGTGTGCGCCAGAATCTAAAGTCACAGGCCAAATTTTTGGGGTGCGAAATAACGAGATCTTTTTGATGGGACAATCGCGTCCCTTACGTTCTGTGCATAGAGGGGAAGGTTGGACGCCTGAGACTGTTTTAGAGCACGCAATTCCATCAATGGAACCGAGTTTTTATCCATTAGATCGATCGCAAGACGTTTTCAGTTGGGATCCCATTTAACTTTTTTAATAATGCATTAGGAGACGGTCTATGTCTTTTGATTACGATAAATTGAAAAATTGGCCATTTGAAGAAATTACCCAAACGTATACTTCAAGGGATACCATTCTTTATGCGCTGGGTGTTGGTCTTGGCGCCAATCCAATGGATGAACAGCAACTTCGATATGTCTTTGAAGAGGCAGAACCGTTTATGGCATTACCAACAATGGCTGTAGTCCTCGGAAGTCCAGGATTTTGGTCCAGAGACCCTGAAACGGGCATTGATTGGGTAAAAGTCCTGCATGGTGAGCAAAAGATGGTAATTCATAATCCTTTACCAACATCAGCTACGATTAAAGCAAAGTCTAAAGTTACTGGCTTAGTGGACAAGGGTGCGGACAAAGGTGCATTGATTTTAACGGAGCGAACCCTGACGGATGCAGAGTCAGGCTTAGATTTAGCCACACTCACTTCGACAACATTTGCTAGAGGCAATGGCGGATATGACGGGCCAAGCGACGAGGCTCCAAGGCCGCATAAAGTACCAGAACGCGACCCAGACTCTGCAATTGACCTCGCTACTTCGGACATGGCGGCTCTAATTTACAGGTTGTCGGGTGATTATAATCCTTTACATGCCAGCCCTTCGGTAGCGAAGGCGGCGGGCTTTCCAAAACCAATTCTTCATGGTCTCTGTTCGTTGGGGGTGGCTGGTCACGCAATTTTGAAAGGATGCTGCGACTATGATGCAAAAAGATTGAAATCACTGCAACTAAGATTCTCTTCGCCAGTTTATCCGGGCGAAACGGTCAGAACAGAGATCTGGCGTGATGGAGCAAATATTTCTTTCAGGTCAAAGATATTAGAGCGAGATGTCGTGGTTCTAGATAATGGCCATGCAACAGTTGGATAATAAATAGGAATTGTGATGCCTAAGATGACAGAGAAGTGGATACAAGAAAATGAGTGAAAGTGAGAGAGAGTTACCTAAGCCGACACCCGAAACGCAGCACTTCTGGGATGGTACGAGGCAAGGAGAACTTAGACTTCAGAGATGTAAAAAAACGGGTGAAGTATATTTTCCGCCGAGGCACTTTTGCCCTTCTAGCGGCAGTACGGATATTGAAATTATTAAAGCGTCAGGACGCGGTACATTATATAGCTACATAATTAGCCATCTTCCTGCTCCCGGTTTTACACCGCCATATGCAATAGCGATTGTAAAACTTGAAGAGGGGCCAAAGATGATGTGCAATATAGTGGAATGTGAGCAGACTCCAGAGGCATTAGTCTTAGATATGCCGCTTGAAGTAAGTTTTGAAAAAGTCAACGACGAAATTACGCTTCCACAATTTAAACCAGCGGGGAAATAGTCCCATGAAACGTAACTCTGTAGCTATTGTCGGTGCATCTGAGACAACGGAACTTGGCAAAGTTCCGACGATGTCTCAAGTTCAACTTCACGCAGACGCAGCTTTAAATGCAATAGCAGATGCCGGTTTAAAGTTATCTGATATAGATGGTGTCGCTACCGGAGGCCATAATGCTGTAGAAATAGCCCATTACCTCGGAATTGTTCCAAAATGGCTGGACGGCACGTCAGTCGGTGGATGTTCGTTTATGTTATTAGTGAGGCATGCCACAGCCGCTATAAATGAGGGTCTTTGTGAGACGGTCCTAATAACGCATGGCGAAAGCGGCCGCTCTAATCTTGGAAGACATGGATCCTCAATTTTTCCGTCTTTGTTTCAGCAACAGTTTGAACGGCCTTTTGGCGTAACGCGACCGCCTACAATGTTCACTATCCCAGTTCTTCGTTATATGAAGGACTATGGTCTTAGTGAAGAGACATTAGCGATGGTCTCGGTTGTTCAAAGAGAATGGGCAAGTAAAAATCCGCGTGCAAGTTTCCGGGATTTGATAACCGTCGATGATGTATTAAACTCAAAGATGATCTGTTATCCATTCCGGCTTTTAATGTGCTGTTTAGTTACAGATGGTGGTGGGGCACTCATATTAACGAAATCTGAGCGTGCTAAAGATTTAGCTCAAAAACCAGTTTACGTTCGCGGTACTGGCGAAAGTGGAGAGACGCCAATGATAAGCCAGATGAGGGATTTCACTTCATCAGCAGCTTTTAAAGTAGCTGGTGCATCAGCGTTTGAGTCCGCTGGAATTTCGCATTCCGACGTTGATCACCTGATGATCTATGATGCGTTCGCACATCTTCCTATATATGGTCTCGAAGACTTAGGTTTTGTTGCACGAGGAGAAGCAGGATCATTTATCGCTGAGGGTAATACTCGAATGGGTGGAAGCCTGCCGCTTAACACAAACGGAGGTGGACTAAGTTACATGCATTCTGGAATGTACGGGATGTACGCGCTTCAAGAGGGCGTGAGGCAGATGCGGGGTACGGCACCAGCCCAAGTCCCTAATGCTGAGATTTCAATGGTCCATGGCGTGGGAGGTATGTTTAGTGCTAGTGGCAACATCGTGCTGACTAACGTGGCGGGGAACTAATCGCGAAGTAATCTACTTAATTCAGAGAGGAATAGTTGGGGTGTTAAAATAGGCACCCCAACTTTTATCCCTGACATGATTAATTAAAACCTAATAGGTTTTGATTTTTTAGAGCAGCTTAAGGTTAGCTGCAGCTTGTTTGCCGTTCCTGCCAACTTCGAGTTCAAACTCTACTTTGGCTCCTTCGTTCAAAGCGTCGATGCCTGACGCTTCCAATGCCGTGATGTGCACAAACGCATCAGGGCCACCTTCGTCAGGTTGAATGAAGCCATAGCCTTTAGTTGGATTAAACCATTTTACGGTACCGGTCGCCATTATTGTCTCCTTAGACGTACTAAATTTTAATGCCACTTGATGTAAGTGGCGTACTACTAGTGTTAATGATGTCAGGGAAAAAATTGAGTGAGCTTAGATTTGTGTTCATTCTGTATTCGCAAGACACTTTCGCAACAGCCTATGGATATGTGCTTTGTTGCCGCTTGGTCAAGCAAATTTTGCACTTTTTATATTCCAAAATGGAAACAAATAAGAAAAAATGGCCGAATTCGAAAATTTTTGCAAATTCCATTTGCTATTTATTTTTTCAGGGAAATAAATTACCGACCACTAAGATATGTCAAATATTTCCTCTGACGAGCCAGTTTTTCAATTATTAATATGCTTGTTAAACCCTTCATATTCAGGCTTCTTGGAGAATACTAACGATAAATGTGGTGATAATTTTTTTTTAAGTGAGTAAAATTGTCCAACATTTAATGAATAGAAACGAAAAGCGAGCCTAACCGAAAAGGATCATAATTCTTAGTCTGAGAGCGACCGCGTAGGCAATTCCATTTTTCACATATGTGGTGGCTTAAAAGGCTGTACAACGATACTCAAGAGCAAAATCAGAAAGAAAAAGTTGCATGATTATAGACACACACGCTCACATGCTGCCTCAAAGCACATTGGATGAATTTAACAATCAAAAGAAAAATTTCCCGTCTGTAGAACTTCTTACTCAAGGCGATAAATTTCAATTATCGTTTAATCAAAAAACACCTACTCGGCCTATAATGCCGAAATTACGCCTTTTCGAAACACGCCAGAGGTTTCTTTCGGAGACCCGAATTGATATGCAATTATCAGGTGGTTGGTTGGATAGCTTTGCTTACCAAATTGATCCGGAGGAAGGTGCACAATGGAGCCGTTTTCTCAATGAGGGGATGGAGCTTGAGTGCAAGAATATAGACGGTATCACGCCTTTAGCGACCGTCCCGCTTCAATCTGGCAAACATGCCGCCGCTGTGTTGAAAGAGGCGGTTAAAATGGGGATGCCTGGTGCTATGATTGGCACTCAACCGAAGGGGGATACAGGCAATTTAGATGACCCGGATCTAGATCCATTTTGGGAGACGGCAGCGGAGTTACGTGTCCCGATTGTAATACATCCGATGTTTGGCTCAAATGATAACCGGCTACATGATATGCAGATGATGAATGCAGTTGGCCGCGTTTCAGATGTATCGATTGCCATAAGCCGATTGCTTTTTAAGGGGCATCTGACCCGTTTTAAGAATCTCATCATTGTTGCGTCAACTGGGGGTGGTGCACTTCCATATATGCTAGGTCGGTTAGAGAGAAATTATAAAGCATTTCCTGATTTAGTGGTCGATCCTGTCGAACAATTTCATGAGCTTTATTTTGACAGCATTGTTTTTCAGCCGGATATTTTGCAATTTTTAATACAGAAAGTTGGTGCAGAACGGATAATGCTTGGGTCAGATTACCCTTTTCCGATAGGTGATCAAAACCCGCGGGAAGTAATAGAAAAGGCAAATTGTTCGGAGGAAGAAGCGAATTTGATGCTTACGGAAAACGCTAGAAAACTCTTTAGAATCTAAGCTGTTATGCCTCCATCAACAGGCATGGCGATACCATTTACAAAAGATGCTTCATCAGAGAGCAGAAAAAGAGCAGCGTTTGCAACTTCGTCAGGCCGCCCTGGCCGTCCCATTGGACCAACCCCGCCCCTTTTTTTTACCAAATCTTCTTTGTCCATCCCTACCGTTGATTGTTGATCTGGTCTAGCAACGAATACCCGAAGCATGGGGGTATCAATAGGACCAGGACAAATCGCATTGGCGCGAATGTTATCTTTCGCCACCCGTTTTGCTAGTGCTCTAACAAACCCAACAACACCAAACTTCGCCATAGAATAAACGGGACTGAAGCTGGAACCACTTAGACCTGATGTGGAAGCGGTGAACAATAGGCTGCCGCCCCCTCGAGTACGAAGTTCGGTCAATGCTGCATCCGTCGTTATTAAAATTGTTCTTAAGTTTAAATCCAGCGTTAGACCAAAATCATCCAGTTCAACGCCTTCAACAGATGCGGGCCCTGGATATCCGATATGGTTCCAGACAAAGTCAAGCCCATTGAAATATTTTGCCGTCTCTGTGACAATTCTTTTAGAATCCTCGTCTTTGGTCAAATCTGCAACGATGCCCTTTGCTTTTCCACCGTTTTTTTCAATTTCACCAACAACCGAAGCTACAGCGTCTTCATCTACGTCTACAACGCCGACCAATGCACCCTCTTTTGCAAACCTTATTGCGCCGGCTCGCCCCATTCCAGACCCAGCTGCAGTCACTAAACCTATCTTCCCCTCCATACGCATCTTATTCTCTCCCTTATTCGAAAACACCGTTGTGAAGGTACCGTAAACGTAAAGAAGAAAATTCAAAGGTAAAAGCAATAGAACAGAAAAATATTTTAAATAAAATAGTCTTAATGGAGTTTGGATGGTGATCGTAAGGTTTTTTCTGTTACATTGAGAGTTTTGTTTACCATTAAGGGAGAAGCAGAGTGCAAATTGAAAATTTAGGAGTAATTGGTGCAGGTATGATGGGTGCAGAAATAGCTCTTATATTTGCCATGGCTGGGAAATCTGTCCTGTTGAATGATACAGCCCAAGAGCGATTAGACGAGGCGCTAAACAAATTATCAACAACATTGGACGCTGGTATTTCAAGAAATTTTTGGACGGAAGAAGACAAAGTAGTAGCTCTTTCAAACATCGCTCTGACGACGAATTTGGATGACTTTTCAGAATGTCACATGGTCATTGAGGCTGTGTTTGAGGACGCAGAGGTGAAGGGTAAAGTATTTAAACAACTCGATAGTATTTTAAAACCCAATTGCATCATTGCTTCAAATACCTCGAGCATTTCTATCACTGTTCTTTCCGCAAATGTATCTGAGGCTAGGCAAAAGAATTTTATAGGGCTCCACTTCTTTTCCCCTGTTCATAGAATGAAACTAGTAGAAGTCATAAATGGTATGGATTCAAGTTCAGCGGCACTTGAAGTAGCAACACAGGCATGTAAGGACGCAGGTAAAGTTCCTATTCAAGTAAAGGATGTTGTCGGCTTTGCTGTGAATAGAATGCTTTTTGCACTTTGGAACGAAGCTCTACGATTAGTGGAAGAGGGAGCCTGTACCCCTGAAGACATTGATGTAGGCTGTAAGCTTGGTTTAGGGCACCCCGTGGGTCCATTTGAATTGATGGACTTAACAAGTAACACATTAAATCTCCAAGTTGGAAAAATATTAGAGGATGCTTATGGAGATAGATTTCATCCTCGACCAATATTAAAGCAAGTCGTGGCAGCTGGAAGGTCTGGCCGAAAAGTCGGACGAGGATGGTATAAATACGATAAATAAAAGTATTTGAATTAAATGTAAATTTAGTGGTTGGTAAAGTTAAACTCTCTCAACGTTGCGGGTTAATTTGCTCGCGCTTTTTGGATTCTGTTGTCAATCGATGTTAATTGGTTCAAAAAAGTCTTGAGTTCATTATCCTTAAGTGCATCACCAGCGGGTAACCTGACACTGAGTGGATTGGTCTTCTTCCCATTCTTTATTACTTCGTAATGCAAGTGAGGACCAGTAGACCGGCCGGTTGATCCAACATAGCCTATTACATTCCCCTGTTTTACTCTTTTCCCTTTTTTCAAACCCCTTTTATATTTGGAGAGGTGTCCATATGCGGTTTTATAGGTAGAGTTATGTCGAATACGGATGTACTTGCCATAATTACCTTTTCGTCCTAATGCCTCAATAACTCCGTCGCCTGCCGCCATTATGGGTGTTCCTTTTGGCGCAGCAAAGTCAACACCACGGTGTATTTTCGTAAAACCTAGAATAGGGTGCTTGCGTTTTCCATAACGAGAACTTAGCCGGGCTCCATCGACTGGTGTCCGCATAAGCGTCTTTTTTACGCTTTTCCCCTCTCTATTATAATAGTCTGTGTAGTTATTTTTTGGGGACGTATATTTTGCATATTCTACAGGTTTTCCACTAAGTATAAGTTCGGCCCATTCGATGGTGTCGTTATGTACGATTTCACCGTCGGCATTTGAGTGCTGCTTGAAAAGTATAGAAAAAGAGTCTCCTCTTTGAATTTCTCTCTGAAAGTCAACATCAAAGCTATATATCCTGATAAGCTCCATTAGTAACTTTAATGGTATTTGCTGGCTCACCGCGGCTTCATATAAGCTTGAAGAAATTTGCCCTTCGATGTAAACGTCTTTGGTTTTTATTAACCGATTTTTTATTTCTGATTTGAAGTTGCCGGCAGCATCTCGAGAAGCAAAAATTTGCTCCTTAAAGTTTTTTAGAAATGAGAATCTTTTAACTTTGTTATATTTATTATTTGGATTGTAGGAATCAGTGGAAAAATAAATGTTTAGCTGATGGCCGATTGGTAAAGACCGGAGATCATAAATTGGTTTGAGCGCTGCTATTAAGTTTGCAGCTTGTTTCTTATCTACACCATTGGAGGTCAGGACCTTCATTAGTGTATCGCCTTTTTTTACAAGAACATGCTTTATTATATTTTTGGGCTTCTCGATAACCTTAGGGGTAAGTGGAACAGGTTCTAGCCTCTCACGTTGCTTGCCCTGATTTTTTTTCTCAGTAAGGTCATTGGGGTAGCTGTCTAAAGAACTTTTTTGTGATCTGAAAATGCTGTCAGAAAAGAATGTAACTCCAAACAGAACTGTGAGCCAAAGTACGAAAACACCAATCGGAGGGATTTTTCTAAGCATCCTTTGTCATCGCGTTGCCCTACTGTCTTGTTAAACTCAATGGAACTTCACCTGAACTTTGCACCAGTTGTTTGTTAAGCCGAGACTTTTTAATCTATAATACGGCGAATATGCGAATTTAGTTACTTTAGCAGAGTGTTTACATATCAAAACAGCAATTATATCACGCAGTGATCTAGGATAGAGGCTCAGGCGTTGTCATGAGCCGAAGTTTACCAGAAACTATTTGCTCATAGGTCCTCCATTTTTTTCCCAGTCACCAATTGCTCCCACATTCGATACATTAGTGTAACCCATATCTATAAGTGTTTTGCCAGTTAAAGCGGCTTGGCCACCGGCGCCACAGACCAAAATGATTTCTGAGTCCTTTTTTAAGGCGTCGTTATAAAGTTTTGTTGCGTCATCAGCAACAAATTCAATAAGACCACGTTGTATCTTTAAGGCATCGGTTATCGTGCCTGTCTTTGCAATATCACCGCTATCTCTGACATCGATAAATACAGCGGACTTTGAGTTGTGCTTTTCAAGTGCGGAATCAAAATCGATTTTTTTGACAACCTCATTCGCTTCTTCAAGATAATCCTTGGCGGTTTTCATCTGTTACTCCACTTCATAAAGAAAAATCCGTCCGAAATTTTCATTTCGAAATGCTAGTATTTTTTTAACCCACTTATATCTTTTTGCCTAGGATGGTTATAATTTTATTCATCTTTCGCTTCATCTGGCGGAGCTAAGAGCTAAAGAAATAAAGCTATGACGTTAATTTGACTTTATTTGTCAAAATTTTATAACCAATCTTCCTCGTGTTCCTCCAGCTTCAAGACGCTTATGAGCGGCTGGCGCATCTTCTGGACTGAAGACGTCGCCAACCCGCAGTGTTAACTTGTTTTCCTCAACAAGCTTTACTAAGGAAGAGAGCTTTTCAAACTGTGCGTCATAACTTCTGACCCATGTCTGACTGAAGTTGATATTTCGTTGTGACGTCCCCTCGTAACCACGAACTGCGGTAAAGGCACCGCCGTCTTTCACTGCATCCACAACGAGCTCGTTTTGAACTGCACCATCGGCTAATCCATCGACCCCGCTTGGAAAACGTTCGCGGATACTTCGAGTTATGTGGTTCCCTCGCGGCAGAACTATGTCTGCTCCAAGTGATAAAACTAGCTCCCGGTCTTTATCTGAGGCGTCAGCTATCACTTGTATGCCCTCGGCTTTGGCTAATTGAACAATATATCCACCATAGGCACCAGCTGCGCCGGTTACTGCAAGTGTTTGCCCAGCCTTTAAATTTAACAAATCGAGTGATAAACGGGCGGTTAGTGCGTTCATGGGCAACGTACAGGCTTCTACATGGTTCGAGAATGATGGCGCTGGTACCACAGCGTTAGCCTTTAGAACAATTTGCTCTCTATATCCACCATGCGACCCTATTGGTACTACCATGGCGACTACAGAGTCGCCAATGTTGACGCCCGTATCTACATTCTCACCGACCTGGTCAACAACACCAGCGATATCCATGCCAGGAACATATGGCGGGCTATCAACGGGTTGCTTATTGGCATATGTATCCGTTTTCCCCATTGGCCTTTTTCTTGCTCCGGATCTAGAGAGAATATCCGTGGGGTTTATGGCAGCAGCGTGAACTCTAACCCTCACCTCACCTTCTCCAGCGTTTATAGCTGGTAAATCTAAAACTTGAAGTACATCAGCGTTACCGTATTCGTAGAAGCCGACTGCGCGCATTTCTCTAACCTCCTAGGAGTTTAATACTGTACAGCGATTATTTACCGTGTAATAGGGATGGGATTAACTTTTTCCACGGTTGTCAAGAATAGGTAGGACAATATCACGTCTTTTTAAAGGTAAGCCAAAGACTCAACTAGCCTTGTTCTTTTTTTACAGGCGGGAAGAAGGTATTAATTAACGTGTCATTTATTAAAAATTTGGTATTACACAAGTCTATAGCAGAAAGAGGCCTTAATTTTGGATCCAAGGAATCCTCTATTCGTCTCATTAGCGAAGCGTTTCTTTTCTAAAAATATCAAACTCGCTTGGAGGTAACTTGTGATTAGTTATCAGTTTAAATAAACTTGTATTTTACCGAAGTCACAAATTTATAGAGTAAACTAGTGATGGTGTATCCCTACTTTTGTGAATTAAAACACGAGGAATTGTGTATATGAATAATTTCCGATGGGTGCTAAAGCTGGCTGCGATTATCATTGGGATGGCCATCATCTACTTGGTAGGTATCAGAGTAGTCGCCCTTTTTGGCTTCGTCTAACATATCACAGCTAACAAGAAAGTCCGCCGTTGTTCAAGCATCTTAGTAAAATAAAGACATTATTCTAAGCTGCTCTGCCGCTTGCCTCTATCTCGTATTTGCTTTCTGAATAAGCTTTTTGAGCTCTTGGATTTCTGTTTTCAATGCTTGGATTTCCTCTATTGCATTATCTTCTTGGGTCTTAGGACTCTTCGAGGGGGCCTTTCCATTCGTGTCATCATCAAAGCGTTGCATGGCGTCTACTATAATTCCAATGAAGAGGTTGAGCACGGCAAAAGATGTTATAAGAATGAATGGAATAAAAAACACCCAAGCCAAAGGAAATTGCGTCATTACTGGCCGCACAATTCCCATCGACCAACTTTCGAGAGTCATTATTTGAAACAATGTATATGCTGACTTACCAATATCTCCAAACCAATCGGCAAACTCAGAGCCAAAAAACTTCGTAGCTATAACGGAGAAGATAAAATAAATGACGCCTAGCAAAAGAACAACAGAACCCATGCCAGGTACAGCTTTTAAAAGGGCATTAACGACTCGTTTTAAAGATGGAACAGCAGATATAAGTCTTAGGATGCGAAGGATTCTTAATGACCGCAGTATTGATAATGAACCTGTCGTCGGCAGGAGGGCTATTCCAATAACAATCGCATCAAAAATATTCCAGGGGTCTTTATAAAATTGTCGTCCTTGAGTGAAAAGTTTGAGAACAAGTTCTACCACAAAAATACTAAGTAATATCTGGTCAGTTAACTTAAGAATTGTCCCATATTGCAGTACAATGGTGGCGTTAGTTTCCAAGGCTAAAACTATAGCGTTTAGAACAATCAAAGAGATAATGATCAGTTGCGAGGTCCGTGCTTCAATTATCCGACTTAATCGAAGTCGTATGTTCATTGCAATTTATCCTGTCTAAAATCCTGATATAACTCTAGCAAAAGTGTATGAGTCTCTATTTTTAAAATTGGAGACGAATTTAAATTGTTCACAATCTACAGCATGGCGAACAACTTTTTTACGGAAAATCACTAGCTACAAATTCCTCGTAGTTCTTAGGCCATGGCGGAGGGAGCGTCCCCCATATAATTTAATTAACATGTTGTTTATAAACAAAAAAGAAACATTTGAAAAATTCAAATATACCATCCTGTATACCATTGCATAAGAAAATATTGGGTTTCTTATAAGGCTATTTCCATTCTTGTTCTAGGATCTAACTAATTTTTTTTAAACTCTCTTACTCCCCAAGAACGCCAGTTGCCGGGATTGCTTGAAATAACCGCATTCACGCAGCCAAGAGCACTTTGTGTCAGTGTCATTAAATATTTTCTTTGCTGCTCATCCGCGCTCGTTTCCTCCAATTTAATCAATAGCTTTTCGAAGAGTATTCTGGACATGCGGAATTCAATTTGACACGCACCACAGTCACCTAACCCAGTTCCGCGTGTGGCTGCCTCGTAACCATGCAAATATAATTCTGTATCGGATAATGGCTTCAAGGTTTCAGAGAATTTGGACTTTTTTAAATAGCTATAGTTTAAATCTCTTAAAAATAAAGGGGGGAATGTTGTGGGTATGCGGCCCAAATCAGGGTGATCGATTTCACCTGTAATTATCCGAGGTAGATTTGGTATTTGGCAGTAAGGCTCACTCATTAAAGTACTAACTTCCAAATATGTCCCGAGTTCGTAGTCCCAAAACCCCCACTCGTAGGATGGATGCCCGGCACTATATTCCTTACTAACTTTGAACAGATGACCGATGCCCCCAGCATCATCTGACATTTGATACCGATATGTTGTTAGGGGACTACTGCTACCACGCCAGTCATCTTGCACTCGGATTTGAAAAGTAGAGAAGTCTTCATCAATATTTTCAAATTTGCAGCTAAATCCGCAATCGATAGTTGCCGATGCCTTTAGTTTCCAATTATCTTTCTCAGTTGGGTTTGCGTACTGTGTTTTTACATTGGAGCTTTCCAGTAATATCAGAGTGGTTTCACCAATCAGGTTATCCCGCCAAGTCCCTGTCTTTTTTTCTTTTCTAGTGGCAATCAGTCCTAAGAGGCGTTTTACGGTTCCTTGACGGGCTCCAAAAACTTTGCGATCGATGAAGAATTGGTGCTTTGAAACTAAAGAGCCGAAAGGGCCACTTCCATCTGAGACGCTATTTGTTGCCGTATCGTTATTGTAGGGCGTTTTAAAAACAGGTTCGAGCGGTCTCGTCTCCCGTTGGAGTCCGGAGTGTTTGACTACAAGTGAAGCGGCTAGTTTTCTAAGAGCCTCCCAAGTCGCGTTAACGTTCTGCGGAATTGGAATATCGTGGGATCGTTTGCTTTGGATGTGTTTTGACTCAATCTTGATGCTTGATGCGGCTTTGGTTTTGATAAAACTGTATCCAGATTCAAGAGAGGGAAATCCTTTCAGCGGTACAATTGCGGTTTCTCCTGCTCCTGCAAGCTCAAAGATTCCGTAGATCATAATTCTTTGGATATAGCCTTTGCTTCCTCCACTGTATGTTGACGTTTTTACTAAATTTGAGCTAAGGCACTTCCCGTTAATGTTAGGTGCTAGTGAGTCGCATACCTCCGTGGGGACTTTTTTCTTTACTTCATAGGAACAGTCCAAAAAGTCATAAACCAGGCACTTAGTTTTGTCTGGCGTAGTTTCTGACAAAACTTTTCCATAACTTATCAGGCCGTCAAGGCAGTCCTTTAGGAACGGAGCCAGAATGATTTTTTCACCCCAGCCAGGGTCTAAAGTGTCGCCTACTTGAATTTTACTTCCAAGATAAAGGCCGGGATTATTTCGGAAATGGTAGTAGGGTTTAGTGTAGTCAGCCTTTATGTCGATACTCTCGGCAAATTCTTCAAAATTGTCGCCGGAATGCCAGTCGCTGACCAAACATGGGGCTGGGACCTTTATATTATCGAAAACCCAATGACTATTTTCATTTGAGCTAGCTGAGGCGATCGTCGCCATCGAGGAAATGAGAATAAACAGCAAACAATAAACCAAGAAATAGATTGCCGAGACAGAGCATTTCCCCTGGTCATGCAGAAAAGTGCTGATAAGAGGTAGAGTTTGATGTTTCATTCTGACCTTCCAAATACACAAATCTTATTGCAGCCTCTCGACTTAACAGATCCTACGATAGTCAAGTATTTTCAAAAAGAAAGCGTTTCAATTTTATCTGAAAGCCACATGGAAGCTCCGTGATATTTTTTGAGTCCCCCGTTACTTTAGGTCCCGTATCATTGTTAATTTCGAGCGCCAGATGCAGCGCGCTTTCATAATATAAGTTGTAGTCATTAGCTCTCGGAACTTTTTGCCATGGCCACATCAGACTATAGAGCAGCTGTATCCCGTGCTCCTGAAGGCCCCTAGCAGCTCTTATTCCGCTGAAATGTTCTTCGCATCTCTCTTCTGCAGATTTTGAGGTTTGGCCCACATATATTCCGTAGCGCCCATTCTTCTCGGAGTAACCGTCTCGTAGAATTACGTAAAGAGTAGTCTGGTAACTATTTTTAGGAGTTTGAGGTTTTTTCAGGTGTTTAAGATTTTGCCTAGCGCGGACCAGCCAGGGGATTGTTTCGTGTCCAATTTTATCCAAAGCCCTTTGTATTGTATCAACACCATTGCTAGCAGCTAATCTACTTCTCTGGCTAAGTTCATCAACAGCAAGCGTTGCGGCTTCCAGATCGGGATTTTCCTTTTGCAAACCCTCCAAGGCACCATCGATTATGGGCTTAGTACTTAGTTTTGAAAAAGGCCTTGAATGGCTTAAACTTGCCCAAACTAAGATTTCCTGATGGAGATCGTCCCAACTCATTCCTGGCCACTCAGTTGAGGACTTAATTCTGCGTCAATGAATAGGAGATCTTCTTCCCATTTTTTTATGGCTTGTTCTGAAGGGTTGCTTCGAGCCTTCTGCGTCCCGAGTGCTACATTGATAGTATTGCGGATTTTTCTGAGACGATCAGTCGTGTTTGGTTCGCCCCACTGTTCTGCAATAGACTCTTGTATGCTTGCGGGCATGGAAAGCTTGCCATGAAATACCTCACTTAATATCTCATGCCGTGTCGATGCATCTGGGCCATTGCGTTTGGCTGTGTAACCAACCTCCGACAAGAAACCTTTGCCAGTGTCGTTGATTTGCCACCCCGGCCCTTCACCCAATCCGTCTGCTATCGCGGTACTAATTGAACTTGGGTTGTCTCTTTTGAATTGATCAATTTCTTCTCCATAACGTCTCATCTTCTTTAGAAGCTCTGAAAATTCACTATCGGAGATTCTTCCCGAATTAATTTCAGCGCTAGCTTGCATCTCAGATATATATGGAGATGGATATCTTGGCGCCGAGTCACGTTCGGTTAAGTAACTTAAGTAAAGTGACGTTTTCGCTCTTGTTATTGCAACATAGAAGAGGCGTCGTTCTTCTTCGATCTGAGAAAACCCCTCCGCTAGTGAATGTGGTAGAAGACCCTCTTCGCAACCAATCAAAAAAACCGTCGCCCACTCAAGGCCCTTTGATCCGTGAATAGTGCCAATATGTACAGCATTATCTTGCTGCGTTGTACTGGCCTCAAGATGTCTAAAGGCGGCAGCGGGTTCATCAAAACTGCAGAGAAAGTCACGGCAGTTTTCGAGTTTTTCAGTGATGGCCGCTTTTTCCTCTTCGTCTACGGAAGCCGGCAATCCACGTATTATGCTTGTCGTCAAAGCCTTCACTTTCCGTTCCCAGACATCTTCAGCTTCAAGTTTTTTTGCAAATCCAAAAAGTTTCGAATTGATTTTTCGGTTCCAGGCTCTGTTAATTTTCTCTGAGGAGGCTATTGCCGAAGCCGCAATAAGTTCTCGGGTTTGATCAGATTGAAAAGCAGCAACACCATTCTTTAAGGAGACAGGTATCCCATCCGCTATCAACCTATCAACTAAGACGGAAGGCAGTGCGTTGGTCCGAGCAAGTATCGCTATTTCGCGATATGCCGTACCGTTTTGTTTTAAGGCCTTTATAGTTGTTGCGAGTTGCTCTGCTTCATTAGTTTCCCCGACAAACTTTCTGATATTAATACGACCTGACATGCCAACAGTTGAAACAAGTTGCTTGTCTCGGCGTCGAACAAAATGTTGTGCTAGTGAGTTGGATGCAGCGACCAGTTCGGGTGCGGCTCTATAGTTCTTTTTCAGATTCACGAATCCGGGGGCTTGATAATATTTATCAAAATTAAGAATGTAATCAACGGAACTACCCCGCCAACCATAAATGGCCTGATCGTCATCACCAACCGCCCAAAGTGCTGCGCCGCCTTTTAAAAGCTCATCAATCATTACCTTCTGAGCAAAATTGATATCCTGGAATTCATCTACAAGAATATGCTTGAACTGCCCGATGAATTTTTGATCGCCTCCGGCGTCGACTGAAAATGCTTTCACCGCAAACTGTATCATTCTTGCGTAGTCTATTAATTTTTCATCTGTGAGATGCTTGTCGTAAAGGGCATACATCTCAGCATGCGCAATAAGGACTGTATCTCCGCTCTCCCCTGCTTCGATAGACGCCTCTTCAGGGGTCAAAAGTTTTTCTCTAAATCCATCTATCGTCTCTAAAATTGAAGATGGGGTTTGATCTTCGAATTTGATTTTTTTCAGTTCTTGGGGAATTAAATTTTTCAGATCAAAGATTATCTGTCTTCTTTGAAACTCGCTTAGGATAGTTTCTGGAACTTCAACATCTATTAAATACGCGAGTTGCCTTACAGCACGGTTTGCAAGCGCATGAAACGTCCCAATCGGAAGTGCCCTGGTTTGAACACCAGTTTCTTTTTCAATGCGTGATTTTAATTCATCGGATGCCTTTCTGGCAAAGGTGCAACAAAGGATCGCCGTTGGGTCTACACCACTGCGTAAAAGATGTTGGTAGCGTCCGACTAGTGCTGTTGTTTTGCCCGTGCCGGGGCCTGCAAGAATAAGTGTGTTTTGGGAGTTTATTTCGGAGGCAGCCCTCTGCTCATCATTGAGATTCATCTGTTTAGCCTCCTTCATTGCAACAAGGCCTGTCGTGTCTCTT
>CACOPQ010000028.1 GCA_902629125.1 uncultured Alphaproteobacteria bacterium
GTAACACGAATTTTTTTTGCATCTGAAATCGACGCGGCAAGCCTTCTTGTATTTGCATCTAAGGCTACAGGGTCTGCAAGCGAAGCGCCTCGAACAAAATCCTCTAAAGGGGCGTTGTTAATGAGGACCTGTCGTTTTCCAAATTTATAGATAACCTCACTTAAATCATCATAGGCCCTTGGAAAGTTAATTGTCGTTGCGACAATAGTAAGGTCTGCGCGAGCTACGGCTGCTAAGACAGGATTAGGGTGGAGAAAGTTTTTAAATGTTGCCGGGCAGGTAATCACCATGGTTGAAACAGTTTTAGGCTTATTTGCGGATACCGCCGCGGTAAGCGAATCAATCAACTTCGCGTCTTGATCTGAGCTTGTTACAATGAGGACATCTTCGCCAGGGTTAACGTTATTCTTCGCCAGGTTTCCTGTTGCTCGATCTAATTCATGCTGTGGGAAAATTGCCATTATTTGGTTTCCTTTCAATAGAACCCAGCTAATATATTTTGCTCAAACTTTAATTAGACTGTGGGGGTGCTATGTCTATCACTGTAATAATTGAAGCCAATGTAAAAGATTTTGAGAAATGGTTAACGTTGTTTAATGAACTTGAAGCCCAAAGACAAGAAGCGGGTATTAACTTCAAGGCCTTTAAAAACAACAGCAAACCAGAAACAAGTTTTGTGATTGGAACAGCCCCCTCGCAGCAGGTTTTTTTTGAATTTTTCAATTCTCCGGAGCGTCTATCTATCCAACAATCGGTAATACTGAAGCAACCCAAGATAACTTTCTTAGAATTAGTTTAAAGTCCTATCATTTGATTCTTTAGCAAACGGGCTTAAGTTCGGCTAGTGGTTATTTATCGAGGAAAAGATTTCCAGGACAACGGTGCAATACTGCATGCTCCACACACATGCTTCGAAGTTTAAAGTTTTTTTCAGAAAGTGGCATCTTTCTTAATGATAAGAAGGCTTTATGAGAGGGATACCAAATTGCTATAATCTCATGGAGTTTTTCTCCGCCAAGCGGCTGACCATATGAGGGCATTTGCCATAAAATTTTACCTCCAAGGCTCTCTAGCAACTTAGACAAAACATCCATGTAGGATTTATAAAGTTCGCCATCTGGAAAACTAACCGAGTTAAAATACCGATTAAGATTAAGCATCAAAACTGGTCGGTCCATGTCACTTTCAGCGATAGACGTTATTGCAGAAAGATCTTCTTCATTCGGCTCAAATTGATCTGCCACAAACTTTAACTTTCTTTATCAGTTTCTGAAATAATTAAAACATTACGACTGCCATCGAGGTGACAACTCTCCATGCCTCGTGCCTCATAATTAAACCACGTTTCCATTTTTCGCGGCGCTTCAATGTCACCTACAAAATGTGCTTTCGACCTCTTAAATACTTCTCCTGAAAGTTTGTACCAAAAAGTAGGAGGGTCGAATGTCCCGCCGGCAACCCCGACGTCACCGGGCCATGCTTCGAGATACATAAATAATGTCGTACCACAGGTGCCGCAAAATTCATTTTTCCATGTCCTACCCATCTCGGTTTTAAAATGGTACTCGGATAATTCGCCTGAGAGTAATTGTAATTTCTTCAGTGAGAAATAGACCAATGTGCCAAAGGCACTGCCTGCTCTTAACTGACAATACCTGCAATGGCACACACCGGCCCTAACGGGTTGTCCATACGCCCTGTAACGTACTTTTCCGCAAAGACAACCACCATCATGATTAGCCAATACTAAGTACCCCGTTGTAAAACATTAACGAAAGTCAGCAATACTCTCCATTTCTTCACAGACAGTGTCAAAAAAGTTATTCATATCCCCAAGCTGCTCTATTATAGCTTCCCCACTTTCCGCCTTCCACCAACAGAACATTCTCATTGAAGCCGTACCATTAGCCCAATTCATTTGGCATACGGCTTTGTCCCCATTTACAGCTGATCTGATATCTTCTTCAGACATTTGCGAAAACGCTTGAAAATACTGATCTCGAAGTTCGGCAGACTTAAATTCGTGCGTTGCAATAAAATTTTTCATAACTAATTTTCCTAGAAATATAATTAACTGATACGTTATACTAATCCGAATTCAGCAATATAAAAAGGTTATCCCTTTGTTACAACCCTATCTCAAAAAGTAGTTATATTCCGATAGATAGCTTGGAAAAGTGTTGAACTTGGTCGACTTGCAACTGCTTCATTAAGGATTTGCGACCTGGACAACTGACTTTGGACAGACACAGATGACGCATCACACGACAACGGATGAAACTACAGTACCTTACCGGTGGGTTGTCTTATTTGGTGTATGGCTGATTTATTTCAGTTTTGGACTAACCGTCGCAGCTCTCGGCCCACTGGTCACGCCGATAACCGACGACCTTAAAATGACTTTTGGTGAAATGGGCACAGTATTAGGAGCCTGGCCCTTAATATATATTCTTGCGGCCCTTCCCTGCGGCTTCTTAATTGACCGTGTTGGGCCACGAAAAGGTCTAGTAATCGCCGCAGTAATAATGGGCGTTTCAGGTTTGTTGCGAAGCGCTGCCGACACCCATTTAACACTTTTCCTTGCGGTTGCTATTTTTGGACTCGGCGGCCCTTTAATTTCCATTGGCGCTCCAAAAGTTATTGCACTTTTGTTCGAAGGAAAAAATCGGGGCCTGGCGATGGGAATTTACATCACAGGCCCCGGTCTCGGCGGTGTAATAGCAGCCTCAACCACCAATAGCATATTTTTGCCATTTTTTGATGAAAACTGGCGGCTAGTTACTTGCGCTTACGGTTTCGTTACTCTTTTTTCCGGTTTGTTGTGGTTACTCTTATCTCAAAATGCAGCCGGCGAGCTTATCAAAAATGCCGTCTCCGAAACAACCAAAGAGTCTATTCCCGAAACGTTTAAGCATCTCGCCTCCATTCCAAGTGTCCAGCTAGTTTTAGCTTTAAGTATTGGTATATTTTTCATAAATCATGGATTAAATAATTGGCTGCCAGAAATAATTCGTGCACAGGGTTTATCTGCTGCTAACGCAGGTTATTGGGCGTCAATTCCAACCGCAGTCAGCGTGGTTAGTGCTCTTATAATACCTAGATACGCTACACCGGAAAAAAGAATCTTAATTTTGGCGCTGCTCATATTTTCTAGTTGTATTGCAACGTTGCTTCTTCAAATCGCCCCCGGACCGATCATGCTGACCGGCCTAGTGCTTCAAGGAATAGCTCGCGGGGCCATGATGACCGTTGCACTTTTATTATTGGTGGAAATTCCAAATGTCGGGCCTAAGCGAGCTGGAACTGCCGGAGGACTTTTTTTTACGGCAGCAGAAATTGGGGGTGTTTCAGGGCCAGTAGCAATAGGATTAGTACATGACGCTACTGGTGGTTTTTCATCCGCACTTCTGACATTAACGGTTATTACACTCGCTTTGCTTGCATTGCTATATCCATTAAAAAATGCTGTATCGAGAGATATTCGTAATTAATTAAATAAATAGGATCAAAACATCTGAGGTAAAAACACAATGATTACAAAAGGTATAAGGGAACTTTGTGAAGCGGCTGAGAATGAAATAGAAACACTAACCGTTGAAGAGGTTTTAAACGTTCAAAAAAATGAGGGAGTAGTTCTAGTCGACATAAGGGATATAAGAGAACTATGGCGCGATGGGGCAATACCCGGTTCAATTCACGCGCCAAGGGGGATGTTAGAGTTTTGGGTAGACCCGGATAGTCCGTACTACAGGCAAGACTTCGGAACAGGAAAGAAATATATATTCTTCTGTGCTGGCGGAATGCGATCCGCATTAGCGGCACAAACTGTCCAAAATATGGGATTGAAACCCGTTGCGCATATGGCAGGCGGCTTTAGTGCCTGGGTAAAGGCTGACGGGCCGACCGAGGAAAAACCAGTCAAAAGCCCAAAAAAATAACGACATGGGATTTTTTTTTCGTTATCTGATAAAAAGTAAGGAGCAATTTCTATTCATATTTTTGTTTTCGATGACTATTGGCAGCACGGTGTCATATTGCGAGACTAGCCCCTCAATCAAAAAAGGTGTAGGGGCGACACTGTGCTTTGATGTAATCTCTTGGCAACACCATGAGACAGCTAAGAAAGACATTACAAAATGGGTCGTCAGTTTCATTGACGAGGTGAACAAAACGACAGCAGCCAATGGGCATTTAACGAAAGTCCCCATAATAAAATTAAGTAAAAATTTGGTTTGGTTTGGAACCTTGGCTTATTGCTCTTTAGATACAAAACAAACCCTTGCAGAAGCCACTATGAAGTTGATTACCGACGAATGGGAAAAATCAGAAAAAAGGTAAAGATATTTTGCGTATCTCCCGTAAACTTTTTGAACTTGTCTGAGGAACCAACTTCCTCGCATCCAATTATTGAACCCAAAATTCTATTTAACTAATAATAGGAGTTCTCATGAAAGAAACATTTAAAGAAGGCAATAAAACAACCAGAAAATTTAAAATTGATGCTAACAAAACAATTTCAGTTGCTGGAGGTAACTTTGATGTCTATGCAACGCCTGAAATGATTCGGGATATCGAACGTACATGTAAAGAATATATACTTGAACACGCGGACGCGAATGAAGATTCTGTCGGAACGCAAGTAAACATTTCGCATGTCGGCGCCACACTCTTGGGCATGTCAGTCGAAATTTCAATACTACTAAAAAGCCTCGATCGTAGACGCGTGGTATTTGAGATTACAGTAAACGATGACTTTGACTTAGTTGGACATGGTACGCATGAGCGGTTTATTACTGATAGTGTTAAGTCAGCGGAACGGCTCTCACAAAAGGCTCAGAAAGCCGGGCTTTTGAAATAAAGAAGCATGAGTTTTTTCTCGTCTCCAATTAACTTTTTACTTTAGTGAAGAGTATTTTATCTAACTAATATTTTTGCAAATATTCCTATTTCAAAGGTGACCGGATAACTCGTTTCGATTTTCTAACCTACTTGCTGCTTTCGAGGCCATGTTCCCAATTCGATCTGAAGAAAATCCAAGGCGCTGTAATGCCGGGAACGTATCTGCGACTTCTGAATATTGATAAATTAATCCATCTTTCAGTTTAACATTTGCTATCCCCTCAAATGCCACCCGTTTGCCGGCCGCAGATTCTAACTTTGACTCAAAGCTAAATATATATCGGCAATACCCGATAGACCCCGTCGATACTGGATCGTGGAGATCCCATCTAAACTTTTGCGCGTCCCGGTAAAAATAATTTTCTATGAGATCGATTATTCTCTTGCGGCCAACAAATTGGCCGTAAAATACGTCATGATATACGCCATCTTCACAAAAACACTCTGCTACATCCATTGGTCTTTCCTGACATATAGCCTGGGTCATTTTTGTAAGAAGATTGCTAAACTCCATATTATCTATCTCCTTATTATAAACCCGTGTAAAAATCGTTATAAGATATAAAAAATGATTTTAAGGAATCGGTTGTTAAGATGGGTAGGGTCTCGTAAAGACAAGCTTTGAGTCGTCTGAGTCATTCGGACTGAATAGGTACCCACCATAGTCAAAATCGGTTAGCTGGCTTGGATCTGTTAAACGCTTTTTAATTGCAAATCTTGCCAACATGCCCCTAGCTTTCTTAGCAAAAAAGCTCACCATTTTTGTTTTGCCATCTTTGCGTTCTAAAAACGTTGGCGTGACAACTTTCAATTCAAGTGCCTTGAGATCGACAGCATTAAAATATTCCTGTGACGCGCAATTAGCCAATGCATCACTCTGCGTTTCTTTTGCTTGCTCGTTCAGCTTTTCAGCAAGCGAACTTCCCCAGTATTTGTAGAGGGAATTAGCCTCACCAACACCAAGTTTACTTCCCATCTCTAATCTATAAGGCTCTATTGCGTCCAGAGGCCTCAAAAGTCCATATAGGCCGGACAGAATTCTTAGTCTGGTTTGCGCAAACTCGAGGTCTGAGTCATCTAACGATGTCGCGTCTAACCCCTGATAAGTATCCCCGTCGAACGCAAAAACAGCAGATTTTTTATCCTGTGTACCGAATGCAGCAAATCGATCAAAATTTAGCTTTGCCAATTTATCACTCAAGCCCATTGTGTTTTTAAGTTCATCTACACTGAATTTCTGCATGTTAGAGACCAGCTCATCGACATTTTTTGAAAAAAGAGGTCGGCTTGACTCTATACTGGAGGTCGACTGCATGTTGAGTTTTTTAGCGGGGGATACAACAACCAACATTTTTTTCTCCTACTGTGCTCTTTTACTTAAAGATTAAGACAAGAATCCCTCGTATATTGATATACTACCCGAAGTTATTAATATGTGAAAGACTGCCTTCTTAACACTATTTTTTACCATTACGTTCTTGCAACCAACGCCTCAAAAGTGCTGTTGCATCTCTTGGATACTCATCAATGATTTTCACTACGCCTTTACGAGCTTTTGATGACTGCCGGATCATAATTTTGGCATTTTTAGCTAACTTCATTTAGGTAGCACCAGAACCTTGGAAAGAATAATTCAAGATAATTGCAAGCTTATTTTTTATCTCAGAACATTATACACTTTAACAAAAAGTCTTAAAACCATCTGTATATGTTTCTATAACAAAATATAAACAGCGTTTTCGTTTAATTAGATGTGGAGAATTATTATGAGAGTTACTGGCGGTTGTTTCTGTAAAAAAATTCGATATACAGCTACTATAGATCCAAAAACTGTTACAATCTGCCATTGCACAGACTGTCAAATTAACTCTGGGACCGCCTACGGAGTAGTTGTAGGCGTAATTGACGAAGAATTTATTCTAGAGGCTGGTGAACTTACTTACTTTGAAAAAATTGCTGATAGTGGGGCAAGGAGAAATCTTGCATTTTGCTCTACCTGCGGAACGAGAATCTATGCAAAACCAGCCGATAAAAAGCCAGGACGTTTTGGTATCAGAGTTGGAACCGTGGATCAGCGAGTAAGCTTAATACCCAAACAACAGGCTTGGTTTAATTCGGCGCTAGATTGGGTAAGCAATATAACAAATTTAAAGAAGATCTAGTCAAATTTTTTGAGAAAATTCGACCACATCGCGTGACCTAGTCACCTTGCCTTCCCAATGACGATCAAATTCTTTTATGAACTCCTTTATGGTATCAGAAGAGGCTACATTATTTGCGGTTTGTGCATCAGGAAATTCATAAAACGCTATGTGGACATTATCCTCTACCTCGCTCCAGCCCCGCTTAGCGCTTAATGCTTTGAATGCTTTTACTGCATCGGGCAAATGCTCATTTTGATACCAAGTGTCGAACCCTTCTCTAACCGATGGATCAACCTCTGCTCTAACAATCAAATACGCAGTCATAATGACTTCCTCACTACATCTTCATCTTCCAGTAATGCTGTTATAAATTGGTTTGTCTTATCAGGCAATAATGCAACGTTTCCAGAACCCTTTGAACTCTCATTCGTTCGATTTTTTATATTGTGTCAAAATATGTCCAGTATCTTTTGAGTATAAAAGCTATGTGTTTTTTGCATCTCAGGGTTGCTTGAACAGCTATGGCCCTGCGGCATCACCAACATTACATATATGATTAGATAATAAAAATTTAAAGGATGAGACATGTACGAATATCAAAAAGATCCATTATATCAATCCCACGTCCTCTCAATTGAAGAAATCGAGCAAGCGCACCGGCGTGCAAAAAAGCTTCATTCCGTGGCATTCGTAAACGCTATTCAAAACCTCTTTGAAAGCAAAACAAAGCCATCATTCAAACCAACTAGAAATATCCAAATGCCACTGCCATCAAGCAAAGGGTTTGCATAATCACAAGAAGTACACAAAACTGGGGTACTCTTATAGGAAGTCCTAATAGTTAACCTGTTCCAGAACCAAAGAGAATGCCCCAACTTTTGTTTTTCTCAGTAATAACATACAGTGATTGGTAGATGTTTATACTGGTACCATCTCTTCTAAGTCGTTTAAAGCTAATGCGTGTGTGGCACTTTTTTTTGGAGATAATCTCAGTGTCAACATTAAGCAGTTCAGTGGAATGCCAACCGTCTTCTTTTAATCGATTTTGAAAATCATCTAGATATTCTCTTGCGGTATCCCAGCTTCTAGGCTCCCCATTAAGCATTATTCGAGTGTGAGGGAAATGGAGATGTATTTCCAACGAGGGTACACTGCGCCCATTTAATGCAGCAATATAACCCTCGACGACATTCTTAGCCTTTTCCTTTATCTCATTGTTATGATTTATTTTCATCTCTCAAATAGCAAGCATTATGGCTCGTTTCTGTTTTCTTTCTTAATTAAGTTTAATATGCTCCACGATAGAAAAAATATAACAATCGACACCGTAAGCAAAACGGGTGGCCACACGATCCAATCCTCAACTTTGTATTCCGCTATCAACACCCAGATCATCATAAGACCTGTTGCACCGGATCCAAAAAGAAGAAAACTAAAAAGTGCTTCAAGTATTTTTTTGTTCACGTTGTTCTCAATAGTGTCCGATATCTTAAGTTTTCAAAAGCCGTAAGCTTAATAATATTGTAACATCTCTTTCTAAAGCTAGCTTACTGAACATTTTATCTGCTTAAAAACACTGCTCTAATTGATGAATACGGATGCCAATTCAAAGGATTTTACGTGCATTAAGCAACAACTATTATCAACCTTCCCAATTGTTGCATCACTGAGTGTTATTCGGGTGGAAGGATCTCTTGAACACAGATTTCATCGATTAAATTTTCTTTATTAAGATCTAAAAGATGAGCCCTCTTCTCCTCATTTGTAAGTTTTGACCCAATACCATTTTTCATAATCATAACGAGTGATTTATCACTTTTATCAAGCCAATATGACCTTCTGATCAACTTATCTTCTTCATCTCGAACGAAAGGACTGTCCAATTCCGTTTCAAGATCAGGCTTATAAAAAGCCGACATTATCCACCCTCACTTTGTTTAAAACAATATCTACATTAAAAATAGTATCAAACTATTTCATTATAATGAAAGGTATTTATTACCGGCAACAAATGGAAATACAATAATGGAACATGGTAAGCGTACGGCCCGCGTATTAAGCGCAGCCAAAGAGTTAGATTTAAGTGTCAAAATTTTAGAAATGCCATCATCAACCCGTACAGCAAATGACGCTGCTCAAGCATGTGGCTGTATTGCAGCTCAAATCATCAAGTCAATAATTGTTATTAATACCGATACAAATGCTCTTGCCCTTTTTTTAGTGTCTGGCTCAAATAATATTGATCTAATAAAAACCTCTAACGCTTTAAGTGCAAATTTGACTATGGCAAAACCCACGGACGTAAAAAATCGGACTGGTTTTGCAATTGGCGGGGTTTCACCCCTCGGACATCTATCTAAGCTTGAAACATATTTCGACCCGACTTTGTTGCAGTATAATGAGGTCTGGGCTTCTGCTGGAAAACCAAATACGGTTTTTAAATGCAACTTTAATGAGTTAATCCGGTCTATCTCAGCTAAATGTCTTCCAATCTCTTGCTTTATATAAAAAAATTAAAAGGCGCTTTTATAGCCTCAGTTCCTATTTTAAAGTAAATTCACTTTAAACCGTTAATTTTAATTGGAATAGTCATGGACCCAAAGCCTGATATTGTGATTAGAAATGGCCAAATTATTGACGGGACTGGCAGTAAAACCTTCGTGTCAGACCTAGCAATAACTAATGGTTTGATCACTCAAATTGGCGGCGTCATTGCCCAAGGCAAAGAGGAAATAAATGCGTTAGACCGTTTTGTTACTCCTGGTTTTATAGATATCCATACCCATTATGACGCTCAAGTAACATGGGCCAATAGAATTGATCCTTCGTCTTGGAACGGAGTGACGACTGTAATGATTGGAAATTGTGGTGTCGGATTTGCACCATGTAAACCAAATCAACGAAATCAACTTGTCGAGTTAATGGAGGGCGTGGAAGACATCCCAGAACCTGTGTTAACAGAAGGTCTTCCATGGACTTGGGAGACTTTCGATGAATATTTAGACACCTTAGATTCAAAAAATTATGATTTAGATATTTTAACACAGGTGCCACATGCCGCGTTACGTGTCTATGTCATGGGGGATCGAGGGGTTAACCGAGATGCAGCAACTCCAAAGGAGCGAAACGATATGGCTCATTTGGCTGCAGATGCAATCCGTTCAGGAGCGTTTGGCTTTTCAACAAGCAGAACAATAAACCATAGAACTGTTGCAGGCGAATACACGCCAACACTTGGGGCACCGGAAGAAGAGCTTATAGAAATAAGTCGCGCCGTCGGTAAAACCGGGAAAGGTTGGCTGCAGGTAATTTCAGATTTTGACAACCCTCAAAAAGAAATGCTGTTGCTAAGCAACATGGTAGATGCATCGGGTCGACCGATGACTATAACAATTTTGCAACGAAATGATAGACCGGAGTTATGGCGTGAAACGATGAAAGATATTTCGCGAGCGCATAAAGATGGAAAAAAGATTTTTGGTCAGGTACTCACACGGCCAACAGGCGTTATGCTCAGCTTCGAGCTTTCCCTTAATCCATTCATGGCTTGTGATGCTTGGAAAAGTATAGAAAACCTGCCTCATGACCAGAAAATGCTCCATTTAAACTGTCCATCGTTTCGCAAGAAAATGCTTACAGAACCTCAAGGGGAACATGTAATGCGATCGCGGATATTAAATTGGGCGAGCATTTTTCCGTTAAATGACCCACCTGATTACGAACCCCCGCTTGAGTATTCAATCGCATCACAAGCCCGTGCCAAGGGTGTGCCTCCTGAAGAACTAGCTTATGATTTTCTATTAAAGGATAAGGGCAAAGGGATCCTCTATCGCCCATTATCAAACTACTCATACGGTAATCTCGATAGCGTTGCCGATATGCTTGAAAATCCAGGCACAATTATAGGGTTAGGAGACGGTGGAGCTCACGTTGGGATATTAAGTGATGCAAGCGCAATAACATACATGCTTACCCATTGGACTCGGGATCGAACACGGGGGCGGAAATTTAGTTTGCCATGGGCAGTTAAACGATTGACGTCTGATAATGCCAATGTTTTAGGCCTAAATGATAGAGGCGTTCTGAAAGTTGGGAAAAAAGCGGATATTAATATTATAAATTATGAACAGTTGCGTATTAACTACCCCGAGGTTCGTTATGATTTACCTGCCGGTGGCCGCAGGATGGTACAGACAATTGATGGATACGATGCGACTATCTTATCTGGTAAGATTGTTAGACAGATGGGACAGTCAACATTAAATTTACCTGGTCGTCTCGTCCGAAGCTCCTAAAATGTAACGATATTTTAAGACTTACAAATTTATTTCTTTGAGTGAGAAAAACCAATAAAATGCGCTATCCTCGATCAATGGATCTGTCGAATTTATTTAGTAAAGATTATTATTAAATATCTCGAGTTATCTATTACAATGAGACCGACGTTAATGTCAAAGCTGGACAACCTCGTGAGAGAAATTCATAATCTCCAATGAGATCACTAGGCTACTAACTTCGCCCGACGGCGTTTGGGTGTTAATTAAAAAAGGATCGGAAAGATGTCTGATTTCCCCAGCACGGTAGAAATTCACGAAGAAGGCCCAAGAGAGGGATTTCAAATAGAACCCGGTCCAATCTCAACGGTAGACAAGGTCAAACTGATAGACGCACTTTCCAAAACGGGGCTTAAACATATACAGGCATGTTCGTTTGTAAACCCGAGACTGGTTCCTGGTTGGGCGGACGCTGAAAAGGTTGTAGAAAGTTTTATTGCACATGAGGACATAGAGTACACCGGCCTTTATTTCAACGGCAATGGGCTTGATCGGGCATTAGCGTTCAAAAACAAACTCACGATTTCGGGCTCTATTTCTCTCACGGCATCAGAAGGTTTTACAAAAAAGAACTTGAACCGAACTCACGACGAAAACATGGCCGCAATGAAAAGGCACGTTATGTCTCATCTTGAACTCGGTATCCCTGTTAATAGAATTGGTGTGATGGCTGCATTTGGATGTAACTACCAAGGTGACATAAGTCCCGAGACCGTAATCAAAACACTCAACGATGGTATGCAAATTGCAGCACAAACCGGCGCTGAAATAACACTTTTTTCGCTAGCTGACACCATGGGTTGGGCAGCGCCGCACCGCATAGAGAGAGTTGTTGGCGAAGTAAGAAATGTTTGGCCCAATATGAATATTTCCCTTCATCTTCACGATACGAGAGGGCTTGCTATCGCAAATGCTTACTCCGCTCTAAAGATGGGTATAAGACAGTTTGACTCTACAGTCGGTGGTCTTGGTGGCTGCCCATTTGCCGGCCAGCCAAAAGCTGCCGGAAATATTTGCACGGAAGAGCTCGTATTACTTTGTGAAGAATTAGGAATTGCAACTGGAGTTGATTTAGACCAATTAATTGAAGTCGGGAGATTGGCTGAGGATATTGTTGGCCATCAATTACCGGGAGAACTTATCCATGCAGGAAGCCTTGATGCCTTTCGGCGCGAACACCTGCAATAATGACCCTCAAGCATTTAAATGGCATAAAGGTTCTTGAATTCACTCAAACCGTCATGGGTCCAACCGCAGGCTTAATTTTAGCGGAATTAGGGGCAGATGTTATCAAGGTTGAACCAGCTCCCAATGGCGATAAAACTCGTCGCCTGGGAGGCTTTGGTGCTGGTTTTTTTTCGGGATTAAATAGAAATAAGCGCGGATTGGCCGTTGACTTGAAATCTTCCGAGGGACGTCAAGTCGTACACAAATTGGTTTCAGATACAGACGTTATTCTCGAGAACTTTGCTCCTGGAACGATGGAAAGACTTGGCTGTGGATTTGAGGAGTTATCGCGTATTAATCCACGGTTAATCTATCTTGCATTAAAAGGCTATTTAGCTGGCCCATATGAAAATCGACCCGCGTTAGACGAAGTGGTACAATTCCAATCTGGATTGGCCTGGATGACAGGACCACCAGGTCAACCGTTGAGAGCTGGCGCTTCAGTGATAGATATTATGGGTGCGATGTTTGGGGTGATCGGCATCCAGGCTGCTATTCAAGAAAGAGAGAAAACTGGCAAGGGTCAAAGAGTGTCAAGCTCGCTCTTTGAGAGCGCTGTTTTCCTAATGGGCACACATATGGCCGGCATGGCAGCGACTGGTTCCGAAGCCCGCCCAATGCCAGCACGAGGACGAGCTTGGGCGATTTATGATGTTTTTCAAACAAAAGACGGAGCGGAATTATTTATTGGCGTTACTTCCGATCAACAATGGGAAAGATTTGTAGAAGAGTTCGATCTAACAGACCTACGTAATGATCCTCGTTTATCAACAAACCCTAAAAGAGTGGAAGAGAGAGAATGGCTTCTTCCCGCCGTGCGTAGAAATTTACAAAGACACGCTCGCAAAGAAATAGAATATAAAGCCGAAGCCTGCAAAATATCATGGGCTCGAGTGGGACAACCAGGCGACTTATTTGATGATCCGCATCTACTAGCGACGGGGGGACTTCTTGATGTTTTTGTATCGCGTTTTGGCGAGGAAGCAGGCCAAACTATTGGATTACCAAATTTGCCACTGGAGTTTGGAACCACTAGAGATAGGCCCTCCCTTAAAAGGCAACCTCCAAAAGTTGGTGAACACAATGAGGAAATTCTTTTGGCAGCTGGCTATAATCAAAATGATATTAAAGAGCTATATTCGAAAAACGTTCTTGCAAATGACAAAACTGTCAAAAAATAAACGCCTATTTGTTCGGGCGTAAAACATTAACGTAGTAATGCAGGACAGGTATCAATATGGCTCGGCGATAAAAACTGGTATCTTCCTCCGGGTTTTACTCTGATATTCCTCATATGGTGGATAGGCATCTACACTTGCCTGCCAAAGATGTTCGCGCTCAGGGTCACTTTCAACTTCTCTCACTCTCATCTTCATGACTTCTTCATGATCACGAATTTCTACGTCAGGGTGTGAGCGCAAATTATAAACCCACACTGGATTTTTAGGTCGGCCACCATAAGATCCAATCAAAACATACCCTTCTCCAACTTTTACTTTCATAACCGGTATTTTTCTTATGGCTCCTGTTTTTCCGCCCTTATGCGTAATAATTATACATGGAAGGCCAGTGTCTCTGAGCGTCGTTCCTTCTTTACCCCCACTTCCCTCATAAAGTTCAACCTGCTCCCTCACCCAATCAAGTGTTGGCGGTAAATACTCAGTCATTTTACTTTCCCAATTTCTAAAGCTTTAAGAAAAAAATGACATTGAAGCAATACTATCAATTAATCAATTTTTAATTAGACAAGGTGCCCTCGCGCGCTCAATCCCCCGGCTTATCATCATCAGCAGAAAAAACTTGTTCATCATAGCCATATTTAGAGCTAAAAAATAAAAGAGCCATTAAAAACCCGCCAACCAATAAACTTCCTAGTGCTCCAAGAATGAGAGCTAAGCTGCCATGAAAGCCTATTTCGACATCCTCGCCACTGAGCCAGATCTCGCTAGCGCCCCAAACCGCGGCCACTAAAATCGCTATAAGAACCCCAAAAATAAAAACTAGCTTTTTCATAATAGACACCCAGTGCTAATCGAACAGCTCTAAAATTGGCTTACGATCGCATATCAAAATAAACAGCCCGACGTGTTTGTCCAGTTAAAGTGATAGCATCTTTAATTTTTCTTTAAGCAATAGATAACTATCTCCCCATTATGCAAAAAACGCATATCAGCTCTGGAAAAATTGCGCTGATATGGAATGCACTGATATGTCATATAGCCGTATTATTTTTTATGGAGATAAATATGATTGGAAACACTAGTCCAGTTAAAAAATTCGTCGCCGCCCATCCGTATGCACCGCACAGGGATATCTTAAGCGGAGAGAGATTACGATCTTTAACCATTTTTAATCAAGCCACAACAACAGTTAAATCCGCAAATGGGGTCATCGTGAAATTAAAGCGATCTGAAGCCCAACAGTTTTCCAAGATGCCCTATAACACACATTTAATAGCGTCGGTTTTACGTTGATTAGTCTAATCACTGTTATTTCAAAGGAGAAATAAAAATACGATCGAAACCAAAATCATTCCTCTTCAAAGAATGTAAACAATTCAAACGTAGGCCGAGTAGTTGCTCAGCCAAGTTATCGTTTAGATTTAAAAATCCTGATTTAAGATCACTTATGATATTTGGTAGAATACGAACGCTATATAACTGTGCCGGTTCATGACCTCTTTTTGCTAGTAGTTTGAATCGTTTGCCCACGACAACAGTTTTAGATGCATCGAAACCATCCACCCCATTGCTCTGACGGTTTACCGTGCTCGCTAGATGATAAATATTTAATTTATCAGTTAGAGTAACTTGATTAGGTTCCTTATTCGGCCGCAAGTGACAAATAGACGTCATCTTTTTTCTGAGACACGGCTCGCTATAGCGACGATCCTCTCCATATGCCGTAATACAGGTTTTTCGATTAACTTCCCATCGATAACAACCAATCCCGTTTCAGCTTCTTTAAAAGCTGTTATGATTCTTTTTGCATTAGCTACCGTTTCTTCGTCTGGGGTAAAAACTTCATTAATACTACTAATTTGTTTCGGATGGATGCAGCCCTTTCCGGAAAACCCCAAATCTCGAACCAATTCGGCTTCCTTTACCATCCCTGACAAATCTTCTAAATCTAAGTAAGGTACGTCGATAACATCTAGATCAGCACCGGCTGCTGCATGAGCCACCCGACTTCGGGCATATAGCAAAGGTTCCCATGCATTTTTGCACCGCAACTCCGCAGCCATATCTACGCCCCCAAAAAATAACGCATCTATTCGACTACTCGATTTTGCAATATCGTAGACAGCCTCTAATCCGGCATTTGTTTCTATAATCACATGGAGCCTCGTGTCATGTCCTCTTTCCGAAAAAAGTTCGTCCACCCACGTAACTTCATCAGGTGTTTTAACCTTTGGCAGCATAATAGCTGGCGGAGGAGAAGACGTTTTAAGGATGGCTTGAATATCAGCTAAACCGAATTCATCTCGAACCGAATTTATTCGCACAATCAATTCCGCGCCCTGACCATCAAAAGCGGTGGTAAAAAGGTCAAGTGTTAGTTTACGAGCTTGATCTTTATCTTTTGGCGCAATTCCATCTTCTAATTCTATGCACACAATATCCGTACCCGAATTGACCGCCTTAGGAAACATATCCGGACGAAGTCCCGGACAAAAAATAAAACTACGCCTCGAAACAATATTTTTTCTATTCACATTAAGTCATCCAAAAATTAGCAAATGAAAATCAATTCTTCTAAAACACCGAAAGGTTTATTCTTAACGGTCGCTATTGTAAACAAATGGCTGATTATTTCAAAATAAGTTAGTACAAAAAACAAGTTCAAATTATATATTCTAGGTACTCAGAGTAGAAGCTTATAAAATAATTCAACTCAATGAAAATCCAGAAGGTCTTAAATGTCTTATAATATCAGCAAACAGCGCAACTTTGATACGATCGTAGTCGGATCAGGTATCGCAGGTTTATCCGCCGCCATTACGGCTCAACAAAACGGCGATAAGGTAGCAATCGTTGAAAGAGCACCACCCGAAGAAAGAGGAGGAAATACACGTTATACTGAGAGCTTCTGGCGCATGAAGAATGAAAATGAGGTATCGGACGATTTTGAAGATCGCTTTGCGGAAAATTCAGGTGGGTGGCCAGACCTTTCGATTTTAGAAGATCTGGTTAGAGACAAAGAAAATCAACCCGCAGTCCTTAGGTCATTAGGAGTCGTTGATCCAAATTTAATAGCAACAATAGCGGAAGAAGCTCCGAAATCTTTGAAATGGCTAAAAACATTTGGGATTAAGTTTGATTTTTTACCACTTTATTTTTTGAGCCAATCTACAACAAGAATGGGACCGATTGGTGGAGGTCTAGCACTAGTTGACGCGCTAGGGAAATATGCAGACGAAGCGGAGCAAATAACTTGGTTTTACGAGACAGCAGCAAGGACTCTCATACAAGATGACTTCGGCGCTGTAACCGGTTTAAAAGCAATATCGAAGAATAATGCACCTCTAGAGCTCCAGGCAAATAATATTATCCTTGCCTGTGGAGGGTTTGAAGGTAATCCGGAAATGTTAAGTCACTATGTGGGAGCCCAAGCCCAGTTTATTAGACCTGTTTCACGGGGCGGTCACTACAACCGTGGGGAAGGAATAAAAATGGCTTTGGACATAGGCGCTGCCCCATGTGGAGATTATGGTAGTTTTCATGCACAGCCGGTTGACCCAAGATCTAAAGATTGGGAGCCTGTTGTTCTAAACTATTCCTACGGCCTTCTCATTAATGACAGCGGATTAAGATTTACAGATGAAGCGCCAGCTCTTGTAGACTCCACCTATGAAGCTGTAACTCGCGTCATTATGCAACAACGAAATGGATTGGCATATGCCGTTTTCGATAAGAAATTAGATGACATTCATAATTGGAATGCAACCGTTAGAACTCGGGTTCCACCTTTAGAGTCGGATACACTTGAAGATCTCGCAGAACAGATGAAGATAGATCCTGCGGAATTTTTGAATACAGTTACCGATTTCAATAAAGCCTGCCCCGAAGTAAACACTGAATTTGATCCACTAACCCCAGATGGCTTACGGACAGAGGGATTATCAATCAATAAGTCACACTGGTCCCGGCCAATTTCTACACCGCCGTTTCGTGCTTGGCCCATTATCTGTTCAAATTGCTTCACCTTTGGCGGCCTTAAAATTGATGAAAATGCTCGTGTGATAAATACGGAAGGCGATATAATCCCCGGTTTATACGCAGCAGGAGAAGTTGCTGGAATCTATTATAGAACATATACTGGAGCGACATCCGTTATGCGAGGAGCCGTAACAGGGCGACTTGCCGGAGCTGATGCTGCACTCAGACGAAATAATTGATTAAACGTGTAAGTTCACAGGGAGCGGCTTCATTATGTCCCTAAAAATTGGTGCGTTTTTTCCTACACGCGATATGCCCAGCGACCCTCACCAAATTCGAGAGTGGACGCTAGCCGCTGAGGAAATAGGTTTTGACTACATAGAGGTGTCAGATCACGTTCTCGGAGCTGACAGAGAAAAGCACGAGAATTTCGATGGACCCTACGACGTTGACGATTGTTTCCATGAAACCTTTTGTACTCTCTCCTTCATGGCGGCAATTACTAACCGTGTTGGCCTCGTAAGCGGCGTCTTGATACTGCCACAACGGCAAACGGCGTTGGTAGCAAAACAGGCGGCGCAACTGGATGTTTTAAGCAACGGCCGCCTACGACTAGGAATTGGAGTTGGTTGGAACCCAGTTGAATACGAAGCACTGGGTGAGAACTGGAAGACACGCGGCCAAAAACAGAATGAACAAGTTCAACTGATGAATAATCTTTGGACGCAAAGGACAGTAAATTTTTCCGGAAGATTCGATACAGTTCGAAACGCCGGTATAAACCCGCTTCCTAAGCAACAACCAATACCGATTTGGTTTGGCGGTCAAGCCGATGCTGCCTTAAAACGTGCCGCGACTTATGGCAGCGGCTGGATCCCGTTAGGTAATCCTGGAACTAATAGCGCTAACGCGCTGGATAAGCTTAACAAATTTCTTTTGGACGCAGGCAGAGATCCCAAGAGTTTTGGAGTAGAGGCGTGGATACGTTTCGGTGACGGCAACCACAACAGCTGGATGTCAACTGCAAAAAAATGGCAGACACTTGGCGCCACCCACTTAACATTCTACACTTCTGGCCAAGGAGCCGGAAATACCGATAAGCAAATAGATGCAATGCGGCAATTCTACGAAATTTGTAGTAGTTTGTAAAAAAGCGTTAGTCCCAAATAGGAACTAACGCCTTTTATTTACATTGTGACGCTATTTTTAACGGTAGCGATGTGCTTGAGACCAAGCGTCTTTATAAGCATTTTGCGAGGCCCAGATTTTTTTGAACCAATCGTTTGCTTTCTTTCCTGTTTCCTCTGCCCACTCGTCGGTTGCTTTTTTTGCAGCATCTTTAAACGATTGTGGGAGGTCGATAATTTCGTTTTTCTTACTATTAACGTACTTCATCCAGTTTGGTGCATCGTCGTGCCCAAGCTTCATGTAAAGATCCCAGGTCATCATTTTTCCGCCAGCAGTAATTTGTTTTTTGACCATGTCAGACATTCCGTCCCACACTTTCTTATTTACTGCGCACTCATGCATAGCTATTGGCTGATGAACCCCTGGAACAACAATATATTTTGCAACTTTTTCAAAACCCATAACAATATTATGAGTTGGTGTTCCCCATTCGATGGCATCAACAACTTTTCTTTCAAGAGCTGGATAAACTTCAGCACCCGCCAGAATCACGGTAGATGCACCAAGTTTTTGTGCTATTTCCGCCCATGCGCCTGCAGTACGAACTTTCATACCTTTATAATCTTCCAGGCTCCTAATTGGCTTGTGACTATGTGCAAAAAGTTCTCTTGGTGCCGAGCCACAGGGTACTGCAGCAACATTAAATTCGGCCATACGCCAGTCCATCCACATCTCTTTTCCGCCGCCACGGAATGTCCAATGCATCATTTTGTCCCAGCTCATTGAGCCTGCAAAACCACCAAATAAAATAGCTGTTTTATCCACACCCCAGTCATATCCAGACCAGTTATGTCCGATTTGCGCCACGCCCTTTTTCACAGTATCCGTAACTTTAAGAGCTTTACCAAGCGTGCCGCCGGGGAAAACTTCTACTTTTACATTATTTGAAGTGAACAGCTCCATATTGGCTGCGGCTCCTCGAGCTACATACTCAAGCATGATTCCACCACCCCATGGTGTCGCCATGTCGAGCTTCGTGGCAGCTTGGGAGGTTGTTACAGCTCCGAAGCCAATAACACTCGCAAGCCCTAACTTTAAGAGACTACTTTTCATTACTTACTCCCTGTTAATTAACCTACAAAGCGCAATTTTTAAGTCTGATCTTTAGTAAGGACAATAATTTGCTCAACCGAGACCTAATCGTTGTACGCTTCTTAAAGATCTTCGAATTTAAACAGCTAAATTGTCAACGGAAAGTCTATATATAATACACACAATCTCGTATGCGTTTCTTGTCGAAGACTTTCTCTGGTTTCCGTTGAGAAGAACGATCGCCTAAATAGCCAGATAACCCCCATCTACAGGGAGCTCAACACCCGTAATATAGGATGCATCATCAGATGCTAAAAACAAAACAGCCTTACCCACTTCTTCTGTTTCTCCCGCTCTTTTCATTGGAACGTAAGCATCGAGAATTTTTTGCCGATGTACCGGATCTGCTGTAACCCCAGAAGTGCGCATTGCAGGCATTATCCCAGGATGAACGCTATTTACTCTTATCCCGTCTTTAGCAAACCGCACCGCACTTTGTTTGGTCATCGTTCTCAATGCCCCCTTCGAGGCGTTATAGCCTGGATGTATGTAGCCTTGTCCAACGACACCAGATATAGAAGATATATTTACTATGGCGCCACCGCCTGATTTGATAATCAAAGGAGCGCAGTGTTTAGTGCCCAAAAATGGACCTGTCGCATTGATTCGCATTAAGTCCTCCCAGGCTTTAACGTCGCCCTGGTCCTGATAACCGCTTCCACTTATGCCTGCATTATTAACAAGAACATCAAGGCGGCCGTGCATACTGTCAATTTTTGTGATGGCGCGTTCCCAATTATCTTCCTCTGTAACGTCTAGCTTGATGTAAATGGCTTCGCCGCCTTGTTCCGTTATTTCATTAAGGCGCTTTGATGCCTCATCCTCTAGGAGATCACCAACTACGACTTTGGCTCCCTCAGAAGCAAAAAGTTTTGCCGTTGCGGCCCCCATACCAAATGCGCCTCCCGTTACGAGCACAACTTTATTTTCAAATCGTCGCATTATCTCCCCCTCCTTAAATTTGTATATTTAAGCCGTAACTGAACAAGCATATTAATTTTTTATGTTCATCCGATACTAAAAAGGCAATAGATCTAATATCTGATTGAATAAAGTCTCGTTTTTAGGATACTACGCACAAGCAGTAATAGACCAAAAAAATTTAGGAGTTCTCTATGGATTTCACCGAAATTCTGTTCGAAATTGATGAAGGTGTAGCAATCATCACCTTAAACCGTCCAGAGGCCAGGAATGCTCTAGCACCCGTGATGCGACAAGAGTTAGCTCTCGCTCTAAAAACCGTTCGAGAAAAAGCGGGTGAAGAAGTCCGCGCACTGATACTTACCGGTGCTGGTGGTGCTTTTTGTGCCGGTGGTGACGTAAAGAGCATGGGGTCGCGGCTCAAATCGGCAGCCCTCGCACGAGAAGCTCTGCGCGACGACCATCAGAAGATGTTGGACCTACTGAATATCGAAGTGCCTGTGATTTCGTTAATTGATGGAGCAGCCGCAGGAGCTGGAGCTAATATTGCTTTAGCAGCAGATTTTGTCCTTGCTACCCCGAAGGGTTTTTTATTGCAGGCTTTTGTACGAATTGGCCTTATTCCAGACTGGGGTGGAATGTATATTCTTCCGAGGCTGATAGGGTTACAAAAAGCGAAAGAACTTATTTTTTCTGGACGGCGCGTTTATGCTGAGGAAGCAAAGCAACTGGGTTTAGTATACGATATAGTGAGCCAGGAAAATGCGCTAGAGGAAGCAAAGTCGTTTGCCAAACGTTTTGTAAATGCACCTACAAAGGCAATTGGATTAGCAAAAGTTATTCTGAACCAATCTTTCAACCACGATTACAAAACGATACTAGAAATGGAAGCTATGGCACAGGCTATTTCACGCGAGTCCGATTTTCATGCTGAAGCAATAAAGCGGTTCGCCCAAAAAGAGCCACCACTTTTTGATTGGGAAAGTTTTAATTAGCTACCAGCGAAAAAAACTAGATACGTTTCAGACGCTGAAGAACTTCTTCCATCTTTTGCAAAAATGATGATCTATCGAGTTTACTAAAACTTCGCTTCTGATCGAGTATTGCTCCCGTTTCACGGAGATAGCTATTCAGATCGCGCATAGCACGAGCATTGCCGATATTTTGTTCATCAAAGTGATGCCCGTTCGGCGTTATGACGCAGGCTTGCTTTTTTATGCAGTCGGCAGCGAGCGGAATATCCGATGTAATTACGAGGTCACCCGTTTTAGCATTTTCCAATATCCATTTATCTGCAGCATCGAAACCATCTGAGACTAAAATGCGTTTAACAAGCTCGCTCGGGGGCAACTTCATCAAGCTGTTAGAAACCATGTAAACAACAATATTGTGACGCTCAGCTACTCTCACCACTTCCTGTTTCACGGGGCAAGCATCGGCGTCAACATAAATGACCATGGAAACCTAACTTTTTTAATAACAAAATCATAATGTTATGACTTCCCATCTTTAAAGAACTTTAATCCACCGTATAGCAACGAATGGTATGGAGTGCTAACCCCCAGTTCTTTTCCTAATCTTTTTACATAACCTGACATTCCTTCCAACTCCATTCTTTTCCCAGCCGCCATATCATGATACATCGATGCAAATAGGTCTGGCGGTAGACTCTTAGACCACTTTACTGAATGCTCAATTACGTTGGGGTCAATAGCAATATTTTGTTTTAACGCTAAAGCTCGCACCTCCTCCATCAGGGTTATCGCCACTTCTAATAGGTCAGCATCATTATAGATTTTTCCGACAGGGCTTCGACACAGACAAGATAACCCAGCATTTGTTGCTAACAGGATGTATTTATCCCAAAGCGCGCCAACTATATTCTCCGTTACTTCACACTCAAAACTCGCAGGTCCACAAATACTTCTGAAAGTATCTATACGCCCACTAATCTCACCAGAGAGCTCCCCAATCTTCAAACGCCCACCTGTGCTTTTATATTTTATAATTCCCGGTGCTTCTATATAAGCAGAAGCATAAGCTGCACCTCCTATAACCCGTCCGAGACCAATGATTTTTTCCAATCTTTGCGGCCCATCAACCCCATTTAAAACACTAATAACCATGGTATTGTCACCAAGTAGTGGCTTAATTAATTCCGCGGCTGTCTCAGTATCATAAAGTTTTACGCAAAATAAAACGACGTCGACCTCACCTATTTCGTTTGGTTGGTCCGTTGCCATTATTTGTTTTAAATGTATTGCTTCTTTATCACCTTTCAAGAATAAACCATTCTGCTTTATAGCTTTTAAATGTTCCCCTCTAGCAATAAACGAAACATCTGCACCAACCGATCCCAGTAGGCCGCCATAATAGCCACCCATTCCTCCAGTTCCCATAACAGCTATTTTCATGCAGTATCTCCCTTAAAAGGATTGTAAAATTACGAGCGTATTAAGATTAAACCTAAGCGTAAAACTACACTAAAATTATCTAGTACTAACGATGATAAGCGGGCAATGAAAATAGATACAGATACTTATTATAAGCAGACAGAGCAACGCGCTAATTTACGTTCAAAATTATACGGAACCATTGAAACCGATATTTGCATTATTGGTGGTGGTCTTGCAGGTATAAACACTCTCGTAGAATTATCCGAAAAGAATTTTTCGGCAGTGTTATTGGAAGAACAAAGGCTAGGAAGTGGTGCTTCCGGAAGAAACGGGGGGTTCCTATCGGCTGGATATTCCGTCCCTATAAATAGGCTGGAGCGGCGTTTAGGACGAAAGTATGCACAAGATCTGTATAGACTATCTGCGGAAGGTATCGAAATAGTACGCCGCCGCTGTGAAAATTCACCTCAAACCGAAATCGATACCGAACCCGGCATTGTAAGAATGTCTTGGGGCAAGAAAAAGAATAATCTCACCGCACAAATCGATTATATGAACTCTATTTACGGAACTCAATTGAGTTACTGGTCGAAAAGTAAAGTTGCGGAGCATTATTCGAGTCAGAAATACAGTGACGCAATCTTCAATCCAGATGCTTATCAACTACATTCATTGAATTATATACACAAATGCGCTGGAGACGCCGAAAGTTTGGGCGCAAAAATTTTTGAAGAAACTACCGCTATAAATATCACCCGGCGCAAAAACTCTTATATTGTCTGTACCAATCATGGGCATGTAAGGGCAAACACTGTCGTTATATGCACCTCGGCTTGCCAAAATTATCTAAATACCAAATTATATAACGCGATTTTGCCAATAGGAACCTACGTGCTTCTTACTGAACCATTATTCGATAGATTAACGGAAGCCATTCGTTCACCATATGCCGTTTCTGATAATAGAAGAATTGAAAACTATTACCGTCCCTTACGCTCAACGCAAATACTTTGGGGGGGAGGAATGAGCACACGATTAAAACCAAACAATCTTAAGCAGAAAATGCTTAAAGACCTGTTAAAGGTCTACCCACAACTCTCTGGAATTAGCGGGCAATTAGCGTGGTCGGGAACAATGGGTTATGCGAGACATAGCATGCCTCAAATTGGAAGACTGAAAGATAATATATGGTATCTTCAAGGCTTTGGGGGACATGGACTTAATACGACGGCTATTGCCGGTAATTTAATAGCGCGTGCAATCGTTGATGATGATGACACTTATGAGTTATTTTCTCCCTTCAGATTAAATTTCGTAGCAAAACCGCTTGGATTACTGGGAGCGGAATTAATTTATTTGAGTTGGAAAACAAAAGATTTATTGGACGAATATATAGGTTAAGACTGATCGATAAGACGGATTAATTTTACCTATATAATTTGCACAGATGAGGCGCATTTTCGAATGACACAAAATATTGAACCAGCCGACATTGGGTTAATTGGGCTAGGTGTAATGGGAATAAATCTAGCAAAGAACCTTGCAGAAAAGGGTTTCTCTGTAATCGGCCACGATTTATCACCTTCACATGCAATAAATGAGCCTGCTATCCATGTTCATTCACGGCTAGACGATTTTGTCAGAAACTTAGCAAAACCAAGAAAAATTTTATTTCTTCTCCCCGCCGGTCAAACTGTTGAGGAAGTCATTCAATCGCTAGTTCCATACCTAGAACCAGAGGATCTAATCGTTGACGCCGGCAACTCGCATTTTGAGGATACAAAGCGACGATCCCAAGAACTAGCAACCAAAAAGATAAATTACCTAGGCCTTGGTGTCTCAGGAGGAGAAGACGGGGCACGTAATGGTGCATCTTTTATGGCGGGCGGAAAACCAGATATCTTTGAAAATATAAAACCTTTTCTCGAGGCGGCCGCCGCTCGAGACCCAAATAATAACATATGCGCTAAACGATTAGGAAACGCAGCGGAAGTAGGCCACTTTGTGAAAATGGTGCATAACAGCATAGAATATGCGGAAATGCAGTTGTTAAGTGAGGTATATTCGCAATTTGCTGAAATAAAAGGTTACAATAATGAAGATATTTCAAAAGCTATTACAAGTTGGCATAACGATTTAGAGGGCTCCTTTCTGTCGGACGTAACATCAAAAATTCTTAAAACTATCGATAACCTCACAGATGCTCCGCTAATTGATATGATCGAAGATATTGCCGAGCAAAAGGGAACAGGAAAGTGGGGAACTGTTTCCGGTATTGATTTGGGTGTTCCCGCTCCCACACTCTATGAAGGAGTATCTAGCCGTTTCATATCACAATATAAACCAGACAGGGTTACTGCATCTAAAATTTATAGACCAGTGTTAAATAAAAATGACGCCTTATCGGCAGATACTATAAAAAGAGCATTTTTAGCCGCAAAAATTTGTGCCTTCGCCCAAGGTTTTCAACTACTAAAAACAGCAAGCCTTAAATATTCTTGGAACTTAAAATTGAGCGACGTTGCCGAGGTATGGAAGGCTGGTTGTATTCTAAGAGGTAATATTTTAAATAAAATTGTGCAAGCTTTCGACAGAAAGGCATCACTCACAAATCTTTTATTAGACACTAATTTATCTGAACAACTTAAGCGTTCGATACCCGAGCTCCGCTTAGTGGTATCTGAGGCAGCTTTATCTGGCCTTCCTCTTGCTGCACATAGCGCATCTCTCTCATATTTCGATAGTTTTATTAAATCAAAACTACCAATGAATATAATTCAAGCACAACGCGATTTCTTTGGATCACACGGGTATAAAAGAATTGACAGATCGGGCACGTTTCATACGTCATGGGAAGATTAGGTTGATATTTTTATTGATGGGTGTAAGTGGCTCTGGAAAAACAACATTAGGCCACCGCCTTGCGGCTAGACTTGGTTGTCAATTGCTAGAAGCTGACGATTTTCATTCTCCAGAAAACATAGAAAAAATGTCGCTAGGAAAGCCACTAACGGATAAAGATCGACTACCTTGGTTGAGAAAAATTTCCTCTGCAATTCAAACCAAGGCCAATACAAAACAAACATGTATTGTAGCATGTTCCGCTTTGAAGCGAAAATATAGAAAATTACTCTTATCAAATATTAATCAAGCAAAACTCATTTATCTTAGAGGCAATAAAGAAAGTATAGCCGCCCGCATGAATGCGCGAGCTCATTTTATGCCACCCGCACTTCTCCAAAGTCAATTTGACACCCTCGAGCCGCCATCTTCTTGTGAAAACGCTCTGGTCGTAGATATCTCACAGGGAATAGAAGAATGCATGCAATATCTAATAAAAGAACTAAATTTGACTTAACAGAGAAGACTGGATTGAAAGTTAAAAGAACCTGCTATAATCAAAATTTGATAGCTCCTGCTTACTCGCTTTTCCAGTAATCATATGTGCAGCCAGTTCTCCGGCGCCGGGGCCAATACCAAAGCCGTGACCACTGAACCCAGTGGCCAAGTAAAAGCCCGGTATTTTTTCTACAGGCGAAATAACCGGAACGGCATCAGGAGTGACATCAATTAGCCCTGCCCAACTCTCGATAATGGTAGCATTTTCCAATTGGGGGAAAAGATTTCGTAAATTATTAAATGCTTCATTCAAGATTTTCTTGTTCGGCGACACATCGTAAATTCTCTCCGATTCAAACGGACTTGGACCATCAATATTCCAGCGCCGAGCTGTCATCAATTCTTTGTAGAACCTGCCGTTTAACTTTATCCTAAGCCGGCTTTTTTCCTTCTTGTAACTCTCTAAATACTTGATACCCCATTTGAAAGTATCAGGCACGATAGGTGCCTCTGTGGCTGATCCATGTGCAACCGTATAACCGCCATCTTGACGCCTCCTTAACGCTACATCCCTGCACCAAATAGAATGTTTTGATATTTCTGGCACTGGAGACGTACGTAAAACGGAGGATTGAATCTTTAATTGTGGCAGCGGAATATTATGTCGCCCACAAAATAATGAAGACCAAGTTCCTCCCGCGCACAACAAAGTATTAGTTTTAATTGCTCCCAACTCCGTGCGTACGGAGGAAACACGACCAGCCTCAGTCTCAAAGCCCAAAACGGCGCAGTTTGTCAATATATTAGCGCCTAAATTATCTGCACCCCTCGCCAGTGCAGTGGTTGCCTTACTTGGTTCCGCCTTCCCATCACTTGGTGTTCGAAGAGCCGCTAACCACCCGCCACTGTTAGTCGGTATGTATTTTTGAATTTCAGTCTTTGGAACTATGTGAGAATCAATCTGATATTCTTTTGCATGTTTCAACCAATCTTCATAACCAGCAACCTGTTCCTCTGTATTGGCTAGATAAAAAACTCCAGCTTGTTTGAAACCAATATCCTCACCTAATTCTTTTGAAAGTCCTTTCCACAAGGCGAGGCTTCTCATTATTGTGGGAATTTCTGCAGGATCACGACCTTGTTGTCTCACAAATCCCCAATTTCTAGAAGACTGCTCTCCAGCAATAATACCTTTTTCAACGAGAGTCACAGACACACCGCTTTTTGCTAAATAATACGCCGTTGAGACTCCAATTATCCCTCCACCAATTATCACGACATCACTTTCTTTGGGAATTGAGGTCATCCAAACTGTTCCCTTACCTTTAAAAATTGAATATCAGGCCAGGTTTCCACCGCATTCTGTAAATGCCAGGCATTCCGAGCTAGAAAAACCGGCAGGTCATCATGATCATAAGCTAGGTCTCCTGGGTTTTTATCGATAAAGCGCTTTAATTCCTGTGAGTTGTCACTATGCAGCCAGCGAGCCGTGTCAAGTGGGGCTGTCTCAAAATTAACGGGAATATCGTACTCTGTTCGGATGCGGTCCGCTAAAACATCAAATTGTAGGGTCCCAACAACACCAACTATCCAATTAGAACCTATATTAGTGCGGAAAACTCTTGCCACCCCCTCCTCTGCCAACTGTGTAACAGCCTTTCCTAAATGCTTCGCTCTGAGCGGATCCAACGGACGGACACGTTGTAAAATTTCAGGTGCAAAGCTGGGTATACCAGTAATTTTAATATCTTCTCCTTCTGTAAAAGTATCACCGATCCTTAGATTACCATGATTGGGAATACCTATTATGTCTCCTGGGAACGCTTCCTCAGCTAACTCGCGTTCTTGAGCGAGAAACATAACCGCGTTGTGCACATTAACGGCTTTTAAAATGACCAGAACAAATCCTAGCAAAAGCAACTCTGTCCCTGTGCTTTGCATCCATATTTGCTTGTATTTTAAATACAAAACCAGAAACTTTTTTGTCGGAAGGTTCAATAAGCTTAGTTTCAGTTTTTTGTGATCTTGGAGCCGGTGCAAAGTCGGACACCCCTTGCAATAACTCCCGCACACCAAAGTTATTAATTGCACTGCCAAAATAGACCGGCGTTAGATTACCTGCTAAATAGGCTTCATGATCAAATTTTGGACAAAGCTCTCTAACCATTTCTACTTGTTCTCTGAGTTCAGAAGCCTGTCGTTCTTCAAGCAATTCGTCCAACCTGGGATCGCTTA
>CACOPQ010000029.1 GCA_902629125.1 uncultured Alphaproteobacteria bacterium
CTTAGGCAAATCCACCAGTTCCAAAATTTTTTCCCCAAAGCCCGCAAAAATTTTATGATCGTCACTTGCATCACGCAAATTAACTTCCGACCTGAGTTTATAGATTTTCAGTTTCATTAAAATTTCTTTAAGGTGCCTCCGCTCACAATCCAGTAGCATTTTGTTCTCGTCGCTTTGCACAATAAAAAAGTCATATAAAAATTTACCTTGAGGTGTGAGTAATGCTGCGTAGATACTATTTTGTGGAGATACGGACTCGACATCATTGGAGACGAGCCCCTGCAAAAACTTTACGCTATCGAGTCCATTTATTTCTAAAACAGATCTAGTACCTAGTTCGACACAATAACTTTCAGAATACATCTCGCTTTGTCCCAGTCGTCTCAAAACACTGTTAAAAAAAAGTTATACTTTAAACTATTTACAACTATACCTATCATTCATAGCAGATGTTAAAGAAAACTTGTTTTTAATTCTAAAAGATTAGATAAAGCTATGAACTTAAATCACATGATTTGGCTCTTATCTATGTGCACGCTCATTATACGATGGCACCCAGGAGATGATTGGCCCCTTATCATTGGGGCAAATCGAGATGAGATGAAAACCCGACAATCGAAACCACCGGGTAGGCACTGGCCTGACCGGCCTGAGGTAATTGCTGGGATAGATGAAACAGCAGGTGGCAGTTGGCTTGGAGTTAATGACTTTGGAGTTGTTGCTGCCATTTTAAATCGGTCCAATTCGCTAGGTCCAAAAGAAGGGAAACGTTCAAGAGGAGAGTTAGTCCTTGAGGCACTTGATCATGCTGACGCAAATGACGCGGTCGAAGCCATAAGTAGTATAAACGAAAAAGCATATAGATCGTTTAACATGATCTTGGCTGACAATAGAGATGCCTTCTGGCTTAAACACACAGAGTCAGATGATATTAGCATAAATAGTATCCCTGTGGGGATTTCGATGATAACAGCTGATGACCTGAACGACATTGCATCGCCCAGGATTGCTAAATACCTTCAAAGAATCCGCGAAGCTAGCGTTCCGAATCCGGGAATCAATTACTGGGATACCTGGCAGAAAATTTTAGCAGATCAGAGTGAATACATCGATGGTAATCCTTTGACATCAATTAATATAAAAACAGATTATGGTTTTGGCACGGTATCTTCTTCTCTATTAGCAGTTCCAAGCTCACGAGAGAGAGGGGTTCAATGGAAATTCTGCTCTGGCACACCAGATACAGCTCCTTTTCACTTCGTTGCAGTATAAGAACTAAGCTAGCCTGCAGGAAATAAATCAGTCCATGACCAAAACAAAAATATGCGTGAATATGGTCAATCCGGCGTTATTTGTTATGATGTTAATTCTCTCGGCATCAATCATGCTATCAAAAATTAGGGATTAGCAAATGGCTAATAGAAAAAAATTATATGAGGGAAAGGCCAAAATTCTTTTCAAAGGTCCAAGGCCTGGAACGCTTGTTCAGTATTTCAAGGACGACGCGACAGCGTTCAACAACGAAAAACGTGGAGTTATAACAGGTAAAGGCGTTTTAAATAACACCATCAGTGAGTACATGATGACCCGTTTGACAGAAATTGGTATCGCAACTCACTTTATCGAGCGATTGAATATGCGCGAACAACTGATAAAGGAAGTTGAAATAATTCCTATTGAAGTGGTCGTTCGGAATATCGCAGCTGGTCAAATATGTAAACGCCTAGGTCTTGACGAAGGTCAACCTCTTCCAAGATCCTTAGTCGAATATTATTATAAAGCTGACAAATTAGGAGACCCCCTTATTTCTGATGAACATGTAACAGCATTTGGCTGGGCCAGCCATCAGGAGTTAGAAGAAATTGTTGCGATGACATTAAGAGTTAATGATTTTTTATTGGGTATATTTTTGGGCATCGGTGTTCGATTGATTGATTTTAAACTCGAGTTTGGACGACTTTTTACGGACGATAACGTTCAAATTGTGCTTGCTGATGAAATTAGCCCAGACAACTGCCGGCTATGGGACATCAAGACGAACGAAAAGCTTGACAAAGATCGTTTTAGAAGAGATTTGGGAGGAGAGCGGGAAGCTTATCAGGATATAGCAAGGCGGCTGGGTGTGCTTCCAGAGATGGGATAGTGAATATCTTTAAGCAAATGCTAACCGAATTGATTTTGAATGGGGCCAGAGAATTATGAAAGTACATATCCATATTTCTTTGAAAAATGGTGTCTTAGACCCTCAAGGAAAGGCCATTGAGGATGCATTAACAAATTTGGGGTTTGATAAAGTAGAAAACGTTCGGCAAGGAAAGTTTATCGAGTTTGATATTGACGAAAGTGATCCTGCTGAAGCGCGAAAGCAAGCAACAGAAATGTGCGAGAGACTTTTGGCGAACACCGTTGTTGAAAACTATCGAGTGGATCTCGAGTAAACACTAACAGTCGATGTCTAGCTTTTCACAATTAATTGAAAGACAACATAACAAGATCTGCGGCGGCGGGACTGCAAACGATGGGCGTATCATGCAGTATAGCGAGCCTGGTAAGCGCTATGAGATCCACATCATTTGAATAATTCGCCTCCGGATCAGCGAAAAATATTATCGCATCCAGTTCTCCCGTTGCAATCAAAGCTCCCAGCTGTTGATCACCACCACGGGTACCGCGTTGCAATCTTTCAATGTTTAAATTTGGATATATCTCGCGAAGCATTGAACCAGTACCGCCAGTGCATATAATACGCTGGTTTAAAAGGGTATTGAGATGTCTTCCCACCCAAGCGTTCAATTGTGCTTTACGCCTATTATGAGCGACGACAGCAATCCTTCGCGGGGCCGTCGAAAGTTTTGCCGCTCGGCTACGTATTTCCATCAGAGACCGTATTTGAGGGACAAGACCCTCTTTTTCTGCCGGGAAACTGTCCCGAAAAGCTGCTGTTCCTACTGTGAATGCTGATGCGCCCGCTTGCGCAGCAGAAGTAATTTTGTTCTCACTATCAATACTTCCTGCAATTACGACGGGCTTGTCAACCACCCTACATACTTCAAACATTAGCCTAGAGACATCACCTTTGTAGCGGTAGGCCAAAAGGTCTAAACCATGAACTCTGTCCAATGCTGATAAAGAACGGGCACTTTCAAGTATCTCCTCTAAGTTTCCTCGCAATTCACTAGGATGGCCAACTATTTCACCGGGAAACGGAAAGTACCTTATTGGATTGGCACGAATAATCTCTATTACCTCTCTAGCTCGCGTCCCACCTAGCAAACAATCTACATCCAGTTTTACAGATGCTTCAGCCGACTCCAATTCTCTGTCTGCGTCTAAACTCACTACTTCCAGGTAAGACCTCCCACCCGCTTCCCTGATTTTTTTAGCTAGACGCTTTAATTCATCAAAAGGCAAACCAACATCTTTGAAGCCGATATGCCTTACACCCCCAGCCAATACTTCATCTAACTTTTCCAGGGCGTTCGGAATAGTCTTGTCATTGGATGTGAGCATAAAAATGAAATTGAAGCTCATGTGGCATAATCCCAATCGAAGATCGTTTGAAATTGCTTTTAGCGAGTTAGTTAAAGTCTATTGTAAAATGTTATCTAGATTCAAGGTTTCATGCACGTTAAACGAATAACGATTGCGGGTTATCCTAAAAAGCTAACAATTTAGAAAATCGATTCGTGAGCTCATTGCTGTTCAGAATAATCAATCCTCCGCTTCTCGTTATTTTAAAAGCTTTGTTTATAAAAGCCTTATTTGCCAAAAAAAGTCAGGCTTGCAAAGGTATCAACCCTTCCGTACTTTGGCAGCATAGAAATATTTCAGAGCATGGTGAAATGAATTCTACCATTGTGATATTCCCTGGAACTAACCGCGAACACGATATGGTGATGGCCGTGGAACAGGCAAGTGGTAAAAAACCGAACTTTGTTTGGTACGATGATACAAGTTTTCCAAAAACAGATTTAATAATATTGCCGGGTGGTTTTTCGTACGGAGATTATCTTCGCTCCGGTGCAATGGCAGCAAGATCCCCTGCGATGAAGTTGGTTTTAGAATATGCAAGTAAAGGGATTCCAGTGCTCGGTGTATGTAACGGATTTCAAATTCTAACAGAGGTTGGTTTATTGCCGGGTGCATTAATCCGAAACAACAACCTGAAATTTATCTGCAGAAACGTAAATATAAAAGTTGAAGTTGATGACTCGATTTTTACATCACAATATTCAAGGGGCGAGATTTTATCCATACCAGTCGCACACAATGATGGGAACTATTTTGCTAACGAGTATCTTTTACAGGAATTACATGACAACGGTCAGATTGCTTTCAAGTATACCGACCAATCTGGCAAAATAGATGAGTCAACAAATCCGAATGGATCCTGTGAAAATATCGCAGGAATATTGAACTCGCAAAAGAATGTACTCGGGTTAATGCCCCATCCCGAAAATGCTACTGATCGTAATCTTGGAGGTACAGACGGCAGACCACTTTTCCAGAGTCTAGTGGATGCAATCACATGATTCCCAGCAGTGGCAACCCGACCATTGACGATGCACTCGAGCATGGACTTTCCGGAGACGAGTTCAAAAGCATACAGAAAATTTTAGGCAGATCTCCAACATATACTGAGCTTGGGATTTTTTCCTCGATGTGGTCAGAGCATTGCTCATATAAATCATCGAAAAAATGGCTCAAAACGTTACCTACAAGTGGAGACAACGTGATACAGGGTCCAGGCGAGAACGCTGGAGTAATATCGATAGGAGATGGGCAGGCTGCCGTTTTCAAAATAGAGAGCCATAATCATCCTAGCTTTATTGAACCGTACCAGGGCGCAGCAACAGGTGTTGGAGGTATATTGCGCGATGTTTTCACCATGGGCGCACGTCCCGTGGCCAACTTAAATGCCTTAAGATTTGGTTCTCCAAGAAACGAAAAAACCAAACACCTACTCTCAGGCGTCGTCGCAGGAATTGGCGGTTATGGAAATTGCATTGGTGTTCCTACAGTTGGCGGCGAGGTTGATTTCCACTCTGCTTATAACGGGAATAACCTAGTAAATGCAATGACTGTTGGAATAGCTCAAAGTAATAAAATTTTTTATTCTGCAGCCGCTGGAATCGGCAACCCAGTTATTTACGTGGGGGCTAAAACAGGCAGAGACGGGATCCATGGAGCCACAATGTCCTCCGCAGAATTCAACGAAGATGCAGAAGAAAAACGCCCTACCGTTCAAGTTGGCGACCCATTTACCGAAAAACTTCTTCTAGAAGCTTGCCTCGAACTTATGGAGAGCGACGCTATCATCGCTATTCAAGATATGGGAGCAGCTGGTTTGACATCGTCATCGGTTGAAATGGCTGGTAAAGGTGGACTAGGAATGAAGCTGAACCTAGATCATGTTCCTGTTCGAGAAGAGGGCATGAGTGCCTATGAAATAATGCTCTCCGAAAGCCAGGAACGAATGTTGATGATACTGGATCCAAATTCGGAGAACCTCGCTAGAGAAATCTTCGATAAATGGGGACTAGATTTCGCGGTTATAGGAAGCCTCAATGATACAGGATATCTTGAAGTTGTGAAAAATGGTGTTTCAGAAGCAAATATACCGATTGATCCAATGGTCGACCAGTCACCTGAGTATGATAGGCCTTGGTTAAAAACCCCAAAACAAGAACCAATAAAATCATCGGATTATCGACCAAAAGGTTCGCTAGAAGATGTATTTGACGTCCTAATTGGATGCCCTGACTTATCAAGCCGACGTTGGATTTGGGAACAATATGATCATCTCGTTATGAATAACACGATAGCAAGACCTGGGGGCGACGCTGCGGTCGTTCGTGTAAATGACTCCAATAAGGCGATAGCAATGACTGTCGATTGTACACCGCGTTATTGTTTGGCAGACCCACAAGTTGGGGGAGCACAGGCAGTAGCAGAAGCATGGCGGAATATAACGGCGACAGGGGCGCACCCAATTGCGATTACCAACAATATGAACTTTGGCAATCCTGAAAAACCAGAAATTATGGGCCAATTCGTTGGCTGTATAAAAGGTATGAGAGAGGCCGCTTTAAAACTCAACTTTCCGATCGTATCCGGTAATGTCTCCCTTTACAATGAGACAAATGGGGTAGCCATCCTACCCACACCAGTCATTGGAGGGGTAGGCTTACTGGAAGACTTAAACAAATCTGCAACAATTTCGTTAAAACGACACGACGAAGATATTATATTAATAGGCTCGTGTAGTGGCTGGCTAGGTCAGTCTATCTACTTACGGGAAATCCACGGGCTAGAAACGGGTGCACCCCCCCCTCTGGACTTAGACGAAGAAAAGAAAAATGGCGATCTGGTCAGAAATCTTATTCAACAAGGTTTCGTTAGCGCCTGTCATGATGTTTCTGATGGCGGCATCTTAATCGCAATAGCTGAAATGGCTCTAGCCTCTGTTAAAGACGCAATGTTTTTAGGGGTAAAAATAAAGAACCCAACTGACATTCCTGATCATGCTTTCTTTTTTGGTGAAGAGCAAAGCCGTTATATATTAACATCCTCAGATGCGAACACTATTCTAAAAATAGCCAAAAAACGTAATGTAACGGCAAAAATCGTTGGAAAAACAACTAAGCACCAAGAGTTGACAATAGATAAAATTGGGAACATATCTTTACAACGGTGTTTCGAAATTAATGAACGATGGCTGCCGAACTATATGAAGTCCGCCTGAACTAGAAGTGAGATCGATTACAAATGCCGATGGAAAGCTCAGAGATAGAAGCGCTTATCAAGGAGTCCTTCCCAGATGCTCATGTTGAGATCGAGGATCTAAGGGGTGACGGAGATCACTATGCGGCGACAGTGGTATCATCGGCATTTGTTGGAAAAACGAAAGTAAAGCAGCATCAGATGGTTTATGCAGCCCTTAAAGGCAGAATGGGAAATGAGCTCCACGCTCTTGCATTACAGACGTCTCCGCCAAACACCAATAATTAAAACCATATAAATACGGAGTTTTATTATGATCGATGAAAACACCCGACAACGAATTCAAACGGAAGTTGATACAAACGACGTTCTTCTTTTTATGAAAGGAACACCAGTTTTCCCCCAGTGCGGTTTTTCCGCCGCTGTTATCCAAGTGCTAAGTCATCTGCAGGTTAAATTCAACAGCGTAAACGTACTAGAAGATATGGAAATTCGAGAAGGCATTAAGCATTATTCCGACTGGCCAACTATTCCGCAATTGTACGTTAAAGGTGAATTTGTCGGTGGGTGCGACATAATAAGAGAAATGTTTGAAACTGGTGAACTTAGTGCTTTTCTTACCGAAAAAGGAATAGAATTACCTTCTGAAGCATAAGTAAAATTTGGGGAATAATGTCGATTTAATATGCTATCTCGAAACAATACGCGAACTCTATTACGTCGTATCTTAGATCCATCTGCTAAAACTCTGTTAATTATTTCTTTAATTACTTTCTGTGCTGCAGTTTACTTCGCTATACCCAATATGCAATTTTTGCTAAAGGGTTCTTTGGGAGAGGCTGAAGTCTATAAAAAACTCTCTACCACTTCTGAATACACGGTTTACCTGGCGAAATTACAGTTATCAGGTATTGAAGCTAAGCGAGGAAAGATTACTTCTGATCGCCCCAATCTACAAATAGGCGACGTAATTCCTGTCTTTTACAGACGCGACGATCATAGTAAAATGCTTGCGATTGAGCTCTTCGCCCCCTGGGTGCGTTCGCTTTGGCTTTTAGCCGCAAGTTTTGCTGCTCTCGGCCTGGGCTTGAGAGAACGCGACAAGGAAGAAATAAGCCACGAACAATAACGATAGTTATTATATTTGCTGTCTAATTTCGTGAGTAATACTCAATAACAAAATTCGGTTCCATTCGGACTGGGTATGGGATTTCATCTAACTTCGGCTGACGAAGGAAGGTCCCTTTTAATTTAGAAGTATCTACATCAATATAATCTGGAATATCACGCTCACTAGACGCAACTGCCTCCAAAACCATTGGGATCTCGCGCGATTTGTCTTTAACCTCAATAACGTCGCCTTCTTTACAAAGAAATGACGGAATAGTTACCCTCCTTCCATTAACACTTACGTGGCCATGGCTTACGAATTGTCTAGCTCCAAAAACAGTGGGCACAAATTTCATTCTATAAATCACAGCATCTAGCCTACATTCAAGTATGCCCACAAGGTTTTCACCCGTATCCCCTCTCCGTCTTACTGCTTCCCTGTAATATCTACGGAACTGTTTTTCGCCTATATTCCCATAATAACCTTTTAGCTTTTGCTTAGCCATCAACTGCACGCCAAAGTCTGAGGGTTTCTTTCTTCTTTGCCCGTGTTGGCCCGGTCCATATTCGCGTTTATTGAAAGGTGATTTCGGCCGCCCCCAGAGGTTCACTCCAAGACGTCGATCAATTTTATGTTTTGCGCTGATTCTATTACTCATTTGCGGCTCCTCGTAAGCCAGAAGATTGTCCCGGTAGGGCCTTACGCCGGTAGCCCCTCCGCAAGTGACTACACATTTCCGAGAATAGCTCGCGAATATATTGAAGAAGGGGAAAAAGTCAAACTTTGAAATAAAAAATATTGCATTCACATCCTTGTCAATTAAATATCGAAAGATGTCCGATAGCATCGAAAGAACATCCAAAGCTGAAGGCCGGTGAAATGATGGAATGGATTAATGACCCCGCAGTATGGGCTAGCCTCGCAACACTTACGATACTCGAGATCATTTTGGGCATAGACAATGTCATATTTGTATCCATAGTCGCTAATAAGCTTCCAGAGAGTCAACGTAATAAGGCTAGGAAAATTGGCCTTGGTTTAGCGCTTATACTGCGCCTGGTTTTCCTTTCGATGTTGGCTTGGCTTGTTGGGTTGACAGACCCTGTCTTCAGTATAACCGACCACGCCGTATCATGGAGGGATTTGATCTTGTTAGGTGGCGGTATTTTTTTGGTTTATAAATCTTGCAAAGAAATCAAAGTTACTGTTAACGGAGAACCCGAAAACACTTCAACGGGCGGAGTAGCTAGTTTTTCTGGTGTAATAGCTCAAATCGTTGTGCTTGATCTTGTTTTTTCAATTGATTCGGTCCTAACAGCTATTGGATTGGCTGAACACTTATTCATAATGATAACGGCAGTAATTATCGCAATGGCGGTTATGCTAACGGCATCCAAACCAATAAGTGAGTTCATCTACAAACATCCTACATCAAAAATGCTTGCACTTTGTTTTCTACTTGTCGTTGGTATAGTTTTAGTAGCCGATGGTATACATATTCATATTCCCCGAGCGTATTTATATGCAGCTATTGCCTTTTCAATCCTGGTTGAGGCTCTAAACTTGCTGATGAATAGGAACAATCGCAAATGATCATCGAGATTTGGTTGCAATCCGAAGAGCATAAACCTACTTGCTATCGGGTGTATAGTTACTCAAGGCAGTCACTATTCCATGCAACGTCCTAATCTCCTGATTGGTTAGAGTGGCCTTACTGAACATTGCACGCAGATTTCTACAAATCGTTGGGGCCAACTCTAGCGGGTGTAAAAAACCTGCTTCATCTAAATGCTTTTCTAGCCGTTTATAAAAATACTCTCTTTCCCCAATTGTGGAAAGTTCACTGTTACCCCAGTTTCGTGAACCTATCGTTTGCATTAAACTCGCCTGGAACCATTCATATCCCACCAACAACACGGCCTGCGCTAAATTCAAAGATGAAAATTCTGGGTTTAGAGGAACATTTATAACGTAATCAGCAAATGCTATATCATCGTTAATTAATCCGGACCTTTCTGAGCCGAACAGAAAACCAATGTTATTCCCGGTGAACTTTGTATCGAAAAATAGTTTTGCCGCCTCGTTTGGCGTGACAACTTTTTTTGCTAAATCTCTCTGACGAGCAGTGGTGGCAAAAAGTCTATTTAAATCCCAGACTGCGTCTTCGGTTTGCTCAAAGACCTCCGCACTTGTTAAAACCTCTATAGCTCCAGACGCCATAGCCTCCGCAGCAGGATTTGGCCATCCATCTCTGGGTCGCACAAGCCGTAATTCCCTTAAACCACAATTCAACATGGCCCTCGCAACAGCACCAATATTCTCTCCTAATTGCGGCTCGACAAGGATCACAACCGGTCGATTATTTTGAACTCGTTCTTTGTCCAAGACGTACTTCTCTCACCCAGAGTTTACATATTATTAGCTTTGAATATTCTCGTCATTTCATCAGCGTACATAGGGATGTAGTAGGATGTCGAACACTTAAAAAATAATCTGTTCTAACTCATCTTCCAAGTAGTAGTGTTTTTACTATCTTCTAAAGTTACGCCCATTGATTCCAGTTCATCACGAATTTCGTCCGCTTTTTTAAAGTCTTTGATTTCTCTAGCCCTATCTCTGGAAAGGATTAATTGCTCTATCTCTGCGGAAGTTGGACTATTACTTTTCAATGCACCCCTACGAAACCAATCTTCCGATTTTTTATCAAGGAGACCCAAAAGCTTGGCCGACTCAATCAGCTCTGACCTTATTTTATTTCTGACCTCATTATCACTAGCTTTGTTTACGGCACCCGCCAATTTGTGTAATTCGGACAAGGCAAGCGGCGTATTGAGATCGTCTGCCAAAGCATCTAAAACCGACACGCCAGGCAAGGCATTGTGATGCCCATTATCTTCAGAAATTCTTATGGCTTGATAGAGGCGATCCAGTGCAGCCTGGGCGTCTGACAACCCCTTGATTGAATAATTTAGTGGAGCGCGGTAATGGCCCGACAATAATGCGTAGCGAATAGTTTCTCCAGGCCAATCCTTCAGAAGACCATTAACTGTGTAAAAATTACCTGCTGACTTAGACATCTTTTCACCCTCAACGGTGACATAGCCATTGTGCATCCAAAGATTAGCCATTCGGCATGTCCCGAACGCGCATCGAGATTGAGCTATTTCGTTTTCATGATGTGGAAAAATTAAATCTATGCCGCCGGCGTGAATATCAAATGTTTCGCCAAGATACATTTTACTCATTGCCGAACATTCTATATGCCAGCCAGGTCGGCCAAACCCCCAGGGGCTATGCCAACCAGGAGCATCGCTCCCCGAAGGTTTCCATAAAATAAAATCAGCGGGATCATTTTTATATGGGGCAACGTCTACTCTAGCTCCTGCAATCTGCTCGTCTCGGTTCCTGCCCGATAACTGACCATAATCTGTCATGGAGGGAACATTGAAAAGCACGTGACCTTTTGTTTCATAGGCATGTCCCTTTTCCATAAGATTTTCTATCATCTCAATCATTTGATTTATGTGTTCTGTAGCTCTGGGTTCAACATCTGGAGTTAACGCTCCAAGAGCATCCATATCTGACTGAAAAATTTTTGTTGTTTCGTCCGTAATATCTTTTATTGATCTGCCACTTTTCCTAGAACGTTCATTAATTTTATCATCAACGTCCGTTATGTTCCTGACATAAGTCACCTTTGGGAACCAATGTTTTAAAAGACGATATAAAATATCAAAGACGACAACGGGCCTAGCATTGCCAATATGGGCATAGTCGTACACCGTAGGACCACACACATACAATCGTATGTTGCTTTTATCTAAGGGAACAAATGGTACCTTTCTACGAGTGAAAGTATCGTAGAAGGAAAGTGATTTGACAGTGGAGGGACCCATTTTTCTCAGAAAGCTTTCAGTTACTGTTTATTTGGTAAGACGCTTCGTAAGAGTTAGTTATAGGATATCTTCGATCCCTTCCGAAAGCCCTATGACCTATTTTGACGCCTGGAGGCGCCTGCCTTCGCTTATACTCGGCTCTGTCAAGCATCTGCCAAATTCTCATAACAACTTCAATATCAAACCCTTTTGATGCTATTTCCTGAACATTAGCCTCGTCTTCAATTAAACCATGCAAGATGGCATCTAGTTCTTCATACGGTGGAAGAGTGTCTTCATCTTTTTGGTCTGGTTTTAATTCAGCAGATGGCGGTTTAGAAATTATTCTCTCAGGCATCACTGCACCTTCAGGCCCCAAAGCTCCATTCGGTCTTAACTTATTTCGCCATTTGGAGAGTTCAAAGACAGTCATCTTGTAAACGTCCTTTAAGACCGAATAGCCACCACACATGTCACCATATAGAGTTGCATAACCAACGGACATCTCCGACTTGTTGCCAGTAGATAACACCATTGCTCCCAACTTGTTAGATAAGGCCATTAATGTTAAGCCCCTTGAACGCGACTGTATGTTCTCTTCAGTAATTCCTGCCTCTGATCCTTCGAAATGATCCAACAACATATTGTCGAAAGCCTTCATAGCCGGTCCAATAGGAACTGTATCTATTTTAACACCCAACATATTTGCAGCTACGGTTGCATCCTCGAGACTTTCCTTACTTGTATATGGCGAAGGCATCATTACGCAATGCACGCGGTCCGAGCCTAATGCATCAACTGCTACCGCAGCGCTTAAGGCGGAATCAATACCACCAGACATCCCTAAAATGACACCTGGGAAGCCATTTTTGTTAACATAATCTCTTAAACCAAGGGTCATCGCCTGATAGGTTGCTTCCAATCCTATTTCTAGATTACAGGTATTTCCTTGTTCACATCTCCAGCCGTCGCCTCTTCTTTTCCAATGGGTGATGGCCAGATTTTCTTGCCATGCAGGAAGCTGCCAACTGATAGTCCGATCAGAGTTCATTACAAACGACGCGCCGTCAAACACGAGTTCATCTTGTCCGCCTATCTGGTTGAGATAAACGAGCGGACGTTTGGACTCAACCACTCTTGCAACGGCGTGGTGTACTCTCATATCTGTTTTTCCCGCCTCAAAGGGTGATCCGTTCGGCACTAAAATAATTTCTCCTCCCATCTCCGTAATACCCTCTACAACTTCTGGCGTCCAAATATCTTCGCAAATTGGGACCCCCATGCGAACATCTTTAAAACTTATTGGGCCAGGCATCGGACCAGAATCAAACACTCTTTTCTCATCAAAAACGCCATAATTAGGTAGGTCATGTTTATGGCGTGCCATGGTTATCGCACCATCCTCGATTAACACTAATGAGTTATGCAAACGGTCATTTTCCACCCAAGGCGTTCCTAAAAGCACCGCCGGGCCACCATCATTTGTTTCGGTGGCAAACGCTTCAACAGCACTACGTAGCGATGAAATGAATTGTGGCTTTCGAACAAGGTCCTCGGGCGGGTATCCGCAAGTATAAAGTTCCGAAGTTAATAAAAGATCGGCGCCCTCCTGGGCAGCTTTCTTCCTCGTCTCACGCAACTTTTCTAAGTTTGCGCCGATTTTACCTACTGTCGGGTTTAATTGGGCTAGTGCTATAACAAGTTTATCTGTCATCGAAGTTTGCCTGCTCTTATAGATGTCGATTGATCAAATTGGTTCCACTGGGTTTAGACATTGGGCCATATCAAATTATTTACAAGTCACGAGAATGCGAAAATTTTCGAAAATCAACAAGCAAATTCCGTATCTAACAGAAAAGAAGAAAAAATTACACAATTGACTCTACTTTCCCTTATCATCCTTTAGAAAATTAAATTTTTTAGAACAATTATAGCAAATTGCAAATCACTAACTGGAGGGAAGATGAGTTCAGCGTATGTTATTGCAAGCGTTCAAGTTACCAACGCGACTGAATTTGAAAAATATAGGCTCCAGGTCCCATCTGTGACTGAGGGCTATGGCGGGAAATACCTAGCACGAGGCGGGAAACAAAAAACACTAGAAGGCGAGCCCTTTATCGGAAATCGCACTGTAATCGTAGAATTTGAAAACTATGAACAAGCATTGGAATGGTACTACTCAAACGAGTACAGTCAACTTGTTAAACTCCGCCAGGCAGGTTCAAATGGAACCTTATTGGTAGTTGAAGGGGTCTAAAATTGATTAAGACCTACTTTAAAAGGTAACCAACAAGGTAGAGTTCAAAGTGCCAGAACATTACTGGGCTTGGATAAGCGATATGCAGGATAAAACGGTTTTTTTATTCTAATCTATGTAAATTTCGATGAAGCACCAAGCATACTAAAATCATACCTAACATTGGAGCCCAAAAAGCATGACTATTTTACCGCAGGAGACCGATGTCATTATCTCTGGTGGAGGACCGGTAGGGCTCACACTTGCTAATCTATTAGGGCAAGCTAACGTAAGAGTAATGGTGCTGGAAAAAAATAACTCACCCTTTGATATCCCCAGAGCCATAACCTTAGATGACGAAGGTTGCAGAACTATTCAGGCGACTGCTCTTGATAAACAATTTCTGTCTTCAACAGTACAAGGAAAAGGTGCACGCTATTATGGGGAAGACGATCGTCCATTTGCCGCAGTTGGCCCCGGGCCAGAAGAGTTTGGTTTTCCCAAACGAACACATTTCTTCCAACCAAAGTTAGATGAAATTCTTGTCGACGGCTTAAATAGATATCAACAAGCAAATATCTTTTTTGGGTGTAAGCTAATGGGTTTTTCCGAAACTGAGACCGGCCTCAAAGTCGAGGTTTTAACCCACAACGAAAAACGTCGCGATGTCTTCTGCAAATTCCTCATTGGAGCTGACGGAGCAAGGAGTGACGTCCGTCAAAAATTAAGTATAAAAATGATAGGTGAAACTTATCCTGAGGACTGGATAATCGTTGACACTAAAAACGACCCAGATCAAGAGCCAGTTTCAAAATTTTACTGCCGAAGAGATCGACCTTACGTCAGCATACCCGCTCCCGATGAAGGGCGTCGATACGAATATAGGGTTCAACAAGAAGACGATCACCAAAAACTATTAGATTTTGATAATATCCGGAAAAGACTGAGCTCGATACGATCAATACATCCAGAAGATATTATCCGTTCCACTATCTATACCTTTGAAGCGAAAATAGCAGAAAAATGGCGCAGTGGGAGGACGCTGCTAGCTGGAGACGCTGCCCATCTTACACCCCCATTTGCAGGACAGGGCTTAAACAACGGTTTGCGCGATGCTCACAATCTAGCTTGGAAATTGAGCCTTGTTTTGAGAGATGAGGCATCAGAAGAACTTTTGGATTCCTATGAATTAGAAAGGCGGGAACCCACACGAGCCATGATAGACTTAGCAATAGCAATGGGGGATATTGTTATGCCTCAGACAGAAGAAGATATTGAATTCAGAAATACGCTTGTTCGATGGCTAGATAGATTTCCAGTCGCGCGAGATTACATTGTTTCGATGAAATTTAAACCACATCCACACTATAAAAATGGTGCTTTTCTAGATTTAAACAACCAAAAGTTTTCAGGGTCATTAGTTGGGCAAATGTTGCCGCAAGTTTGTTTTGAGAAAGTAAACTCAAGAATATCACGGCTTGACGATTTTCTAGGAAACGATTTTGCGATAATCATTCAGGATGAGCGTTTAATAGAAAAAGCAATCGACGTTGGTAAAAATCTTTTTAATAAAAAACAACTAACAATCATTTTCATTGGCAAAACGAATGTCAAAATGTTGGATTTTGTCACACATCTATTACCCAGTGAAGATATTTTATTTAAAAGGATTTGGGTTCATCGGGATCAAATAATTCTAGTTCGGCCTGATAGATATGTAGCAGCCAGTTTTTCCAATGAAAACCAATCCGATATACTTGACAAATTAAGGGAAGTTTTGAACTTGAAAGAAAACTGATTACTTCAATTAGTTATCGTTCAACGAGGATATGAGATCGCCATTTTAAGGTCACTAATGCGCTTAATATCAATCCGATGGCCCCATACAACATCACACTCCAACCATAACCTAAATGTTCAATCAGATATCCGGAGACCATTAAACCTAAAGGAAGACCATAAACCGCCATCATTCGAACTCCCATTACCAACCCACGAAACTTTTCACTAGCTATAGCTAGAAGAGTTACGACAAGGGAAATCATTGCAAGGCTTTGTATATAACCAGAAAAAAATAATAGGATTTGGCCACTAAGCTTAGTTTCAATAAAAGCAAAGATAATTATCAGCAAGTGCATTAAAAAAATGTTAATTATCATAAAACGTGCTGGATTTTTCTTTAACTTAATTAAAACCATGGTAATTGAGCCCAAAAGGGCTCCGAAAGCGTATGAAGCGACCAAGTGGCTTAGCCCGCTTTCGTCAACTTGATAAATACTTTTTGCTACATACGGCAAAATGCCATGACTCACTGGAAATACAGTTAAATTTACAAGAAACGCTAACCACATCGCAGCTAATAAAGCTGGGGTTCTCCATACGTAGATAAGACCTTGTTTTAAGTTTAGAAATATTGAGTCTCGTTTTTTTCTATTAAACCCTACTGGATTGGTTTTTATGCCCGAAACACCAAGCGTTAACAAAAAACTAATTGCATAAAACAAACTGACCATGATGTAAGCGACACCAAGCCCAAAAAGAGAAAATAACCCGGCACCGAAAAGAGCACCTATTACTCGTGCGGTATCCATAGTTGTACGTGACAGCCCCATGGCCGACATCAGTTTAGAGTCTGACATCGTATCACCAATCAAACCATTCCGCATAACAAGATCCGATGGCCGAACTAAACCAGCTAAAAAACTGATCACATAAACATGTGTAGGCGCCAATGATTGTGTTAGCGCCAGCGTCATCAGCGTGAGGCTCAAAACTAAATAAATTAACCTAAGGGAAAAAAGCAAGGTTCGGCGACTTAATCTATCGCCTAAGGCCCCAAGATATGGTGCCAGGAGCGTACCAAGCCATTGGAGTGACGCAAAAAGCGTAAGAGAAAGTATTGATTGTGTCTCGACAATTACATACCAACCTAAAATCAATATTTCCATTTCAAATGCCCATGAGGTCATCAGGTCTGCTGGCCACTGAAATCGAAAACTTTTTACTTTGAATGGTTGGAAGACATTAATTCTGAACAAGAGATGCACACCAAAATAATTTGGTGATTAGGATAACTCACTTGGGCATGGTTTCGAATACTACGGAGCCATTCAACATATTGTAGATTATTTTAGACGGCACTGAAGAAATTTTTGTTAAAGATAGGTAAATGTTTAACTCTGATGTAGACTCTAGATTTCTCGTATTTAGAACTATCAAAAGTTTATTGTTCGTAGCGGAAGTAATATGAAGTTTTATGACCTTTCCGGTTCAGATAACAAGCGCTTTAGCCCATTCGGTTGGCGGGTACGCATGTCACTAGCGCATCTGGGTTTGGAAGAAAACGCTCAAGTCGAATTAGTCAAATTTTCTCAAAAAGACAAATTGAAGTTTTCCGGGCAGGAGTTGGTCCCCGTAATACAGGATAACGGCGTAACAATATCGGATAGTTGGAGAATTGCCGAATATCTTGAAAATAGTTATACGAGTCAACCAACACTGTTTATTAGCCTAACTAATAAGGCATATGAAAAATTTGTTGCCAGTTGGGTAGATAGCCAAGTTCATCCTTTGGTAGCTAAATGCGTAGTTAGAGATATTCTGGATGTCATCGATCCAAATGATAGGGAATATTTTCGACGCTCTCGAGAGGAGCGTTTCGGAATGTCGCTGGAGGAAATTGTAGCCAATAGAGAGGAAACAAGAACCTCATTAAAGCGAAGGCTATTTCCGGTAAGGAAAGTGCTAGAGTTAAATCCTTTTCTTGGTGGAAAGTCAGCATCATTTGCTGACTATTCAGTATTTGGTGCAATAATGTGGGCTCGAATAACGAGTTCCTTTGACATTTTAGAGGAGCATGACCCAATTATTGATTGGCGTGAACGAATGCTTGATTTATACAATGGATTCGCTAGGGAAGAAACAGCAAGAGAGCACTAAAGGAAACTATTATGCGCATAAAAGAGCTTTCAGATGATGAAATGACAACAACGCAAAAAAAGATCCGGGACGAAATAGTTGCGGGCCCAAGGGGTAAATTACAGGGTCCACTCCGGGTTTGGTTAACAAGTCCTAACCTAGCGGATAAGGCACAGAAGCTCGGTCAGTTTTGCAGGTATGAAACGTCTTTACCAACTCATCTAAGTGAACTAGCGATATTAGTTACCGGAAGATTTTGGGGGGCGGAGTTTGAATGGTATGCACATAAAAAAATCGGCTTAGAAGCAGGTTTAGATCCTGATTTGGTGGAGGCCATTCGACAGCGTCGTGTTCCAAATTTTAATACTGAGTCAGAAAAAATTATTTATGAATTTGCTACACAATTGCACCGCGACCATCGTGTAAATGATCAAACTTACTCTGCCGCGGTCAAAGAGTTCGGGGAGGAAGGTACTGTCGATCTAGTCGGAATACTAGGATATTATACCCTGATATCGATGACGTTAAACGCGTTCAAAGTTCCTCTTCCAGAGGGGGAAAGCCCAGAGCTGGATTAATTTAACTCGACTTAAGAGTCTGACTTTCTGCGGAATAGCAATGTGGTGGCAATAACACCTAGCATAAACAATATGCATAAAGCTATGTGGCCCTCCTGAAATGCTAATTCTTGTGCTTTCAACGATAGAAGCGCCTTAAAGTACGATATGGCTGCCAGTGATCCCTCATTGGCGGTTAAGCCAAGATGAGAGAGTTTTTCACTAATTATTCGTAGTGTTTCAACTGATGACGTATTATCAGGTGTTTGCGTTGTTCGTAAATCAGCTCCATGGCCAATGGTTCTATAGTCAATAATAATAGCAAGTACACTTACTCCAATCGAAGCACCTGTCATTCGTATAAAGTTGAGCGTACCTGCAGCATACGGAACTAAATCTCCTGGAACCGAGTTCATGCTGCTTAAGTTTAAAGATGGCACGACTAAACCCAACCCTATCCTTCCAAATGCGACCAAAAGTGCTATGACCCAAAAACCAGTCAACATCCCTATGTCCGCTAAAAGCCAACAGGATAAGCCAAAGATAGCCAGTCCTACAGCTATTGTGTGAGATGGATCGACTGCTGTAGAGAGCCTCCCTGCTATTGGGAAGACAATCATCGAAACAATACCTCCAGGTAACAGCATTAGACCTGCCTTGAAAGCCGAAAAACCCTGAATAGTTTGAACTAAAACCGGAATAATATATAAAGAGCCGAACATACCTGCCCCAAATATAAACGCTATTAGCGCCGAAGCTACATAATTCCTGTGACTAAATAATCTCAATTGTAAGAGTGGAGAATGGCTCTTCAACTCTCTGAATAAAAAAATAATAAGTGCCACAATGGCTCCAAAGAGCATCAAAAAAACGGAGTCGGTATCCCAACCATTTTGCTGCCCGATACTTATTCCATTTAGAAGAAGCATTATAGAGGTAATAATAAGAATAAAACTTATTACATTTAAAGAAACAGGCTTTGTGTTTGGGTCACGGCCAGGCATAAAGATTGATGCCATGAAGGCAGCGACCACCATTATTGGTACAGTTGCCGAGAATAGCAACCTCCATTCAAATTGATCTATTATAAGGCCACCCAAAAAAGGACCTATTGTAGGACCAAAAACTATTCCCAAGCCAAACCACCCCATTGCAACGCCGCGTTGGGCAGGCGGATATGCAAGATAAACAGTACTTAATGCAAGCGGTTGAATTATCCCAGCGCACATTCCTTGAGCAAACCTTGCTAGAACGGCAGCCTCAAAACTCGACACATGTTGCCCAAGAACGCCTGCAATAGAAAAAAAAGTTAAGGAAGCTATAAATATATTTCTTGGTCCAAATGTCGCGACCAACCAACCATTTAATAGCATTCCAGCTGTCATAGTTGAAAGAAAGCCAGTTGATATCCAATGAGCTTGATCTTGGCCGACTCCAAACGCACCCATTATGTTAGGGATTGCAACATTCACCATCGTAGAGGTCATAATCATTGCAATCATTGCGATCATCGCTGTAATTGTAAGACCTAGTGGATTTATTTTTTGCATACTTAAGTTTGCTTACAGATTAATCTGTTAGAAATTTGCTAAAGGGCGAGTCATTTGCATTGATAAATACCTCCACCATCATCCCAGGGCGCAGCATGCTCTGTCTTTGAGCAATTTCTATCCTAACCCTGAGTCTTTGGGTAACTTTGGTAAAGCTGCCTGCCTCATTCAATTTTGGCAAGATAGCAAACTGGCTGGTCGCAGCATTCCCTATTCTACTTATCGTTCCTTCAAACTGTTCGTCCGGATAAGCATCCACTTCTATCTTAACTAATTGGCCCAATTTTAATCTGCTGATATCAGTTTCCCGAATATTGGTCTCTACCCAAATTTTGTCTGGGCTATGAAGCACCAATAGTCTCTGTCCTTTTGAAACTACCTCCCCCTCGTTTACCAGTGTTCTGCCTACCACTCCATCCATATTACTTGTTATTTGAAACTGCTTTGCCACTTCTACTTCTCTGGCTATCTTTGCTTCAATTTCTAGAAGTCTTGCCTCAAGAGATTTCTTTTCGGCATTTTTAACATCTAATAATTTTCTATCCGCTTGTGCCTGCCTTATGCGGGCTTCGGATGCGATGACAGTTTTTTCTGCTGCTATGAGTTGCTGCTCAGCTTTACGAAAGTTTGTTTCCACTCGTTCGAGCTTTGAACGGCTTATGGCTCCTTTCCCTAAAAGTTTTTTTACCCGTTCAAAATCTTTCTGCAGAAAATCCACTTCGTGATCGAACACTCTTTTATTCGCCCGCGCCTCTAATAATTTCGCATTTTCACTCTCGATTTTAGCTTGGATTTGACCGGCAATCATATTATGTTCCACCGACATTTTGGATAACTCGGCTTTTTTTGTCCTATATTCGGCTTTGATTTGCTGGATCTTTAGATCCATCAGGCGAGAGTTTATTTGGATTAACGGATCTCCTTTTTTAATATTATTACCTTCCGATACAAAACGATTCACAATCCTACCTTCAACCTCACTACTTATTGTGATTAGGTCTGCCATTACCCGCGCATCGGTTTCATGAACATAGAAAAATGAGCCTTTAACCCACCCGAGGAGCCAGTAGATCAGAGCTATTGCTAAAACTATTAGCAGTACCAATCTTCCTATTGCAAAAAGTCTACGGTTATTAACTTGCGGGACTTTTTCATTTTGGTCTATTTTCTTCATAAATATTTTCCTAAAACCCGGTGCCACTTGTAGCTCTCATATCCTGCATTTGAGTATCCAAGCGCTCTCCATAGTCATTACGACCTCCCTTGTCTGATTAATTGTTTTAAAATAGCACGTCGCAATGCCGGACTGTGGACGCGACTTTGAACGGCGAAGGTCCTTTATTTCCATAGATACGCTAAGCGTATCATCTGGTTTGACCGGTTTTAACCATCGTAATTCATCTATACCGTAAGAACCTAAACTTGTAGTTTGAAAACCATTCGACTGATATAATAGGCGAAAGCTAATTGCGGCTGTCATAAACCCGCTAGCGATCAGCCCCCCAAAATTTGAAGTCAATGCGTCGGGTTTGCTTATGTGAAATGGCTGCGGGTCATATTTCCATCCAAACTCGATAATTTCAGTCTCTGTGATCGTTTTTGAAATACTATTAAAGATATCTCCTACATTTAAGTCATCAAAGAACACCTGTTCGTGCACTACAAATCTCCAAAATCTTTTTTATTCTTGATGTCTGTTTTTTATTAAACAAAAAGTGCCCTCTCTGAAAGCTCCCATAGGAAAAACTTTTATGATTCGAAACAATCAAGGTTAAATTGAAACCTCACTTTTTAAATAAACTGCCTGCATCTTTAGAAACACGCTTTTTGTTTTCAATCACTGTTTCCACACGAGCTATTTCAAGCTTCATATTAGCAATGTATTGCTCCAGCTCTTCAATATTCCAGGATGTAAGGTCTTTTGGTTTTAGCTGACCTTTTTGCGGTTCTAAATCTTCAAATTCCATGGAGTTACCCTTCATGAACGAGAAAAAAGTTACTATTCAGCTATTACAAAGCTCTCTTTTTCTATTTTTTATTTTAGCGGTGCTGCTATTCGAGTTTTGAAACTTGATAATATCACTATAATAGTGCATATCGAAGTAATTGAAATTGAATATCGTGAAAAAGGAAATTCAATGACGCAACCTTTGATGCCAAAAGCTACAGCAGTATGGCTGATAGAGAACACTGCTCTAACGTTCGAGCAAGTTGCAGAATTTTGCCAGTTGCATGCACTGGAAGTTCAAGCTATTGCCGACGGTGAGGTAGGAATAGGGATGCAGGGATTCGATCCCATAGCAAACGGTCAACTTTCTAGGGATGAAATACAGAGATGCGCAGCTGACCCATCAGCGCGTCTGGAGTTACAAAAAAGTAACTTGCCAAAACCAACAAATAAAAGCAAAGGACCAAAATACGTACCCATTTCGAAACGGGGCGACAAACCTGATGCAATAGCCTGGCTCTTAAAACATCATCCTGAGTTAAAAGATTCACAAATTAATCGTTTAGTTGGAACAACTAAAGATACCATCAACAAAGTGCGGGACCGTACTCATTGGAACTCTAGCCAAATAACCGCCCGGCATCCTGTTTTATTAGGTTTATGTCAACAACAAGACTTGGACAACGCTATTGTTAAAGCTGGCGGTGAGCTTACATCGTCTCACCAACAAGTAGGTTCGATATCGGAACTTCCCTAGAGAGACATCAATTAACGACCTGCAAGACTTCACTCTGCCTATGGGTCTGGTATCGCCCATTACGGTCCTCCCGTGCTGTCCGACCATAATACTCTTTAAAACACTTAGAGAAGTGGCTAGCAGAAATGAAGCCACACGCCAACGCGATAGACAGTATAGACATATTTGTTTGGTCGAGTAGTTGTTTTGCTCTATTGAGGCGCAAATTAAGGTAATATCTCGTCGGGGTAAGCCCCATATATTTGCTAAATAAACGCTCCAATTGCCGAGTTGATATCCCCGCTTTAAAGGCTAGTTCCTTTTGACTTAACGGGTCTTCGAGGTTTAGCCCCATTTCCTCAACTACTCCAACTAGCTTTGGATGAGCCACACCCAATCGCATTCTTAATGCCATTTTCTGTTTACTATGGGGTTCTCTAATTCGATCATGGATAAACTGATCTGAAATTTCAGCAGCCAAGGTATCACCATGTTGTTTTCTAATCAGATATAACATCATGTCTAGCCCAGCGGTCCCGCCCGAACAAGTAATTCGGTCTCTATCGATTTCGTAAATATCCGAAGAAACCTCGATATCTGGAAAAACTTCTTTAAACGATTCTAGATTTTCCCAATGAATCGTGCACCGCCTGTCTCTCAGCAGACCGGCCTTCGCCAAGACATATGACCCTGTAGAGAAAGCGCCAAGGACAACTCCTTCGCGAGCAGACTTTCTTAAGAAAGAGGAAAGTTTTCCGTTATCATAAAACTGGACCCCATATCCAGAAATTACAAAAATCAATGTAGGCTTCTGGATTATATTTAAATCACCAGATGGAACTATCTCCACACCATTGCTAGAGACAACTGAGTTCCCATCAACACTAACCACCCTCCAATCATATAATTTTCTATCTGCTAATCTATTTGCTAAACGCAGCGGCTCTATAGCAGACGAAAACGCCATAAGAGAAAAATCTGGAATTAAAATTATGTCTATAATGGTTGGAAAATTATGGATCTTATCGAGCATACCACAAAACCTCCCAGACGTTCCTAGTTTCTTGCAAGCTAATCTATTTTTCTGCAAATGCAATGCATTAAATTTTGCCCTGAAATGAAAAATTATCCTTTTGCGTAACCTATTTTTTGCAGTGACTCTTTTATTTCTTTTAAGATCTCGGGGTCGTCGATGGTAGCAGGCATCTCATAGTCAACAGAGTCAGCAATTTTTTGGATGATTCCGCGCAATATTTTTCCTGATCTGGTTTTAGGCAATCTCTTAACAACAGTGGCCATTTTGAAAGCCGCAACAGGGCCGATCTCAGCGCGCACCATTTTTATTACATCTTCTATTATTTCAGAGTGTTCCGTGTTGGTGCCGTCTTTTAATACGATAAGCCCCAATGGAATTTGTCCTTTCAATTGATCGTTGACACCCAGGACAGCGCATTCTGCAACGTCTCTATGTTCTGCGAGCACTTGTTCCATACCTCCCGTAGAGAGACGGTGACCAGCGACATTAATTATATCATCAGTCCTAGATAAAACATGCAGGTAACCATCCTCATCTATAATACCGGCATCCCCTGTTTCATAATACCCTGGATACGTTGCCAAATAGCTATCTACAAAACGTTCGTCGTTCTGCCAAAGGGTAGGCAAAGAACCTGGTGGCAAAGGTAATTTTAGCGAGATCGCTCCGATTTCTCCCGCTTTAACAGGTTTCGAGGACCCATCGAGCACATCTATTTTCCAACCAGGCACAGCACAAGTAGGTGAACCTGGCTTTATATCCATTTGCTCTATCCCAAGACAGTTAGAAGCTATAGGCCATCCTGTTTCCGTCTGCCACCAATGATCAATCACCGGAACATTTAGTGTTTTTTCGGTCCATTCTAAGGTATCCGGGTCACACCTTTCTCCCGCTAGAAATTGCGACCGAAGGCAATCAAGATTATATTTTTTGATTAATTGGGCATGTGGATCTTCTTTCTTAATCGCTCTAATTGCTGTTGGCGCAGTAAACATACAATTTACCTGATGTTCAGAAATTACCCTCCAAAATGCTCCGGCATCCGGTGTACCTACTGGTTTCCCCTCATACAAGATACTAGTACAACCATGAAAAAGTGGGGCGTATACGATGTATGAATGTCCAACGACCCATCCTACATCTGAGGCTGCCCAGTAAACATCTCCAGGATCAACGTCATATATACTTTTCATAGACCATTTCAGGGAAACAAGGTGCCCCGCTGTCGGACGCACAACCCCCTTTGGAATACCCGTGGTGCCCGATGTGTATAAGATGTAAAGTGGATCAGTAGCTTCCACCTCTACACAATCAGCAGCTGTCACTTTGTCATGCGCATCGTGCCAATCAATATCTCTCTTATTAATTAATTCCGCCTCATGCATATCCCGTTGAAAGATTATGCAATGATTTGGTTTGCTGTTTGACACTCTTATCGCATTATCCAATAGTGGTTTATACTCGACTATTCTTCCTGGCTCTATTCCACATGAGGCGGAAATGATTACTTTTGGCTTTGCGTCATCGATTCTCTTCGCTAATTCATTTGAAGCAAACCCGCCAAAAACCACTGAGTGAATTGCTCCAATACGCGCGCACGCTAACATCGAAATAACAGTTTCTGGTATCATTGGCATATAAATTAAGACTCGATCACCATATTCCACGCCATATTTTCTCAAAACACCTGAAAAACGCGCTACCCTATCCCTCAATTCTAAATAAGTTATTTTTTGTTTAACGTTCGTGAGAGGGCTATCATAAATCAGCGCTAGACGTCTGTGGTTCCCTTCGTCTACATGGCGGTCTAGCGCATTGTAGCAGGTATTTATCTTGCCTCCGGAAAACCAATTATTAAATGGGGAATTTGTCTCATCAAGGACTTTATCCCATCGCTTTTGCCACACTACGTCTTCTGCGGCTTCGGCCCAAAATTCCTCCGGTTTGTCTAACGCCAATTGATATATTTCTTTGTAGGACCCCATGACAATCACCAAAATATAAATCGCAAGCCAACACCTGCGGATCAACACGATTCAATTTCGCAAAACAAGATCATTTTTTTTTTATAATATCAAGCCATTCAAAAAGATTCTTTTAAACGGATTCGCTTCATATCTCCTCACCGTTCAGTTTAGTAGCCAACGAGGCTTCTAAAAATCGATCGATATCTCCGTCCAAAACAGCCTGAGTATCCGAGGTTTCCTCGTTTGTGCGCAAATCTTTAATTAATTGGTATGGTTGCAAAACGTAGGATCTAATTTGATGCCCCCATCCGATTTCCGTCTTCCCTGCCTCTACCTCATTAGCCTTCTCTTCACGTTGCCTAAGTTCTAGTTCGTATAATCGGGCACGAAGCATATCCATAGCCGTTGCTTTGTTTCGGTGCTGACTCCTATCATTTTGACATTGAACCACAACACCGGTTGGCAAATGCGTAATTCTTATAGCTGAGTTAGTTTTGTTAACATGCTGTCCCCCAGCTCCTGATGCGCGGTATGTATCGATCCTTAAATCCTTGTCTTCAATTTCTATGCTGATTGAGTCGTCGATTACAGGATATATCCATGCTGAGCTGAAACTTGTGTGGCGGCGGGCTGAGCTATCAAAAGGCGATATTCTAACTAAACGGTGCACTCCACTCTCGGTTTTAAGCCATCCATAAGCATTTTCACCCAAAATTTTAATAGTAACGGACTTAAGACCTGCCTCATCACCTGTACTTTCTTCAATATATTCTACCTTAAAACCGTGCTTGTCGCACCACCGGACATACATCCGCAACAACATCTCCGCCCAATCCTGTGCTTCCGTTCCGCCGGCACCTGCATGTATTTCTAAAAAGCAATCATTTATATCTGCTTCGCCGGAAAGTAACGCCAGCAACTGCTGTTTTTCTACTTCTATGGAAAGTTGTTTCAGAGTCTCATGCTGCTCCAATATAGTCTCTTCATCATTCTCTGCTTCACCCATTTCTATCAATAATATTATATCTTCGAGTTGAGTCAAAAATGCGTTTAGATCATTTATTTTTTTTTCGAGTGAGGTCCGTTCACGCATTAGCGCTTGGGCACTTTCAGGCTTTTCCCATAGGGCTGGATCAGAAGTAATTGCGTCTAATTCCTCAAGCCTTAGATTAGCCTTATCCCAGTCAAAGATGCCTCCGAAGCAATGCAATTGACGCTGTAATATCTTCAACTAAAGACGCTAATTCCGATCGCATAAAGACCCTCACAAATTGTGAACTAAAGATTTAAACATAATGATTAATAAATACCCTGGCCACCCCTTGAAGGAGTGGAATTCAATTTTAAAGGCAGACTATCACCAGGTTTCCAGTCTCCCGCATAGCCTCCGTCTAAAACTCTGCTGATACCGTCTGGTTCATTTCCTGCTTTAAATACCTCTGTGATTGTTTTAAAGCTTCTTTTTGTAGCTAAATTACCAGTGCTTGGGTCTATTCTCACGTGCAAAATGCCAGGGGGGGCCCGAAAGGGTGTGACCGGCACCCCACTTAAGGCTTGTTCCATAAAACTCTTGAAGATTGGTGCAGCAACATTTGACCCTGTGTCCCTAGGCCCAAGAGTACGCGGCTTATCAAAACCTACATAAACACCAACAGCTAAATCTGGGGTGAACCCTATAAACCATGTATCGAAGTTACTGTTTGTCGTACCCGTTTTTCCAGCAAGAGGCTTTTTGATTTCTGCTATTCTTCGCCCTGTTCCCCGCGTAACGACGCCCTCTAGCATTCTTACCATTTGGTAAGCCGATGTTGAACTTACTACTTGCGCACGTAAGTCCGGCACTTGAGGAACAAGTGAACGGGATTGAAATTTTGCATTACATGCAGAGCAAGTTCGTTCGTCTTGTCTGAATATCGTCTTACCATTCCGGTCTTGTATACGATCAATAAATGTAGGCTTAATTCGTTTACCACCGTTAACTAACATCGCATATGCAGCTGTAAGTTTCATAAGCGTTGTCTCGCCAGCTCCCAGCGACATTGAAAGCTGTTCGGGCATATTTGCCATAATATCGAATTTATGAGCATATTTTGCCACTGCCTTCATACCTATAGTTCGGGCCAACCTTACAGTCATAAGATTGCGTGATTTTTCAATGCCTATTCGCATAGCACTGGGGCCATAGAATTTCCTTGTATAGTTTGCTGGCTTCCATTTTCCGAGACCAGGTCCCTGGTCGATTACGAATGGCGCATCTAGTATTCTTGTAGCAGGGCTATAACCCCGATCAAGCGCCGCCAGGTAAACAAATGGTTTGAATGCAGAGCCTGGTTGTCTGAATGCTTGGGTCGCTCTATTAAATTCTGAAGACTCGAAACTCCAGCCACCAGTCATTGCGAGCACACGACCAGTATGAGGATCGAGGGCAATTAAAGCCCCGTTTACTTGAGGAATCTGGCGTAATTTGTACAAACTTTTATGCTT
>CACOPQ010000030.1 GCA_902629125.1 uncultured Alphaproteobacteria bacterium
CGAATATTAGAACTACATGGTGAAAGAATGATAAAGGAAGATTTTCAAGCATATCTAGATAGAATAGAGGCTTTAGAACCAAAACTTAACGCGTACCAGTTTATAGCTTACGAACAGGCGGAAGAAGCCGCAGAGGCGATAGACAAGCTATTGGCGTCAGGAATTGATTTAGGCCCGTTAATGGGGGTTCCGGTTGCTATTAAAGATATATACGCAGTGGACAATATGCCAACAACTAATGGCTCGCTTTATGATGCATCGGAAATAACAGGTCCCGAGGGACGATATGTTACTGCGTTAAAACAATCCGGCTGTATTATCTTAGGTAAAACCAAAACTGTTGAATATGCGCTTGGCGCCACTGGCGTTAATGAAGCGAGAGGTACCCCCTGGAACCCATGGGACCTTTCTACACAGCGCATTCCAGGCGGATCCTCCAGCGGTTCGGGCGTGGCTACAGCGGCTGGTATGTGCGCATTTGCTATGGGATCTGATACCGGTGGTTCGGTCAGAATACCGGCATGTCTGAATGGAATATTCGGACACAAAACATCCGTAGGTCTCTTGCCTACCGATGGTGTTTTCCCACTTTCACCTACGCTTGATACCCTTGGCCCATTAACCAGAAATGCCGCAGATGCAGCCATTCTGCATGCTATAATGACAGGTTGCGATATTCCTTTGGCGACGCCGTTGACGGGATTGCGGCTGGGAAAACCAACATCATTCTTTTTTGAAGAGATAGATGCAGATGTTTTGTCCTGTATGGAAGCTGCCCTAGCTTCATTGGTCGAAGCTGGAGTGGAAATAGTTGATGTAGATATACCGGACCCCAACGAGCGAGATTGGATTTTCCCCGCCATTGCACCACCAGAATTTTTGGCCGCAATTGGAGAAAAAAGATTTCGTGCGGCTTTACCAGCGATGGACCCTACCACTGGAGCTAGAGCAGAAAAAGGTCTTTCAATCTCTGGAATGGAACATGCTGCTGCTGTGATACGGCACCATCAACTTGCAGCCCTAGCTGAGGATGCTTTTGAAGGGTTGGATGGGTGGGTTTCGCCGACGTGCCCCTTTTTACCAATGCCTGTTGAGGATCTAAAAGACCCAAAAACAGCGCAAAAGTCATTACAAGCCTCAAGAAACACTCAACCAGGAAATATATTTCGTCTTTGTGCGATCACAACGCCAGTTCACCAATTTGGGTCGGCACTGCCCGTGGGCTTGCAAGTAATGTGTCCTCTGGGAAAGGATAAAGAAGCTTTATCTATAGGGCTAGCACTGGAAGCACACTTTGGATTATCAGCCAGACCCGAGCTTTCTCTAGACTGAAAAACTACATTTTTGGTGGAATGCAACTTTTGAAAATGATTAAAAATTGACATGGAAGATATCAACAAAGTCTTTGATTATATCATTGTTGGTGCTGGATCGGCTGGGTGTACATTAGCTAACCGTCTAACTGAAGATGTTTCCAGGACAGTTCTTCTCTTAGAAGCGGGTGGCAATGACTCAAATCCTTGGATACATATTCCTGTCGGTTTTGTAAAAACTTTGGATATGCCAGGTTTAAATTGGAGGTTTGAAACCGAACCAGAGCCCAACGCCAAAAATAGACAGATACCAATTCCGAGAGGACGTGTTTTGGGCGGATCCAGTTCTATAAATGGAATGGTTTATGTTCGTGGGCAACCACTAGACTACGACACCTGGTCTCAATTGGGTAATCGCGGGTGGTCCTATGAATCTGTTCTTCCTTATTTTTCAAAGTCAGAAAACTATCAAAGTTCTGATGCTTCGTGGAGGGGAAAAAATGGTGAACTAGTCACTTCCGAAGGAAAAGAAAAAGCAAAACTTTTGGATGTCGTTATGGATGCAGCAGAACAGTGCGGGTATCCCAAAAATGCCGACTATAATAGCGGTGATCAAGAGGGTTTTGGCTATTTTCAGGTTACCCAAAAAAATGGCAAACGCTGGTCTACGGCCAAGGCTTTTCTGGAGCCGGCCCTAAAAAGACCCAATCTGAGTTTAGAAATAAATGCTCACACTATGGGTATACTGACAGACGGGAGCAGAGCAACAGGCGTAAAGTTTCAACAAAATGGTAAGACAAGAACGGTGACGGCAGCAAGAGGTGTGGTGCTATGCGCGGGAGCAGTGCAATCTCCCCAAATTCTTGAATTATCAGGGATTGGAAATCCAGATATTCTAAGTAAGTTTGGTATAGAAGTGGTCCATTCCCTCCCTGGTGTTGGAGAGAACTATCAGGACCATTTCATGGTGCGTCAGACTTGGGAAATAAAAAAGAAAATTACACTAAATGAGCAAACACGTGGCTTATCCCTGGTAAAGGAAGCTTTGCGATATGCTATCACTAGGGGTGGAATTATGACGTACCCGGCTGGAATACTTGCTGGTTTTGTTCGTACTCGGCCCGAACTTGCAACGCCCGATGTGCAATATCATATAGTTCATGCTAGTTTTAAGGATGTAAAAAAGCGAATTCTGGATAAGCATCCTGGTATGACAATTGCGCCTTGCCAAATGAGGCCGGAATCTAGGGGATCGATTCATATCAAATCGTTAAACCCAGAAGACCCACCTGCAATAAAGGGGAATTTTCTCGCGAAAGAAAATGATCAAAGAACATTAGTAGAAGGTATGAAGATCGCAAAACGGATTGCCGCTGCGCCAGCCCTCAGGGACTTTGTTGTAAAAGAACTCAATCCCAACGAAGAGATTCGAAGTGATGATGAGTTGCTTAACTTTGCCAAAGAAAGAGGTAACACCGTTTATCATCCTGTAGGAACCTGTAAAATGGGTAGCGACCCTAACGCGGTAGTAGACGATAGGCTTCGCGTGATTGGTATGAACTCACTGCGAGTAGTAGATGCGTCGGTTATGCCGACATTAATATCAGGAAATACCAATGCGCCAACAATCATGATTGCGGAGAAGGCAGCAGACATGATCAAGGAAGATGAAAAAAGTTTAAGTTAAAAGATACTTTGAATATGCTGAAGTTCTTGTTTGAGTCTAAAGGAAAGAAGATTGTTAGAAAAATTTGAACCACTCATTGAAAGGCTGATAGAAGCTCGCTTAACGGGATCAATGGTAGATAGCGAAGGAAACGAGCAAATAGAGAATTTAGAGACCGCTTATAAGATCCAAGCAAAGGTTTTAGAGGGCTTGGGAAACGGATCTATATTTTGGAAAGTTGGCTCTACGTCCAAAGAGGCTCAGAAAAAACTGGGCACAGACGAGCCCGGATCATGTCGGGTACCAGAAAAATACTGTTTTAAAAATGGCGATCAAATTCCTATATTCGATACGCACGATGTCTGGGTTGAAGGTGAATTTGGAATTCGACTAGGAAGTGATTTGCCGAGCCGCGATCGGGCGTATAATCGCAATGAAGTTATTTCTGCCATCGATGGAGCTGCAGCCTCGCTTGAGCTTGTGGGGTCGCGTTTTGGCTCGGGTATTGCGAATAGCGGCAGGTACAATGTAACTGCTGATTGCGGAGCAAACATAGCTCTATGTATTGGCGAAATAGCCACGCATTTTAATTCTCGTTCTCTTAAGGAAAACCCCGCTGAACTATACGTAAACGAAAAGAAAGTCGCTTCAGGTTCTGGTGAAAAAGCTTTGGGTGACCCCATAAATGTGATGGTGTGGTTAGCTAATCAACAAAGAAGAAAAGCGGGGCTTAGAGCTGGTTCTGTTGTTTCGACTGGGACGTGTACCGGGCTACATAAGGTTAAACCGGGAGATAATATACGACTTTCTTGTGGAATAGTAGGTGATGTGAGCGCATCGCTAGGCAAGATGACAGCAACGGTAAACAATTAACAAAGGTTTAAACTTAAACTTCCAACCATAATTTTTGTAGATTATGTGGTGCTCTTATTAAAATAATATACATGACTATCTTGGTAGTTTTTCATCGAGTGTAATTTTATAATGTTGGATGATATTGATAGAAAAATTTTAGCGGTTCTTCAAGGTGATGCGTTGGTTAGTCAATCTTACATTGCTAACCTCATTGGCCATCCAACTAGTACAGTTAATGATCGTATAAGTCGCATGCGCAAAAATGGAACAATTAAGAATCTAGTTGCTAATATTGATGCATCGAAAGCTGGTTTAAGTGTACTTGCATTTATTTCAGTTTTGATAGATTGGAATAAATCCAACGAGACTTTCAGTGCAGCTGTGAAAAAAATGCCAGAAGTATTGGAATGCCATAATGTAACTGGAGATTGGTCTTATTTGCTGAAAGTAAGGGCCATCAATAACTCTACTTTGGAAGAGTTGATATCAAATAAAATTAAAAGTTTCCCTGGCGTGACCCGCAGCGAAACAATATTTGTTTTACAAACGGATAAAGAGACATCCGCATTGCCTTTGTCTTTATAAAATCTTGAAGACTTGATTAGATGACTGGCAATGCATAAGTAAAACACTATATCCAGTAAAAATCTTGGGTGGCTACTCTAGTTTTATAGGTCAATAGAACAAACATAATTCTTCCGTAAGGGGTGGTTTGAAAATGTTATTTAAGAAAAAGAAAGCCTGGGAAATCCCTGAAAGGTGCATTACGGACGAAGCATTTTTTAACAACCGGCGTGATTTGATCAAGCGAATTGGCGGAGCCACAGGAGTTCTTGCAGCTACGGCAATCGTTCCTGCAGCTTTAGCCTCTCAAAACATAGATCAAAAATATCAGGCGACACGCAATGAGCGTTACAAGTTCAGCAGAACGTTGACCGACGAATTCGATGCTACCACCTACAATAATTTTTATGAATTTGGGTCACATAAAAGTATCTATAAATCAGCTCAAGCCCTAAAAACGAGTCCTTGGTCGATAACCATAGATGGATTGGTTGATAGTCCAACGAAATTTGATTGGGAGGACTTATTAAGCCAACTACCGATAGAGGAGCGGGTATATAGGCACCGGTGTGTAGAGGCATGGTCGATGATAGTCCCGTGGATTGGTTTTCCCTTATCAAGCTTAATTTCATTAGTGAAACCATTATCGAATGCCAAATATATCGCTTTAGAGACGGTAATGGATAAGGACGCAATGCCCGGGTTGAGGCAACATTGGTATCCGTGGCCGTATACTGAAGGGTTAACGTTAGAAGAAGCTGGGAATGAATTAGCTTTTATGGCTACAGGTGTGTACGGTAAAAAACTACCAAAGCAAATGGGTGCGCCTGTTAGATTGGTTGTTCCATGGAAATATGGGTTCAAATCGATCAAGTCAGTTGTGCGCATTACATTCACCGATGAAAGACCAGTTTCGTTTTGGGAAAAACTTCAGCCTAAAGAATACGGCTTCTGGGCTAATGTAAACCCAAAGGTGGACCATCCGAGATGGACTCAGGCTCGAGAGCGTACACTTTCAGGTCAAACAATCCCAACACAACTTTTTAACGGATACGCGGAATTCGTGGCCCACCTTTACGAAGACAAGAAAAGCGAGAACCTTTTCAGGTGAATAGAGTTTTAGGCAATTTAAAACTTGTAGTTTTTTAGTTTACCAAGACAACGAATTATGGAGAGGTTTTCTTTTCGTACTCGTTGCACCATTGTCTTCCAAACAAATTTATTCGGATTAATTCTTCGCGCGCGTTTTATGTTTCCGTCGGTAGTGGACGCAAAGGGATTAATTCCATCATCTATATGCCTTGCGATACGCTGGTTTTCAAGAAACTTCTGTCGCAGATTTGAGGCGGTATTTTTCAAAATTATATCTTTGTGAAAGAGCAAATATGGCTTGTCCCAAAAGGAAACCGAACATGTTTTTGCATCGAGCATAACAGTATTGATGCCAGAGAAAAATTTCACTATCAATACAAGAACCACAATCGTACCAATCGTAATTTGACCGCGGACACCAAATAACTTTCGATATGGAAAATCTAGGATCCGGTCAATCAGTTTCGGGGCATCTCCCTTACTTTTCTGGGGCATCTAAGCTCTTTCTAAAAACTGCGGTTGGAAAAAAGTATACTAGGCAACTTATAACGATTTTATAGATGTTATCCAAAAGAATACTTGGCTCATTATCACAAGAGTTTTCGCAACAGGTTACTAGTTGTCTAAGGATAGCATGTTGGTTTTTTTTAATGTATTTAAAATGCCATTCTATTTCTAGACTCACGGTGCCTATAAAAAAGTGGTATTCCATAAAGAAATTATTTTGTATTTAATATTGAAGCCCTGGCAATGTCTTGCTAACTCTCATGCTCTCTTATCTGCTTTCAAGTTGGGAAAATCTGATGAATGGTGCGGAATCACTTGTTAAAACCTTGGTTAAGTCTGGTGTAGATGTTTGTTTTACAAATCCTGGAACTTCAGAGATGCACTTTGTCGCGGCTTTAGACCATGTGGAAGGAATGCGTTGTGTTCTAGGTCTTTTTGAAGGAGTTGTTACTGGTATGGCAGACGGTTATGGGAGAATGGCAGACAAGCCTAGCTCTACCCTTCTGCACCTTGGGCCTGGACTTGGGAATGGACTTGCTAATCTACACAATGCAAAGAAAGCTCACACCCCGATAGTGAATATTGTGGGTGATCATGCAACTTATCACGTTGAGTATGACGCTCCTTTAACAGCTGATATAGAGGGTATTGCAAAACCAGTATCTTCTTGGGTTAAAACATCAAAGTCATCAAAAGAAATAGCGGGAGATGGTGCCGAGGCAGTAATGGCCGCGAGGTCAGGTCCCGGACAAATTGCAACATTAATTTTACCAGCTAACACAGCTTGGGATGAAGCCAATTCAACAGCAAATCCATTGGATGTTCCCCGGCAGTCTAAAATATCCAGCGAAACCATAACTAGCATCGCTAAAGCATTGAATGAAGATGGTGAAACCTTAATTCATATGACAGGTCGAGCTCTTCGAGAAGATACTTTAAATCTCTTGGGGAAGATCCAATCGAAGACAGGGTGTCGTTTATCTTGTATGACTTCAAATGGACGTTGGCAAAGAGGAGCAGGCCGTGTTGCCATAGAAAGAATACAGTATCCAATCGACATAGCTTTAAAACAATTAGAGACGGTTAAAAATTTAATTCTCTTAGGTACAAAGGTACCCGTTGCGTTTTTTGCATATCCAAATAAGCCAAGTGTCCTTATTCCCGATAGTTGTAAGGTTCTTCAGATGGCTGATATCAATATGGACTTGGTTTACGCTGTTGAAGCATTAGCGGACGAATTGGATGTTCATAGCCATCAGCCAAAAAAACAGGAATACAGCAAACCAGGATTGATGTCAGGAAAATTAACATCCGAGTCCATTGCTTGTGCATTGGGTAATTTGATGCCTGAAAATGCAATCATAGCTGATGAGTCGGTGTCGTCGGGGCGCGGTTTTATGCCATTCACGCAAGGTGCAAATCCCCATGACTGGCTTGCCTTAACAGGTGGATCTATAGGACTTGGATTGCCATACGCTACCGGGGCGGCAATAGCTTGTCCTGATAGAAAAGTAATTTGCACAGAGGGTGACGGATCCGCCATGTACACATTACAGGCCCTCTGGACGCAAGCGAGAGAAGGTTGCGATATTATAAATATTATTTTTAATAATGGCTCATATGCGATTTTAAAGGGTGAATTGGCTAATGTTGGGGCTAAAAACCCGGGTAGAAAGGCTCTGGATATGATGGAACTAGATCGCCCCGAAATTGAATGGGGTGCCTTAGCCAAAGGGATGGGAATTCAAGCTACAAGAGCGACAGATGCTGATGAATTTAATGAACAATTGTCACGAGCTATAGAGAGTCCTGGACCACACTTAATCGAAGCAATGTTGCGCTGAATTTTTTTTAATCTCAAAGTTTTTGTAAAGTGCTAGAAAAAGATAATCTCACGACAGCAAATAGCAGGCTCGCTCTATTGGAGCAGGGTGAAGTTGCCCATTTGTTTTCATCTTATCGCTCCACGATCGCGACTGTGTTAGAGTTGGTTGAACATAATTCCCACATCCTAGCATATGTAGATAAGAGTGGTGTAGCCTATAATATCTTCGAAAACGTAAGACGCAGAACAGCTAGCCTAAGATTTAGTTACATAGATGAAACGAATCCTGAAACAATTCTAAATGCTTTTTCGGAAGATACAGGTTTAATTTGGATAGAGAGTATCAAGGCTCCTTATTTACAAATACCGGATTTTGAGGCTGTTTCCTGCATAGCTAAAGAAAAAGCCGTGATTGCTGTATGTGATAATTCATTGGCAACTCCGTATCTTCTCCAGCCTCTTAAATTTGACTTTGATATTGTGGTAAGTGATGGTCAGTCATTGAGTGCTGGTTTCAACATACCTGAATTTGGCTACGCGGCAGTTGGAAAAGAACGAGAATTCTTGAGTGAAAAACTTAAATTCTTAAAAAATACTCTGGGAAGCTATGCAAACTATGTTGGTGAAGACTTTATAAAAAATACTATCGAAACGTTTGATAGAAGAATGGAAATTGTGTGCACAAATATGTTCGAGCTTGCTCGTTTTCTCGAATTAAATCAGAATATAAAAGACGTTTATTTGCCGACTTTTGAGAGAAGCGAAAAAGCTAAATTGACAAAATGTGCTCCGGAAAGAAATGCTAGTGCTTTGTCCTTTAGACTGCTAGGGAACTTAGAGAGAGCATTAGCCTTCAAACAAAAACTATTATCACTGAATAACTGCGGTGAAGAATTAAGCCCGTTAACAAAAATTTTACATCCTGCCTCAGATTTATATGCAGACGTGCCCAAAGAAGTCCGGGACGGAATGGAAATTACGGACGATCTCTTCCAACTAGTTGTTGGATCGGGTAATATGAAAAGTTTAATGGACGGTTTAAAACAAGCTTTTATCGAAATCAGTTAAATATTTCGACTCTCTAGTGCCTATAACCAGGGTCTGTATTGTCCAGTACTCTTCTGAGAGCAGAGAAATGCCTGTTGGCTAGTTTTGGCGCCTCATCAACAAATTGCGCCCTTGTTTCTTGACGCACGCGGTCTGAAATTGTTCGAAGCTTCCCGCCCTGTGACTTTGCGAGCACTTGAAACATTGATGCTCGCTCGAGATAATAGAGGTCATTAAAAGCGTCGGCAACTGTGGGACCTGCCACGACAACACCATGACTTGCCATGAAAAGTATGGATTTGTTTCCAATTTTTCTTGCAAGCCGGTCTCCTTCGTCAGATGCAAGTGCTAAGCCTTCATAGTCATCATCATAGGCAATCCTACCATCAAAAAGTAACGCATTCTGTTCCATCATCTCCAATTTTCCATCCTCAAGAAGTGTAATGGACGTGGCATATGGCATGTGGGTATGTAAAACACAAATAGCATGTGGAGCTCCTATATGTATCCTACTGTGGATAAAAAAAGCAGTATCTTCTACTTCATTATCTCCCTCTAATACTTCTCCCTTATCGTTGCATAAAACTAGAGAAGAGGCGGTAACTTCAGACCAATGCCAGCCATATGGATTGATGAGAAATCTATTGCCGCGCATGACGCCATCTTCGTCGGGCACTGCCAACGAGAAATGATTGTCAACGCCTTCATGTAAATTTAAGCGAGCTGCCCATCTCAAGGCACATGCCAAATCAACTCTTGATTGCTTGAGGTCCGGGTTCATAATGTTATCCCTAGTGAATTTTATATTGCCGTATGGTATCATAATAAACGCTGTAAAGACTAGTTTGAAGAAAAATGAATAAAATAGAAGATATGGGTTTAATCAGTTGAGGCGCTCTAAAAGTATTTTTTGTAAATCTCATAAAGTCAGCATTTGTAAACTCATCGTGAGTAGGTAGCGAATTAATTTGGATATTGTCCTTGAAACTAGCGCTGTTTTCTTTTCTGCACTCCTCTCTGCCACTCTAATTCCTGCGACATCAGAAGCTGTCTTAATAGCAACTGTTCTGAATGGGAATACCAACCTTTGGATTCTGGCGCTAACAGCCACTTTTGGAAATACTGCTGGTGCAATAATTAACTGGGCAATAGGAACTTTTCTTTCGGGTCTAAGCAAAAAATCCTGGTTTCCTATTAGCAGTAAGATGATTGTTAAAGCGGAGGGACATTTTAACAAATATGGGATCTGGTCGTTACTATTCTCTTGGTTGCCAATAATTGGTGATCCGTTAACTCTCGTCGCCGGATATTTAAAAGTACCTTTTTTGACTTTTTGCGTGCTTGTATTTATAGGAAAAGCAGCACGATACTTTTTTATTGTTCAATTTTTTTCTGGCTCTTAGCACTTATGAACAGTCAATTTTTTCAGCGTATTTTTAATTACCTATTGTCGTTGTTTTTGATAGATCAATTTTATAAAAACGAGCTGCGTTAAATTTAAAAATTCGATCAATATCTGGTTTCGGTAGGTGACTAAGTATTTCTAGCATACCTAATAGCTGATTTTCATAGGATACCCGCAGCCCAGCCACGGGAAAATTAGACGCCCACATGCATCGGTTCACCCCAAAAATATCAATTGCATCAAGAATTACATCCCGATTACTATCGACCGTCCACTCCGCATCTTTTAAACCTAACTCGGAGAGTTTTAAGGATACATTTGGGCATTGGGCAATGACTTCCATGGCATTTCGCCACGCGGACAGACCTTTTGGGCTTCTATCCCAGGGAAAACCCGTGTGGTTTAGGACTACAGATAGCTGCGGCAACTCACTTATTATTTGAGCTGCTTCATACAGATGCCAATAGGGTACCCGTAGATCAAACGACAAATTATATTCAGGTAACATCGAGAGGCCGTTCTTCCATGCTTCATCATGCATGCTCCCTCGGCCTTTCGGGAGCTCATCATTAGGGTGTGAGGACGTAAGTGGCTTTGAACGCACTCCTTTAAATAGTGTATGTTTATTATGTTTAATGAGAACTTCTTCGCAATTTCTCTCTGCTAGCCAAACGTGCCCTATAATAGCATTTGGCATATTAAATTGTGCATTCATTGTAGTTAACCAAGCGGTCTCCCCCACTTGATTTGAACGATCCCACTCAGCCTCAATATGAACTGTCGCGACTACATTGAAATTTTTAGCATCAGTTCTATAGTCTTCTGGTAAGTAATTTTTTTTGAGAGATGAATAATCACCTAAGAAAAAATCACTCTCTTTCTTATCTATTAGCCAAGGATAATAATTGCAGTCCAAATTCCAAAGATGGTGGTGTGCATCTACTATTTCTAAATTTTTCAAAACGACGCCTGTTTTTCAAAAAATAAATGTGGTTGGTCTTGTTTTAAATATCTAAATTTACCTGCTGTTTCTGCTCTGGATTGCATGGATTGCTAGAGCAACAATGATAATCCCACCTCCAATAAGAGTGGCCAATGGAGGTTCCTCCTTAATAGCCAACCAAACCCAAATTGGAGCAAGAATGGTTTCGAGTAAAATGATGAGGCTTACTTCTGGAGCCGAGATGTAGATTGGTGCGCGAGTTAACAAAATAAAGGAAACGGGCAATAGAATAAGGCCTAACATTGCTAAGTAACCTAATTGTTGTGGCTCAAGATATAAATTAGACGACATATTAAAACCAATGAAACATGTAAGGAGACTAGCCAATCCAATAGCAGGTGTCATATCGACTTTCCGTTTTAATCTAACAAGAACAAAATGTGCTCCTAGACCTATTGCGGATATTAATGCAGCAAAGTTTCCGAACAAGTGGCCTCTATCTAGGCGTCCAGCAAATACTAATCCTACAGCAAGAAAACAGATAAGTATCGTAACCCACGTCCTAACCGGAATACGCTCTTTTAGAAAAATTACTGATAATATCGCAGCAAATAAAGGTGCGGTGGCGATAATCACTAAGGTATTTGCAACATTGGTCGTTTGAACAGAAAGTTGAAAAAAAGTTGTATTTATGGCGAAAATTATAGCAATAAGCAGGCCCAACCATCCAATGGCACGTATTTTTTTGGGTAATCTGCTACGATATGAGAGACCCAATACTAAGATCATCCCGATTGTCATTAAACCACCGCGCCATGTTAAAAAAGTCCATGGGTTTGTATCAACTAATCTTATAAGAAGTGTGTCTGGCGAAAGTATCAAGACGCCTAATATACCTAGTAGGTAACCCTTGGTCCGACTTTTCAATGAATTTGAAGGCATATCAGGTTGTCCTATTGACCGTATGATTTTTAATTTTTGGAAGTAAAATATTGTTATATTTTTATAAGAGGTTTATTGACAAAAAAGCAACGTAAGAATATGTTCCCGAAACGTTTTTATTGTTTGGATAATAGGTTATGAAAGTCGCAAATTCTTTGAAAACGCTCAAAACTCGAGACAGGAACTGCCGAGTCGTTAGACGCAAGGGCCGTGTATACGTAATTAATAAGGCGAACCCGCGTTTTAAAGCACGGCAGGGCTAAACTTAGACAAGGCCCGTTACCGAAGAAAACGACTGTTTCTTGCCGATAATCTTCTTCCATCAGATATCTTAGGACGAAAAACGTTCCCTGCTCTTGGTTTCTTGTATCACTGCAATTTACGTAACATCCCTTAAGACAAGTATCATAGTCACGCGCCTTTGGATCGTAAGCCAAAATAATTCTGCTTTGCGTTGTAACGAGTTATTGTCTTGAATTTATCTTTGTGGTTTGTATTGAATATCATAAGCGGATAGGGGACTAGTTGTGTTGAAAAGCGTTGATCTGTTAATCAAAAGCGGAAGTGTTGTTTCTCCAGGAGGAATATCTCAAGTTGATATTGGCATAGCTAATGGAAAAATTGTGACGCTAGGTGATCTGAGTGGTGTCTCTGCAGCAAACGTTATAGATGCAAAAAACCTCCATGTTCTTCCTGGAGTGATAGACTCGCAGGTTCATTTCAGAGAACCCGGTCTTGAGCATAAGGAAGATATCGAACATGGAACGCGGTCAGCAATAAAGGGTGGCGTAACTTCCATATTTGAAATGCCCAATACTAGTCCACTAACATTAGACGAGGATACACTATCCCAGAAGTTGGAGATAGCAGGGCGAACAGCTTGGTGCGATTTTGCTTTTTTTATGGGAGGAAACAGTGAAAATGCCCACCAACTTGCTGAGTTAGAGCGTCTTCCCGGGTGTGCAGGGGTAAAAATATTTATGGGGAGCTCCACGGGGACCCTTCTTGCGAAGGATGACGAAGTTATAGCTATGGTCTTGGCCAATGGCACGAGGCGTGTTTCCGTGCATGCTGAAGATGAAGATCGACTTTTATCTAGACAAGGAATAGCCGTTTCGGCAGAGACTGTAGGAGCTCATCCGGATTGGCGTGATGTGGAGTCTGCAGTGAGAGCAACCAAGCGTATAATCCAATTAGCAAGAGATGCTAATAGGCGTGTTCATGTTCTTCATATTTCGTCAAAGGACGAAATGGACATTTTGGCTAATCACAAGGACTTAATCACCGTAGAAGTTACGCTGAACCACTTGTCTCTAGTTGCTCCTGATTGTTATGAAGATTTAGGTGCTTTTTCTCAGATGAACCCTCCGGTACGGGACATCTCCCATCAAAATGGCCTCTGGGAAGCTATTCAAAATGGGATTGTCGACGTAATTGGATCAGACCATGCCCCCCATACGATAGAGGAAAAAGAGCAGCCCTATCCGAGCAGTCCGAGCGGGATGCCCGGTGTGCAGACATCCTTACCTCTTCTGTTAGATCATGTGAACCGAGGAAGATTAACCCTGGAACGAGTTGTTGATCTAACATCGGCAGGACCGCAAAGAATTTTTGGAATAATGGGTAAAGGACGGATAGCAGTCGGTTATGATGCAGACCTTGTGCTTGTCGACCTTAATGCAGATAGGGTCATTACTAATGATTGGATCGAAAGTAAATGTGGTTGGACTCCATTTAATGACACTAAAGTAAGAGGTTGGCCAATCATAACAATTTTGCGGGGTGAAATTGCTATGCAGGACGACGAAATTCTTGGCGAACCGGTAGGGGCAGCCGTCCGTTTTTTTGAAACCGCCTAGAGGTTGTTTTGTGGTCAGTGATCTTGTTCGAAATGTTCTAGATTCTACGATAGGTAAGGAGTTTGAAAAAACTACCGCGAAATATTCCAAGAACTCCTTCATTGCTGTCCCGTCTTCTAAGGAGAGAAATTATTATAAAAACGGCTTTGAAATTAACTATCAAGATACTTTAGAGCAGACTTGTGCTTTGGAAGAAAGTTTAAGGCAAGCAGGATTCGGTCTGGGACACCGTGTTGCAGTCGCTCTGGACAATCGACCCGAACAAATCATTTTCAGACTTGCACTCAATAAAATCGGTGTGTCTTGCGTCCCCATTAATCCAGACTATAGTGTAAACGAGCTATCGTTTGTCTTAGAACACTCTGAAGCTGAACTCCTGATTTATCTTCAGCAACAAAAAACCAAAGTAGACCGGGCGACTCAAATCCTTCAAAATCCCATATCGCTTTGGTGTTTAGATAATAATATTGGAGAATTCCCTCGAGCAAAAAAGCCTCGTAAGGATGGCGCAGTCGCGCCAGCGACAGAGAGCTGTCTCTTGTATACATCAGGAACAACTGGAACTCCAAAAGGATGTATGCTCTCGCATCAATATGAGCTTATGTCGGGCGCGTGGTATGCAAGTTTAGGTGGCTTCTGTGAAATAATCCATGGCCAAGAACGAGTTTTCAATCCTTTACCTCTATACCATGTAAATTCTGGGACAGTATCGACTATGGCGATGATGCTTACAGGTGGTTGTCAAATACAACCTGATCGGTTTCATCCAAAAAGTTGGTGGCAGGATGTCAATGAGACACAAGCAAGTATAATCCATTACCTAGGGGTTGTTGCGCCTATGTTACTAAATCAGCCAGAAAGACCTTTTGAAAAAAATCACTCGGTCAAATTTGGCTTTGGAGCAGGAGTTGAACCAGGTTTACATGAGATTTTCGAAAACCGGTTCGGTTTTCCGCTTGTAGAGATTTGGGGCATGACTGAAATGGTTCGGGTGTTAGCGGCGAATACGAAACCTAGAAAGACCGGGACGAGAGCAATAGGACGGTCAAAGCCCGGCTTAGAAGCAGAAGTGCATGATCAAAACGGGCATAAGTTACCACCAGATGAAAAGGGCGAATTAGTTGTACGATATTCCGCTGAGACCCCGCGACTTGGGGCATTTTCCGGATATTTAAAAGATGTGGAAGCCACAGAAGAAGCGTGGCGTGGTGGATGGTTTCATACTGGCGATATCGTTTACCAAGCAAGAGACGGGATGTTGCATTTTGTTGATAGACTAAAAAATATTATTAGACGATCTGGTGAAAACATAGCTGCTGTTGAAGTGGAAGGGGTTCTTCAAGAGTGTAGTGAAGTAGAGCAAGTCGCTGTGATTGCAATTGCTGACCCAATAAGAGAAGAAGAGGTTATGGCTTGTATCGTATTAAAGTCCGGGTATACACCTGATATACATCTTGCCAAAAAGTTATTTAATTTTGTCAACGAAAGATTATCTTACTTTAAATCGCCGGGCTGGGTAAAGTTTCTGGATTCGCTTCCAAAAACGGGGTCACAGAAGATTCAGAAACACTTGATTATCGGTGGAATTCACAGTCCGAAAAGTGACCAACTTACATACGACCTCCGTGGTTTAAAACGGAGGTCGAAAAAATAACTTAATTTATGCTTGCAGACTTAATTCCATAACTTTAGACATTCGCTGTGCAAAAGCCTTTACATCTTTTACGGGTTCACCGTCCATAATCTTAGCTTGATCGAAAAGGAGTAGAGCAGCGTCCTCTAGTATTGGATCAGTCTCTCCGTCTTTAACTTTCTTAACTAAGCCCTTTATAAGTGGGTGTGTTGGATTTATTTCAAGTACCCGAGGAGCCGCATCCGCAACTTGCTGGTGTTGACGTAGTATGCGCTCCAAGTTCATATCCATATCCCCTTCATCAGCTACCAAGCAACATGCCGAGTCAGTTAAACGTATGGATTCTTTAACGTCTTTTACTGCTTCCCCCAGTGTAAGTTTAATTGAGGCGATTAATAGTGAAACGTCAGTTTTCTTGGATTTCTTTTCACCTTTTTTGTCCTTTGCATCTTTGTTTTTGACACCTTCGATTTTTTCTAGTTCCGCTGAACCTTTGGTAACTGAGCTGAATTTTTTATCTTCATAACCCTCGAACATGCTAGAAATCCAAAAGTCGTCAATTGGATCTGAGAGTAATAACACTTCGATACCTTTCGCAGCGAAGCCCTCAAGATGGGGCGAGTTTTTAATGGCTTCTTGCGATTCGCCTGTTATATAATAGATGTTTTCCTGACCCTCTTTCATGCCTGCTAAATAATCCTTCAAACTAACCAAGCCATCCCTAGTTGAGGACTTAAACCTCACTAATTCCAAAAGGGAGTTTTTGTGTTCATTCGGAATTCCATAGAGTCCTTCTTTTAAGACGGCGCCAAAGTTTTCCCAAAATTCAGCGTATTCTTCGGGCTTTTTGTCAGCCTTTTTCTTTAACTCGTTAAGAACTCTTTTAGTAACAGCAGTACTTATTGAGGTCAGCATCTGGTTCTTTTGTAAAAGTTCCCGGCTAACGTTCAATGGAAGGTCTTCGCAATCTATAATACCTTTCACAAACCTAAGATATTCTGGCACCAATCCTTCGCAGTCATCCGTTATAAACACTTTTTTGACATATAATTTAACTCTGTGTTTTCTATCAGGATGGAATAAATCGAAAGGTCTTTTTGAAGGGACGAATAAGAGTGCGCTATAGTCAAACCTTCCTTCTGCCCGCCAATGTGAGGTCATCCATGGCTCATCATAGCCACTACTTACGTGCCGGTAAAATTCAGTATACTGATCTTGCGTGATGTCTTTCTTTTGCCGTGTCCATATAGCAGAGGCCTCGTTGAGGCTCTCTTCCTCTTTATCTTTTACAAGTACGATTGGAATAGATATATGATCTGAATATGCTTTAACAATCGTCCTAAGCCGCAAATCTTCAAGGAACTCTTTGGCATCCTTTTTTAAATAGAGTGTTATGCTTGAACCGCGGTCTTCTTTAGAAGTTTTCTCGACTGTATATTCCCCTAAACCATCGGAACTCCACTTCCAGGCAGTTTTCTCCCCGGCTTTCCTCGTGATTACATCTACTTTCGCCGCAACCATAAACGCTGAATAAAACCCAACACCGAATTGACCTATCAAGCCAACATCTTTTGTTTCATCTCCTGATAAACTTTCTACAAATGCTCCAGTTCCAGAACGGGCTATTGTTCCTAAGTTCTCATCGAGTTCGTTTTCATTCATTCCGATACCATTGTCGGAAATTGTTAATGTTTTATCCTTTTGGTCTACACTAATCTTTATACTAAAGTTAGTATCCCCGGACACCAACGTATCGTCAGTAAGTGCCAAATATCTTAGTTTATCGCATGCGTCTGCCGCATTAGATATTAGCTCGCGCAGAAAGACTTCTCGCTCGCTATATAATGAGTGAGCCACAATGTTAAGAAGTTTACTAACTTCAGCCTGAAAAGAACGTTTTGTCGACGCCATTTTTTGATTTCTCCATTTAACTTGGGTAGAACTAGTTTGACAATTTGCGTATCATGGAACCATAAAAACTTGGACGTTTGTCATATGTGCAATCTCAGGCAAAATTGCAAGTTTTCTTTTGTGGTTAAATAAAACAAAGTAATGATGGTTTAAATCGTGGATACAGCCTTACCAGTAATAACTGCCGTTCTTGGTCCCACGAATACAGGAAAAACGCATTATGCGATAGAGCGAATGTTGAGTTACCAATCGGGCATTATTGGTTTTCCGCTGCGATTACTAGCCAGAGAAAACTACGATCGAGTGGTTCAGCAAAAAGGGAAACAAGCGGTAGCGTTAATCACAGGTGAAGAAAAAATTATTCCTGAGAAGGCAAGATATTTTTTATGCACCGTAGAATCCATGCCAACAGATAGATTTACGGAGTTTCTGGCGGTCGATGAAATACAGCTTATTTCTGATCAAGAAAGAGGGCATGTGTTTACGAATAGGTTACTTAATGCGCGAGGAACACGGGAGACAATTTTTTTAGGGGCATCAACTGTAGAAACCACCCTAAAAAAGGTACTGCCGGACATTAAATACATTAGTCGTCCTCGTCTCTCTAAATTGAAATATTCTGGATCAAAGAAAATTACTAGATTGCCAAAAAAGACAGCGATTGTGGCTTTTTCCGCTCAAGATGTTTACGCGCTTGCTGACTTAATCCGAAAACAAAAAGGGGGTGCGGTTGTTGTATTGGGAGCGCTTTCTCCAAGAACGAGGAACTCACAGGTCGAAATGTATCAAAATGGGGAGGTTGACTATCTGGTTGCCACAGACGCTATTGGCATGGGGTTGAATTTAAATATTAATCACGTTGCATTTGCTCAGCGTGTAAAATTTGATGGCAAAAGATCTAGGCACCTATCTCCTCAGGAATTAGCTCAGATAGCCGGTCGCGCTGGCCGACATATGAATGATGGAACCTTCGGCGTTACAGCAGATTGCTCTATGCTAGATGACGCAGCGGTAGATGCGATAGAAAACCATACTTTCAAACCTCAACTGCGAGCGTACTGGCGAAATACTGACTTATCCTTCGAGAGCTTATCTGCCTTGATCTATTCATTGGAATTCAGCCCTCCCTATTCTTTTATGACTAAAAAACGTGATGCTGCCGACCATACTCATCTTGTGGGCCTTTCTAAAAATAAAAACATTGCGTCAAGAGCGTCGAATAAATTGGCAGTAAAATTACTTTGGGATGTCTGCCAGATACCCGATTTTAGTAAGACCTTATCAGAATCGCATAGCTATTTTTTAGAACAGGTTTTTAACCATCTCTTAGACAACGATGGTGAACTACCTGAGAAGTGGGTTGCAAAACAAATACAACGCTTCAATCGAACTGATGGAGACATAGATACCCTATCAAGCAGACTCTCGCACATTAGGAATTGGACATACATATCCAATCGAAATAATTGGACAAGGGACCCCCTGCGTTGGCAGGAGGAAACGCGCGCAGTGGAAGATAGATTATCTGACGCTTTGCATGAAAAGTTAACTCAAAGATTTGTAGATCTTCGCGCGTCTGTTCTTGTTAGGAAAATGCAAGATAGTCATCAGCTATTAGCAGGAATTTCATCAAAGGGCGAGGTGTCTGTAGAGGGCTATAAAGTTGGAAATTTAAATGGTTTATCATTCAGCCCGAATTTGATTAAGGGATCGGATCCTAAGCCTGTGTTAGCAGCAGTTCGCCGAGTGCTACCAACTGAGTTAAAAAAGCGTGCTCAGGATATTAATAATGATATTGACGAAAAATTCTCTATTGATATTGGTGGCTCAATTTATTGGAGGTCGAATTTGTTAGCTGATTTGGCGTTAGGCCATAATCCTCTATCGCCAAAGATTTTACTTAAAGCATCTGACTTAATATCACCTCTTCAAGAAGAATTAATAATTTCAAGATTAAGAGTTTGGCTGGACCACCACATAGAGGAATGCCTCGGTCCTTTGGTGCAAATAAAAAAAGTAGATGTCGCCAGTCCTGCGAGAGGTATTCTTTTTCAAATAAGTGAAAATCTTGGTGCAGTTCTAAAGAATAAAGTGAAAAACCTTCTAAAAAATGTATCTCAGACGGATCGCAATTACTTAACAAAACTTGGCCTAAGGTTTGGAACTGAGGTATTATACTTCCCTGAATTACTAAAACCAAAAGCCATAGAACTTTTATCTGTATTATGGCGGGTGCATCACTCCCCAAAAAGCACTTTAAATCCGCCTCTACCTGGACACGTCACTGTTGAAAAGAAAGCAGCCGTACCGGATGAATACTATTTCGCAATAGGGTTTGTTCCGCTTGGAAACCGAGCTGTTAGAGCCGACATTTTAGAACGTGTAGCTGTTATTTTGAGACAACAATCAAAAGTTCAACCTTTCGTTCTCGAGGACAAAGTTTTATCGCTCCTTGGATTAGGGTACGAGGAAACTAAGGTTATCCTTAGAGAGATTGGATATACTGAGCAACAGTCCGTGCCTGGCGAAAGAATGTTCAAACGTAAAATTCAAAGAAGACAACCCAGCCGCAAAAAAGGTAGCTTTCGATCAGAAAAAGTTGACGAGACAAAATCGTACCAAAATCGATCAGTGTCAAAAGATAAAGGGCAAAATGCAGTTTCTAACTCACCGTTTGCCATTTTAAAAAACGTTCGGTTAGAGTGATAAGGATGACGGATAACGACTCTCAACGGCTGGATAAGTGGCTTTGGTGCGGAAGATTTTTTAAAAGTCGGAGTTTAGCCACAAAACTACTCGGTAGTGGAAAATTGCGTCTTTCCGGAAAAATTGTCACTAAGTCAAACCAGTTAGTCCGGTGCAATGACATCCTAACCTTTCCGCAAGGGTATGCAATCAGAGTCGTAAAAGTTCTGTTTCTTGCGGACCGGCGAGGTCCAGCAAAGGAGGCTGAATTACTATTTGAAGATTTGGCTCCGCTAACAAAACGAAGAGCCATTGAAAATAGCTCTATTAATTTCAGTAGCAACTCGATTAAAAGAGAACCTGGAGCAGGACGACCTACCAAAAGTGATAGAAGAGCTATCGATAAATTAATGGGGCGCAATTGATAAATGTTAAATTAACAAAAGGTCCCATCGTCCGGGATAATTAATATGCCGATACTATTCGTAGCCATCACAGCAATGTTAATTCAACAGACCGTTGCGACAACAGCAAAAGTGGGCATTCCATCTTTGATACCTGCTCTGGCACGAGAACTTCATTTCGATTCAGAACTCGTTCTGTTATATACGGCTTTCTATGCATTTATTTCTCTTCTTTGCATGGCAGGTTGCGGGGGCGTCATACGACGCTTTGGTGCACTAAGAACAAGCCAATTCGGATGCGTTCTTATGGGTGCTGGCCTAGCGCTCGTGCCGTTTGCAGATAGCGCTGTTTTGGCGTTTCTGTTTTTAACATTAGCTGCATCGTTTATTAGCCTAGGATCAACAGCTGCGACGCCTGCAAGTTCTCAAATTTTAGCCGCGTACGCCCCCCAAAAATGGGCACCTTTAGTTTTTTCGATTAAACAAACCGGTGTTCCAGCGGGTGTTGTTATTTCAGGCCTTCTTCTTGTGCCAATAGCTGTAATGTATGGTTGGCGTGGCGCGCTTATAGGTATGGCTATACTTTGTATTTTCATAGCTGTAATGCTGCAACCCCTCAGGGAACGGTTCGATAAAGATAGAGACAATACTGCGCGTCCCAGACTTAAAGACTTAAAAGAAAGCCTTTGCGATGTGCTCAACTATCGTGAGAGGAGAGTGCTGGGTTTAGTAGCTTTTAGTTTTGTTGGAATGCAGTCAATATATATGAGTTTTACAATAACTTACCTATTCGAAGACCTTGCCTATAGTCTGGAAGATGCCGGCAAGATTGTCGGAATGGCCACCGTTCTTGCTATTCCAGGGCGGATACTTTGGGGTTGGATTGGAAGCACATTCATTAAGCCAAGATTATTACTGGGATTATTGGCATTGGTGATGGCATGTTCGACAAGTTTTATGGGGGCTCTAGAGGCGGATTGGAGTAGAACCACTTGTTTGCTTGTGAATTGCAGTGTAAGTCTCTCTGTTCTTTCGTGGCATGGAGTTTTGTTAGCCGAAGTCGCTCGGCTTGCACCGGTCGGAGAAGCGGGACGAATAACAGGCGGAGTTTTAGCTTTTGGCGCTATTGGTCAAATTATTTTCCCTCTACTGTTCGGCTTGGGATACTGGGTCGGAGGCTATGGATTTGCTTTTTTAATTATCTCTTTGCCGGCTGTAATCATAGGGATTTCCTTATCAGTTTTGCGAAATTCGTAAATAAAAAATGAGAACAAAGATGAATGAAAAAGAAATCCAAAGAGCGCGCAATGAAACGCGAGGATGCGAGAATGTCACTCACTTTAATAATGCAGGTTCATCTTTGATGGCTGCGCCTGTAGCGGACTATCTTTATGAGTTCTTGCGAGAAGAGGAAATGAATGGTGGTTATGAGACCGCTGCCTCGCGGGGTATTGAGCTCGAGAATTTTTACGTGCGAGTGGCTGAATTGATTAATGCAAAGCCAAAAGAAATTGCGTTCGTGGAGAATGCGACCCGGGCATGGGATATGATTTTTTATTCAATTCCTCTCAAGACTGGAGATCAGATTATTACTGTAAGGTCAGAGTATGGAAGCAATGTAATAGCTTACTTACATAGGGTAAAGCAAACTGGCGCTGAGCTTGTTATCTTGGAAAATAACTATGATGGAGAACCCGATACAAACCAGCTTAGAAAGCTAATAAACAAGAAAACGAAATTAATTTCAATGAGCCATATCCCAACGGGTGGAGGTCTCGTAAATCCAGCAAATAAAATTGGCGCGATCGCGAATGAATATGGTGTGCCGTATTTATTGGATGCATGTCAGTCGGTTGGGCAGATGACCGTTGATGTTGCAGATATCGGCTGTGATTTTCTTTCTGCAACCGGCAGAAAATTTTTGAGAGGGCCAAGGGGCACTGGCTTTTTGTATGTTAAGGAAGATTGGATCGAGCGGTTGGAGCCGCCACTAATTGATCAATTTGCAGCAGACTTATCCGATGAAAAGACATATGTGTTGCGACGAGATGCGAGGAAATTTGAAAACTGGGAACGATATTTTGCAGGCCAAGCCGCATTTGGGAGAGCAATAGAATATGCCATGGAATTTGGTCTACCCAAAATTCAGCAACGAGTATTCAAAATGGCAGACAAATTAAGAGAGGGATTGCAGGAGATTTCTCAACTGGAGGTGACCGACCAAGGTCGATTAAAATGCGGGATTGTTACGTTCAGGCATAAAGCAATAGATGCGGAGACTATAAAATCAGAGCTGGCACGGAGGAAGATAAACGTTTCTGTCTCAAGTGGCTCTGGTTCACGGCTTAGCTTTATGGAGAGAGGAATTGAGGCTGTTGTCCGTGCAAGCATACATTACTACAATTCTGAAGAAGAGCTGGACCACTTTCTATCAAAAATCAGGCAGATTGTTGCATAGTCACTGCGTGTGGGGGTTTTCGATTAATTTTTTTGGAAAATTACTGACAAATTATTTTTAGGCATCTCAATCGTTTTATCCAAATGCAAACCACGATCTCTAGCCAAGACTTCTATCTCATCTAGTGTTCGGATGCCCCAATATTTATTTTGATTTCGTAAGTATTGATCGAAAACTTTATTACTTTCCGTTGGTTCAGCATTATTTTGAAAGAAAGGTCCATAAAAATATAATACTCCCCCCTTATCTAAATATTTATTAGCACCATTCAAAATACCCAAAGTAACATCAAAGCTAGAAATATGAATTACATTGATGGCTACAATGGCAGAAATTCGATTTACATTGCCGATGTTCCAGTTTGGTGATGCTGCATCTATTAATCTTGGAGATTCCATGTTCTCGGCACTGACAACTTTTTTCCAAGAAGTAATACTTTCAAAGGAATCGCTGTTTAAATCACTTGGTATCCAGGCAATAGTTGGGAGACATGAGCAAAAAGTTGCTGCATGTTGGCCAGTGCCACTTCCTATTTCTAATACAGTAACATTTGTAGAAAGTTCTTTTTTCAAAACTTCTAAAATAGCATTTTTATTGCTCTCCGCAGCTTGCGTTTTTTTGCAAAGCAGATTATCTGGAAGATCGGGTTCGCTAGACATTAAATACTTGCATCCTAAGTTAGGAAGTCAGGATAGTACCAAAGAAAGTAAAAAAAGGACAAATTATGTTGGCCGCACTTAGAAAATTAATTAGCTTGAAGAAAGAAAACGAGAATAAAAACAATTCTGTCGACCAAGAAGGCAGGTTGGCTTGCGCGGCCTTGATGACGCGAGCAGCATGGCTCGATGGAACGCTCGACAAAGTTGAAGAGAGCGCCTTGCGCGATTTAATGATGAAGAGATTTGAACTTTCGCTTGGAGAAGCCGATGAAATACTAAAGGCAGCCGAGGATGACCTAGACACAAGTAACGATCTTTATCGTTATACGAAAGATCTTAGAGATAACTTTGACGCCGACGAAAGGTTAAAATTGATTGAAATGGTCTGGGAAGTGGTGTATTCGGATGGAATCCTCCACGAGTTTGAGGCGACACTTATGAGAAGGTTAGCCGGACTCCTTTACGTGGACGATCGTGATAGCGGTGAAGCAAAAAAACGCGTTATGCATAAGCTTGGATTGCAAGCTTGAGTCGCAAGCTTGGATCGCTTTATAAATACGTGGAGTCTGGTTCTGACGGATCAGGAAAATCAATAAATGCCTTACATCGTTAATGAAAATTGCATTAAATGTAAATACACTGACTGCGTCGAAGTGTGCCCAGTCGATTGTTTTTATGAAGGTGAAAACATGCTGGTAATTCATCCGGACGAGTGTATTGATTGCGGTGTTTGTGAGCCGGAGTGCCCGGCGGAGGCAATTCTGCCTGATACAGAACCTGGCGCAGAAGATTGGGTTGAGCATAACCGCAAGTATGCCGAGGAGTGGCCGAACATTACGCGAATGATAGAGCATAGTGAAGATGCTTCATCGTTTGACGGTGTTCCAGACAAATTTAAAAAATACTTTAGTGAAAAACCCAATGTACTTCCCCAAGAGCCTCCAAAAACGAGCCAACTTTTTATCGCTAGAAAATTTCGTAATTTTTCGATATCATCTACTAAATCTTGTGTTGTATTTTCTCTAATTTCTGCTTTTGGCCGTGATTTTCCCGCGCCCCTTTGGTCGAAAAGTATCACTCTGTAGAAACTTGGATCAAAGAAACGACGATGTATTGGAGCAATACCCGCGCCAGGGCCGCCATGTAGGAAGAGCACCGGGACACCGCAGGGATTTCCTATTTCCTCCCAGTAAATTTCGTGGAGTTTGGAGACACTTAAAAAACCAGATATTCTGGGCTCTATAGCAGGGAAGAGGTCTGCTAATGCCAATTTGGATTCCTTTTTTCGAGCCTAAACCTAAGTTTAGGATTTATGAACAATCCTCAATAATTATAAATAACACTGCCAGATAGCAAACTT
>CACOPQ010000031.1 GCA_902629125.1 uncultured Alphaproteobacteria bacterium
CGAAGGCGGACCAATGCCGATGATGCCAATGGCACAAGCGGCTCCGATGCCAATGACGATGAATATTAATGCTATGATGGATACTGGCATGGGCAAGGTAGAAATGGCACCGCCAATAAATATACAAATGATAATGCCACCTACACCTTCCGGAGTTGATGGAATGGCAATGATGCCAATGCCGCAGCCAGGTCCAAGCGGACCAAATCCCGGTGGACCCGTTGGCGAGGCACCTGCCGGTATCTCGACTGATATTGGTAATGAGCGAAATGAATCATTTGTAAGTGAGCCTGAAGTTTTAGCGGGCGTTCCTGCGTCAGCATTGGCAAACCTCAGCCCAGAGGAAGTAGCCGGTGTAAATGCTATCTTCCAAGATAATGGTGCTGGTATTGCGTTAGCGGCCCCGATCCATAATCCTGATGGCACCTTTAACCCTGATCAAGCGCCCGGTGGTTTTGTTGTAACAGATCCTGCATTAGCCGGCCCAATACAAGGTAGCCCAATCCAAGGTGGCCCAGTCTTTTTTATTCCCGATGGCCAAGGAGGCTTTGCACCGCCTCCAGGTGGACCTGAAGGTTTCCAACGTCCTCCGGGCGGCGAAGGACAGTTTCCACCTCCTCCAGGCGGTGAGGGACAGTTTCCACCTCCTCCAGGTGCCGAAGGCAGGTTTGGAACACTCCCAGGTGGTGGTGTATCAGCTCCGGGAACTGAGGACAGATTCGGAGCACCTGGGGGGGGAATTGTGTCAACGCCAGGAACCGAAGACAGGTTCGGAGCACCTTCAAATGGCGAGGGCACAAACTCCGAGAATGATAGTTGTGAAGCCAATTCAGAAAGCCCGTGTGAAATCGCTAATGATCCAACTCCTCCAGGGGGGCAAATAGGCGCAGTTCCACCGTCAGGCGATCAAACAGGCTTAATTCCATCTCCTGGCTCCAGTCCGGATCCAGTGGCTAGCCCTAACCCTACTCCATCGCCTAGCCCCAGTCCTGGTCCAATAGCTGGTCCTGATCCTGGTGCGGGTCCTGGTCCTGATCCTGGTGCGGGTCCTGGTCCTGATCCTGGTGCGGGTCCTTTTGCATTGACACAAAATTTAGTGGTTTTAACGACAACTCCAATATCAAATGCTAACCTCATTTCGGTCACTAGCTCGGCAGGTTTATCGTATCTCATAAGCAATCCTGACGTCATGATCCATGCTAAAAATATTGTAAACGCCCGTGGAATTGCGCCCGGGCGAGCTTACCAGCAAGCGATGGAACAGGTGGCACTCGATCATTATAATCATTTTGGTAGAGCAGAAGGCCGGCATATAGATGGCGTTAATTCCTCCCAATCGAAATCACTTTCTGCACAAATGGTGGTAGGCGAGCCTCTTTTAAAAATATCAGAGTCCCCTGCCCTCCAATATTTAATAAGAAATCCTGATGTAATGTTACATGCACAAAAAGCTGTAAGAGCACTCAGAATTGCTCCTGGCCCAGACTTTCAGCGTGCCATGGAACACCAAGCTATAGAACATTTCAATCAGTTTGGTAGAGCAGAGGGTCGCATCGGACCGGAGCCGTAGAAATGAGAAAATTCCCTTGGTCACCTGTTTTACCCTTATTATTTCTTTTTCTATCAACAGGCATTCACGTTATTGAACCTACTTTCGTGGAGCAAATGCGGCACCGGGTTTTTGACGAATATCAAAGACTTAAACCTAGAGAATATTCAAATGATATCCCCGTTCGAATTTTAGATATAGACGATGAAAGCCTCAGCCGTATTGGACAGTGGCCTTGGCCCAGAGACGTTATGGCTGAGATCGTTGCCCGACTAAATGAGCTCGGTGCCTCAGCCGTTGTTTTTGATATGGTATTCTCTCAACCTGACCGTTTGTCTCCTAAAAGCCTTCGCCAAATGCTGCCTGAGAGGCCTGAATTTGAAGAAGCAAGAAAGGGTCTGCTGGCAATACCTGATAATGATGAACTATTTGCGCAGACAATTGACGGATCATATGTTGTGACAGGATTTGCGTTAACTGGTACGGAAACAAGTGGCGCGCTACCGGAGATCAAAGCTGGGTTTGCTGAAAACGGTGACAGAGCAGCTCCATATCTTCCAGCTTATGCTGGGGCAATGAAGGTATTAACAAACATCGAGAGTAAAGTCGCAGGCAATGGCGCGCTTAATGCTATACCCGAAAGTGATGGCATTTACCGCAGAATACCAATGTTTATGACTTTAAAAGATAAAATATTTCCCTCGCTGGTGGCTGAGTCTCTTAGGGTTGCTCAGGATGCATCTACGTTCATAATACGTGCAGTTGGTGCGAGTGGAGAGGAAGGTTTTGGTGAGACAGGATTAGTTGGTTTCAAAGTTGGTGCTGTTACAGTACCAACGGACGAAAACGGACAAATTTGGGTCAGATTTACCGGTGATATACCCGAACGTTACGTTCCAGCCTGGAAGCTATTAGAAGGCAAAGCACCTGCGGAGAAATTAGAAGGACATATTGTCCTTATTGGAACATCGGCAGCAGCATTAAAAGATTTGCGGGCAACGCCTCTTAACCCTGCGGCCGCTGGAGTAAGTCTGCATGCAGAGGCACTCGAGACAATACTGACAGGAAATTTTTTAAATAGACCAGACTTTGCTCACGGACTAGAGGTGGTCGCCAGCCTATTACTAGGTCTACTATTGATTTGGTTACTTCCCAAATGGGGTTCAATTTGGTGTGCAGTGCTAACCCTTTGTGCAATCGGTGGTGTTATAGGAGGGGCATGGTATGCGTTTGATGTTTATAATTGGCTTTTAGATCCTATTTATTTCAGTCTAGTAATACTGATTATTTATCTCACCCAATCGTTACTTATATACTTAGCCACGGAGGCTGAACGGGCAAGAGTTAGGGGTGCCTTTGGAATGTACTTATCCCCAGCGCTTGTGGAACAATTGGCGTCAGATCCCGAACAACTGAAGCTCGGTGGAGAAATGAAAGATATTTCTATTATGTTCTGCGACGTTCGAGGTTTTACGTCTATATCTGAGCTTTATGATCCAGAAGGGCTGACCCAATTAATCAATAAATTTCTTACGCCGATGACCCAAGTGATTATGGATCGAATGGGAACTATAGATAAGTACATGGGGGATTGCATTATGGCTTTCTGGAACGCCCCTGTGGACGTGCCGACCCATGTTACTGAGGCCTGTAATTCTGCTCTAGTCATGTTTGAAAAATTAGAAGAATTGAATCAAGAGCTTGAAAAAGAAGCAGTCGGCAATAATAAAGAATTCCGGCCTTTAAAAATCGGTATTGGTTTAAATACGGGCACCTGCTGTGTAGGTAACATGGGTTCAACACAAAGGTTCGACTACTCCATTCTTGGAGATGACGTTAATCTTTGTTCTCGACTGGAGGGGCAGTCTAAAGGTTATGGCGTAGATATCGTAATAAGTGAAACAACCAAAGTCGCAGCTCCAGATTTTGCCACAATAGAATTGGACTTAATACAAGTTAAAGGTAAAACTGTTCCTGTAAGAATTTTTGCCTTAATTGGGAATAATGAAGTACAAAGTTCCGATTGGTTTAAAGAATTCAACCCAATCCATGCTGAACTAATATCAGAGTATAGGAACCAAAATTGGGAAAACGCCACTTCGCTTTCTCAAAAAGCTCGACGAGTTGCTGGAGAAAAGTTTAATGGGCTCTATGACCTGTTCGACGAGAGAATTGCCGAGTATCAATTAAATCCACCAGGAAAAGATTGGGATGGCGTTTATATTGCAACAGACAAATAGCCGTTTGTCATAGTATTAAAATGTATTTTTACAGGCTAATGAACAAAGTTAAAGAACGGTATTTCAATATATTGCCAGCGTAGAACCTGGGTTATTTAAACCAAAACTGAACACGCTAAAAAATCATTAGTTTTGGAATATTACAGTATCTTGAATTGAACAACGCTCTGTAAGGGCTGTATTTACTTTCATAGATTTATCTTCATAGCCGAAGCTTATACCGAATAATACTTTGACTTCTTCACCTAGATTAAATGCTTCGCGAACATATTCTGGATAATGTCCCATCGTGCCTTGCGCACATGAAGCTAAACCATTTGCTGTCATTGCCAACATCAGTGTTTGTGCGTACATACCGATATCCCAGGCTCTCGCTAAACTAAATGCCTCGTCCGAACATATAAAAGCCACATGAGGTGCATCAAAAAGCTCAAAGTTCCTAAACGCGGCTGCACCTCGAGCCTTCTTATCTTCCCAAGTTATATCCATTGCTCGATACAGCACTGCTGCGCATTCTCTTCTTCTATCCTTCCAAATTTTGCCTATAGGCTTTCCAGATGATTTAAAGTCTTGGTTTGGCGGCACCCCCTCCTTAACAGCCGTCATCATTTTCTCCCTTAGAAAATTCCTCGTTGCACCAGAAGCTACGCAGATTTGCCAAGGTTGCATGTTCGTTCCCGACGGTGACCACCGAGCAATATCAAATACTTTATTAAGTAAATCTTGCGAAACTTCCCTTTGCTGAAAACCCCGAACCGAGTGTCGGGACATGACTGCTTTTTCTAAAGACATTTCAGACATTTTTTTCCCTATAAATTCTGTTAGCCTCAAAGATTTTAGATTATTACCAAGCATTAGAAAATATCTAGTACATCCATGTAATTTTATGTTTTCTTAAATGAGTATTAATTCCTAAAGCAACAAATATTATCCTCATGTCTCGTTAAAAAATATAAAGAATTTCAGAGTTCTAGTTCCATTAAACATCCAAAAACATCAGAAAGTATTAAGATCTAATATGTTAAACAAATATTTTTTTTCATTAAACATCGGAAACAAGGGCCTTTTCCAAATTCATTACTATCAAGGTGATGATGTTTAATAACGGTCACGCCAGCGAACTTGTGCATAAGAAAACTCGTCTACAAACTCGCTTATTATAAACCTTTTTAAAAAGATTGATGCTAACCAGATATTAATCACAGATAGCTGGGGTCATCTCAGCACATTTTGTTGAACGTCATCTAAGGAGCTAATCTTGGTATTTGATTATATAATAGTTGGCGGCGGGTCTGCCGGAAGCGTATTAGCAAACCGACTATCCGATATTAACAATATAAATGTCTTATTGTGTGAAGCAGGGGAGGATACTGCTCCAGGAGAAGTGCCAGAAGAAATTCTAGATAGCTATCCTGGAACCGCTTATTTAAATAATAGATTTATATGGAAAGACCTTAAAGTAACAACAGAGGTTATTTCGCATAACGATAAAGATGCACCTAGGCCACCTCTTCGAAAATACGAGCAAGCCAGAGTCCTAGGAGGCGGCTCCTCAATTAACGGACAAATGGCAAACAGAGGAGCACCAACCGACTATGATGAATGGGAGTCTCGCGGTGCTGCTGGATGGAATTGGGAGAATGTGTTCCCTTTTTTTAAAAAATTAGAAACAGATGTTGATATTACTGACGACTGGCATGGCAAAGATGGTCCCATAAAGGTTCGCCGTGTTCCGGAAGAACACTGGACCGGGCATTCCAAAGCCATGTTTGAAACTTTCAAACGTGCAAAATATAAATATCTACCGGATCAAAACGGTCATTTTGAGGACGGTTTCTTTCCTGTAACGATCTCAAATTTTGAGGAAAAAAGGGTGTCCGCTGCCATTGGATACTTAACGTCGGAAATAAGAAGACGGAAAAATCTAAACATTTCAACCAAAACCCTTATTACCGAACTGCTTTTTGAAAACGAAAAATGTGTTGGTGTAAAAGCCTTAGTAAATGGTGAAACGCAGGAGTTTCGAGGAAAAGAAATAATTTTATCATCGGGCGCCATCCATTCACCCGCCCATTTAATGAGATCAGGCATCGGCCCGGAGGGCCATTTGAGAGAACTTGGCATTCCGATAAGACGTGCACTTTCGGGTGTTGGACAGCGCCTTATGGATCATCCCTCTATTGCTCTTGCCTCGTTCTTAAAACCTTCAGCCCGTGTCCAAAATAACTTAACACGTCGTCACATGAATTTGGCCATGCGATATTCCTCTAACATTGGAGGAGCGCCTGCTGGCGACATGTTTGTCGTTGGCACTTCGAAAAACTCGTGGCATAAAGTAGGGGAACAGATTGGGGCCTTCTTAGTTTTCGTGAATAAGACATTTTCTGAAACTGGCGAAGTTAAACTGAATTCGTCGAACTGGAGCGACGAGCCCTCTGTAGATTTTAATCTGCTATCGGACAAACGTGACCTCGACCGATTAATGGATTCTATCCGTCGCCTTGCCCCTCTTTATTCTGATCCAGCGATGCAATCCGTGACAAGCAATCCATTTCCGGCCGCCTACTCAGACAAAGTTCGCCAAGTAGGGGCTATTACCACAAAAAATAAGATACTTACCGGTCTTGCAGCAAAACTTTTAGACGGACCCGAATTCCTCCGTAATTATCTAATCGAAAATTTTCTTATGGAAGATTTTTCTCTTGATGAAGTATGTGTCGATGATGATAAGGCAGAGGCTTTTATAAGAAGGGCAGCCGTTGGTGTCTGGCACGCGTCATGCACATGCAGAATGGGATCAAAAGACGACCCAATGGCAGTAACAGATAATCAAGGCAGAGTTATAGGAATTGACGGGTTACGCGTTGTAGATGCCTCAATTTTCCCAGTAGTGCCATGTGCTAATACAAATTTTCCGACTATAATGACGGCGGAAAAAATTGCAGATACCATCCTAAAAGAAAGATCGGGCAACTGAGGTTATGGAATCTCAATAGATATTGGTTGATTATCTCCAACTAATGTTACGCGATGCATTACCCTTCGCACTGATGTATTATCAAATGGCTCGACTGCATGCATTGTGCAACGATTGTCCCACATTACGACATCATCGTTTTCCCATATATGTTTATAAACAAACTTTTCCGCCGTTGCATGAAGTATGAGCTCGTCTAACAACCTCCTGCTTTCATTTCTTTTCATACCTACGATGTAATCCATAGTATGAGGAGATAAAAATAACGAGCGCCTACCAGTTACAGGATGTTTCTGCACTAAAGGATGGCAAACTGGGGGCAAACTATCATATCGACCTTTATCAATTTTCTTCGACAAGTGTCTGGATTGTCTAATGATAAAGTCATGATCGTGCATTACATATAAACTATCTATTCTTTTCTTAATGCTTACGTCCAGGCTTTCGTAAGCTTCATACATATTTGAAAATAGGGTATTACCTCCCTTCTTTGTCGTCTCAATGCCGTGCAAAATTGATCCCTTACTAGGAATTTTCCGAAATGAGCTATCGGTATGCCACAACCACGATAGATTAACATATTGCCAAGCCGTATCATTGGATTGAATGATGTTACCACTCTCGTCAACATTCGAGACTCGATATATTTCTTTATTTTCTGAAGATCGATGCGCCTGCGAAGGGTGCACCTCTAATTCTCCAAACTGGGAACCAAACTTTATATGTTGTTCATCATTAAGCGATTGATTGGGAAAGACTAAAACTAAGTTTTCCATCCACAGAGAATGAATTCTCTCGAAAATGATGTTATTTAGGGAAGATTTTAAATCTACGCCTGTCAGCTCTGCACCAATTAGAGGGTGTCTCTTTTTTACTCTTATTGAATTATGAAGCGGCATAATAGGGTCCCATTCAAAAACTTACTCCGTATGGCACCAACTTCTTTAGGGTGCCTGATTACTTTTATCTAATACACGTCCATCTTTGATTTTTGCGCCCTCATGCCGCAGTAGAAAGGCTTTGTTGTCTAGCCCTCCAGAAAATCCTGTGAGCGATTGGTTAGAACCGATTACTCTGTGACAAGGAATAACAACTGGAATAGGGTTTGCACCAATCGCTGTACCTACCGCTCGTACCGCTTTTGGACGCCTACTTGATACGGCCACTTCCGCATATGTCTTTGTTTCGCCGAATGGAATTTTCTGCAATTCTTTCCAAACTCGTTTTTGAAAATCAGTGCCAGTTAGAAATGTACATATATTTAAATAGCAAGTCTGATTATCAAAGTACGCATTTAATTGCTCCACGATAGATTTAAAACTAGATCTCTCCTCAACCCACTCACCCATATAATTCTTGGGCTGCTTTGCTTGTAAAATAAATAGATAGTGAAGAGTGTCACCATTACCAACAAGTCTTAGAGGACCAATAGGACTATCGAAATCCCGATATAATAGTTTGGTTTTTTGATTCATTGCTGTCCCCGCCTTTTAAACATTAAACAAGTAACACTTTTTTAGCTAGCATCTTGTTTGCGAATATTGACTGTTCCAAATAAGAAAAGTTTAATGAAAAAATGGAAAAAAAATATATATCGCTTTGGGATAAATCGGCCGAAGAGAATGATTACGAGGGCGACCTCGAAACAACACGAGCTGCGGATGTCATTGTTGTGGGGGGTGGTTTTACCGGGTTATCTACAGCTTATCACGGTGCCAAGCTTGGACTCGATATACATGTTTTAGAGGCTAATAAAATTGGCTTTGGAGGTTCAGGACGTAACACAGGTTTGGTGAACGCTGGTTTATGGTTGCCCCCTCAAGACGTAAATAAAAAGTTAGGAAGTGAAAGAGGCGCAAGTTTGATTGAAACATTAGGGAAGATGCCCGAGTATGTTTTTTCCTTAATCGAGAAAAATCAAATCCAGTGCGAAGCAACTCAAAATGGAACTATTCACGCAGCGCACTCCCCAGCAGGATTTAAAAATTTAGAGGCACGCGCACAAGAATGGCAACGCTTAGGTGCACCTGTCGAATTACTGACGGCAAAAGAAACGGAAAATAAAACGGGCACCAAAAAGTTCTACGGTGGTCTATTAGATAATCGTGCCGGAACGATCAACCCTATGGGTTATGTGCGAGGACTAGCTAGAATAGCACTTGCAGCCGGAGCAAGAATATCGACCGGAATTCATGTAGACAAACTTACAAGAGAAAATAATTCATGGCATGTCCAATGCGGAGAGCGGATTTTAAGAGCAAAGACTGTCATATTAGCAACAAATGCATATACCGACGATCTTTGGCCCGGACTAAAACAAACATTTACAAAAATCAATTACTTTAATATTGCGACAGCTCCAATTGATGAAAAGTTATATTCTATTCTACCTGAAGGCCATGGTCTTTGGGATACTGGGAAAATTATGTTTTCTTTAAGAAAAGATATTCACAGCAGGCTCGTTATAGGATCGATGGGTTCGATAATAAAAGGCTTAGAAAAAATGTCTGAGAAATGGGCCATTCGAAACCTTCGCCGGCTTTACCCAGAGTTAGGGGAAATAAATATTGAAAATGCCTGGCACGGAAATATTGCAATGACGCCCAACCATTTATTTAGGATCCATAAACTAGCTGACAATCTCTACACCCCAATTGGGTACAATGGACGAGGCATAACCACTGGAACAATGTTTGGAAAAGTGTTTGCTGAGCTTCTTACAGGAGAGGATGAAGCGAAATTACCAGTTCCCATTACACAGCTATCATCTGTAAAAGGCAGGTTATTGAAGCAAAACCTCATGCATCTGGCCTTTACCGTCAATCAATTTGTCAAATCGTTGTAATTTTTGCAAAAAAGCATTCAGCTCTGAAGCAACACGGTTTTATATTATTAGTAAGGTGATGGCCTAATGAACTCCAAAGAGACGGCTGAAAAAGTAGCCGAGACGATATTAGAATTAGATCAGACTTGTCGTTCTGTGGGTATAAGCTTGGAGAACATAAATGAAGGTACAGCGAAGTTATCTTTAAAGATTAAAGAACAACACATAAATGGACACGGTATTTGCCACGGAGGAATAATCTTTACACTGGCGGATAGTGCTTTTGCCTTTGCGTGTAATAGTCGAAATACCGCAAGTGTCGCCCAACACGCCAATGTTACTTTTATTAAGCCTGCGAAATTAGGAGATAAACTTTTTGCAACAGCGGAAGAAATAAGTCTCATAAAACGAAACGGTATTTACGACGTCACGGTAGAAAATGAAAATGCCGATGTGATCGCTGAGTTCCGAGGATACTCCAGAACTATCGAAGGCGCTATTTTTAAGGAAAATTAGGATTACAGGGGTATTTTTAATGGAAATGCGGGTCTAGCAGCTTAAAGCCGCAAGATAAAAATAGCGTTCTCCCTTTAAAAATATTAAGGTTCAAGGCTGCAAACTTATTACTCTAAAGTTCAGATGATGAAGCAGTGAGTTAAACTCCGGATGATCTCCATGGTTAACATGGAATTTCAGAAAATATATATTTTCTAAGGTTCGTCTTCGGAAACTCTTCCTGTATTATGTTTTAAAAATAGTTCGGCGGCTGTAAAATATATTGGTTATTATGAAAAATTTATTGGTTGTAGGCGCTACTGGCCTTCTTGGAAAAGCGACAATTAAATATTTTAAAACGAAAAAGAACTGGAAGTGCGCTGGATTATCTCGTCGTCCACATAAAATAAGAAATGTTGAATATCTACAGGGGGACCTGCTAGATGAAAGTTCGATCAACAAACTACATAATAGATTGCAGGATGTAACGCATGTGCTGTATGCGGCCCTCTACGAAATGGATGATCTTCTCATTGGGTGGAGACATAGCGAACAAATAAAAATCAACACCCTAATGTTTAAAAATTTAACTAACGCCCTATCCCTTTATTCCCCGAAACTTCAGCATGTAAGTATATTACAAGGCACAAAAGCTTATGGTATTCATGTCGAACCAATGAAAGCTCCCGCGAAAGAGAGATGGCCACGCCATGATCATGACAATTTTTATTGGCATCAGGAAGATCTACTAAAAAATTTATCTGCAAAGAAAAATTGGTCATTCAACATATGGAGACCCCAAGTAGTTCTGGGAAACGCTATTGGGAGCCCAATGAATTTAATCGCAGCTATCGCAGTATACGCAACTATTTGCAAAGAAACTGGAATGGCATTTTTTCAACCTAAAGGGACCCCAATTGTTACCGAGGCGACAGATGCCACACTTTTTGCTCAAGCTCTAGATTGGGCATTTAATGAGGATAATGCTCGAAACCACACATTTAATATTACTAATGGCGACGTTTTAATCTGGCATCATTTATGGCCGGAGATTGCAAATTATTTTAATATTCCATTAGGACAAAAACGAAACAGAACATTATCGACGGCATTACCAAAGCTCGAAAAGGAATGGGGCCTTATTGTTGAAAAATATCAGCTTAAAAAACTGACGCTTAAAGAATTAGTGGGAGGCTCTTGGCAGTTTCTAGATAGAGCACTTCGTGATGCTGGACCCTTTCCTTCGCCTTCTCTTGTTTCTACTATCAAAATTAGAAAAGCTGGTTTCAATGGCTGTATAGATACGAGTGAGTCGATACATAAATATTTTACGGAAATGCGAAGAGAACGATTGATACCTTAAATAGGTTGGTGCCTTTTAGAGCGAAGACGAATCACTTTTCCTATTACTAAAGTTTAAGTCGCAATTGCGTGCTTTCTTTTGAAATACCGAAAGCAGTAGTTGCTTACTCCGGTTGCTAAAAATAGTGAGATGGCAAATAATATTGGTAAGTTTACGTCTTTGGTGATGTCATATAACCAACCAGCTACTGCCGGAGCAGTTGATTGCAGTAAAACTTGCCCCATAAAAAAAACACCCATTCCAATAGAGCGACTTTCCACGCTCATTGCCTCCGCGGACAATGCCATTAATATTCCCGCAGGGGCCATCCCTACTAATCCAAAAATTAAGATAGAGATGAGTGGAAATGGCAAATTTAATAACATTAAAAAACTTATCGTACAGGCTCCCATGCAGATATAAACAATAATGTTTGGCCTTTTGGTTTTATCTGAAATGAAACCACAAATCGCACCGGAGAAAATCATTACCCAACTCGCGGTACTGATTAAACTTGAGGCGGCTATCGAGCTATAACCTGTATTAATTAAAACAAGAGGAGAAAAACTTAAATAAACCACATAGCCAGCATTGAAACAACCCCAGGCCAATGACGCTATCAGCGTCAGTAGAACCTCAGCCCTATTCAGTGAAAATGTAAAGCTACTTTTAGCCTGCGGCTCTTTTTTTGGCCCACGGTAGAGTAAAATTATAAGAGCCGCACTTACACCACAATATAACGAAGCGATAAAAAATGCCCAACGCCAATCGATAGAAGCCGATAACCAACCATGACCAACTTGTCCCATTGCGATCCCAAAGGGCCAAGACATAACCAACACACTCATTGCGGTGGCCAACTCTTTTCCTTCAAACCAATCAATTAAAACTTTTGCAAAAAATATAGTTGAGACTACAAAACCAACTCCGCAAATAAGTCTTCCTATGGATAAAAACCCAAACCCCTGCGAAAGACCTGCAATGACCCCACCAAGACTTAATGCAATCAAACCAAACCCAATGAGAGCTTTATCGGAAAAAAATTTTCCAGCCAATCCAGCTGGAATTGCCAATAAGAGGCCTGGCACCATAAATAAACCGATTAGTGTCCCAACCTCCGCATAATTAAGTGCGAGTTGGTGAATAACTTTATCGCTTGTAGATCCCATTGTTTGGAACTGAAATCCAAGACTTATTCTAGTTACGAAGAACAGTCCTAGAATAAACCAACGGTTATTCATTTCACTTCCATAATAAAAACGGGATATACATCAGTTAACCACGCTTTTTTTTAGCTAAAGCACTGTGGGTATGACAACCGATCCCATCACAAGAAATCAGGCAAAAGCCCAGGGTGAAATGGGGCCTTTTGAGCCCCATCTGTTAAAAGTAGAACGTAATTATGAATGCCATGCAAACTGTTGCGGTTTACGTGACGAATTTTGAGAAATCACGATATTAACCAAAGCTGGTCCTGGAAAAGCCATCGCCTGTTCTAATGCTGCGGGAATCTCGTTGGGGTCTTCAACAAAAAAACCTTTCCCACCAAAATCTTCCATCATTTTATCGTAACGTGCACCATATATTAACGCGTTAGGCTTAAGTTTCATCATCGGATCATCTGGAATTTCTGGCATACCAGGCCCAATTCCACCGTTGTTTAACACAACGATTTTAGCTGGCAAATTATAACGCACTAATGTCTCCATCTCCATCCCAGAGAACCCTATGGCTGAGTCTCCAGACAGGTGAATAACTGGTCGATCTGGATGAACAACGCATGCTGCCACTGCATGACCCAATCCAACTCCCATTGTACCGTATGTTCCAGCATTCAAACATGAACGAGCATTTGAAACGGGCAACTGAGTAAGCCCTATATCCATGGTACCTGCACCCTCAGCACTTAAAATTGCATTTTCCGGCATCCATGCTGCTACATCTCTTAAGGCTCTATAATAGCCTGCAGGAGCGGTGTCATCATTTACCTGTGCTTTAATGGTCTCGACGTTAGATGAAATCTTATCGCTTAATGCAGTCCGCCATGGAGTGTCTTTGGGATAAAACCACTGCCGGCCATCTAAAGCTTCATTCATCTGGCTCATAATTGCTTTACCATCACCTACTAGAGCTACTTCAGCTGGCTTATTATGGCCTATTTCTTCCGGCGAGATATCTAATTGAATTACCTTTACATCTGGAGAAAACCTCGGCGGTAACCCAAAATGAAATATCCAATTAAAACGTGCCCCCATAAGAAAAACCACGTCTGCCTGTTGCAAGGCCAGTGTTCTAGCAGCGGAGGCCGCGAGTGGATGATCATCTGGAATAACACCTTTACCCATTGGCGATCTTACGAAAGGGAGCTGTGTCCGATCAATAAAAGACCTTACTTCGTCTTCAGCTTGCGCCCAAGCCATTCCTTTCCCTACTAGAACCAACGGGCGTTCTGCGCTCTCAAGAACATTTAAAGCGGCTTCAATACTTTCGGCAGGCGCTATCATTTTTGGCGGTTCTGGAACTCGGTCAACCTGTACTATATCGTCGAGCTCACATTCACCCTGAATGATGTCATCTGGCATATCTATGTAGCAGGCGCCGGGTCGGCCATAAATCGAATGACGGGTGGCCATCTCCACGTAATATGGGATACGTTCTACACTATCAACGGCATGTGAGAATTTACAAAATGGACTTGTGATAAGGACCTGTCGTTCTTCTTGAAAGGCTCCCATTCCACCTCGGTAGGTTTCAGAGGCACCACCAATTAATATCATTGGCCAACAATTCTGTTGAGCATTTGCTAATCCGGCAAGGCCATGCACAACGCCAGGCCCTGTTACAACGATGCAAGCTCCGGGGCGACCGGTCATATAGCCATATGCCTGAGCAGCATAGGAAGCTGCTTGTTCGTTCCGCATCCCAACGTAATTGATACCTTCTTTTTGTGCTGCTTCCGCAATTGGTCCTACCGGAAAGCCCACTACACCGAATAAATGATCAATTCCCTGTTCCTTAAGACTTCGAGCGATCAGGGTCGCACCATTAATCTTCGCCATTAATCATTCCTTCCATTTCGAAAATTCTAATTCAAGATAAATCACATTATGAGAATGAATAGAAAGAGGCTAGTCTATTTTACATAAAACCAGACTGATGCTTAGTATTTTAATCAGTTTACATGGTCAAAAGACAAGCAATACAATTCCTCAAAGCATTTACCGGATAATAGGAGCAAAAATTGAAACGCAGACCGTCGCAAAACCTAGCTTTCAGAGTTTCGCTTATTTCTGACACCCATATAAACGAGGCTGAGGATTTTTCTGCGTCTCCGTACCCCGCAAATGCTGAAGCAAACCCGCGAGCCAGATATATTTTCGATCAAATTAAACAAAGTGATTCTAAATTTTGTATTCATTTAGGTGACATGGTAAACCCAGTACCTGAATTACCCAGTTATGGTGCCGCAGCAAAAAACTTCCATTCTATAGCCTCAAAGCTCACCATTCCTCTGCACTTAATGCCGGGCAACCATGATATAGGCGACAAACCGGTAACATGGATGCCTGCAGGAATGGTCAACAAAGAACACATTGATCTATACAGAGATCATTTTGGCCAAGATTTTTTTTCGTTCAATTATGAAAATTGTCACTTTGTTATTATTAATTCGCCTCTTATCAATTCGGGGGATCCTAGCGAAACGAAGCAAGCCGACTGGTTAGAGGCTGACTTAAAAGACCATGAAACCAAACGCATATTCTTATTTAGCCATTACCCTCTTTACGTTTCAAATCCTAACGAACCAGAAAGTTATGATAATATAGACGAACCTGGGCGAAGCTGGCTAATTGACTTAATTGAGACTTACAAGCCCGAGGCGTTGTTTACAGCCCATGTGCATAACTTTTGGTACGATGTTATTGGTGAAACGGAATATTACATTGTACCTTCTACATGCTTCGTTCGACACGACTATTCCGAAATGTATCGAATAAATGGGGGTAGCCAACAAGGTAGGAATGATACGGCGAAGCTTGGGCACATTACATTAGAGATTTACGAAAAGGGACACGTCGCTCACTACCACCGAAGTTTTGCCAAGTGCTTAGCCGAGGGTCCATTCTCGGCTTCCCCAGTCGTAAAACGGCCTCATGTAAAGACGGTGAATATTCAAAACATTTATATCGATATGCGGCACGCGTGGGCCGAAGAGCTTACTGTGGCACCTTCTGGTGCCGTTGATGAATTTAGACGAAAAATAGCACGCAATGACTACCCTATAATGGCTATATGGGAGATGGGAATTCGTGGTTTACGTGTTCCCATCCAGGACCTTGAGGATGAAAAAACACGAAGACGGATGCAAATTATGAGAGATGTAGGACATAATTTTCATGTCTACGTTTACGATATCCCTACAGTGGAACAAATCAGTTTGGTCCAAGAAAACACAAGTCTTATTTCCCAACTCGAAATTGTTATATCATGGGACGATATTCAAAAGTACACAACGTTATTAAACGACCTTACCAATCAGTTTGGATTGGATATTATTTTATCTAGGGTGAATCGCAAGGACAGTGCAAAAACGTCAGGCGGTAAATTCAACCATCTAATAAGCCACGGGTTTAGTTTATCGGAGACGGACGAACTAAGTAATTTCTTGTTTGATAATAAGCGGCTGGTTGCTGGCGTGCAATTTACAATCACCCGTGGGGAGTGCCCCTGGAAAGCGGCTGAAGTGGTTAAAACGTTTGCCAAAGAGACCGGATGCAGACCTTATCTATATGTCAAGTCCACAGAAGCCAGTCCCGCTGAGCGATTTGACGACGAAATTTCCAATACATTACGGTTTGGTGATATCTGCTTGGCGGCTATCGGTAATAACATAAACGTTATCATGGATACCTTTGATGACGCTGATCGGGGATATTTTACTAGGACAGGACTTGTTGACAGACGCTTTAATCCACGTCTAGCCAGTAATATAATGTCAGAACTAATACAACGATTGGATAGCGGTGGCACCTGGCAAGTAAAACAGGATGACACCACTAATATGCTAATAAATAGCCAAAATAGAACCGTACGGGTGGGGTTAGAAGAAAGTCTTAACTCGGACGAAAAACTTATTAATCCCTTTACAGGACGAGAAGACAGAACCAATGAGCCTCAGGTTTATATAATTGAAGGTTAAATAAAAAAGTCGGCATTGACTTTCAGCTCACTAACTTATTTAAGGAAGGTAGAAACTTACACGAAATTCTATTAAACCCCATCACGACAATTTACACTTATTCCAACGCGCAAGTTAAATATAGAGCATAATATTATGAAAGTTTTTCTCACATTCATTGCCACCATATTCTTATCGACAGTGAGCATATCCGGTGCTCAGGAAAAACCACCGTTAATTGGGACTGGATCTGCACAATGCAGAAGTATGATCGATGGTATTAATAAGCAAAACTTGAATAAAGACGTTTACGAGCAATGGGTATTTGGTTTCATGTCATCCCTTGCACTGGTTCATAGCCAACCCGTTTTCGATCTTAGTAAACCGGAAGAAATTTGGCTAGCGGTAGAAACTATTTGCAAAAAAAATCCTGAACAGCATGTATTTGAAGCGGCATCAGTCGTTTATCTCCAGCTATTAAAAATGCTCTCAAAGACAATGAAATGATCTCGGTAGAAGGCCCCGCTGTCGTTCGTTCTACAAAGGCTATAAGTTTAAAAAATATTGAAACACGGCGAGTGAGCTAGAAGAGCTTCCTATTATGTGCTTAATGAAAGTTAATCGAAGGTCCAGCGGGAATAATCCCATTCGGATTAATCATTTTATGGCTTCCATAATAGTGGTATTTAATATGTTCTAAGTCCACAGTTTCTGAAATACCAGGTTGTTGATAAAGGTCTCTGGTGTAACCCCATAGGTTAGGATAATCGCATAGCCTCTTTTTATTGCATTTAAAGTGACCAAAATATACCACATCAAATCTAACCAAGGTAGTAAAGAGCCGCCAATCCGCCTCGGTTATTTTATCTCCCAATAAAAAGCGATTGACTGAAAGCCTTCGTTCCAATTCCTCTAGACATTCAAATAATTTTATAAAAGATTCTGTATATGAGGTCTGCGATGTGGCAAAGCCTGTTTTATATACACCATTATTCACATTTTCGTAGATCGTAGCGTTTAATTCATCTATTTCTGTTCTTAATGTCTTTGGGTAAAAATCCAATTTGTTAAAACTAACTTTCTCAAAAGCGAAATTAAACATTCTTATTATTTCAGAGCTTTCATTAGACACTATAGTAGCCTGCTTCATATCCCAAAGAACGGGCACACTAGCTCTGCTTGTAATATTTTTATCTGCCGCCAAGTACAATTCAAAGACACTATTTTTTCCAAGTATCTGATCCCCTGTACATTGCGGAAAGTCTCTCCTGAACTCCCAACCATTCTCTAACATTATGGGGTGGACGATAGACACACCTATGTGACGTTCAAGATTTTTCAACTTTCTAAATATCAAAGCTCGGTGGGCCCAAGGACAGGCCAACGAGACATATAGGTGGTATCGACCGCTCTCTGCTTTGAAGCCACCCCCTCCCGTTTCTCCTGGAGAGCCATCGGAAGTAATCCAATTACGAAATTCTGTATCCTTTCTTTTAAAGGAACCATCATTGGACTGTTTTTCGTTTTTGCGATTTGTCCACTGACCATTAATTAGTGTTTTCATTTCAATAATTCCTCGAAACAGTAGCTCAATCCTGTAATAACTTTTTCAACTTTCTCTCAACTATCTATTTAAGCTTTCAAGAATTTACTATCTTTTAAGATGCTTTTTACTATTAATCGCTTTACAGAACTAAAGATATTTATCAAAAATCAATTACACCAAACTCAATATCATTGGAACGTATTTCCACAACGGGAGCGAGTATGCCAGTTATTAAAAAGAACGGCGTCGAAATATACTATGAAGAAGCAGGCACAGGACTTCCAATTTTAGTACTGCCAGGAGGAGGATTGAATGCTACTGTAGCAGGTTTGGAAAACCACGCCTTCAACCCAATAGAAGAATTTTCAGACAAGTACCGTGTAATTGCACTTGATCTGCGTAACGCAGCCAATGGCAAATCGATCGGACCACTTGAAATTGAAAAAACCTGGGATGGCTTCACAGATGACCAACTCACCCTTATGGACCATCTAAGCATAGAGAAGTTTATGGTGCTAGGGTTCTGTATTGGTGGCCCTTTGGTCTGGAACTTATTAAAAAGAGCTAAAGATCGTGTGATTTGTGCTACTTTGGTCCATCCTAGCGGTTTCACATCCAGCCATCCTAATATTTATTTTCAGAATAATATTAGAGGATGGGCACCAAATTTAATCGAAAACAACCCCGACATAACTTTGGATATGGCGACAGAATTTCTTAATAACATGTATACAAAACGCGCCGATTTTGTGTTCACTGTAGATAGGAATTTTGTCAGAAATTGTGAAACACCTATCCTTATTTTGCCAGACGATATTCCCGCTCATCCATATGCTACAGCTATGGAAACAGCTCTACTTGCCCCAAATTCACAAGTGAGCCTCTATCCTTGGAAAGAAAATGATCGGAAAATCGAACTTGCTATAAGACATATTTCAAGTTTTCTTTCTTCCTGCAGTCAGTCCAGTAATTAATAGATAAGAGATAAGGAAAAAATTCTCAATAACTCACTCGCTTCTATAAACAAAAGTGAATGTGAAACCGAAAACATAAAACTAAATTAAGACAAATTACAGGAATAAAAAATATGGAAAAAAGATTATTTGGAAGAACCGGGTTAGAAATATCACTACTTACTTTTGGTTGCGGGGCTGTTGGTGGATTAATGACAAAAGGCACCTCTCGAGACCAGGATAGGGCCGTAGATTGGGCTCGCGACAACGGAATAAATCACTTTGACACTGCTCCATCGTATGGTGATACAGTATCGGAATCCAACCTTGGGAGAGCACTTGGCCAAAACCGTTCAGATATTATTGTCAGCACAAAAATTGGATTTTCTAAAGATGAACTAGAAGACATCCAAGGCGCTACACAAAAATCTTTGGAAGCAAGTTTAAAAAGATTACGACAGGATTATGTAGACATTTTTCAATTACATAACACACTTGACGACACAAGTGCGCCTGATTCAATTTCCGTGCATCAAGTAATAAATGATGTGCTTCCCGTTTTCATTAAACTCAGAGAAAAGGGTATCGTAAGGTACTTGGGGTTCACGGCGAAAGGTAAAACCGAGTCACTTCACGCTTTAGTGGAAACCGGTGAATTTGACAGCAGCCAAGTTTTTTATAACCTTCTAACCCCAACAGCTGGGGAAGAGGTTTCATCAAATTTCCCTGGGCAGGACTACAAACAACTTTTAAACAACTGCGAACGTCATAACATGGGAAGCATTGGCGTACGAATTCTTGCAGGAGGGGCTTTATCCGGTACAGAAACTAGACACCCTTTAAGCATGCAAGACGTTGCACCAATAGGATCAGGAATAGACTACAAGACGGACGTCTCGCGAGCAGTTCACTTCGAAACTCTCGTGAAAGAAGGATATGCCGTTGATCTCCCAGAACTTGCTATAAGGTATGCGGTATCCAATTCTAATCTATCAACTATTGAGGTTGGAATTGCAACTAATGAAGAACTAATGGGAGCAGTCAAATCAGTAAATTGTGGCGCACTTTCCTCACAAGCCCTCACAAAAATTAGAAGGATACAGAATAATTTTTAGGCACACGTTTCGTCATCTTAAACTGATAACTCTAAACGTTTAGAACTCCCAGGGCCTTAAACGAAGTTATATCATCTTCATCAAGGCCAAGCCATTCTTTCAGAACATGGTCGGTGTGCTCTCCGAGAACAGGAGAGGACTTCAGATTGGATGCCTTACCATCAACTAAGACAGGCCAACCAGGCATTTTGAACGGTTCATGAATTGGATGATTCATCACCTGCATTATGCCTCTATTCTCGAAATCTTGTTCGTCGTTTAATTCCCCGGTATCAAGAACAGCCCCTGCTGGAATACCTGCCTCCCCAATTTTTCTCATAGCTTCTGTTTTCGTAAGCGTTTTGGTCCAGGCGGTAATGATTAGATCTACCTCATCCATACGTTCCACTCTATCGGCTGGAGTTAAATATCGTGGATCTCCAATCAGATCCTCTCGATCAACAACTTTTAAAAGACGTTCCCAATGTTCCGGATTGGCTCTACTCGTCATGATATAAATATAGTCATTTGCTCCACCCGGGGCGCAAGGATAAAGTCCCATTGGAGCATTTGTTATCCCGGGCACTTTACTTCCACCTCTTTCCGCAGGTTTCTTAGTTCGACCATGCGTAGCAAAGTTTACACGCATATAATGGAGCATAGCATCCTGCATGGCAACTTGAAGGCAATGACCCTCGCCTGTCTCTTTCCTTTTAAACAGCGCACCTAAAATAGTGATAGCCATGAGCATTCCTGTACCCGTATCACCTAACGTCACACCCGGGCGCGTTGGCGGACCATCAGAGTCGCCTGTGACACTGAAAGTACCGCCGCAGGCTTGGGCTATCATATCAAACGCCAGATTCTTTTCATGCGGGCTACCTAAACCGAACCCTTTTACCTGTGCATAAATAATGCTAGGGTTAAGATTTTTTGCAGTTTCGTACCCTAAGCCAAGCCGTTCAATTGCTCCAGGAGCAAAGTTTTCCATCATTACGTCCGCTTCTTTGATCATACTTTTAACTAAATTGAGGCCTTCCGATGACTTAAGGTTGATTGTCACCGACTTTTTATTTGCGTTAAACATATGAAAATAATATGGATCGTCATCAGGTTTATTTGGTCGGAGCCGACGTCCAGGATCTCCCATTTTAGGGTTTTCAATCTTCACGACATCGGCGCCCAGCCACGCTAACGTCTCGGTGCACGAAGGTCCGGCTTCAAATTGGGTTAAATCGAGAACCTTAATGCCCTTCAAAAAAGAAAAATCGACGATATTATCAGACATGGTTCCTCTCACTCCTTGGAATTATTTTAATAATATAAAAACGTCTCGGCTATATTTTATCAATGCCAGTATTGCTATCAGCTACTGGGTTGAGATTGCCGCCTTACCGTCCCGAAGAACAAATTTTTGAACTTTACCAGTAGCCGTTTTAGGCAAGTCGTCAACAAAGCTAATCCATTGAGGCGTTTTGAAATGAGCTAAATTTTCACGAACATGCAGTTTAAGTTCATCCTCAGTCGCGCTCCCTCCATCCTGAAGAACCACAAATGCATGGGGAGCCTCGCCCCATTTATCGTGAGGCATCCCCACTACTGCAACTTCCATAACCGCCATATGACGAAGCAAACAACCCTCAACTTCAACTGACGAGATATTTTCGCCGCCACTGATAATTACATCCTTAAAACGATCTCTTATTTCCAAGTAACCATCGGGATGAACCACAGCTGCATCACCACTGTAAAACCAACCATCCTTTATAGCTGCAGCTGTTGCCTCCGGGTCATTATAATAACCAGTCATAACGACATTACCCTGCACACTTATTTCTCCAAGTGTTTTGCCATCTTTTGGAACCTCATTTCCGTCCTCATCCACCACTCTCAACTCCCCGGAGCTTACCAGCTCGACGCCCTGCCTTGCTTTTACTTTAGCGAGATCTTCTATCGATAACTTAGAATGCACAGGTAAAGGCTCACAAATTGCGATTAATGGTGTAGTTTCCGTTAAGCCATAAACGTGTGTGAGCTCCCATCCAAGGTCTCTTTCTACAACTTCGATTGTTGCAGCCGCCGGTGGGGCGCCCGCTGTAAATAAACGGACCCCCTTTGGGGCATCAGCACGAATGTTTTCTGGGACATTTGTTATGCTTATTAAGACCGTTGGAGCTGCACAGAACATTGTTATTCGTTCTTCTTTGATTAGCTTATAAATCAGTTCCGGTTCGACTTTTCTAAGGCATATATGCGCCATGCCTCTTGCCGTGTTTATCCAGGTGAATGTCCAACCGTTCGCGTGAAACATAGGCAGCGTCCAAAGATATCGGTCACTTGGCGTCAAATGATGATGAGCCAGTGTACCCATGATATTCATGTATGCGTTACGATGGGTAATCATTACGCCTTTTGGTCTAGCTGTAGTTCCACTAGTATAGTTGATCGTTAAAAGATCATCTTCATCAATTTTAGTTTGCCGAAAAGTACCGTTTTCATTCTTAATTAGCTTTTCATATTCTTGCCAACCCGGCTTTACCCCTTCTAATGCAATAAATTCTTCGACAGATGATAATTTATCTCTTATTCCATCTACTGCATCAAAATAGTCTGGATGAGCGCAGACAATTTTAGCGCCGCAATGGTTCAATATATATTCAAAGTCATCTGCTGACAGACGATAATTTATCGGAACCAGAACAGCTCCCATCTGTGGAACCGCGTAGTATCCTTCTAGATGAGTATGAGTATTAGGGGCTATGTAAGCGACTCTATCGCCATGGACTATCCCCATGTTCTGCAGCGCGGCTGACCATTTATCACACCGAGTTAAAAATTGCTCATATGTAAAACGAAAGTTTCCGTCTACAACCGCCTCCTTTTCAGGATAAAGGCGCCTCGCGCGCTTAGCGAACTCCATTGGGCTTAATGCTACCTTCATATTAAAATCCTCGAATATCAAAGCTATTATTACAACAGTATAGCGCCACAAGATGCTGGTCAAATAAGCTTTAAGCCAGACATCTTGGATATCGGATTACATGTTGAATTTGACCGCTATAGTATTGAAGCTGATTTTCACAACTAAAAACGTGGCTTTTATCTGAAAATTACACAGGAATACGGCGAATTAACGATGAGTGGCAGAGGCAGCACTTAAAAATGTAGAAGGGATTTTTTGAGACAAGCTCCCTCACTTAGCCAACACAGCAGTTAACCCGAATACGCTAATGATTTTACTGCGAGGTTTTTAAGAGTGTAAACTTCGTCAAATGCCGATTAAAGGCTGTGCTAACCTAACTGCAACATTGGAAAATTTGAGTGGAGCGTCTGTCACAGCCAGACAAACGCAATCCTCGCCTTCTCGCACCCACGGTTGATGCTCGACATCCCCGCCTAGTTCTTGAATGTCACCTGGGCCATAGTCACCCGTTACGTCTGTAAAGCCTCCGGAAAACACTACCGTTAACTCTCTTCCGTGGTGACTGTGGTGTGGAACTTTCTTACCAGCAGGAATCTTTAATAAGCGGGCAGTTGCAGACTTATCTTTTGTATCCAAAACAATTTGGTTTACACCCAAACCCAGACTTTTCCATGGCAGATTTGTAGAGTTTGTTGGCAAGTAATCAGCAACTACCGTTGGAATACCAAATGAACCCGCCCATTCAGCATTCTTTTTAACTTCCTTAGCTGAAAACCCCTTGTCATCATCGAGCCGTTCCAGCACGTTCTCAAAAATATCGTCCGACACATCCCCAGCGCTGGACCCGGTTAGAAGCGCCCCGCCTACCTCTTCCAACTCAGAATACGTAGCCCTGCAGTGTGAACATTTAGAGAGATGAGCTGCTACAGCTATGCTCCAAGCTTCTGATAGTGCACCAGAGGAGTAGTCGAGTAACAATTCGTCACTAACGTGGTGTGTAATTTTCATTGCATTTCCCCAAACTCATTTCTTATCCTACTAAAGGCTAGCCGAATCCTCGACTTTACCGTGCCTAGAGGTATCCCTAATTCGTCGGCAACCTCAGAGTGTGCCTTTTCCTCAAAAAATGCTAATTTTAAAACGTCCTGCTGTTCGGCTGGCAACTCCTTCACAAAGTTTCGAAGGAGCGCACTTCTACGTTCAGTTTCCAAAACCGCCAGGGGATTTTCAGGATCGCTTTGATCAAAGAAAGGATCAGTTGTGTCCGCTTCTGGGCGATTTTCCTTTCTTATGAGGTCGATCCTCGAATTTCGAGCGATCGCAAAAATCCAAGCACCCGCACTTGCTTTCTTTGGATCAAAGAGGTTAGCCTTCCTCCAAACATTTACAAAAGCTTCCTGCACTACTTCATCGGCACGATCCGCTGTTGACCCATTATTCTGACAAAACCCCTTAATTCTCGGAGCAAAGTAGTCAAATAAACGCCGGAAAGCTCTTCTATCTCGGCTTTCTGCGACAGCCACAATCCATCTTGATTGTTCGTCTCTATACACACTCTCCACTTTTAGTCCAACTTTCTCAGACCTGTTTCGCCGGACTTCGTCCACCAGGGGCGAACTGGATCCAACAGGTCGTTTTACCCTTAATTGTCGCTGACTAGGGATAAT
>CACOPQ010000032.1 GCA_902629125.1 uncultured Alphaproteobacteria bacterium
AATGTTTTCCTATCTCCCAAATCCGCGATTAATGAAGGCAACAATTGCTGCGAGATTATGTGAGGTTGAGATTGATATTCGGGGAGATAAAGCAGATAATCTGAGTGAGTGGCTTTGGGATTTTGATGCCCGTCCTCTTGTTGAATCGGACTATAATCGAACCGACGTAGTAGCAAAAACTGCGCATACGGGTTTTGGAAAAAAATTATATAAAACAAAGCAGTTTTTAACGGTTCAACCTTTCGGTACTGTGCCCGCAGCTTTCAGTCCTGACGGAACCGTTGGGATTTGGGAATCAAATAGTATTTTGCGAGCTGTTGCTCGGTTAGGTTGTGAGAAAAAAAATCTTTATGGAGCCGATGCATACGAAGCCTCAAGGATCGATAGCTTTTTAGACTCTTCTCTTATTTTCGCGCGTCAAAGCCAAATTTACCTTCTGGCGTTATCTAAATCTACCTGTACAACTGAAATTCAAAAAGAGACGGCAAGGTTTTTTGATATTTATCTTAGGGGAGTAGAATCAGCTTTATCAGGTAATCTACATGGAATAGTAAATGACAAATTGAGTATTGCAGATATTTGCTTTGTCTGTGAGATTTGTCAGGTTTCTAGGGAAAGAGCTCATTTAGCGACTATTTCAGAGAATCAGCTGGATAGGGTTTATAACTTTGATACACTCATCCTGGAATTTCCAAACGCAATGGCGCATTTTGATCGACTGTGTAACAATGAATTCTTTTCTCCTGACATAAATCCATTAATGAGTAAACTTGCTAAACGAGAAAACGACTTTAAAAACTCGTAACTGTTAAGTTGGCCTCTGAAAATCGTCAAACAGGTTAAGTTAGTGCGAACTTTTGTCTTGTTTTAACGAGTGTAAGCAGAATTACCATAGACACGGTTAGTCTACACGCGTCCCCTCGAATGTCGTTACTGGACATTTCGACTTAACAAGGGACGCCCCTTTTACTCGCTAAATATCATCATAGCGTCGGTACTATTAAATCTATATCCGTTCGCGTTCTATTTCTATAAATGTTACGGTAGAGCTCATCTTAAGCTAGGCGGAAGTTAAGCAACGCATAGCGGGAGGAATAACGATGGCATTTATCAGAAAAGCGTGTATTGCGATCCTTTTTATCTGGTTTTGCTTCGCATTAATCGTAAATGTCTTTGGGCTTCCTTTTTACTTTCCATCAAATATAGCTCCATCTAATGAGATAATGCTGTACCGCGGTGAAATTACTCGGGTTGCTTCCGCCAGCCTTTTAGCGCTATTAGTTGCACGATATCTATTTGAATTGAAAGCCTTACCCTCATTATCGATTGTACTCTATTATGGGGTATTCTTCTTTATTGGAGGGATAGTATTGGGCATCCGCGATAATATTGGTGTTGAGGAGATGTACTTCCTTGGGGGAATTGCAGTTTTATGTGCGCTCATTAAGCTGGAATTAATGCAGAAACGAAAAGAGGAGAGTGGAAAATTTAAAAGAGATTACTTTTAAAGTAATTTTCAAAATTTATCTTTCCAAGTTTTTTCCATACCATAGTGTGCAGCTCTAACCCTGGCTTTCCAACCTTATGGTCTAGTTTGTTTTTTCGAGTCTTAGGGGCCTTGCTTGGCGTCATGTTGCGGGTGTTATGCCTGTTGGTTGAACGATTTTGAGTCAGCCAATAATTGCTATTATTGCTATTATTGCAATCATTACAATCCAAACAGCGGGATCATTAAGTGATAACTTTCGTTTTGTCATTTATTATTTCTGATATTTTACAATTTCGGAATTATCTTTTCCCCCAGTATTAATGTTTAATATATTTGGGATTTCGTAACTTGTAAGCAAAAAGTTTTACTCCAAGAGAATTTTAAAAGATATTTGACCAAGGGAGAAGTTTCTTATGGGAAGATTGGAAAACAAAGTTGCAATCGTAAGTGGTGGCGCAAATGGTATCGGTAGAGCTGTTTGCTCGAGATTTGTTGAAGAAGGCGCGAGAGTTATAGTAGCGGATTTGAAAGAGGACGCTGGAAATGAGCTTGTTTCAGAAATCGGCAGTGCGGCAAGTTTTTATAAACTGGATGTTAGAAATAATGAGGAATGGAAAGAACTAGCAAAAAATACACTGAGGCTGCATGGAAACTTAGATATCCTCGTTAATAATGCGGGTATATTATCAACAACTGATCAACAATCAATAGAGCACGTTGATATTGATCAATGGAGAGCTGTTCAATCAGTGAATGTGGAGGGGGTGTTCTTGGGTTGTCAAACAGCTGTGGTGGCGATGAAAGACAGGGGTGGAAGTATTATTAACATGTCGTCGGTCGCTGGTTTAATCGCTTCGCCTGGAATCGTAGCGTATGGCGCTTCTAAAGGTGCCGTTCGGCAACTTACCAAATCCATTGCTATCGACTGCGCACGTAGAGGCTATAAGATAAGATGTAATTCGGTTCATCCTGGTTATATAGAGACAGAACTTGGCCGGGACTCTATGAACTTAGGCGGCGGTAATCCCGCTGAAAATTATAAAAAACGGATTGCATTAACGCCGATGGGAGAGCCAGGCGCCCCCTCTGATATTGCAAATGCTGTTTTGTTTCTTGCTTCAGCTGAAGCCAATCACATAACAGGAGCAGAATTAGTTGTCGATGGTGGGTTGACAGCGGTTTAGTCGTTCTCGGGAATTGCTTTCGAATACGACGATAGTTAGATTTAAGTAAGCAATTACCAAACCAAGTGTTTTACAAGGGTCACCTGGTCAGGATCGAGAACGAGACGATTTTAGGCTTTTATCCATTCGTCTAATGTAGCATCCCAAGCCTTGCCTATGCCTAATTCACGAAGTTCATGGCGTGCTATTTCGTTCTTTGTCATTGTGCGAGGGAAAGCGTCGACAAATTCGATATACCTAGGGGTTTTAAAATAAGCTATTTTCTCTTTACACCAGTTTATTAGTTCGAGGGGCTTTGGGCGTTCAACTCCCTCGGTGATTTGAATGTAGGCTTTTATATCCTCATCTCCAACGTCGGAAGGTACTCCAACAACTGCGCAATCGGTGATAGCAGGATGCTCTGTCAGTGCTTTTTCAACCTCGAAAGCAGAAACATTTTCCCCTCGACGGCGTATCCAGTGTGCTTCTCTTCCAACGAAATAAACATAACCATCTTCATCTACGTAACCAAGGTCGCCAGAGTGGTACCAAAGGTTTTTCCAGGCCGCCAAGGTTTCCTGGGGTTTGTTTACATACTCTATCATGTAAGTATTTATTGCCTGAGGTCGAAGAAGTAACTGCCCAAGCGTATTAGGTGGGACGGGATTATCATCTTGGTCGACTACGATTACATCAGCCCATCCGTGTGGCTTGCCGGAGGATCCTTCACGACGGTCATGAAGCCTTTCACTACATATTAATACACCTACTTCTGTCATTGCATATACTTCCAGCATTGGAGCACCAAATCTTCTCTCGAACTCTTGATGAAGGGCACCACGAACTTGCCCGGAAGCGACACCGACACCTACTCTTACTTTATGTTTTCGATCCAAGTCCGAGGGTGGCTGACGCAGTAAAACAGCCATCATCGTTCCAATTGGGTCGACTATTGTTACATTGTATTTTCTGCAAATATCCCAGTATCTAGAAGCGCTAAACCATTTTTCCATTATTCCTGTCATTCCCGTATACAAGGGACCAGTTATTGCAAACTGTTGACCGCCTATATGAAAAAAATGTGAATTAGCAAAATGGACGTCGTTTTCGGTGGCTTCAGCAATCTCAGCATAGCGAATAGCTGCACCGATATAATATAAGTGGGATACCAAAACGCCTTTTGGCATACTTGTGCTTCCGCCTGTATAAACTATTGCCATAGGATCGGTAGATTTAATTTCAATTTCCGGTAGCTTATCGTCGCCTGTCATGAGATTTTCAAAACATTCTGCAGCCTTGTTCTCAATGCTGGCGGAACTGCCGAGAACAAAGACCCTTGGATCAAGCGTTAAAAGTGGTTTAGCAGCGTTGTAAGCTGGGGCGAGTTCTTCATCTAGAATGAATAATTTAGCTCCGGTGTCATTTAGACTGTATGCAAGGTCATCGCGAACCAGGGAAACATTTAGGGGGGCATAGATGGCACCCATTTTAGCACAACCGAACCAAACTAATGCTTGTTCTAAAGAGTTATACATAAATGTGGCTACTACATCGCCTTTTTGAACACCATACGAGATTAATTGATTAGCCACTACATTGGAAAGCCGATCTGCCTCTTTAAATGTCAGAATCCTGTCGCGAATTATAAGAAGTGGTTTATCTCCATAATTAGCTCGCAGGATTAGGAGGTCACGTAAATTTGTTGAATGAGGCGTTTGTCCCATGATCTTCATATTTGGGAAGTCTCCTATTCTGGAATTTCGAGTTCAGCTATTTCATTATCGTTTAATCCTATAATACTTCGAAATATAAAGTCATTATTTTCTCCAAGAACGGGGGCAGGCTTGATTGGTACTTGGCGTTGACCGTTAACACGCCATGGAGCTCCGATTATTAATTCTTCACCTGTGTAAGGATGTGGGACGGAAACATGAAGAGGGCATTTTTTAAACATTGAATTTTTCGTACTTTCGTAAAGTTCTACCAACTCTACAGCCTCTCCACCCAATTCTCTGCATTTACGTATGGCATCGTCTTTTGTTAATTGGCAGAATATTTCTTCAAGACTAGCTTCTTCCCGGGAGTTGTCCTTCGGTATACTGATAGCTAGATAAAAATCATCTTTGGTCTTCAGAATTACTTCTGTTCTCGTTTTCGGCAGGGAAGGGGTTCCATTTAAAGTTGCGGTAGCTTCTATTTGAGAAAAATCAATCACCGACCCTACACCGCTTTTCTTTGCCCGAATTGCGGCAGTTAGCGCGGCTATTACTGCAAATACGGCTGCGTTGGGATCACTAATAGAGAATGTTGGAGATCCGATAAATTTATCGTCTTTGGTGATAGATACCTCCGCGCCACTTAAAGCACTCAGGACTAAGCCATAAGATCTTAAATTTTCTACTGACGATCCTTTGCCTGGTCCACTCATAGATAGTTGTACCAAGGAGGAATTCAGATTTGAAAGTTCCTCTTTTCCTAATCCTAGTCGATCCATTGTTCCGACGGTAAAATTATCAATAAGTATATCGGAAGACTTTGTTAATGTTTTAAGTACTGAAAGTTGCTTTGGGTTTTTTAAATCCAAGGCTAAACCCATTTTGTTACGGTTTAAACTATGAAAGTAAATAGACGACTCAAGCCTCTGTTTTTCATCCATTTTTCCGCGCATCGTTTCCAGACCACGAGTTCGATAAAGATCAAATCTATTAAAACTTTCGACTTTTATAACCTCTGCGCCCAGGTCTCCGAGTATCTGTGCTGCCATTGGACCGGACCATACCCAACTAAGTTCAATGCACCGAAGGCCTCCCAGGGGAGAGTTATTGTCCGTCTTACTGGATGAATGTGGACGTATTGCTTTCTTGAACGGGCTTTTTAATTCGTCCACGAGAAATGGCATTTGTGGTGTGTCACAAATTAGAAAATTCTCCCGAAATATTTTGCGTTCTGCAGCCTCATTTTGATTATAAACCGGCGCTATTACAGCCGCATAGTGTAGTCCCTTTTCTAATAGTTCATCTCTTTTAAACTTTGATAAAGTTCTTGAGAGTAGTTGATTAGCCTCATCACTAGTTATGGCTAATTGAAAAGGGTCGTTGAAACGTTCATTCTGTGACCAATCAGGATTTCCCAAAGCGGCTCTGATATTTTTCCAGTCTCTACGCGATCTTCCGAGGAGCGCTACAAACCCGTCCTGACAGGGGAAGAATCCCATGGGAAAAATACCTCCATGTTCAACACATATCCTCCCATTGCGCCGCCATCTTCGAAATATCTCATCTTTATCTCCAGCGTTTTGAAGAGAAAAGGAATGCATTATATCAGCGGCAGAAACATCGTAGGTAATTTCTTGAATTGTATTACCATTCGCACGACGCCATATCTCGGATAATGTTAATATTGCACCGTATGCTCCGCACCACTTTTCTGGAATGTCGTTTGGCAACGCCACTCCAGGACCATCACGGTAACCGATACTGGATGCCGCTCCAGAGACGGCGCTAGCGTGTATCCCTGTTCCCTTATAGTTGACCTGATAATCCCATAACCGGATAACAACCTTATTTTTAATAAGGCTTTCTTTACAGATTTCGGTCAAAAGGCCGTCTGTGATTATTATATTACAGTCCTCAATGTCACCTGCGGGCGGGTTGCCACTTAGCGCCAGCCAATGTTTTGCGTAATAAGTCGAACGATTTGAGCCGATTACCGCTACTTTAATCTCGGAGGCAAATTCAATGCTACGCCTTTGTTGTGGCGGCATCATTAGTTATTACATTCTGAACTTGGGGATAAAGGGAGAGGTACTTCATGACCTGTTATTGAAGGTAATAAAACTGTAGCGGTCCCAAAAGCCGACGTTTCTCGTCGTTGGTTGGTAGCCGTTAGTGATATCTTTACCTTATATAACCCTTCGATTTTTTCTTTTGATTTGATGGTACCTGACCACCAAATAGTGTCACCTATTAAATTAGGCTGTCTGACAGAGACACTCAATTTGTGCAAAAAGCCATCGTCTCCCATCCAGTTGCATAACATATGCTGAGCCCAAGCAATTCTTTGAGGACCTATATCGTAAGCGCCGCCCATACCGACATCATTTCCAGTTCCAACTTCAAGATGCCCGCGCCCTGCGGAATCTTTTGCTCCAGTGTCTTTATTTAGGTGATAATCAGCATGCCTTTGACGGTATCGGACGACGTCACCGTGGGCACCCCCATAATGCAGTGCCCCCTGGGATGCGGCGTACCAAGCTAAAATGTCTGTTGTTGTTAGTGGACCTTTTACAACAGATGGGATTTCATCACCTATATTTACATTCTCCCAGAAGAGGGGCGTATCGCCTCTTCTTTTTTCTGATAATATTTGATCTTCGATATCAGCAATTTCCTCTGGCGAATAACGATGAATACGTTGTTGGCTGTTACTGTAATCTTTACCAGTCTTTGCTTGATGACGAGGGGTTCTTGCTACATGTCCGATCGCAGTTGCTATGAGGTGTTTGTTGCGATCATAGTATTTTACTTTGCCGGATTGAAGTACCCATCGCGGAAATCGTCGACCTTTCTTAATCTGTTGACCGAGAAGTTCAGCTGATATGTCAAATGAGGTATCGACTTTAATGTGATCAAACCAAACGAAATCAGTTCCGGCGTAAATCCACTGAACACCAGCTAATTTTGGTGCGATGATGGTGGAATCTAATGCATAAAGAATACACGGAGGGGCAATTAGGCTGCCGACAGAAGACGTAACCGCATAATTGGGATCTAGCCATAGAGGATTGTCGTCTCCAATTCCCCAAGCAAAATGTTTAATCGCATCCTTCGTGGTTGTTTCAATCCACTGCATGCGCGATCTACGAAGGGGAACCCCTATTAATTCTTCTGCTTCTGCCAGACCCTCATCGGTTATTTCTCCCCAACTCATTAAAACAGCTACCTATATTGCTGCTACTCAGCAGCAATTTTCTTTTCATCACGAATGTTGGGAAGGACTTCCTTTGCAAATAATCGAAGCATCTCGATTGTTTTTTGTGCCCCATAATATGGCGGATAATGAATCATAATAGAAGTAGTACCTACAGCCTTAAATTCCTCTATTCGTCGTATGACCGTATCTGGGGAACCGTGTATAATTGTCGTTTCCGTAAGCTTATCGTAAGCAAATTGAGATTCGTCTTCTTTCTCTGTTACATCGCCAAGATATCCGCCCGTATTTCCACCTGTTAAGAACGTTTTCATATGGTGTGTTATTCCTGCTTCGGTATCTTCCCGTGCTTTTGCATCGGTTGGTGCGACATATACCATCCTAACAACATCAACATTTCCAAAGGCGGGATTTTGGTTTAGTGGTTCGGGTGCATTTTTCATATATTTTCTGTAGTGATTGACATGTTCCCCAATCGTTTCAACTGATGGAAGTGACGATTGCATCAAACCAAAGCCATGTTCGGCGGCAAACTGCATCGACTCCTGGGTTCCTGCTCCCATAAAAAATGGAGGGTGTGGCTTTTGAATGGGCTGCGGAAAAATTTCGTAGGCTTCCTCCATGTCAAATTTGAAATGAGCGCCATCCGCTTGCATGCGTTTTTTGTGAAAGCCATCGAGAATAAGTGGGATTGCTTCTTGCTGAATTTCTCGCCGTTTTTCGTAGTCAATTCCGAGCCCCTCAAACTCGTAGGGACGATAGCCGGATCCAAGCCCTAACTGGAACCGTCCATTACTTAAAATATCAACAAATGCAGCATTTTCTACGATACGAACCGGATGATGAAGCGGAACAACCATTACAGCTGCTCCCAGCTTAATGCGTGACGTTTTAGCAGCAAGATAAGACAAGTAGCTGAAGGGGTCCGGAAGGATTCCATATTTGTTAGAAAAATGATGTTCGGCTATCCAAATACTATCAAAGCCAAGCTCTTCAGCTTCAATTATTTCTCGTGTTACACGAGCGTGGATCGCTTGGTGCGGATAGGGCTCATCTTTTGGGTCAGGGTGAGAAGTTAAAAGTATACCAGCTTCCAATGGTTTCCCTCCTTATTACAAAATGCAATTTGAACATTTACACTTCACGTGTTGTTTTATGTTAACACAAGCTTAGAGTTAATTATATTAAGGTTTATCAAAATCACTCTCAAGATAAGAATTTGGAACTTCCACACTGAAAATCAGTCTGGACAAATTTTCGATTTTTACACCCTAATGGTAGAGATGTGTCGATGCGCTAAATTAAGATCTTAGCATTGCTATTTTCTTAGAGAAACAGAGGTAAGTCCAATGAAATTTGTAGATTATCGTGTTGAAGACAATATTGCCCATGTGGTCATGAATCGTGGTCCCGTGAATGCCTTAAGTACGGAGCTTGTTGATGAAATATTGGAGAGTTACAGAGCTGCTAAAAACGACCCAAGTGTTAGATGTCTTATGCTGGAGAGTGCCCTCCCAAAAGTCTTCTGTGCAGGTATGGATTTGGATATGATGCGAGGCGGTGATAGTATGCGCATTCGCAAGTACCTTGAAAAGCTTTATCTCGATATGCATTTAGCTCAGTATAGGATGGGAAAGCCCACTATAGCTGTTGTAAATGGTCCTGCGCGTGCTGCGGGTGTCACTGTTGCAGTGTCATGCGATTGTATTTTGGCGAGTGAGGCAGCTAGCTTCGGCTACCCTGAGATTGATGTTGGCGTAATTCCTGCTATGCACTACGTGCATCTGCCAAGGCAGATCGGACGGCACAAAGCATTTGAATTATGTTTTAACGGACAGCCTATAGATGCTATTACGGCCGAACGTTGGAACCTTATTAATCGTGTGGTGCCTAGCAACGAGCTTTACAACAAAGCTCTAGATTTGGCAAAAGACTATGCAAAGAAATCACCACAAATTATGCAGATTGCCCGTGATAGCTTTATGCGCGCAAATGATTACGAATACCGACGTAATATAGAGAATGTTGTGGAAACAATTTGTCTGATCATGGAGCAACCGGATGCACTGGAAGGGTTAAACGCATTTGCGGAAAAGAGAGTACCTATTTGGACCTCGGAAAATGCTCAATAGTAACTTCGATTAAAAAAGTTATCCTCAAATTAACAGCAAACTGAATTTAAATATATGTCTTACATAAATTCTCCATGCGCGGTTTTGTCACTTTAAAAGAGTTAAGGCAAGCTACACTTTTTGTTTACAGCCTCTCACAGGGTTGGGTATTGGTGGCTTCTGTTTGTGTGTTGCATATCACATCTCCATCAGACGGAAGTCACCATTCTTTCTCATAGCAAGGTACTCGCCATGTGTCCGGTCAGATATTTTATTGGGGTACTGGCAAGATTGCGCTCACTACGCGTAGTTTAGGTAAGAATTTCATTAGGTTTTTGCTGAATCCGGTGGCTCGTGTGAATAACCTTGTTAAACCCAAAACGTCTATCACCCTTAATTGTAATTAATCACTATTGGAACTTGTATAATGGCTTACCAGAGTAGCGTAAAACTCAGGGGACTATCCTTGAATTGTGATATTGGCTCTTATGGCATGAACGAGGTAGTCCCCAACAAACATCGTTTGGACATGGAGCTCTTAGTTGAAAAAAATCTAATTTTGATTGAAGAGGACAAGATGGCCAACGTGTTCGATTACGATCCGCTGGTAGAAGAAATTAATCAAATCTCGCTCAGTGGCAAATTTAATACGCAAGAAAAATTGATTACGCTTTTTTTAAAGGCGTGCATGAAATATCACCAAATTAAAGCCGTATCATTATTTCTGTATAAAACACCCGTTCGAGAGGATGGCGAGTTGGGCATAGCCGTCAATATTAGTGAACAGGAGCTGGAAAAATTGCGCCGGGACTCGCATTGAATTCGTTCAGAATTTTCATTTCTAGTCTAACCTTGTTGTTTGCGTATGCGTGTTCGCTTTAAAAGATGTTCGGGTTGTGAGAAGCCCTGCGGCACGTTATATAGGTGTACGTATAGAAATGTGCAGAATTGGCTCTTTTTATGCGAACGCTGTCTCATAGAGGCAAAAGATAACAATCCTACGTCCTATCAATACGGCGGCACATGGAAAAGTAGAAAGAAATAAAATATTACAGCAGGTCTCAAAAATAATTTTTATTTTTAAAATTAAGCAGATGAATGTGCGCAATTTTTTAGAGTGCAGAGAAGGAAAGAGTAATGACAGATCAGGTGGGCGCATCGCATATTTTAGTCATGCACAACGAGTCAGAAAGATCTTCAGCTACGCGGACTGAATCAGAAGCGTTAGAACTCATCAATGATATTAAGAAGCAAGTTGAAATGGGAGAAGATTTTCCTGCCCTTGCAAAAGAACACTCTGATTGTCCATCATCTAATGATGGCGGTTCATTAGGAATGTTTGGTCGCGGGGCAATGGTCCCAGAATTCGAGGCTGCTGCATTTGCGCTTGAAGTAGATGCTATAAGTGATGTCGTACAAACGGCATTTGGTTTTCATTTAATTAAGCGCACTAGTTGAACCTACTTTTGTCAGTTGAAGATATAAGAAATTCAACGTTTTATGAATTGACGTTGATGCTTAAATAAACGCCAGGGCCAGAAAATGTTAAAGCTTATTAGTGCTACCCCTAGTCCGTTTGCCAGGAAGGTCCGAGTAGCGTTAATGGAAAAAGAAATTCCATTTGATTTAATAACAGTTAACCCCTGGAATGCGAATGAAAGGGTACATCCCCATAACCCTCTGGGTAAGATCCCCGTTCTAATCACAGATCCTGGAAAACCAATTTATGAATCAAGTTACATCCTTGATTGGCTAGAGGTTCATTTCCCCGAGCCCGCCCTTATACCGGAAGATAAGGAAAAAGCATTAGAAGCAAAGTATTTTCAAATTGTGAGTGATGGCATTTGTGAGGCTTTCGTTTTACTTTTTATAGAGCGACTAAGAGCAGTTAACAAACGAAGCCAATCGTGGGAAGATAGACAGTTTGAAAAAATCGATAGGGGAATGTCAGCCTTAGAAGCTATGACCCCAAAAAGTGGTTTTTGCGTTGGTGGTATCTTTACTCTTGCGGATATCGCGGTTGTCTCAACGGTAGAGTATCTGGCTTTACGCTTCGAGGAATATGAATTTAACGAAAAATGTCCTAGATTGCTCGAGTTCGTAGATGAACACAAGAACAGGCCGTCGTTTAAAAACACGCGCCCGCAACCTCAGAAGCTTAACAAGGGCGTTGTTTGAAAAATTGTAATATTTGAAAATATTCTCTTGATCTACCGAAATGCTTTAGGTTTTAGCTAATGTGTTGTCTTAATTAAAGAACCTATGATTATGATAGTAATGAAGAAAATACGCATTACAAAGCTTAAATAATTCTCTGATTTAAAAGATTCCGTTCAAACAACCCGTTGTTTTAAGTATCTAGTCTATCAATTATTACCAGGAATTATGGAATTCATCCAGGTACGAAGAAAGACAGAAAAAAATATACGTGGTTTGTCAGTTAATCATTAATAACACTTTGTTTTAAGGAACTATTTCTATAATGGGTCGTTACTTTTAGTGCGTTTGTCTGCCAAACCTCTTTATAGCGGGTCATTTTTTTCAACGCTTCATCAAGATACTTAATCCGATGGGCTTGGCCTAGCAGCCAAGGGTGGATAGAGAGAGTCATCACGGTACCGGAGGGATGCGCCTCGTTGTAAAGGTAATCAAACGCCTCACATACTACATCTCGCCAACGCCAAGGCATCAATCGCCTTACCGCCATTAGTTGAGTATCATCCCACTCTGATTGATTTGGGATGCATATAACGCCGTTATAATTTGTAGCATACGGGCTGTCATCATTTGGGAAGTCTGCAACGTACTCTATACCAAATTCAGAAAGCAGTTTAAATGTGCGCGTGCTTTGAGAATAGTCTTGTCCGAACCATCCCTTTACCTTCTTGCCATATATTTTCTGCAATGTTTCTAATGACTTGGCAATTGTTTCTTTTTCTTTGGGTAAGGAAATATCTGAAGTAATCATTTGAGTGGCGCTTATTCCATGCCCCGCTATCTCCCAGCCACGATCTATACACTCTTGAACCATCCGAGGGTACCGATCAGCTAACATAGCGTTAACTGGAACAGTTGGTTTGATATTATATTTATCCAAAATATCTAATATCCTCCAAAAACCAATACGGTTTCCATGTTCACGCACTGAGTAATTCAGATAATCTGGGAAATGGCTCCCCAAGGCTCCCCCGTATCTTGGATCTCGAATAGAGCCTTCTGGAGGGTCCAATTCGAGATACTCTAAAAAGAGATAAACGCACCAAGCTATCTTTGAACCATTTGGCCAGATGATATTTGGACGTTCTTTTAATGGCACAAATGGAAAGTGGTTGTGATCATACCCGGAGCCCGAACGATACCGAATAGTTTGGGACAAATTCGTGGAGTTATCTTTCACGGACTATTCTCCTATTTTTTCAAAATAGTTCTGAAGTATTGGTAGATAGTTTTCGATATAGTGATTTGCTATCTCTTCTCCGGTAGCCCACCAAACATCATTATGGCTCTTTAGGTATTTTAAGGCGTTGTCTAAGTAACGAATACGATGGGGGGTGCCATATAAATATGGGTGTAGAGCAATCGCCATGACTCGTCCGCTGTCAGCTCCTTCTTCATAGACTGTATCAAAGTGGTCGCAAATCATTCGCTCAAATTCCTCACCTTCAGTATGATACCGATATTCTATTGCATCATTTATATCCATGGAGTAAGGCACGGTTATCAAAGGGTTTCTTGACTTGGTTTTCATTGGAAACGGTTGGTCGTCGTGGTACCAATCGCTTGTATACTTAATGCCAAGTTCTGAAACTAAGTCTGGCGTATTAAGCGTAAAACTTGCTGCAGGACCAAACCATCCCTGCAAGTTTTTACCTGTAGCGGCCCTGAGTGTATCAATGCAATTCTTTATTACTTCTCTCTCTTGTTTCTCAGACAGATTCCAAAGATACCGGGTATTATAGATGCCATGACACAAATAATCATAGTTCCGTTGCTCCATAGCTTCAAAAATCTCTGGGTAATGCTCTATTACTGAAAAATTAAGAGAAATGGTGCAGCGTATGTTGTGTTTATCCATAAGATCTGTCATGCGCCAAAATCCTACTCTATTCCCATAATCTCTAACGCCATAACCGAGCACATCAGGGTGAGGAGAACGGGGCCAAGGGTCCCGAACATTTTGAAATTTTGGTAAATACTCATAGTGTTCTACGTTGGGAAGAACCCAAACGGCTAATCGTTCACCATTCGGCCAGCTTAACTTTGGTCTGTCAACAATTGGGCTGTAGTTAAAGCGGTCAGGTTCCATTCAGAAGCACTCCTAAATATGGCATATGGTTATTTTTGAGCCTTTGAAAATACGTTTTCAATGTTCTTTTTAAATTATCAATCAAATTTAAGTTTCGAAGATATAAACTAAACTTAGGCGGCGGCGAAACTAGACCTGAATTGAGCGGCCCACTTTTTTCCCTTTAGAGTTATCACCCATAATGACTTGAACTTTGCAATGACATTGTCATTATCGTCGAAACGAACAACTTGGACTAGTAAATGAACTTTGTCTGAACTAGATTCCTGTACATCGATTGAGTCCCATTTCGATAGAGCCCATTTATTGCCAGCCCTTTTGTGAAAATCGGCAAGGTAGTTCTTTTCTTCTGGCCATACATGTAACTTTGAGCCTACTAAACGATAATGAGGAAAGTGTAGGGTTTGAGCTAGGCTGTTTTCGTCTAGTGCATTTAAAGCATCAATATGACGTTTCATCACATCTAATGCCGCTCGTTCTGAAGTTAAGTTCATGGTTTCCTCTAAAAGTTTGTGCGTCATATATCAACTTTGTAAATATCTTAATGTGCAATTGAGCAATTAGAACTATTAGATATATTGTTGGGATGTTTGATGGTCAGATTCCCATCAGGCAATTCGTATAAACCACCAAACTTATTTTCATTTTCAAATAATGGCAAATAACAGAATAAAAATAAAAGGAGTATGCGGAATGCGTTATCATTTAACTAATTTTGCATTAATTTTTGCGATATTCTTGTGTGTTTATGGATTGCCGTTCACTGGCGTTGCAGAAGATTTGAAAAAAGAATCAAAGCAACTGATCGGGATTTTTAAAGTAGTTGATGGTAGCTCACTATCTTTCGATGGAAAGATTTATAAGCTTTACGGAGCTCAGGGGCCCGCATCGCGTCAGAAATGTAAAAAAGGTGCTTTACCATGGCTTTGCGGAGCCGCGGCAAAAAAATTTCTATTACAAAAAACAGATGGGCTTGTTTTGAGATGTGGTTTAAGAGAAGCGACTGTTGTTCAATGTTTTCTAAAGGGAAGGGATCTATCCCTCGTTATTATTCGGGCCGGTTGGGCTGTTGCTACTATTGAGAGTGAGGCTCATAAAAAAGCCGAAGTTTATGCTAGAAAAAATGGGTTGGGACTCTGGCCAAAGAAATGACTGCCAAGTCTAAAAATATTTTTAGATCTTAAATATCTACTTTAGACTTTTAAGTAGGTTAGATAAGCTTTTGTAGGCAGCGATGTCTTAAAGGACGATGTTTAATATTTATTGTTGTACCAGTTTAGGTTTAGTTCAGTAAAAAATGGTAAAAAATACGATGTCAAACGCCAATACCAGCCTAAGGCAAGCAGTTCGAGCATTTACTCTAAATTATGGAGACCCTATCAAGCATTTAAATAGTTTGTTAGAACAAGATCCTTACAATAATATCGCTGTTTTGCTCAAAGCTTGGATGTTAGTTTTGAGTAACGATGGTTCATCATTGGCGAAGGCGCGAAAGCTTTTAGCAGGTCTGACAGTAGACAAGTTGACCCAAAGGGAAAATGGTCATCTGGCAGCACTTGAATTTGCATTAAATAATCAATGGCCCTCAGCTGTTGCTGTCTTGGATAGGCACCTTATGGAAGACCCACATGATCTAATAGGTCACCAATGTGCATTGCGGTTAGATGGTTATCAAGGGCGATTTCATCGGGAAGCGGGAAGGGCGGCGAGGGCGCTTCCTTTCTGGTCAAAAGAGGATCCAGATTATGGGATCATGCTTTCTTTTTATGGCTTTGGTCTTGAGGAGTTAGGGGATTTTTCCCGTGCAGAAGATATTAGCCGGGAGGCAGCAGAGTTAGAACCCTACGGTTATTGGCCGCATCACGCTGTAAGCCACGTCATGGAAATGACGGGACGCCCGCAGGAAGGGTTGAAATGGATGGATAGCCGAGAGGCGCTCTGGAATGGAGCGAACTGCAACAATAGAGTTCATATATGGTGGCACAAAGCTCTCTTCTTTATTGAATTAGGTCAATTTGATGAAGCACTAGCAATATATGATGATGAAATACTACCGGTCATGCGACCAGTTGCTACGCAACTTTGCAATCCAACAGCCTTGCTTTGGCGTCTGGAGTTGCTCGGGTTAGACGTAGGGAACCGTTGGCACGACTTACTTCCTCTATGGCATGAGCAACTGGCCGGGATGTATAGTCCATTTAACGAAATTCATGCTGCAATGTCTGCTCTAAAGGCGAATGATTGCCCGGCCTATAATTCAATCCTTAAGAATATGAAAAGCAGAGGGCAAGGAAATAATGAGCTGGCCCCCGCTTACAACGAAGTTGCAGTCCCAATTGCTGAGGCTATGAATAAATTTGTGAGCGGGGATTATAAAGAAGCGCTTGATAACCTATTACCAGTTCAAGGATCTCTATGGCGCATGGGTGGAAGTATTGCCCAACGTGACCTTATAGAATGGACCATGGTCGAAGCTGGAATCCGGGCCGGAGAAAAAAATGTCGCCATGTCACTTGTAAACGAGCGTCTATCTTCCAGACCAGATAGCGTTATAAATGCGCGATTTATGGGCAACCTTGGCGAATAAATCGAGTAGCGACTAATGAAATTGCATAGCGACGGCTCGTAAATACGTTTTAAAACGATTAAATTTTATAGGGAAGTCAAATATCAGAAATTTTTTTCCACCATAGTGTGCGAAGTTCTGCGGGCTTGTTTCCATAAGAACGAAGAGGAGGCTGTAAAACCATTAAATCCTTTTCGAAAGATACCTTACGCATTTGTTGGGTGCCCATTCTTTCCGGATCAGAGCATGCGTCTACTAAAGTAATTAATGTTTCGTTTTTGAGAGTATAAGCGCCAGCGTAACAAGAATATTCCCTAATTTCTCCCTCGGGTATTTGTTCGCGAGCATCGGTAATGGCAGCGGACATGCGACCATCTTTGGTAAATACAACCCTGCCTATGAAATTTGTGCCCCCAAATGGAGGGACACTGGTTTGTTTCCCATCTGCGTCAACAGCTTCTGTTTTTAATAATGCCCAAGTTCCTATAATATCTTGCACGAAAAACTCCTTTTTATTAATTGTTTAACCGCACCATCAATTACACGAACTATTTGCTGCTGCTTTATTTTTTTCTAAACTTTTTTAGATTATTGTTAAAGCGTCAAATCGTAAACATTAGGGGATTAATATGGATAGGGTTGAATTTAAAGAACAGATGGAAAGAAATGGTTTTAAGGTAAGGGAAAAAAGTATGGCTGCTGGCACTGTCAACCGAGACCATACACATCCCTTTGATGCACGGTTGCTTATCCTCTCTGGTCATATAACGATTGGGCAGAACGGCGAAGAAAAACTTTTTGGGCCAGGCGAAATTTGCAGTGTCGATGCAAATATTAGGCATTCAGAGAGGGTTGGCTCATCGATGGATGTGACGTACCTTGCCGCTTTGCGGGGACATTGAATTTGGGGTCAATATAATTGTATAGCAAAACCAATTGTTGGTTATAGCGAGTGTGTCAAAGCTACTAGAAAAACAGTTAAAAGTGTAATCTTCTATACCCTTTTTCCGTCTATATTGTGGCTGTCTTTCAATAAGTTTTTGTACTCTTCCCAACTGATATATTCGTCCTTGTCTTCATCAAACTTTTCAAAAGAAACACCATACGAAGATAAGGATGAGTTATGATGTTCCTCTTTGGATATTTTTTTATCCTGATTTTTATCCACTTGATTAAAGAGTGATGCCGCCTTGTTCATTAATTGAGCTTTGAAATCTTCGTTATGTTTGTAACAACTACCCGCCACGGCTGACTGCATGTTTAATATAGAGACTAATAAAAGAATTGTTCCTTTAGAAACTAGGTGTGTGGATTTAGTCATAGCGGTCTCCGTAAGGGCTAATTGATCACTTAATTGATACGGTTCCTACATGAGAATAGATTGCTTAAAACTCAGTCATCCGGCCAATTGACTTTTTATATAAAAACAATTGCGCTTTTTCTAAGATAACGATATCCGCGTTAGCTACTTATCTTAATCTTTGAAAAATTGTATCAAGCTATTGGATTGATCACGTACGATATCTACCATGGGTTGGGTATATTCTGCTGCCATATCCATAGAGCACGCGCTTAATGCAAGTAGAAAAGTCGAACTCAGTAAAAGGGAAATTTTCTTATTCATAATAGCATCTTTTTCGTTAATTACGGGTTAAGTGACTAGACGAGAAAAACCAACAATAGTGCAGCCAAAATCCTCTCATGTTTTTTACTCTGCATTAAAATAGGATAGAGATCAATGATACAGGCACATATACTTGATAGCTGCGAACGACTAGCGCATACGACGCAAGGGCCATTAATGGTATAAATTTACACCGTTCTATGTGTCCAAGGGTATACCTGTCGAAAAGCGTGCCAAGTTATTGTTAACTGACAGCCGTTATTGGGTAATACCCAACACCTGGAGATAGAAGATGACGATAAAAAAGAAAGCACTAAAAGGTATTCGAGTATTGGATGCATCTACAGTAATCGCTGGTCCTACCATCGGCATGTTGCTTGGGGATTTTGGCGCAGATGTAATTAAAATAGAGCACCCACGTGGTGACGTTTTGCGGGAAACGGGTCATCAAAAAGACGGCGTCGGTCTCTGGTTTAAAATGGCTAATCGAAACAAACGTTGCATTACGATGAACTTTTCTACAACCGAAGGTGCAGAACTTCTAAAAGAATTGATTAAAACGGCGGACGTGCTTATCGAAAATTTTCGGACGTCGACAATGGAAAAATGGGGACTAGGCTGGGACACATTAAAAGTGATAAATCCTGGGCTTGTGATGGTGCGAGTAACTGGTTTCGGTCAGACTGGGCCTTATAAAATGCGCCCAGGTTTTGGCACAATTGCGGAAGCGTTCAGCGGATTTTCTAATGTGACAGGAGAAAAAAATGGTCCGCCGACACTTCCAAACTTTGGACTTGCCGATGGGATAGCTGCGTCATATGGAACGTTTGCGACAATGTTTGCTTTGTACTACAGGGATGTGCAGGGTGGAAATGGACAGTTTATTGATCTAAGTATATATGAACCCATTTTTCAATTACTCGGCCCACAACCGATTGCATATGATCAACTGGGTATAATCCAAGAGCGGATGGGAAACCGCTCGCTGAACAACGCACCACGTAATACATATCAAACATTAGACAAGCATTGGGTTGCAATTTCAACTAATTCGCCATCAATCGTAAAGAGGGTTCTTACACTTTGCGGTGGAGAGGATGTAGCGCATGATCCGCGTTTCCAAACACCTGCGAGCAGGGTCGAGTTTATAGACGAGGTCGATGGTGTGGTCGCTAATTGGATCTCACAACACAACTTGAATGATGTATTAGAAAAATTTGAGGAAGTAGAAGCGGCCGTTGGACCTGTTTATAATATCGCACAAATATTTGAAGATCCGCAATATATTGCTCGAAACGATATAATTAAACTTAATGACGAGGACCTAGGACAAATAAAAATGACTGCGGGATTTCCGTTGATGTCTGAAACTCCCCCAGAAATTAGACATGCCGGGCCAAGTAAGGGAAAACACAACACAGAAATTTACTGTAAGGAGTTAAAACTTAAAGTTGAGGAATTAGAACTGCTGAAAGAAAAAGGGGTGATATAAAAATATCGTTTCTTTCAAACCGAAATATCGTCGCTCACAGAGGGGCTTTGCCCGCAGAAAGTATATGCTCTTGAAAAGGGGTTGCCGTTTACAACGGGGAGAAGTAAACCGCCAACCTCAAAATTATTTTCGGTTTGATGTCTACTTCGGATCAAAACTTATTCTTCTAATATTTTTCTTAATCATCTGGTCGTGAATATCTAGATAGAACATCTAAATTTACTTTTTTAGTCACTTTGAACTTTTCATTCGCTAGAAAAGACTTTTTATTTTATTAAATTTGATTAAAAACTATGGGCTCTTTGTTTAGTTGAATTAGAATAAAATTGTGCATTAAAGCTTTAGCTTCGGGAATATGAACAAATTAAATCAATTGACAGCGGAAATAGTTTATTGGGCGACAGGAAGAACAAAAATTTATCCTGAAAAGGATTTTGCCGGTAATTACAGGAGAATTACATCCAGTTTTGAGAAAAAAGAAAAGCCTAAAAAGCAAAATCACTTAAGCCAACGAAACACCGAAAAATAGTAAAATATCTGCATAATGGGGTAATTTTGAAATGGATTATCATGTAATTGTGGTATGAAAGTTGAGTAGAAATTACCTTTGCAAAATATAAATAAACACAAATGTAAGAGCGGAACAGTGACCACCGATGATCAAAGGACACTTGCTAAATTATTAGCCGATTTAAGACGAAATAATCGCCAACAGAGTGGTTTGCATAATAAATTAATTCCAAAAACCCAAGTTGAAGCATATAAGGTGGCACACTTGGTTGAGGAAGAACTAGGTTGGGATGTAAAAGGTTGGAAAATAGCTGCTACGAATACTGAAATGCGTAAAGCTCTGCGAACAAATATACCTATATATGGTCGTGTCTATTCGCAATTCATAAAGAAATCGCCTGTCGAAATTAATTTTGACAATTTATGCAGTCCAATACCGGAAGCAGAGTATCAAGTGTTTCTTGGGAAAGACTTGCCACCACGATCCGAACCTTACGAAATAAGTGAGGTGGCTGATTCAGTTAAATCGATGCACCCGGGGTTAGAATTGGCAGAGTGTCGATTTATTTATGACAATAAGTTTCCCCCTTTAGAAGCAATCCTATCAGACGGCGCTGGGTCAGGAACCCTCGTTTATGGCCCTCCTATTAAAGACTGGAAAGTAAATGATATTGCCAATAAAGAAGTGGCTTTATTATGTGATGGCATTCTCAGAAGAAAAGGTAATGCACTGACGGCTATTCAGCATCCTTTAGTCCCGCTTACATGGTTGGCCAATGAGCTATCTAAAACAGGTATTGGTTTGAAAAGGGGGCAGCTCATAAGTACCGGGACTTTAACTGGCATGCTTATTCCAAAAAAAGGAGAAACTTATGTTGCGGATTTTGGGGTCTTTGGAAAGGTTTCAGGAACTTACAAATAATTCGCTTATATAACTCGTCTTCAGATTGTGTTACCATTTCTTCGTTTCAATATTAAATCGGCTTTTAATAGGCACGGTAGGTAGACATGGCAGGTTTTATAAGCACCGTAAGATTTCTAGTAAAAGAGGGGTGTGTAGACGAGTTTGTCAGAATGCATAACTCTCCAGATGGAATTAATCAAAAAGGTATTGGTATAAGACAATATATGACCCAGACAGGCGAGAGAACATTTACTTGGATAGGACTATTTGAGTCAGAAGATAGTATCGCTAGTGTAAGGTCGCACTTGGTTGGTGAGTTGGATAAAATTAGAGATTTGCTTGAAGAAATTTCACCTGAGGTAGGTATAACTGATCCCGCATCCGGTCCTGTAATTTGGAGCAATTAAAAGGCTATATTTTATGGTGTAAATGTACCAATGACACCTTTGTCTTTTAGCTTTTGGATATTGGCGGTACTATAGCCAAGTTCGATCAGAATTTCCTCATTGTGTTCGCCAACGTGAGGACTATTAGATAGTTCGTTGCCGGTAACTGGCATAGGTTGGCCGGGAATACTTGCCATTGGAATATTTCCTAATGTGTCATTCTCAACCCAGCTTATTGCCTTTGCGGCTTGCACTTGGGGGTCATTCAACAAATCCATATGGGTATGGACTTTAGCATTCAGGATATCAGCATCAGAAAGTAATTTATTCCATTCGTCGCTGGTTTTTGTCTCGATAATCGGCCGGATCTGCGACATTAAAACCTCGTAATTAGCAACCCTTTCACGTGGACCGATGAACCGTGGATCGCTGATCCACTCCTCTCTGTCTATTAAGGCGCAGAAACTTTTAAACTGACCATCTCGACGTGCATTAATTGACATAAACCCGTCTTTAGTTTTAAAGCTACCGACTGGCATACCGATAGGTTCCGGTTTGCCATCTTGTAAAAATGACTCAATAATAGCTGCTTCTTGGAACACTATTGCAGATTCTAATAAGCTTGTTTCAATCAGTTTACCTTTGCCTTTGACCGCCTGGCCATAAAGGGCACTGGCTGCGGCTTGAAATGCATAAAGACCAGCGGAAAAGTCAATAGCCAACATATTAATTCGCTGAGGCAAACCAGTTACATCTCTATTGATTGACATCATTCCCGTATATGCCTGCATTACTGAGTCAGTTGCTGGTTGATCTCGGCGTGGCCCAATCTGACCAAACCCTGTCACCGCAACGTAA
>CACOPQ010000033.1 GCA_902629125.1 uncultured Alphaproteobacteria bacterium
AAGAGTTGAAGCTCTAGATGGATCTACAAATGAAAAACGAAAACTAGACAGCATAACTATTGTTCCAGTGTTACAGTCGTTGTATGCTTATGAACTGGCGATTTCGTTTAGACGAGAACGACTTGTTCATTGTGCGTTAATCAAAAAGCATAACAGCGGCTTGATTGGTTTGGCGTCAAGTTTAAAAGACAAGTCGTTTCGTTTGGCTAAATTTAGAATGACGGTTTAATATACTTAAATTGGAAGCTTTCAATTAAAGTATTGTATAGGTAACAATCAAGTATTTCGACTAAGGATAATATTTGCTAATGAATGAAACAGACGAAAAAGGAAAAAAGAAATTAAGTCTTTCTTCTGGCGGCACCTTATCATTAGGTAAAAAGATCGAAACAAGCCAAGTCAAGCAAAGTTTTTCACACGGAAGATCAAAAACCGTGCAGGTTGAACGCCGACGAAAACGCGCGCCAGTCGCTCAAAAACCAGAGACCCAAACCCTCGACGAGAACCTTGCATTAAAAAATCTTACTTCTGAGGAAAGAGCAGCACGGACCCGTGCATTAAAAGAAGGATTACAGCAGCAAGAAAATCAAACTGAAAAAGAAACTGAAACCAGTCAAGTTGAGCCTGAGCTGATCGCAGAAGGTGCAAAGAGCTCAGAAGAAATCAGCGGTGGTACCCAGAAAGAGGTTATAGCGAAATCTGTTGAGGGGCCTGTTCAGGCTGAAAACCAACGGAGTGTAGACGAACAAGAACGAGCTTTAGAAGAAGAACACAAAATACTTGAAGCTGCTCGTCTAGCAGAGGAGGAAGAGGCGCGGTTAGCTAAGGCTACCTCTAACAGGCAACTCGGCCGATTATCTGAAAAAGCGTCAGCAGCGCAAAGCGAAGAAGATAATGAAGAATCTATGGAGGACGAGAATGAAACCTCTAAGCAAAGTAAGAAAAGAATCGAGAGCGGAAAGAGACTTGCAGTACCCGCCGGTAGAAGGGGCGAGCCGCGAAGGCGCCATTCAGGAAAGCTAACCATATCCCAAGCTTTGGATGACTCTGGAGTTGAGCGGGTAAGATCTCTAGCATCAGTCAGAAGGGCGCGAGAAAAAGAAAAAAAACGGGCTCGCGAAGAGCAAGGTGAAATTCAAAAGCAAATTCGAGATGTTATTGTGCCAGATGCAATTACAGTTCAAGAATTAGCCAACCGAATGGCTGAAAGGGCTGCAGATGTCATAAAAAAGCTCATGGAATTAGGCGTCATGGCAACAATAAACCAAGTTATAGACGCAGATACGGCTGAACTCGTGACAGGTGAATTTGGTCATAAAGTTCGAAGAGTATCTGAATCTGATGTAGAAACCGGTTTGCAAGTTAACGTAGATCCAGAGGAGAACAAAGAACTCCGAGCCCCAGTGGTTACAATTATGGGGCATGTGGACCACGGAAAAACCTCGCTTTTAGACGCCATGCGAAAAACAGATGTTGTAAATGGTGAAGCTGGGGGTATAACGCAGCATATCGGCGCCTACCAAATTCAACTTGAGACTTCTGATAAAATCACTTTTTTAGATACACCAGGACATTCTGCGTTTACCGAAATGCGTGCACGTGGAGCGAATGTTACCGATATTATCGTACTAGTTGTAGCTGCTGATGATGGCATTAACGATCAAACGGTGGAGGCCATTAGACATGCTAAAGCTGCCGAATGCCCAATTATCGTAGCAATTAACAAGATAGATCTTCCTGACGCCAACCCGTCGAAAGTTCAAACCGAACTCCTTCAATACGAGATAGTTGTTGAGGAACTGGGCGGAGACGTAATTCAAGTGCCGGTTTCTGCCAAAACTGGCGAAGGCATAGACAAGCTACAGGAAGCTATTTTGCTGCAAGCAGAAATATTAGAACTAAAAGCCAATCCAAAAAGGAGTGCGGCTGGCACAATAGTCGAGTCCAAAGTGGAAAGAGGTAAAGGTAGTGTAGCAACAGTTCTAGTGCAGCACGGCACACTATGCATTGGTGATATATTTGTTGCAGGGGCTGAATGGGGACGTGTTAGAGCGTTGCTTAATGATAGAGGTGAAAGGATAGATGATTGCGGACCGAGTTTCCCTGCTGAAGTTCTCGGATTGAACGGTTCACCCGTTGCTGGCGACGATTTTATCGTTGTTGAAAACGAAGCTCGCGCAAGAGAAGTAGTTGAATATAGACAACGGGAGATACGAAACAAACAGGCATCTGCTGGTGCTAGAGGAACAGTAGAACAAATGTTAACCGCTATTGCAGCTGGTCACGCAGATGAGTTGCCTATTTTAATCAAGACCGATGTTCACGGTTCACTTGAAGCTATTAGAACAAGCCTTGAACGTATCTCGAATGACACGGTTGCTGTTAGAATATTACACGGTGCTGTCGGCGGAATAAGTGAATCCGACATCACACTCGCGTCCGCTTCCAACGCAATCATATTAGGATTCAATGTGAGAGCTAATCCACAGGCACGCGAACTTGCAAGAACTAGTGGCGTTGACATTAGATACTATTCGATAATTTACAATGTAATTGATGACGTCAAAGCGGCCTTAACGGGTCTGCTTTCACCCGATTTAAAAGAAGAGTTCCTTGGCAATGCGGAAATTAAAGAGGTTTTCAACATAAGCAAAGTTGGAAAAATTGCAGGTTGTGTAGTCACTGAAGGCAGTATCAAAAGAGGAGCCCAAGTTCGCTTGCTTAGAGATAATGTTGTCATTCATGAAGGTTCTTTAAAAACACTTAAGCATTTTAAAGAAGAAGTAAAAGATATAAGAGAAGGGTCAGAGTGTGGGGCTGGCTTTGAAAATTATAATGATCTTCAAGTTGGCGATTTCATAGAATGCTTCGAAATTAAGGAGATAGCCAGAACCCTGGAGTCCGTTCAAAAAGAAGCCGGGGCTTCCTAACTTTTAGGTGTACTTAATCAATGTCAGCCGCCCGACCAAAACAAGAAGACACAAGGGATGGCATACCTAGCCAAAGACAATACAGAGTTGGCGAAATAATCAAGAAAGCTCTTGTAGAGATCTTTGAGAGAGTTGAAATAAGGGACCCAGCTCTATCAGGTACTTCCATCACGATCTCGCAAGTAGAAGTAGGTCCTGATCTGAAATTAGCACGCGTCTACATTATGCCGTTAGGGGGCCGCAACAAAAAAAAAGTACTTGAAGGATTAGAACGAGCAACAGTATTTTTAAGGAGAAATGTTGCTGAGAGGGTGTCGCTGAAATATACCCCTCGTCTGGTCTTCAAGGTTGACAATGCATTTGATAGCTCTCAGCATATCGACAAAATCTTTAGATCTCCAGAATACCAAATCAATCAGCGATTTATAGCCGGAAAACTCCGTGAAAATTGAACACCGGGAGTTAGCAAGAAATGGCTGGCTTGTGATAGATAAACCCTCTGGTTTTACATCCTTCCAAGTCGTAAAAGTTATTCGCAAGTTATACTCTGTTAAAAAAGCAGGGCATGCAGGAACACTAGACCCGTTGGCTACCGGAATTCTTCCGGTTGCACTTGGTGAAGCTACCAAAACGATTCCTTACATAATTTACACTGACAAAACTTATCATTTTACGGTTTGTTGGGGTGACGATAGAGATACAAATGACTCTGATGGCAGAGTAATAGCTACAAGTAAGAAACGGCCTTCAGAAGAGTCTATTCTGAATATCCTTGAAAATTTTAAAGGCAAATTTGAGCAGGTACCACCGGATTATTCCGCCATAAAAGTCAACGGTCAAAGAGCCTATAAACTTGCACGCGAGCAGAAACCCGTGCAGTTGAAAGCAAGAACGGTTGAGGTAAAGAGCATCAAGCTTCTGAAAATCCCAGACCCAGATCATGCCGAGTTCTGTGTCACAACTAGTAAGGGCTTTTATGTCAGAAGCCTTGCCAGAGATTTAGGTCTTAAATTAGGGACATTTGGACATATAGTAAGCTTACGAAGGTCACAAGTTGGTTCTTTTTATGAAAAAGATTCGATTTTACTGGATTCCTTGCTCGCATTAGAGCATAGTCGCGACAAATTTGAGGCACTGCTTCCTGTAGAGAGAGCGCTAGACGACATCCCGGCACTTTCTCTATCTGAAAGTAGCGCAGAACGGCTCCGATGTGGTCAGTCTATCTCAGTTACAGAAGAAGCCAACTGGTTAGACGAGAAGCCTGACAAGGCAAACAAACTAGCCTATGTAACCTTCAACAGGAAGTTGCTGGCAGTTGTAGCTCTTCAGGACGACTACTTAAAGCCAATCCGTATATTTAACCTCTAATTATCGGAGTAAATGATGTCGATAACACAACAAGAAAAAGCCAAGCTTGTTAAAAAATATGGGCGAGGAGAGAACGATACCGGTTCTACTGAAGTGCAAGTGGCCATCTTAACCACTCGCATAAACAACCTTACAGAACACTTAAAAACGCACAAAAAAGATTTCCACTCAAGACGTGGACTACTAGTTATGGTTGGTCAGCGCAGACGTCTGCTAGACTACCTAAACTCAAATAGCAACGAGAGATACATTGGATTAATTAAAAGTCTTGGGTTAAGACGCTAAGATGAGCGGTGTCTAATTGCGATATTTATAGTGTTTTCAGGCAAAGAGTAGTTTTTCGTATCGCACACTAATCTATGTTTGACGGGAAACAACATACGTGACACCAATTCAACACTAGAACTATTAAGATTGTTGAAACCACTTTGAACAAGCACAACACCAAGTTGAGAATTATGCTAGATCGAATAAAGCTTCCGTATTTTGTGCTTAAAATAATTTTGGAGCAAACCAGCACTGTCTGGGATTAAGTTTGAGGGATATATAATTTATGTTTGATATATATAGGAAAGAACTAAACTGGGGTGGCAAGCAGCTCATTTTAGAGACGGGAAAGATAGCTAGACAAGCCGACGGAGCAGTATTGGCTAGCCTAGGTGAAACAACAGTATTGTGCACCGCTGTGGGAGCAAAGAGCGCAAGACCTGGTGCAGACTTTTTCCCTCTAACAGTGAATTATCAGGAAAAAACTTTTGCTGCCGGGAAAATACCAGGAGGATTCTTCAAACGAGAAGGGCGGCCAACAGAGAAAGAGACACTTGTATCCCGACTAATTGACAGGCCTATTCGACCGCTGTTTGCAAAAGGATTTCGAAATGAAACACAAGTAGTTTGCACGGTGCTTTCCCACGATATGGAAAACGACCCAGACATTGTTGCAATAGTGGGGGCCTCTGCTGCATTAACAATCTCTGGTTTGCCATTTTTAGGACCTATCAGTGGATGTCGAGTAGGACATATAGACGACAAATACATACTCAATCCAACTCAGGAGGAAACAAAGGAATCGAAGCTTGATTTAGTTATGGCTGGAACTCGAGAGGGAGTTCTAATGGTAGAATCCGAGGCTTCTAGCTTATCCGAAGATGTGATGCTGGGTGCAGTGATGTTCGGACATGCTTCAAACCAAATAGTTATCGACGCGATAATTGAACTAGCTGAAGCTTGTGCAAAAGAGCCGCGTGCTATTCCACCAGAGGCACCAGAAGTACAACTCGTGAAGGACAAACTTCATGAAACTATCCGAGAAGATCTTCAAGAGGCCTACAAAGTGGCGGACAAAGTAGCACGTCAAGAGCTAGTCATGACAGCAAAAGAAAAAGGATTAGCACTTCTCGAAACAGAAGATGAGTTAAACGTTGCCAATGATGTTTTAAAGGCGATGGAGGCCGATATTGTCCGCGGTTCTATTTTGGACACTGGCAAACGAATTGATGGTCGAGATACGAAAACTGTTCGGCCCATTGAATCAGAAGTTGGTGTCCTTCCAAGAGCGCACGGTTCTGCTTTGTTTACCCGCGGTGAGACACAAGCGCTAGTCGTTACAACTCTTGGAACCGGGCAAGACGAACAAATCATTGACGCCTTGGAAGGGGAGTACCGTGAAAATTTTATGCTCCACTATAACTTTCCACCTTATTCTGTCGGAGAGGCTGGCCGCATGGGCGGGGCGGGGCGGCGAGAAATTGGTCATGGAAAGCTAGCTTGGAGAGCGATAAAGCCCTTGCTTCCAAGTAAGGAGGACTTCCCATACACTATCCGTGTGGTTTCTGAGATAACGGAATCAAATGGATCTTCTTCTATGGCAACAGTATGCGGAACCTCGATGTCTATGATGGACTCAGGAGTCCCCCTAGATCAGCCATGTGCCGGGATTGCGATGGGTTTAATAAAAGAAGACGACCGTTTCGCAGTTTTATCTGACATTTTAGGTGATGAGGACCATCTCGGTGATATGGACTTTAAGGTAGCGGGGACATCTGTTGGCATCACCTCGTTGCAGATGGATATTAAAATAACTTCCATAACAGAAGAAATCATGAAGGTAGCATTAGAACAAGCTCGTGAGGGACGGTTACATATTTTAGCCGAAATGGAGAAAGCCATAAAACGCGGTCGTGAAACAGTCTCTGACAACGCCCCTAGAGTTACAACATTTTCAATAAATAAAGAAAAAATAAGAGATGTTATTGGGCCTGGCGGAAAAGTTATTCGAGAAATTTGTGAGTCTACTGGCGCTAAAATAGACATTGATGATGATGGAACCATCAAGGTTGCAGCCGTCGACAACGAAGCCGGCCAGGCCGCCATCGATTGGGTTAAATCGATTGTGGCCGAGCCAGAACTCGGTGTGATTTACACCGGTAAAGTAGTGAAAACAGTCGATTTTGGAGCGTTTGTAAACTTTTTAGGTCCAAGAGACGGCTTAGTGCACATAAGCGAACTCCTACCCGGTCGGGTCAATAAAACAACTGACGTTGTGAAGGTTGACGACGAAGTTAAAGTTAAAGTAATTGGTTTTGATGACCGAGGTAAAGTCAAACTCAGCATGAGGCTCGTCGATCAAGAGACAGGCGCTGATCTTGAACCTGAAGAATAAACCAACAACGACAGCGAAACGCTACACGCCACAATTCACTTTGGAGAAGTTGTTAGCAAAATATAATGGAGCAGTGTATACATCTCCCCAGGCTCATTGCCCATCGAGGGGCAAAGAACAGGGCTCCTGAAAATACCCTTGCTGCGATTAACGAAGCAGCAAGGTGTGGTGCTGTTTGGGTGGAATTAGACGTTCAATTGACGAAAGACAATGTGCCAGTGTTAATTCATGATAGAACACTGGATAGAACTACCAATGGGTCGGGTGCAATAAAAAGCATTGATTCAAATTCTCTAACTTCATTAGACGCAGGCTATTGGTTTGATGCAAGATATACAGGCGAGAAGGTACCACTACTGCTTAACGCCCTTGATTTGTGCCGAGAATTAGATCTCGGGGTCAATCTTGAAATTAAGGCCTATGACACTTCAATACATAATACTGTCCTCCACACCCTCTCGGTCGTAAATGAGTTCAGACGCGAATTTGAAGAAAAACTTTTATTCTCTAGCTTTGATATTGAAGTATTGAGCACTCTAAAAAATTTATCTCCAAATTCGCCAAGAGGTTTACTAGTTGACAAATTCCATGATGATCTAGCAGCAGATTTATTGTCATGTGATTGTTTTTCGATCCACCCCGCCATCTCTTTTCTTAAAAGCAGAGCAACTATAGAGAAAGTTGTCAGCTTCGATGTTCCCATTATACCCTATACTGTGAATGATCTTGATACAGCCAAACGTTTAGCTGAATTAAATATCAACACATTCATAACCGACGAACCAAAGATTTTTTGATTGGATTAACTTTTTTTAAGATACCGGCTTTGGTATTCCGACGATTCTCATTCCACCATCGACATAATGAACCTCACCGGTTACTCCACTAGATAGATTGCTGGCAAGAAAGATTCCCGCGTCCCCTACCTCTCTATTCTCAATATTTCTCGCGAGTGGAGAATTGTGTTCCGAGTAACGATACACGTACCTCGCATCAGCAATTGCAGACCCCGCTAACGTTCTCATTGGCCCCGGAGATAACGCATTTACTCTTATTCCACGCGGCCCTAAGTCGGCCGCCAAATATCGCACACTGGCTTCAAGCGCCGCTTTAGCTACTCCCATAACATTATAATTTGGAATTGTTCTCACGGAACCTAGATAGCTTAATGTTATCAAACTTCCCCCCGTCCCCATAAGAGCCGTCGCCCGGCGGGCAACATTTGTGAAAGAAAAACAAGATATGTCCATTGTCTCCAAAAAATTTTCTCTTGTGGTGTCGGCATATCTGCCTTTAAGTTCATTCTTATCCGAATAAGCAATAGCATGAACGACAAAGTCTAAGTGACCCCAAGTCTGTTTGATTTTCGAAAAAACTGTATCAAGATTATCATCATCAGCCACATCACATTCCAGTGTGAAATCGGATGCCACTGAAGCTGCTAGAGGATTTACCCTCTTAGATATAGCCTCATTTTGGTAGGTAAACGCTAACTGTGCTCCTTCTCTGGCCAAAGCTGAGGCTACACTCCAGGCAATAGACCGCTCATTGGCGACACCCATAATTAGGCCACGTCGACCCGCCATCAAACCACCTTTAAGTGTAGTTTCGGTCATTGTTTTTGCTAAGCTCCAAGTTACAAAGAGGGCAAATGATTCTTCTCTAGCTGTCTAATGCCTTATAAACTAAAACTGCATTTGTACCTCCAAAACCAAAACTGTTGGACAAAGCCAAATTTATATCAATTTCATCTTTCAGATCTCGAAGAATAGGCAATCCAACAGCTTCAGGGTCAAGATTTTCAATGTTTGCCGAAGCTGCTAAGAATCTATTTCTCATCATTAAAAGAGTATAAATAGATTCATGCACACCCGCGGCTCCTTGAGAGTGACCACTTAAAGATTTTGTTGAGCTTATATTGGGAACGGCATCTACTCTGCCGAAAACTTCTAAAATCGCTTCTAATTCTTTTGTATCACCTATAGGAGTACTCGTTCCATGGGTATTGATATAATCGACTGGCTCTTTAATCCCACTAAGGGCCATTTTCATGCACCTAACAGCGCCTTCGCCTGAAGGCTGAACCATGTCTACACCATCCGAAGTTGCCCCATAACCAACTAATTCAGCGTAAATATTGGCTCCTCTGGCTTTGGCGTGCTCGAACTCCTCAAGCACTAAGACACCGCCGCCTCCGGAAATAACAAATCCATCACGATCCACATCATATGCCCTAGAAGCAGAGGTTGGGTGCTCATTGTATTTAGATGAAAGTGCCCCCATTGCATCGAATAAAACAGAAAGTGTCCAGTGCAGTTCCTCGCCTCCACCAGCAAATATTATATCTTGTTTACCCTGTTGAATGGTTTCAAAAGCATTACCTATACAGTGTGCACTAGTCGAACAAGCTGAGCTTATTGAATAACTGAGTCCCTTGATTTGGAAAGAAGTAGCCAAAGTCGCGGAGATGGTACTGGACATCACCCGGGGAACCATGTAAGGACCAACTCGCTTTGGCCCTTTATTACGGGCTAGATCGAAAGCAGTCATCATATTGGAAGTCGACGGGCCACCAGAGCCTATAATTAAGCCTGTTTTATTATTGCTAACTTGATTTTTTTCGAGCCCCGAGTCTTCGATAGCTTGTTGCATAGCAATATAAGCGTAGGCTGCGCCATCCCCCATGAAGCGAAGCACCTTCCTGTCTACGTACTCTGAGGGATCAAGTTTGATTGAGCCATGAATGTGACTGCGGAAACCCATTTCCTTATATTCGTCACAGAATGTTATTCCAGAAGTACCGCTTCTCAATGACGCGGTCACTTCCTCAATGTTGTTCCCAAGACTTGAGACAATTCCCAACCCAGTGACGGCTACTCTACGCATTAAACCGTAGCCTCAACACTGGGATTGTTAGAGAATAGACCAACCTTAATATCTTTTGCTTCAAAAACGGTTTCACCGTCACACAGGACCCGACCATCCGCAATTCCCATAAATAATCGACGCATTATGACCCTTTTTAGGTCAAGTTGAAATTTGAGAAGTTTTGCTGTTGGGAGCACTTGACCACTAAATTTTACTTCACCTACAGATATTGCCCTGCCAGAACCAGGGCCACCGAGCCACCCAAGTGTGAAACCTAATAATTGCCATAGACCATCCAGCCCAAGGCAACCAGGCATAACTGGGTCATTCTCAAAATGGCACTTGAAAAACCATAAATCCGGTTTCACATCAAACTCTGCCTCGACTTCTCCCTTTCCATTTGCCCCACCATCCTCAGAAATTCGGGTAATTCTGTCAAACATCAGCATTGGCGGAAGGGGTAATCTCGCATTACCTGGTCCAAACAGCCGGCCTTTGGCACATTCTATAAGGTCTTCATAGTTAAAACTGAATTTGCGTTCTGAACTCACTTTATTCAATATCCCTTCTGCTCTGCCGATGAGAAGTAACACGCAATTAAACGTTAAATTTTGCGCTGTCATAGGGCTATACTAGTGGACTCTAATAAATTTGCTGAGTTCACTATAGCACCTAATCTCAAAAACTGAATAAAATATAACTCAAAAAACAGTTGAAATACGTTTAAATAACTCTGTCCGTAAATAGAGGATTATTTAAGGCCTGCTGGTGCTAGAGTTGTATTAAGAGATAGCCCCAATATCAATGAGGAAAGTTATGTTGAATTGTCTGAAAGCGAGAGAGTTGCTTAAAAAAGCTTCACTACGACCAACAAAACAAAGAATAGCCCTCACTGAATTATTTTTCACGACAAACATTTGCACGTTTCAGCAAAACAACTCCACTCCAAGGCGATACGCAAAGGAAAAAATCTCGCTTGCCAACGTTTGTCATACTTAAAATCACTTTAAAGAAGCAGATGTTGTGCGACGAGTATTAGTCGAACCAGGCAAGATATACTTTGATACCAATACGGAGTCACATCATCACTTCTATATTGAAGAAACAGGGGGCTCCTATGGTACCGAATGGTGAATGCAAGATTGTCTCTCTACCGCGAATTCCTGCTGAATATATGGTAAGCCAAGTTGAAATCACCATAAGGCTCAAACATAAATAAAGGCGGACGCTGAGATTGATGTGGATAGAACGAGCTCAGAGGGCAAAACCTCTTCTGTTCAATTCTTGTATTTCAAACTTTCTGGCCATCAACTCGATTTGATGAAACAAAAAGAAACTTCAATTATCTTATGTATTGAGCATCCGGAGGATCGACATAGTACCAAAATTCAAGGTAAGAGAAAAGATGTTCTGTTGAACGATTTTAATTAATTGAGCGAGAATTCTATCAATATTCAGCCGTTTAGTCGTTGACATCCACACCCCACATACTTTGTCGGCCAATCCAACCCTCATATGAGCCACCCTCTACTAAGCACCATGCGCCAGAACATTTTTCAAGGCGCACAATAACGCCAGGTTCAAACAAAGCTAATGTTTTTGCTGTCTCTTTTGGCTCTCTCTTTAATTGTCGTATCGCACCAGTGACTATTGCGCGCCTGCGCCCAGAGAGCATACGCTGATGAACCCACCCTTCTATTCCTTCGAAATCCCTTATTTTTCGCCAGGTGTCAGACTCAGCTACAATTTGAACCGGCAAAGTTTTTCTTTGAAAAACCCATTTTATCGGATACCTCGTACCTGGCCCAGCTCGAACATTTACTTTGGAAGAATTCATCGAGACGAAACGGGGAACACGCAGTCCAGTTTCTTTGCCTAAGTCTGCCTTGGCTTTTATAGGCATAGCAATAAGTAGCATGCACAAAAGTCGTTTTGTTATTGCATACCGCATACGATCAATCTCTTTTTTTACTTAGATTATATCTTTAATGCTCGGAGCATCGCCACATAATAAGCAATCTAAACGTCTTTTATATCGTATCTTTCTGAACTGCATATTCATCGCATCAAAAATTAATAACTTTCCCGACATAGTCTCACCCAAACCAATGATTTCTTTTAAAGCTTCGGTTGCCTGGAGTGTACCAATAACGCCTGCAACCGAACCAAGTATCCCAACATCCTCACATCTATTACCGCCATTTGCCGGTGGAGCGGTTGGAAAAAGACATCTATAACACGGCTCACCTCGTTTACTTGTTAAGCCTGATCGAAATGTAGTTAATTGTCCTTCAAAACGAAGAAGAGCGCCAGAGACCACTATTTTGCCATTTAAATAAGCTGCGTCATTAACGAGATATCGCGTTTTAAAATTATCACTGCCATCTACAATAAGGTCGTACCCATCAATTATTTCTTGAATATTTGCAGCCGTGAGTCGCTGTTTATATGTCCTTACGTTAATGGTAGGATTTATCTGCGATAGCGTTTCACGAGCAGAGTCAACCTTTGGCACGCCAATTTTTGATGTCGCGTGAATTATCTGGCGTTGCAAGTTGGATAGATCAACGACATCATCGTCTATTACGCCAATTGTCCCGATACCAGCGGCAGCTAGATAAACTGCTACTGGAGATCCGAGTCCGCCCGCCCCCACACATAAAACCTTAGCCGAGAGGAGCTTGTCTTGGCCCTCCTCACCGACCTCATCAAGTATCAAGTGCCTTGCATAACGCTCGAACTGCTCCTCATTAAGCTCTTTCATTACGATATATCACTCTCTGGAGTTTTGGACAGCCCGGTTGACCCATAGCCCCCTATACCACGATCACTTTTATCTAGTACTTTCACTTCTTTAAATTTTACTTGTTCTACCTTGGTGAAAACCATTTGTGCTACTCTATCACCTCTCTCAAAGAAAAAAGTTTTATTACCGTGATTGATTAAAAGAACCGAAACTTCACCCCTATAGTCAGAGTCAATAGTACCTGGCGAATTTAAAACAGTAATACCATGCTTTAATGCTAGCCCTGACCGTGATCGAATCTGGCCCTCGTAGGTGCGCGGAATAGAGAAGGCAAAACCAGTTGGTATTAAAAGTCTCGCACCAGGGTCAATTGTGGCAGAGCCCTCAATAGCTGCAGGAAGATCGATGCCTGCGCTACCTTCTGTCTGATATTTGGGCAAGGGTATTCCCTCTGAATGCGGCATTCGTTTTATGTAAAATGGACCACTCAAGCTTAAACGCAGCCTATTTCATCAATTATCTTTTTCGCCAAATATCTCGCTACATCCTCTTTTTTCATAATGGGCCATTCCTCGGTCCCTTTTTGTGAAATAAAGTGGATAGCGTTATTATCTCCTCCAAAGGTTTGAGTGCCCATCGCAACATCATTCGCCAAAATCCAGTCGCAATTTTTTTCTTTTCGCTTTCGTATTCCATTTTTGAGAATATCTTCAGTCTCAGCAGCAAAACCAATTACTAAACTTGGCCTGTTGTTGTCAGCATTAGACAACGTTTTCAAAATATCGGCATTCTGATTTAGAAGTAGATTCCCATGGTTGATATTTTTTTGCTTCTTAATCTTTTGCTCCGATTTATTAGCTACCTTCCAATCTGCCACCGCAGCTGCACAAACAGCTACATCAACGGGAAGGGATTCCAAGCAATGAGCCAGCATCTCGTCCGCTGTCTCAATCCTTAGAACTCGCATACCACTTGGAACGGGAAGATTAGTTGGCCCCGTGACTAAGGTCGTTTCTGCACCAGCTGCAGCTAGGGCTTCTGCGATAGCATACCCTTGCTTGCCAGAAGATCTATTGGCTATAAAGCGAACAGGATCAATTGGCTCGCGTGTGGGACCTGCTGTAACTAAAGCCGTTTTGCCCAAAAGTGGCTGATTTTGTTCTAATATTGATTGGATACCACTAACAATTTCCGATGGCTCAGACATCCGCCCTAAACCATACTCTCCACACGCCATTTCACCCTCATTTGGACCAATAAATTTAATATTCCGATCCTTTAAGGTGATTATATTTTCCTGAGTTGCCTCGTGATCCCACATCCGAACATTCATCGCCGGCACAGCAATAACCGGCTTATCCGTTGCCAATACAACAGTTGAGGCTAGGTCATCACAGATTCCTAGGCGCATCTTTGCCAAAAAATTGGCGGTTGCAGGGGCAACCAGAATAATATCAGAGTTGCGAGACAACTGAATATGCCCCATTTCAGATTCTTCCGTCAGTGAGAATAGATCTGAATATACTCTGTCCTCGGTCAGCGCTTGCAAACTAAGAGGTGTAACAAACTCGGCCGCCGATTTCGTCAATATTGCTCTAACTTCTCCGCCAACAGAGCGAATTTGACGAACTAGCTCCAAGGATTTAAACGCTGCAATGCCGCCCGTGACTATGAGGAGAATACGCTTCCCTTTAAGCATTTCCATCCCTCCTACAGTAACGTTTAAACGAAAAATAGATATACGTATTCGTATTACAATGTAACAACTTTAGCTTGCTGTATCGAGCAATAGTCTACGGTGATATTTATAACCCCGCCCAAAATCCGGACACTCTATCTCACTCTTCTGTCCAATCTGCAAGAATACCCTTGGATGGCAAAGCTGCTCGCCACCTCCATCACACGCAACAATTTTTGGTTTCGTTTCCAATATCTCAACCGGTTCCGGCATTTATTCGTTCCTCAATTATCAATCGCCGATCACAATTAAGTCTTTTATCGCCTAAAAAATCAACCTTCAAGTCAAGTCCTGCACATTCCATAAAGCAGAACAGTAGAATTTTAACCCACGCTTATCTATGATAAAGATACAAAAACTTCAACTTTTAGCGCTGCTTTATGTTTTGAGTACGACATCCAAACCTTAATACAAGAATTTTGTGGGGAACAGTCACTGTCTGAGGTTTTTCTGGGCGACTTGGTTCAGTTAACGATAAAAATAATGTTTACAAAATGTGTTAGACTTATAGTAAAATTCAAGAAACCCTAGGATTAGATATATTTTATCAGTAAAACAATAGTACATAATTGCTAAAGCAAATAAATACGGCTATCAGCACCTTTAGCACTCGTAGCTCAGCTGGATAGAGCGCTGCCCTCCGAAGGCAGAGGTCAGAGGTTCGAATCCTCTCGGGTGCGCCAAACACATGCCATTTCGGGTCTAACGCATTAATTTATAAGCATAATTGTTAAAAAAATTATGTTGATTGGATATCGAATTGTCATACATAACTAGGCATCGTACCTGCACCTTATAGGTTCTGCATAACATTATATACGAAGAATTCCCTGTGAAATCCGGCCTTGTTGCAAGAAAGACCAGCTATATTTCGGTTTGCGTACTAAATCACACACTGCTGCAAATCGTGCATCGAAATCTATAAGATTGAAGCTTGATGACTATTGGCTTGGTTCAAGATTACAGAAAATAGACATCCCTAAGATTGATATTATAGACCTTGATAACCTATCTCTAGAGAATGGTCCTTCTCTATCTGATCCTTAAGGGTGCAGGAAAATCTGAGACCTTTAGACAGGCAGCTATTCGCAACTTTGGTCAGGTGATCGATCTACTTGGTGATCATTCTTTCAGCCTTGTTGCTAATTATTAGTGAGATTAGCTTGATTTATATCCATATGCTTAAGTGTGTAAACCAGCCCATCTATCCTGCTGACCTATTGCGCGCCTTAAAATCTTACACAACTATGATTGATACATTTTTTTCTCTTTGTGATAGATGATACTTGCTAAGTTTGTTCCTATCTAAACTCAGCTAGTGTTTTGTTTTTTTTGAGGATTAGAATTGTCTATTCTAATAACAGGCGTTAATGGAATGATAGGCCATGCCATGGCGTTAAAATTTGCGACGCTAGGAAAACGAGTAATAGGCCTTGATATAGAAACGCCTAGCGATCTTAAAAGAGATGGAGTCCAAACAATAAAAGCGGACGTTACCCAGGCTGATCTCGTAAACGACATAGTTTCATCATGTGGGGTGACCTCTATTTTACATGCAGGTGGAATTTCAGGACCGATGTTACACAAAAACGACCCCTATAAAGTTTTTCTCATCAACTCCTTTGGGACACTAAATATTGTTGAAGCGGCAAGGCGGTATGGGATAAAACGACTTGTTTTTCTCTCTACATTTGTCGCCTACGGTGAACAGAAAGATGCAAGTTTTATCGATGAGAGCAGAATGCAACGTGGGTCTAATGCCTACGCAGCGAGTAAAATTTCCGCCGAAAATATTTTACGGAGTTATCGCGAAATTCATAAACTAGAAACGATCAGTTTAAGGTTAGGAGCAGTATATGGACCACGACGGAAAACTGATTGCCTAATTCGCAATCTAATCAAAAGCTCTATTTCTAAAGAAGCGTCAGACTTAAATTTTGGAAAAGACTGGTCACGGCCATATGTTTATATCGAGGATATTATCAATGCCATACAGTTATCATTTGAGGCGCCCTTTTCGAATTTAAAGCAAGAGGCATATAACATTTCGGGTGGGATATGGCCAACAATCTCAGAGATTGCTGATATCATAGCCAATGTTACTCAAACTAAAAAAATTACTTTGCAGTCTGGGAGGACACCAGGTGATTACCTAATAGGGCCGTTAAGCTTAGAGGCCGCAACGAGAGATCTAAACTTTAAACCTGTATATTCGATGAAAAGAGGTATTGAGAGGTATTATAACTGGTTACAAGAAAATGAGTTTTGATTGGCGATAATAAAATGTAAAGCATCTACTTTTTTGGCACCCGTAAAATACGAAGACGTTTCTAACGATAACCAAAAAAGCCTGATTGAGGGGACGACTGATGGACAGCAACAATGTGAATGTTTACCGAGATAAAATCATAAGTTCGTTAGCATGGAAAAGAGACGACCTTACAATGAGCGACTGGAAAATCAAGTTACCAGATCAAGTCTTGGGTGAATTAGAAAGATTAATATCATTTCTTCGAGTTAACCCTACGCCCCTAGAAGTATTAGACCCAAAGGATTTTGAATTAGGTGAATGTTCCAGGTTTATGAGAGAAGTCCAAACTATCATTTCTTTTGGTACGGGACTAGCGATCGTAAGTAAGTTACCTACTAAGAAATTTAATGAAGACGAGTTAAAACAAATATACTGGATTTTAAGTAGTATGATTGCCCGACCAGTTGCTCAGTCTTATGATGGTCGATTACTCTATGATGTTATTGACACGGGTCAAAAGATTGGTACCCGCACACGAGGCGACCTCACCAACCAAGAACTGTCGTGGCATACAGATTATGGTTTCAATTTTCCACCGCCTTTTATAGGTCTTCTAGTTTTAAACACCGCTCCAAAAGGTGGGATAAGCCGTGTAGCAAGTATGCTTAATGCACATAACATTCTTAGAGAGAAATATCCCAGATATCTTGAACGGCTGTATAAGCCTTATTGGTGGAATAGGCAGGGCGAGCATCACAAGAAAGACGCACCAACGCATTTTTACCCTATTTTTTCCTCTGATGGGAAATCTGTGCATGCTCGGTTTATAAAGTGGTTACTATATAAGGGTTATGAACTGATGGAGGAGAAGTTTGATCAATTAGGGCAAGACGCCATCGAAAAAATGTTCGATATTATGAGTGACCCAGTCAATCATTTAATGTTTGACTTAGAGCCCGGAGAAATTCAATTTATGAATAATTTTGTTGTGGCTCATTCAAGAAGCGATTATGAGGATACGGGTGGCAAAAACAAAAAACGCCATCTTGTTAGAATATTTTTGCGCAATAACGGTCGACGCAGCTTTATGGGCTAGACTGAAATTTTTCAAAACACGAGAAAATGGGAAGTAAGTAGACTTGCTACTTCTTCAATATTAGGCGATGTACAGATTCAAAACAGTGTAGGTATTCCTAAATCGAAACAATGATTTCTGCTTGTTTTATCAACCACCCAAAAAGTTCGTACATGCAGAAATAATACACAAAGCCTCCAACCACAAATCCTGACAACATTAACCCCACGACTATTTAACACTCCCCGTACCTATTCTGTGAAACAACTCAACTATACGTGTCCTCAATGCCCTACGTAGATTATGCACTGAGTGCGCTGTAGCTAAAGTGATAGTCCCCTGTGAACACATAGCTTTTGTCCAAAAATAAATACCAATAGGAAGATATGCCATGACAAATGCGAACAAAACTGAATACTCAAACTACATATTAAAGTGTCATACAAGTTGGTGCATATTAACTAGTGATAGATATGTTACATATTGAAATTGCTTACATCGTGTTCGCACTGATGCATGTCATAGAAAGTGAACTATCCCGGGTGCGCAATCGTTAAGATGTCCATCCAAACTAGTCTACCAATACAGATATATTTTGGCAGGCAGATTGTCGAACTCGATTTCCTCTTCTAGGCACAAAAACTAGTCAAACTTTAGGCTAAACGACTGTTTTTCGATATTGTTTGAGTTTAAGGGTTTCCGTTTATTAAGTGTCGCTTGTGTTGCAAGCAAACTCAATATTGTTAATTTCATCTAAGATAAATTTGGGTAACTCCAACAACGGCTCACTGGCCGCTCTCTTTTTTACATCTCTGAATAGATAATCGCATATTTCTTTGGAATATGAAATTCTATCTTCATCTGATAGCTCTTGAAGGAGGCTTTCAAGTTGGAATTTTTCCACAAAGTGCTCTTTTATTTCTTTTAAAAAGTTAGACAAAACGTCTTTATGCCATCTCTCGACAATTTCTGCCGGAACAAGTTTTTCGGCTGACATAAAATGATCCCAAACCTTTCTTGCATAAACAGCATTAAAATAATCATATTCACCTCTATCAATTTTATACTTTAATCTTCGCTTCGACACATCGGGTGATTCATTAATACTATGCTCGATACCTAACTGGCTCGATAAAATATTAGTCAAGGCTACCTGAGGTTCCCTAACGAAGTATGCCCCGCTTTTTTTTTCCCTATGCATTTGTTTTTTCATGCAAATCCTCATCAATCATAGCTTTAAGCTAGACTACTTAATATGTATGGTCGTCATAAAGCAAATATTTCCCAGTGTAATTTTGTAAATCTAGCTAAATCCAAACAAGCAGGGATGCGTATTTACCTATAGTTACATATAGTTTGTACATATTTACATATAGTGGCCTATATGTTATAAGTACCCAAATAGTAGAATGCGTTTCTAATTTTGGCAATTCAACTAAAAAGGTTGGCTACAGTTCGTGAAGGTTGCGGTTTCAGAAGCCCTAAATATTGGCATCGATGCTCAAAAAGACGGCCGTATCTCAGAAGCCGAACGGATTTACTCAGATATATTACTTAATTTTCCATCGCACCCTGATTCTTTGCATAATCTAGGAGTATTATTTCTCAGCAAAGGCGATGAACAGAAAGCTCGCAACTATTTCAATCGATCAATTGCTGCTAACCCAAAAGTGAAACAATTTTGGGTTAGTTACCTAAATTTATTGGTTGCTTTAGGTAACTTAGAAAAGGCAATGCAAGTATTTAAACAAGCAGAAGATATCGGTATAACAAATGATCCCTTTGTAAAGATTCGAATAGCGCTTGGATTAAGTGGAAACGAAACGCAGGCGACATCTATAACAACACTTGACAGTGAAACGCTATCAACTAAAGAGGTTGCAGCAAAGGCTAACGTTCACAGGGACACCCTATTACGTTGGCTACGGAATGGATCTATACCGGAACCTCAAAGAGATCATCGAGGGTGGAGGAAGTTTTCCTATGCTGAAGTCACAGCAATAATAACATTTACTCAAAAAGGGCCCTCTAAAACGAACGTTGCCATTGACAGCGAAACAAAACAAAAGGGGCAATGGGTATCGCTTTAGACCGTTCTTTTACAGAAAGCCCAACCACCCCCATAGTAGCGGTCAACAATCGAACAATCATTTTAATTAGATAACTGTCTCTAGGTGAAAATGACGCTTACAGGTGCTAAACCGTTAAATTCAATATCTATTCGACATGATTTTTCTATAAAAACGGTCTCTACGACGCTTCCTAGCATAACAAACGAACCAGCTAAAATTGGCGCCCCTATGTTTGCACGATGGTTGGCAATCCATGCTAACGCTTCGAACGGATTTCCCAAAATATCGGCGCCACACCCCTTTGAGATTTCAACGCCATCAATCTTTAAAGCACCGGAAATAGATGACAAATCTAGATCCCGCCAATTTGTAAACTCGTCGCCTAATACAACTCCACAATTGAAAAAATTATCTCCTATCAACGTCGCCGCATTCAATTTTTTATAATCCTCATAACGGTCATCAACCAGCTCTATACCTGCCATGATTGCACTGACATAAAGCGCAACACCCTGAGGCGTGAATGGGCCTTCTAAACCCACCATATCGCTTCCTATACGGACAGCTATTTCGCACTCCACACCAACATGAGTAAATTTGGACAGCGGTAGTTCTGTTTTGCTCGAGTAAACTGTTGAGTCAAATATTTCCCCAGCACATGGATGGTCTATCTCCAAGAACTTTTGCATTACATTGGTAGTACAACCTATTTTGTGACCAACAACAGATCCGAGCTGAGCCATTCTGAGTATTTTATTTACCTCAGCTTGAATTGCATAACCATCAAACATGTTTTGGGGGATCAAATCATCTGGCAATATTGAAATTTGGCTGGGTCCCAAGCGGCCTTTAGCAATAAACTGAGCTGCAAGCTCTATTTGATCTTCATCCATAAATGTGCCTA
>CACOPQ010000034.1 GCA_902629125.1 uncultured Alphaproteobacteria bacterium
AAAGGCGGAGATTAAGTTTGAAAACGCTTGAGGAATTAAGAGAAGAAATAGACGAAATTGACACGGAATTACACAACCTGTTAGCCCGCCGGATTAAAATAGGCCAAGAGGTTGCGACAGCAAAAAAAGTTAATTCCGGTTTTAATCTGCGGCCAGGAAGAGAAGCGCAGATATTGAGAAGGCTTATTTCTCGAAGCACACCACCCCTATCGGCTACCTCTATTTATAGAATTTGGCGTGAGATCTTGAGCGCCAATCTCAATCAACAAACTCAAATAAATGCTGCCGTTTATCTGCCGTCTCGTGATTACTATGATCTTGCTCAAGATTACTGTGGATCCTCATCCAAAATTATTGAGTTTTCTCTGTTTGAAGAAGTATTAGATCAAATTACCAAGGGCGAAGCGCATATTGGTATGGTGCCTGGGTTTTGGGATAACTTGGATGGTAGATGTTGGGATAAATTTGTCGAAGTGTCTGAAGAAAATGGTCTCAAAGTGATATCACTTGTGCCTATGATAAAAAGACAAGGTGCGACAAAATCACTGGTAATGATTGCTAAACAGAAAGCAGAAGAGACTGGCGATGACAGCAGCTTATTTGCTATTAAAGGCGAAATTGGCGAAGCCCATAACGATGTAATTGACTTGGGGCCCGACTGTAATTGGAAATTGGCAGTTGTGGATGGATATACTGAAAGCCTTAAAGTACCAGAGGGAACGGCGTGCCTGCATATTGGCAATTTTGCCAATTTAATATCAGCTTCTTAGCATCAATGACTTTTAGAGGTAAAAATGACTCAACCTAAACCAAGGCCAACGATAGCAGAAATGGTGCGCTACGAACCCAACCTTGGGGCACCTGTGACAGGTCGTGTTATCAGACTTTCAGCCAATGAAGGCGCATTTGGTCCCAGCCCGAAGGCACTAATGGCTATGGAGAGTCAATCTCGCCTTTTACATTGGTATCCAGAAGAAGAACCGGTAGAACTTGCCGAGAAGATTGCATTGAAATACGACCTAAACCCAAAGAACATGGTGTTTGGTTGTGGGTCAGACGAGTTGATTATGGCGATTTGCCAGGCGTATCTGGATCCCGGTGATGAGGCCATTCATACGGAATATGGTTTCATAATGTATCCCATGTCAACGAAAGTGGCTGGTGGCAGCCCCGTACCCGCTCCTGATAATAATTTTAAGGTTGATGTGGATGCTATCTTGGATTGTGTTACCAGTCGAACACGTATTGTTTTCCTTGCCAATCCTAATAATCCGACTGGGTCTTATCTTTCGCGTAATGAAGTCGCGCGACTTCACAGCAAACTCCCTAAAGATGTACTCCTCGTCATAGACGCAGCTTATTCTGAGTTTGTTGTTCGTAATGATTATTCAAGCGGTGCCGAGTTAGTCGATAAGTACGAAAATGTAATAATGCTAAGGACGTTCTCAAAACTCTATTCGCTGGCTGGCTTGCGTTTGGGCTGGGGGTATGCGAAACCTCATATCATTGATGCTCTCCATGTCGTCAAACAGCCTTTTGGAGCTAATAGAGCAGCAGTGGCTGCTGCAGCAGCTTCTCTTGATGACCAGGAGTTTATTGATAAAGCAGTTGAGCATAATGAAAAATGGCGGACATGGACTGCCTCTAGATTTGAAGAGCTTGGCCTTACTTGCCTCCCAAGTATTGCTAACTTCCTTATGGTCAAATTTCCAAATGACGATGGGAAAACAGCAAACGATGCAGGATCTTTTCTAGCCAGTAGAGGAATAATGACGCGTGGTATGAGTGGCTACGGCGCCCCGGACTATGTAAGGCTTTCTATTGGAACAGAGGAGGAAATGAGAATTGTTGTAAAAAATGTTGCAGAATTTTTGAGGGGAGAATGAATCTGTGACTATTGGCGCCGACATTCAAAGCACATTTATTTTCGAAAGGGTCACAATCATAGGCATTGGCTTGATTGGTTCTTCTTTCTCTCGCGCTCTTAAGTCAAAAGCGGGGCTGGTCCGAGAAATAATCGCTGCAGACAGTGACAAGAACAACCTAGCTAAGGCCTCAGACCTAGGAATCGTAGACACTATTTGCGACGACATAAACGAAGCTGTTTCAAGATCCGATTGCGTCATTCTTTGCACACCCATTGGCACGTATGAAGAAATAGTTAAGCAGATCGCGCCTAGTTTACCCGCGGGTTGTGTTCTAAGCGATGTTGGTTCAGTCAAGGCGCAGCCGATTGAAAAAATAATCCCATATATTCCCCCTAACGTTCATTTGGTTCCTGGGCATCCGATAGCTGGAACAGAGAAGTCAGGGCCAGAGGCCGGCTTTGAGAGCCTTTTCGAAGGGCGTTACTGGCTTCTAACACCTCTCAAAAATGTTGATCGGAACGCCGTTTCTAAAATGCGAAGACTATGTGAAGGAGTCGGAGCTATGGTAGAAGAAATGGATATTAATTATCATGATAAAGTCCTGGCTATAACCTCACACTTGCCCCATCTTATAGCGTATACAATTGTTGGAACTGCTGATGATCTAGAGGATCAAACTCAAGCCGATGTCATCCGCTTTTCCGCGTCAGGTTTTAGAGACTTTACCAGAATTGCCGGTTCTAATCCTGTTATGTGGCGGGATGTCTTTTTGAATAATCGCGAGGCAGTCTTAGAAATGTTGCAGAGATTTTCAGAGGATTTGTCACTTTTGCAAAGAGCAATAAGGTGGGGTGAAGGTGATGTGTTGGAGGCTCTTTTTACACGTACTCGCGATATTAGGCGCGGCGTTATAGATGCTCGTCAGGATATACCTCCATCACCCAACGATGCTAAATAATTCAGTTATAATAAAAGGACCTAGCTGGAGTTTCCCCTTTTGAGCAGTTAATGGTACTTGAATCGATAATTTTCCATCGCTATTCATTCTCGTGGGTAATAAACTTATTGCCAGTTGTATCATCAACCCCTCAGTTCGTGAGATGTCGCCCACGCCTATTTTTTCTAGAACAAATTTTTCAGCTCCATAAACCAAAACTGTTCCAGCACCTATCGGTTTCAATTCCTGGTCAAGGCTTAATGTTCCGCTCATCTCTAGGCTAATTGGGGGTGTATCAACTTTCAGTTTTTTAATCTCGATTGTCCCGCCATCATCTCTCCAGGCCACAACACTACCCACGTTACTCGCGTCCAAAAAGCCGACTATGTTCATATCTAAGTGAGCATTTTTTATATCATCGAAATAATCAAACGGTGATGGGTTTAATCTTATACCTTTAAGGTCTACAGAAATATCCATGGCAGATTTTTGAGTTGGACTGTCCGGTTGAAAAGTTTTTTTAAGAGTTATGACCATTTTGCTGGTGACAGCATGCTTTCCCCAGCTTGGGTTGGGTGTAGTTTTGTCTTGTTTAAGCAGTTCAACAGTTTCTAATTCGAACAAAAGCCGAGGTTTCCCGAAAACTGCTCTATTAACAGTAAATTTAAGAGCATTTGATTGAAAGAGCCAAGATATCTCTTTTTGTTGATTGGTTGACTTTAGGGTAGCTCTTTCAGCGCTTATTTTCAGCGTGGTAGGATCTAATAGGGATACTCCGAAGGCAATGTCTGAAAGTTGTAATGATAATTCTCCATCTAGCAGAGATGTTGCTACCTTTAGTTTTTCTGTGTGCCAAGAGATTGAAAAAGGAAATCCTGATCGACTCAGCTTTAATGGTGCGGAAATCCTGTGCTGGCTTACGGTTTCGATGAATATCTTATTAATATGATGAAAAGACCACTGACTCAGTATCAACCACCCGATGCAATAGATTATAGGTAACCCAAAAAACACTAAAATGAGGGCCAGCCTTTTTTTTCCAGAGATATTTAAGGGCGGTTTTTTCATAGAATAGAAAATCTAGATTTGTTGAATTGAATTAATACGTCGTAGCCTGCTTATTCGTATTCTCTTGGCTTGGATTCTCCGAATATTAAAAGATTTTTAGCAATTAAATGATAATCTTTGCGATATCTAAATTTAACTTGAATCCAAGCGTGTATGAAGTATGGACTAGTTTTGCACTGCTATAAACAATTAGGAGATATTTTATGTTAGATGACCCGCCGATTTTGAAAGTTCGCAAGCCGGTTAGGCGCCCAATAGAAAAGCAGATTTTAGCGTTGACAGGAGCCATTACTAGTAACGTTGCGGACTGTATGGACGAAAGAGGAGCTATGCATCATTCTATAAAGCCACTCCAAATGAATTCTGCAACCTTTTGCGGGCCGGCACTGACATGTTTCGCCTACCCTGCTGATAATTTAGCAGTCATGGGAGCGCTTCACTTATCTAAGCCCGGTGACGTCATTGTGTGCGCTAATGACGCTTTTGAAACTACGGCTGTTATCGGTGACTTGGTTTGTGGTATGATGAAAAATAAGGGTGTTGCAGGATTCGTAACAGATGGAATGGTTAGAGATCAAAAAGGAATTGAGCCTTGGTTACTTCCTGTGTTTTGTCGAGGTGTAAATCCTAACTCACCGGCTAAGACTGGACCTGGTACGATAGGTCTGCCTATTCATATAGGAGGTATAACTGTCGAAACGGGTGATATCATAATTGGTGATACTGACGGTGTTGCAGTAGTGCCCTTCAGTCGGATACAAGAAGTGGTAGAAAAATTGGAATCGCTGAAGGCTGCCGAGGCTGTTTTTGAAGCTCGCGTGAAATCTGGTCTGCTGGAGCCAGACTATATAGAAGAGTTAATGTCTTCAAGCAAAACGCTCTATGTGAGTTAGGAGCTACTATCTTGGTTAATTCAATCTGAGGAATTAAATGAGCGAAATTAAACAACTAGCGTATGCGTTGGGCGCGCAAATTGAAGGGATCACAATCAGTGAAACCCTAAGCGATGTGCAAACTGCATTTATTAGGAAAATATGGCACGAGCATCATGTTATTCTGTTTAGAGAACAGAAAGCCAAACCCAACGAGATCATTGAATTTGCCAGTAATTTTGGTGAACTCGATGACCATGCGAGTACTCCATTTTATAGATTAGAAAATTTTCCTCAGCTGATGGAAATTACAACTAGGCGGGTGAATGGGCGGCCATCAGAAACAAGAAACGTTGGTCGGAATTGGCACTCAGATTATTCGTATACGCAAAGGCCGGCTGCGGCATCAATGTTATTTTGTGTTGAGCCTGCACCAGTAGGCGGGGATACAATGTTTTGTAATATGGTGAAGTCATATGAGACATTATCGAAGCCAATGCAAAAGATAGTGGATGAACTTCATTCGGTCTATGATATTTCACTGACTGCAGGCCTTTTCCAACGCGATTTAAAAGAAGTTGAAGAGACACGAAAATTAAACCCTCCCATAGCTCATCCTACAGTGCGAGTACATCCTGAAAGTGGAAAAAAGGCCTTATATGTGAGTGAGCGGGTTTCGCACTTCCACGGGATGACCAGCGAGGAAAGTAAGCCGTTGATAGATTATCTTTGTTATCATGCAACCAGACCAGAAAACGTCTACAGGCATGTATGGAGAGCTGGAGATTTACTTTGCTGGGATAATAGGACAACGATGCACATGGCCTTAACTGATTTCGATTTAACGCAAAGTCGTCACATGCTTAGAGCGACACTCCGGGGAGAACAGTCCGGCTTTATTGTAGACGATTAAATAATTGGGTAACGCAAGCCTTCCACGAGCTTTTTAAAATTCTCGTGATCTTCACTGATTAGGCCCTCTCTGATAAGGAAGTCTATAATAACTAAATTACAGTTATATTTAAACGCATGCGGGCAATTTTTGATTGTTTCCATTACGGTTTCGATGGGAACTAAGTCGAATTTTTCAACCTCTTTGTCGTTTGGTAAGGGGATAAATGAGTTAGGAAGATAAAGATCGTAGACAAATAGAAGTTTTCGTCGCAGCGTCGTTCCAGCTTGCATATTATAACTCACAAAGCCCTTGGGTTCACTTGCTTTCGCCAACTCCTCTGGAATTGAAGCTTCCTCATAACACTCCTTAACAACATTTTCTTGCCGCGTGATATTACTTGGCTGTCCGCCGGCGACCATATTGTCTAATTCACCCGGAAAAGTTTTGCGCCGATGGGAGCGGGTAGCAACCCACATCATTTTATTTCCATGATCGTTAGTAATGCCATTGAGGTGCACGCCTGTGCTCAAGATCCCAAAAAAATCAGCAGCCCCTCTATCAATTTCCATTAACGTTTTTCCGTTAACATTCTCTTTAACTGCATATTTTTCATTCATTTTACTGAGTTTAGGTTCTTCGGTTCTTAGTATCTCAAGCATCTCCTCTATAACCGTGGTTCTGTTTTTGGGATTAACAAGGTTATCAGATAAAGCAAAATGATCTGACATCGACACAAAAATTTTTGGGAAAGCTTCGAGATATTTTGCGTGTTTTTTGTGCACGTATCCAACTTTTTTACCAGAGATACGCCATGGTAGAAATTCCTTTAAATCATATTGATTGCAGCGGGAAATGTGGAAAAGAAAACCCATCTAAACCTCTATTTAACCAAATTCAATTTCACTTTCACTTTCACTTTCACTTTATCTTGGCATTTGCCTTGCCGAAAACATAATCACAGCTATATTCTAGGACGATGGACACTTTAATCATTATATTACTCGCTACCTCGGTCATTCTTGTTGTTGGTGCGTTGGTTGGGGGCCTGGTTTCTATGGCTCGCGGGGGTAAATTAGGACCCCAAAGATCGAATATGTTTATGCGCTACAGGATTTTGTTTCAAGGCATTGCTATAGTTCTAGTCATGTTATTACTGTCTATAGCTAAAGACTAAAGAGGCGAGGGATAGTGATATGGTTAAGTTGACTAAGATATACACTCGAGGGGGCGACGAAGGTTTCACTTCTTTGGGGAGTGGTGACAGAGTTGCAAAGTATTCAGATAGACCGGCGGCATATGGAGCGGTTGACGAAGCAAACGCGGCCATTGGCTTAGCCCGTTTGGAGGCGTCTGGGACTGTCGACGAAGCTCTTGCACGTATTCAAAATGACCTCTTTGATTTGGGTGCGGATCTCTGCACACCGGAAGGGGACCAGAGGAAGTCGGGGGCTTTGAGAATTTCCCAAAATCAGGTCGACCGGCTAGAGAATGAAATCGATCGGATGAACAAAAATTTGCAGCCGCTTTCTTCATTCGTTTTGCCCGGGGGGACACGTGTTGGGGCATTCCTTCATAACGCTCGAACAATAGTAAGGCGAGCCGAGCGCGAAATCACACTTCTTTCTTCAAAAGAAGAGATTAATCCTGCGGCGATAAAATATATCAACAGACTTTCGGATCACTTATTTGTTTTATCAAGACACGTCAATGATGACGGGGCCAAGGATGTATTGTGGGTCCCTGGGAAAAACCGGTAGATCGCAAATCAAGTGAATTTCGGTAATACCCCCGCATCGGTCTGTTTGTCTTGACATATTTGTCTCTCTCTCCTACGTAAAGATGTGAAAAACCTTGATTTAAATTAGCGGAGTTCTAGTTAGCCATGAAGATTCTTGTGCCAGTCAAACGTGTAATTGATTACAACGTAAAAGTGCGAGTGAAGGCCGATCAAACAGGTGTTGAACTGGCAAATGTGAAAATGTCGATGAACCCATTCGATGAAATATCAGTTGAACAGGCAATAAGGCTTAAAGAAGCAGGGGTTTGTGACGAAATCATTGCTGTTTCGATTGGTGTTCAGCAATGCCAAGAGACTATAAGAACAGCTCTGGCGATGGGGGCAGATAGAGGTATACACGTCCTCCACGACGGAGATGTTGAACCATTAGCTGTAGCAAAAATCCTCAAAGAGTTGGCCGATAAAGAAGGGCCGTCGCTTATCATTGTTGGTAAACAGGCCATTGACGATGACTCTAATCAGACAGGACAAATGCTGGCGGCTCTACTTGGTTGGGGACAAGCTACGTTTGTTTCGGATATCCAGGTTGAAGGTGAGCAAGTCAAAGCAACTAGAGAAGTTGATGGCGGACTAGAAACAATTTCAGTAAAGCTGCCTTCTGTTATTACGACAGACTTACGTTTGAACGAGCCTAGATACGCTTCACTGCCAAATATCATGAAGGCTAAGAAAAAACCAATCGATCAAACCTCACCTGCGGATCTGGGTGTGGACCCATCAGTCCGGCTAGAAATTCTTAAGGTCTCAGAGCCGCCGCAACGGGAATCCGGTGTCAAGGTTGAGGATGTTGCCGACTTAGTTGATAAACTACGAAATACAGCAAAGGTAATTTAACATGACTATTTTAATACTTGCGGAACACGATAATACCCAGCTTAGGCCAGCTACTTTAAATGCGGTAACAGCAGCAAAGGAACTTGGTGGTGAAATAGAGGTATTAGTAGCAGGGTCCGGTTGTGAGGGTGCAGCAAATGATGCCTCGAAAATAGAAGGTGTCACTAAGATCTTAATCGCAGACTCGGATGAGTATGCCAATGCTCTGGCAGAAAACGTCGCGACTTTAGTTAGTAAGATTGCTGAAAACTATAGTCACATACTTGCCACAGCGACCACCTCAGCGAAAAATATTATGCCTCGTGTCGCTGCGCTAAAAGATGTACAGCAGGTCTCAGAGATCTCTGAAGTAATTGATGCTGAGACTTTTGTGCGGCCAATCTATGCAGGGAATGCAATGGCGACTGTAAAAACTTCAGACAGTATAAAGGTAATCACTGTTAGAGGCACGTCTTTTGAGGCAGCACAGGAAGAGGGCGGCAGTGCGCCGATAGAAAAGATAGAAGCATCGGGGGATGCAGGTCTCAGCCAATATATAGGATCTGAGCTCAGTGCTTCTGAACGTCCTGACCTGACATCGGCGCGTATCGTAGTGTCGGGAGGGCGCGGTATGCAGTCAGGAGAAAACTTTCCAATTATAGAAGCGGTTGCCGACAAACTTGGTGCAGCAGTTGGCGCATCTAGGGCAGCAGTCGACGCAGGGTATGTTCCAAACGATTATCAAGTTGGACAAACAGGCAAGGTAGTTGCTCCCGATTTATATATTGCAGTCGGCATTTCCGGAGCTATTCAGCACTTAGCAGGTATGAAGGATAGCAAGGTGATCGTGGCAATCAATAAGGATGAAGAAGCGCCCATTTTTCAAGTTGCTGATTTTGGACTCGTTGCTGATCTATTTAAAGCTGTACCGGAGCTGGATGACGAACTTCAGAAAAATGGTTTTTCTGGTTAATCAGGTCCCTTAGTGTAGTAGAGGCTGGCGATGATAGACAATGTTGGTATTGTTGGTGCTGGGCAAATGGGCAGTGGCATTGCGCATGTAGTGTCACTTAGTGGGCGAAGTGTACATCTATTAGATTTAGATCAGGATCTCTTGCGGCGCAGTATCGAGACGATAGAAAAAAATATGGCCCGCCAGGCGAGCAGAGGAAAAGTTACCGAAGAGGATGTGAAGTCTGCGCTATCGCGTATAGAAACCGGAACGGATTACTCAGGTTTTAAAAACTGCGATATAGTCATTGAAGCTGCGACTGAAAACGAAGATATAAAGCGTAAAATTTTTCAAGAGATGGCAGGTTCCTTAAACGAACGCACCCTTCTGGCAACAAATACATCGTCAATCTCTATCACACGTTTGGCTTCAATAACTGATAGGCCAGAAAAATTCATAGGAATGCATTTTTTTAATCCGGTTCCAGTCATGCAATTAGTGGAGTTGATTAAAGGGATAGCGACGAGTAAAGAGACATTTGGATCCGTTAAAGAATTGTCGGAGTCTCTTGGCAAAACGGTCGCGGAGGCGGAAGACTTTCCAGCTTTCATAGTCAACAGGATTTTAGTTCCGATGATTAACGAGGCCGTTTATGCTGTTTACGAGGGTGTCGGTACTATTAGTTCGGTTGATATAGGATTACGCCTCGGCGCTAATCACCCTATGGGTCCCCTTCAGTTGGCGGACTTTATAGGTCTTGATACATGTTTATCTGTGATGCAGGTGATGTATGCAGGGCTGGCTGATCCAAAATATCGACCATGTCCTTTACTGGTTAAATACGTCGAGGCCGGTTGGTTAGGGCGGAAAACTGGAAAAGGATTCTATGACTACAGTGGGGACGAACCTACCCCCACTAGGTAGAATGCTTTTCAATGGACTATAATTAACAACCAACTTTTTTGTTGCATTTATATAAAATATAATATAAATTAATAAAAGATTTATTAATAATCCTTTAGAAGGAAGGATGTGTGATGACCAAAAAGGTTGAAAATAAAGCGTTTGAGTTACTGGCAAAAGCAGTCTCAGACTTGAAAGGTAATGAAAAAAAAGTCGCTGACGCGCTAATTGCTGAGTTAAAAGTAAACTCACTGGTGCTCGGAACAAGCTCGATGCAAACAATTGCAGGCAAAGCCCTTAGCGGCACTTCATACACATTGTCGTTAGACGTTCTTGAACGCGGTAATAATTCGTTACACTAAACGAAATAGGTGTTTAATCACCTAATTTTGCAAGTAAAAATTAACAAGTCCGACTGCAGATGGCGTGTCCCACTCGGCAGTGCCCTCAAGTTTGCCAACGACTTTTCCGGTGGGGCTAATAAGTAATGTAGTCGGAATGCCGGTTAAACCTAATTTCCGCATTAGGGACGCTTTGGGATCGCTTCCCGATTTAAGTGATTCTAATCCTAATCTCTTCAAAAAGGGTTGAAACACTTTTGGCCCACTGCGGTCGATAGAAATCAATAACAACGTAAAGTTTGGGTTATTTATTTTAGATTTAAGTTTTGCAAGAGAAGGTAACTCACTAATACAAGGAGCGCACCAAGTCGCCCAAAAATTTATGAGGATCCAATTGTTTTTGAACTCATGAAGAGTAACTTCTTTACCATTTGAATCGATGAAAGGAGTTGAAGGACTTTCGATGGGTGGGTTATTTTCTGTGAACTTACTCATATCTCCAGATTTTGGTGGCGCTGCATGGGCAACCTCCGCTACTAATATGAGTGTGAACAAGAGAACTATTAGTCTGTGAGACAACAATAATAAAAAATTTTGAACACGCATCAGAAAGTTCCCTGAAATGGAAAAAAAGACTAACGATATAGATAGAAGAAATAAAGAAAAAGGTAAGTCCCAGGTTAGTTCTGTGTGGGGTGGTCGATTTAATGGTGCTCCCTCTGATATTATGGACAAGATAAATCCGTCGATTGACTTTGATAAACGTTTTTTCACTCATGATATAGAAGGCTCGAGGGTTCATGCGGAGATGCTTGGGAAGCAAGGGATTATTTCAGCAGAAGAGAGCAAAGAAATAATTAAAGGTCTTAACGAGATTGAAAAAGAAATACGCGAAGGCAACTTCCAATTTAAGAGAGACCTAGAAGATATACACATGAATATTGAGGCCCGATTAACTACTTTGATAGGAGAAACCGGGGGTCGATTACACACGGCACGCTCAAGGAATGATCAAGTGGCGACCGACTTTAAAATGTGGGTTAGAGATAAGATCGATGATTTGATCAAGGCACTGAGCCTACTTCAAAAAGCATTAATCAACAAAGCAGATGAGAATAGCGACGTGGTCATGCCAGGTTTCACACATCTTCAAGTAGCGCAGCCTGTAACGTTTGGTCATCACTTACTGGCCTATGTTGAAATGTTTGGTAGGGATCGAGGACGCTTTGCAGACTGTAGAAGTAGGTTGAATGAGTGTCCTTTAGGATCTGCAGCCCTAGCAGGCACTTCTTTTGAAATTGATCGTGACTTTACGGCCCATAAACTGGGTTTTGATCGACCAACAGCAAATTCTTTAGACGCAGTATCCGATAGAGACTTTGCATTAGAATTTCTATCCGCTGCATCAATTTGCGTCATTCATTTATCGCGTTTTTCTGAAGAAATTATAAATTGGAATAGTGCTCAGTTTAATTTTGTCAGTTTGTCCGACGCGTTCACTACCGGTAGTTCGATAATGCCGCAAAAGCGTAATCCGGATGCTGCAGAGCTAGTAAGAGGAAAAACCGGGAGGGTCGTAGGAGCACTAAATTCATTGCTCGTAATGATGAAGGGACTACCTCTTGCTTTCTTTAAGGATATGCAAGAAGACAAGGAGCCCTTGTTTGACGCAGCAGACACGTTAGAGGTGTGTATTTTTGCATGCATTGGGATAGTTGATGATATGAAACCAAATGTAGAAAATATGCTTGCGGCATCTGATAAAGGGTTTTCGACAGCCACCGATCTAGCAGATTGGCTGGTTCGGGTACTAGGGATCCCATTTCGTAGAGCACATCATATTACGGGTGAGATTGTTAAACTGGCCGAGCAAAAAAAATGCAGGTTGGTTGATCTAACGATAGAGGATCTCCAAAATATTGAGTCTTCCATAAAGGACGATGTGTTCGAAGTGTTGGATCCCGTGAAATCTATTTCTAGTCGCGTAAGTTTTGGAGGAACCGCACCAATCAACGTAACTAAGGCGGTAGCTAATGCAAGGAAAAGATTTCTTTAGCTGTAAGGATGTTTTAATGAGACGAAAATGTGCCAGTTTTTGTTTTATCTGGTTAACAATACTATCTTTTGCTTTTCTTTCGCTTAGCAGTTGTGGAAAAAGAGGAGCACCTAAACCATTGGGTTCAAATGAAATTTATAACCACAAAAAATATCCAACGCATTAATTAAAATAAGTTTGGGAAAAATTGAGTGATTAAATATAAAAATGGGAACTTAAATGTTGAAAGTGTTGACGTTAGCAGAATTGTTAACGAAGTAGAAACGCCTTTCTATTGCTACTCGTATAACAAAATATTGGACCAGTACAGGGGACTTGCTGACGCGTTGTCATCATCGAAAGTTTCAATTTATTTTGCGGTTAAGGCGAATTCTAATTTAAGCATAATTAAAACACTTGCAAAAGAAGGTGCTGGCGCCGACGTAGTCTCGCTGGGTGAGCTTAAAAGATGCTTGATGGCAGGTGTTGACCCAAAAAAAATTGTTTTCTCTGGTGTTGGAAAAACAACAGAAGAGATAGCAGAGGCTTTAACTAAAGATATATTTCAAATAAATGTAGAGTCAGAGGCGGAGTTAATAAATATCAATACGATAGCAAAATCTCTTGGGAAAGTCGCTATGATAGGCCTTAGGGTAAACCCTGATGTGGATGCTAAAACCCACGAAAAAATAACAACAGGTAAGAAGGAAAACAAATTTGGGATTGATTTGAAGGATGCGCCAATATTTTTTTCTAAAGCATCCACTCTTTCTAATGTAACCATGAAAAGTTTGGCAGTTCACATAGGATCTCAACTTTTAGAACTTTCACCATATAAGGCGGCTTATAAAAAAATTGCAGAAATGACACGGTACCTTAGATCAACAGGTCATGAAATTTCGCATTTGGATTTGGGTGGGGGCTTGGGTATTCCTTATTCGGATGAAAGCCCGGCTGATTTGTATGCTTATAACCAAATCATTGTGGAGACGGTAGGGGACTTGGATTGCAAGCTGAGTATTGAACCCGGTCGATATTTAGTTGGTGAAGCAGGAATACTAATTACTCGGGTGATTTATATTAAGCAAGGGGACCAAAAGAAGTTTGTAATTGTGGATGGCGCAATGAATGACCTTATTCGACCCACATTGTACGATGGATTTCATGCTATTGTTCCAGTAACAGAAAAAAATCTATCTTTTCAAAAAAGCTTGTGTGACGTGGTGGGGCCTATTTGTGAGAGTGGTGATTATTTTGCGAAAGATAGAATGTTGCCTGAGATTAGCCAAAATGACCTTTTGGCTATAAAGTTTTCTGGAGCTTATGGAGCCGTAATGGCGTCTAATTATAACAGTCGACCATTAATTCCCGAAGTTTTGGTTAGTAATGACGCGTTTTCTGTCATAAGAGAACGTCAGACTTTTGAAAAAATGATGCAAGACGAAAAAATAGCCGCTTGGCTACAGTAATGTTTACGCTGAACGAATAAGTAAAAAAAATTGAAGAGAATAACTGTTAAGTACAAGCCATCTTCCTCTTTTGGTATTGAAAGTGTTTCCATTAGTAACCAGAGTCGCCACCCCGGTCCTGATCTGAAAACGTGACTAGTAATTTTACAGTATCCTCGTCTGGAAACGGCTTTTGAAATTCAAATTTTATGGTTTCTTCGGGTAAAAGCGTCTTTGCCTCTGGAGTGAAGAACTCGGTTTGCAATTCGCGTCCTGTTGCGTCAATTTCTGTCCCTTGAATTATTGGAATTGCTTGCACCATTTCTGTCGGATTATAGATCTCTCCTTGGACAAGTAAAATTTCCATGAATTGTTCATTATTTCGCCATGCACCAATATTTTTTAGAACAAGATTCTCTCCATTAACTGGAACGTGAAGTCCTATGGCATCATACAAAATTGCAATGGGGGGGTATTGTTTTACGGCCTCCATACGCCAACTCAGCCCCGCCGAAATCGCAAGGACAAGCACCGCGAAAATTGTGATTGGCACCCATGGTACATTCAGTCGTCTCTTTCGAGCGGTTTCAATAATCTCCTCAGAAGATGGAATGGGAATATTGTCGGTAAGATCAATTTCAGTTTCTTGAGGATCAGGTAACTCTTCAGCTTCCTCTTCGAAAGCAAGTTCGTTGTTTTCCTCTATTGGCAACTGATGCCATTTGTGACTGCACTGACTACACCGAAGCTTTCTCCCTTCTTCTGGGATGGCATCCTCGGGCACATCGAAATGGGCTGAGCAACTAGGGCAGGCTATAAGCATTAAATTAATAGTCCTTGGATGAAAGCCAATTTAGAACCAATTTTTGTTCCCCTGGGTAAAAAGTAATTCGAAGATTTTCCAGAAGAAAAATAGTAGGTTATGATCATAAAATCGCTTATCTTTTTCCCATTACGTTTAATGTATTTCTTCATATTCTATTTGAAAAGATTAGAAAAGAATAGTTAGGAATTTTTATAAATATGGTGCGGTTTGAAAATGTCGAAATAAGATATCGGGGGAAAGAAGCCATTCTCACGGACGTAAGTTTTGACTTAGGTGAAGGTAATTTTCACTTCTTGACGGGCAAAAGTGGAGCGGGAAAATCATCGCTACTCAAAGCGATTTACATGGGGATGTCTCCGTCAAAAGGAAGGATAAATTTATTTGGCCGAGATATTTCATCAATTACAAATAAAGATATTCCCGAAATAAGGCGCAGGATGGGAATAGTTTTTCAGGATTTCCGATTAATAAATAACTTGACTGTTCGAGAGAATGTAGCACTACCATTGAAAATTTTTGGCACTAAAAGTTCCATTATAAGACGCCATGTCCCGGAATTGTTAGAGTGGGTAGGTTTGGGTGACCACTTAGATAACTTACCTCCGTCCTTATCTGGAGGACAGCAACAGAGAGTAGCAATAGCGAGGGCTGTCATAGCTCGGCCAGTACTTCTGCTGGCGGACGAACCAACTGGTAATGTTGATGACACTATAGCGGACCGATTATTATATCTCTTTAAAGAATTGCATCGAACCGGAACAAATATTCTAATTGCGACCCATAACGAAAACTTACTAAAAAAATTTAATTATCCAGTCCTGCGTATAGAAGATAGGCAACTTTTATTGAGTGATTAAGGGTTTCTTAGCGAGAGGAAATATAATTGACATTCAGATTTATACGGGAAAAGCGGGCCTTGGAAAGGTCATATTATGAAAATGCTTAAGCTCGCCGGATCAAATTTTTTCTTAGGCTGGATAATGGCTTCTATGATTTATTTGGCGCTTTTGGCAATCCTTTTTAGTATCGTATCAACATTATCTTTCGATAAGTGGAGCAACGCTACGCGAGACTTAGTTACAATTCATGTCCCAAACCCTACCAAAGGAACTGGTTCCGATGATGGTGTTACACGCATAGATGAGACATTGAAAATTTTGCGCGCATTCCCTGATATTGAAAGTGTCACAATTTTAGAAAAAAATGACATTGAAAGATTAATTAACCCATTAATAGAAAAAGATATTTTGAAAAATATTCTACTGCCTGCATTAATTGAAATAAGGTTAAAGAGGAATGAGGTTCTGCCCGACCTCAATAATGCTCTCAAAAATTTATCGCCAGATATATTCATAGAAGATCACGTGGAGTTATTTTCACCAGACGCAAAGACATTCCTTGGAGCTAAAAAATTATTTTCGGTAATAGTCAGCCTAACATTGTTTGTCGCTATGATTTCCGTAATCTTTACAGTTCATTCGGGTCTGGCAATCAACAGGGAAATAATCCACGTGATGCATTTGATCGGAGCTAAAAATAGTTTTATAGCCAGAACTTTTCAAAAGCATGTGCTTAAAGTTTTAAGTATTTCTAGTGTATTTGCGACGTTGTTAGCCATAGGAACTTTTTTTATTTTAGAAAGTTCGCTTAGAGTTGCCTTTTTTGGAGACGTGGAGATCGATATTTTCAAGCAAATAAATCTTTGGGATTGGACAATCTTTATGTTAGTCCCTGTTTCCTACCCTCTTTTGGGAATTATCGTGGTTGGGGTTTCGGTATTAATTCTTCTAAGGAATCAAAATTAATAATTTTTAGGAATGAATGGAAAACGCGGTCTTTAGTTTTAGAATTATTCAACGCTCATTGGTGACGTTTTTTTTACTTGTAGTATTTCTATGGATCACCGGCTTTGCAAGCTTCTTGAGGTCAATCCCAATTCATACTCCCGACGATATTGTCAAGAGTGATGCTATTGTTGTACTAACTGGCGGCCCCAGAAGATTAGAAGTTGGGACAACCTTGTTGGAAAACGATAAAGCAGATTTATTATTTGTGTCTGGTGTCAATGAAAAGGTGACTAGGTCAGATATGTTAAATTTGCTTGATGAACAGAAAATACTTAAAAATGACAAGCTTTTTAATTGTTGCATTACGCTTGGGTATACAGCTGAAGACACTAGAGGAAATGCAAAGGAAAGTCTTAAATGGATGCGTGATAACAGCTTGAGTTCCATTATTCTTGTGACGAGTAACTACCATATGCAGCGAGCATACTCAGAGTTCAAATCGCAAAATCCGAACATCAAGATCACTAAATACCCTGTTTTCAACGGCAAGTTTCGGCTGTTAAGTTGGTTAATTCATCCTAAAAAATTCACTCTATTATTTTTGGAATACCACAAATTAATTTTGACAAATCTTCGTGCATACTGTTGTTATCCCTAACCGACTGCGAAAACGCAACTTAAACTTACGGTGTTAACCCAAATTTGTTTGGCTTACGAAAGCGAGAAAGCAAAAACTTCATTTTGGTCTGGATCAATGGAAATAAACACACACATTTCCCAGTGGGTATGGAACAGCAAATATAGATTTTTCGGTGCAGATGGAAATGCGATTGACCCAAGTATTGAGGGTACTTGGAGGCGAATAGCGGAAACTGTAGCTTCAGTTGAAAACGAGCCTGAAAAATGGAAACAAAAATTTTACGAGGCGCTTAAAGAATTTAAATTTCTGCCAGCGGGTCGAATAATTGCAGGAGCAGGGACTGGGCGTGCGGTTACGCTATTCAATTGCTTTGTTATGGGAGATATTCCCGATGATATGGCGGGAATATTTACCGCAGTTAAGGAAGCTGCTCTCACTCTCCAACAAGGTGGTGGCATCGGATATAACTTTTCTACTCTTAGACCAAAAGGAGCGCCGGTAGTCGGAGTAGGTGCCGACGCTTCCGGTCCACTCTCTTTTATGGATGTTTGGGACTCGATGTGCCGAACCATAATGAGTGCGGGGTCCCGCCGGGGCGCGATGATGGCCACTTTGCGCTGTGATCACCCAGATATAGAGGATTTCGTGGAAGCAAAGAGCAATCCGTCTCGGCTGAGGATGTTCAACTTATCTGTACTGATAACTGACGAATTCATGAAGGCCGTCTCCCAAGGCAAAGATTGGGATTTGAAGTTTGGAGGAAGAGTCTACAAGACAATAGCGGCAACTGATTTGTGGAATAAAATTATGAAATCCACCTATGAATTTGCCGAACCTGGCGTGATTTTTATAGATCGCATTAATAAGCAAAACAATTTGGCCTATTGTGAAAAGATTTCTGCTACAAACCCATGCGGAGAGCAACCCCTTCCAGCATATGGTGCCTGCCTATTAGGCTCGATAAACCTAGCAAAATTGATCAATGAGCCATTTGAAAAAGACGCATCAATGGATTTGATGGAATTAAGGACCTTAACGGAGACAGCGGTCCGAATTTTGGATAATGTTATAGATATTTCTGGATACCCTATCGATCAGCAGAGGGAAGAAGCAATAAGTAAACGCCGCATAGGGCTTGGGATAACAGGTTTAGCCGACGCGCTAATTATGTGCGGGGTCAAATACGGTTCGGAAGAGGCCGTGAATTTAACAAAAAATTGGTTGAGGGTGTTAAGGGATAGTGCTTACAGGTGTTCTATAGACCTGGCGAAGGAAAAAGGTTCATTCCCATTATTTGTTAAAGAAAAATTCATAGAAAACCACAATGTCAAAAAACTCCCTAAAGACCTGAGGGCTGAAATATATAGTTATGGAATAAGAAATGCTTTGCTTACGTCAATCGCGCCAACGGGAACAATATCTCTGTTAGCTAACAATGTGTCGTCGGGGCTAGAGCCAGTTTTTGCCTTTAAATATAATCGGAAAGTTCTACAGCCTGATGGTTCCAGCGTTATAGAAACAGTCAGTGATTATGCACTTGCACTATTCGAAGAATTAAAAGGTAAAGGTGAAAATAAAACTCAAGCATTTGTCGATGCACAGATGCTCCAACCAAATGATCACTTAGTGATGCAGGCAGCAGTTCAGGAGTATATTGATAGTTCAATTTCCAAAACTATTAACTGCCCGGAAGATATAGAATTCGAAACTTTCAAGGCAGTTTATAAATCTGCATATGACTTAGGATGCAAAGGTTGCACGACTTATCGTCCAAACGATATTACAGGCTCTGTTTTGTCTGTAGGTAAAAATGAAAATAAAAGCAATGAAGAACTACTTTCAGAAGAAAAAAGTAAGGACCAAGAAATTATTGATGACAAACCATTTGCCCCTTTAGAAAGACCAGAGCAATTAGATGGTAAAACCTATAAAATTAAATGGCCGGAAAGTGATCATGCAATATACATCACTATGAATGATATTATGCAAAATGGTGAAAGACGGCCGTTCGAAATATTTATCAACTCAAAAAACATGGAACACTTTGCGTGGACAGTAGCACTTACAAGAATGATCAGTGCGGTCTTTAGGCGAGGAGGCGAGATCTCTTTCGTGGTAGACGAGTTGAAAGCGGTGTTTGATCCCAGAGGAGGCGCTTGGATGGAGCGTCGGTATATTCCTTCGCTATTGGCGGCAATAGGGGAAGTGATTGAAAAGCATATGATTGAAATAGGATTTTTACCGAAAGAAAAATCCTTCAGCAAAAACGTGGAACGTGGTGAAAATATCCTGAATTTCCGCAACGAAAAAGGAAGTTCTTGCCCCAGTTGTGGTTCTCTCGGGATGCTTCGCCAGGAAGGATGTGACGTATGTACAGCGTGTGGGCATTCAAAGTGCGGTTAGTACTATAACGTTTGACAGGCACTTTTCCGCGCTTAGGCAACTTAGTCCGGTGGAGGCACAGATGCCGCCGTAAGAATTTTTTCTTGGCGTTTGGCCAATTTACCGGGGTCGAAATCATTGATTAGATCTTGGAAAATTTTATACCAGTTTACCTCGGCTTTTAAGTGCAAAAAAACAGAGCCTAAGCCTATGGCTGCTCTGTCCATCAGCACGAATTCTCTAGGTGGTTTTACGCCATTTAAACGGCGCAACTCACGATGCACTTTCTGGACAACTTCTCGACCATAAGCCCCGCTATTTGTATCTTGTATGCTCCTAATTTTGTCTTCCATTAGAGGTGCGTAAACGAAACGCGCCCATTGATTTAAAACATTTATTGTTTCAATGTCGAGATTTTCAAACCCCCATGTTTTGTAAGCTTCAATGGCTAATTCTTCGTTGTCATCTCTTAAGCCGTGATAAAGGTCGATCACCCCTTTAACAAAACTTGCAGGAAAGACGCGAATACATCCAAAGTCCATGAGGTTTACATCACCCTCTTCAGTGATGGAGTAATTACCTAGGTGTGGATCGCCATGTATTATACCATATAAATAGAACGGAATGTACCAGGCTCTAAACATATTTATTGCGACGTGGTTCCGGGCGTCTTGATTTTCGTTTGTCGCTATATAGCTCAACAGAGATGACCCATTCAGCCAGCTCATCGTGATTAGCCGCTCGGTGGAGAGATCTTCGAAAAAATCTGGAACGTTAACATTTGGTTCATTTTTAAGCATCATCTTGTATAAAGTCATATTACGTCCTTCGCGTAGGTAGTCTAATTCCTCGCGAATCCTAGCGGATAGTTCTTTGTAGATTTCTGATGCTTTTATGGCGCTATCGTAGCGTTCATAAAGCGACATTGCTATTCGTAACTGTCGTAGATCTGCTTCCACTGCCGAACTCATATCAGGATACTGTAATTTGCATGCGAGATCAGTCCCATCCAGACT
>CACOPQ010000035.1 GCA_902629125.1 uncultured Alphaproteobacteria bacterium
TACCACAGAAAAAGAAATGGAAAGGTTCAACAAAGAAATAAATTTTCCAACATTAGCTAACATGACTGAATTTGGGAAAACGCCTTACTTGTCAGCAAAGCAATTTGAAGAATTGGGGTTTGACATCGTCATATGGCCAGTAACCTCATTACGTTGCGAGGCGGCAGCAATGAAGCAACTTTTTAATCATCTTAGAGATCATGGAGGGCAGGGGGATTATTTAAATAATCTTATGGAGAGGAAAGAAATTTACTCAGTCATTGAGTACCACAAATATGAAGATTTAGACCAATCCATTTCTAGAAGTATCGTACCAGATTAGTAAATCCTTAGATATTTTTTCTTAAAACTTCCAAACCGAGAGAAATAGCTTGTTCTACAGTTGCCAATCGTATTTCTTCTCTATTACCAGGGAAGTTAAATTTTTGACATTTTGTATCGCCTGCATCTTCGGAGGCACAAGCGATGAAGACTAGCCCAACGGGCTTCAAACTAGTCCCTCCACCAGGCCCTGCCACTCCGGTGACAGCTAGCGAAAGATTGGTCTTAGCATTGATCAACGCTCCCTCTGCCATTTCAATCGCAACCTCCTCACTAACGGCACCAAAACTCTGAAGAGTTGTAAGGGATACATCCAGTAACTCCTCCTTAGCCTCATTCGAATAGGTGATATAACCTCTTTCGAATACTGAGGAGGAGCCCGTGCAAGAAGTTATGCAACTCGCAATAAGTCCTCCTGTGCAACTTTCCGCAGTCGAGATCTTGAATGAGAGACGCCGGCAATGAATTAAAAGCTGCTCTGCGTTTTCTCTCAAATTATCTGTGAACATAACAACAGCCTCTTTTGTTCCGAGCTAATATAGAAAAAATAGAGCAAATTTCATTACAACAACAGATTGAGCGGCCGCTATTACATCATCTATCATTATTCCAAAGCCGCCATGGATATTCTTATCTACCCAGTTAGTTGGCCATATTTTGATGATGTCAAAAAATCTAAATGTCAAAAAAGCGAACAGCATTATTACGGGATCATTTGCAAAAAATGAAAAAACGGTGAGTTGTCCAGCGACCTCATCAATAACACAGCTCGAAGGATCAGCATTCTTTCGATGTTTCGTGAATTGGCTGCTCGCCCAAACTCCAATCGTAAACACCCCGAATGAAACGAATAAAAGAGAGGTGTTACCAAACACTTCAATTACAACCCAACCTATGGGAATAGCAACGAGAGAACCCCAAGTTCCTGGAGCAAATGGTAGATTTCCTAACCCTCCAAATGTTGATAACGCCGTAACGGCTTTCTGGATCAACACTTTAACCGGCTAACTAATCGGAATTTCAACGGACACGATTGCATTAGCAGCGATGCCTTCCTTTCGTCCTATACTTCCAAGTCCTTCCGTAGTTGTCGCTTTGACATTTACCTGACAAGGTTCCACCTGTAATAGGTCAGCGACACGTTTTACCATTTGCTCTTTAAATGGGCTAATTTTTGGCTTTTCGCATATTAGTGTCAAATCAGCATTTATTATTTTAGCGTTTTTTTGCTTTATTGCGTCTACAGCGAACTCGATAAAGGTACTGGAGGATTTGCCCGACCATTCCTCTTTTGTTGGTGGAAAATGATCTCCAATGTCCCCCATGCCAATTGCTCCCAGTAATGCGTCAGTTAGAGCGTGCAAAGCTACGTCGGCGTCCGAGTGCCCAATCAATGATTTATTAAACGGAATTTGAATACCGCAAAGAACTAATCCGGCACCCTCACCTAATTGGTGAACGTCATACCCAATCCCAACGCGGGTCTTCGACAATGCTGCAGTCATCAAACGGGCTTTCTCCATGTCCTTTTCATAGGTGATTTTGAATAAGTCTTCATTACCGCTTACATGCAGGACAGTTAAACCCATATTTTCTAAAAATCCAGAATCGTCAGTTTGATTTCTCTCCTTACATGTTTTATAGGCTTTAAAGATTGACGAGAATTTAAATCCCTGGGGTGTCTGTGCTCGTCCATATAAGCTTCTATCAACTGTTTTTTCTACATGCGGACCATCTAACCGCTTCACAGTATCAGAAATCTTTAGAATTGGAATAACACCCTCATAACTTGAAAGTTTTGAGATGATAGTGTCAACAAGTTCTTCTTTTAAAAATGGCCTGGCCGCATCATGAATAATAACAAAATCCGGTTCGTCTGCAGAAAGTTTAACCAAAGCGTTTTTGACAGAGGATATGCGGTCCGCTCCGCCAAGCACGATCTCGGTAGTGGAAGAAAAAGTGCATTTTTCTCTAAAAAGGGTCTCATGTTTATTAGCAACCACCGCCAGTACTTTCGAAACTTTAGGAAAGTTTTCAAAAAATCTTATACATTTTGCAAATGAACATTCATGGTCAATTAATTGATATTGCTTAGGTATATTCCCACCTAATCTAGTGCCGCTTCCAGCACCCACTATCACAGCAGCAATTTTGATATCAAAAGTCATTTTAATTTTTAGTTCAGCACTATAGAAAGATTAAATAGTAAATAGCTTTTGGTAACTTTATAATAACGTACCATGAATTTAATCTATCTAAACGTTGTTTCGAGCTTTATTTTGTTGTTGGGATGTTATTTAGCGGTTCCGCTGAGACCTAATAAAGCAAAATTATTTTTCATTCTTATCGTTTTTGCGATAGGCATTTATGGTCTGTCGTCCCTAATCGCCATTCAAAACGGTTGGGATTTCGGTGTTGCCGCTGCCCTTAGGCTATCAGTTTTTTTCACTCTTTTTTGGTTCGCGATTTTGTGTATAGCCTCCAAGATAGCTAGTAAACTAGCTGTTTTTGTACTGCCGTATCTAACTATCCTATCTTTTGCGGTGCTGAGTCTGAATTTTTTAGATGCACAAAATACGGTCTCTACAGAAATATCCTCTGCCTGGATTAGTTTTCATATTCTCACGTCGCTTTCCACATATGCGACAATATCGTTGGCGACAATGGCTGCTTTTTCAGTTTTTTTGTCTCAGTTATCAATAAAAAATAAAAGGTCTAATATCTTCGTTAATTATTTACCTGCAATAAACGAGGCAGACCGATTACAAACAATTTTACTTGTTATATCTTTCTTCGTTCTTTTTGTTGGTATTTTAACCGGCATGACTGTCGAGAATTTAAAATCAGGTAAAGTTATTTCAATAGATCACAAGACAATTTTATCTTTTTGCACTCTGGCTTTGATTTCATCTCTGCTTATTACAAACAAACTTTTTGGACTGAGAGGACGATTTTTGTCTCGATTAATACTTGTGGCCTACTTTTTAATATCGCTGGGGTATATTGGAGTTAAGATAATTTCTCAATACTTTCTTTAGCCCATTAATAAATGCTTGCTAAAAAATAAGCAAATATCAATAATGCCCATATTTTAATCAGTATCTTGCTTGGTTACTCAATGAGTATTAATTTAAACGAATTAATAAAAATAAATCCCGTATTTCTAGCGCCAATGTCTGGGGTAACGGACTTACCCTTTCGATCGCAAGTTCAGAACTTTGGTGATAATTTAGTTTTTTCCGAGATGAACGCATCATCGGAAATGGTATACTTATTGAAAACTAACAAACAAGTTTTTCAGAATGAAATTTTTAATCGGAAAAATGGACCGGTTGCCTTTCAGATTGCTGGATGGGATCCATACATAATGTCGACCGCTGCATCCCTTCTAGAGGAACGAGGCGTACAAATAATTGATATCAACATGGGCTGTCCTGCAAAAAAGGTTGTTAAAAGGTATGCTGGGTCGGCCCTAATGAAAGATTTATCGTTAGCACGGGATATTATCGAATCGGTCGTTAAAGCTACCTCGCTTCCTACCACTCTTAAAATGAGATTAGGTTGGGATGAAGACACAAAAAACGCCCCAGAGCTTGCTAAAATAGCGGAAGATAACGGGATTAAAATGATTACGGTTCATGGACGAACCAAGCAACAGCTTTACAGAGGGATTGCTGATTGGAACTTTATTTCAAAAGTTAAACAAAATGTAAAAATACCCGTTGTAGCAAACGGCGACATAACATGTTTTGATTCGGCAAAAACGTGTCTTCGCGAATCAACGGCTGACGGTATAATGGTAGGTAGAGCTTGTTATGGCCGTCCTTGGTTTTTAAGCAAATTATCTAAATTTTTGCTAAAAGGAACCAGGGAAAAAGATCCTGATTTATTAGAACAAAAATATATCGTAATCAGTCATATCGACAAAATGCTTTCTCATTACGGCATAGAATTAGGATGCCGATTGAGCCGAAAGCATATTGCTTGGTATACGAAGAGCTTGCCAAATTCCTGTCAATTTAGGGAAAAAATATTCGCTAAAATAAGCTTCGGTGAGATGTCGAGCGAAATTGAGAGGTTATTCGATCATGCAACAGAAAAGTTAGCAGCTTGACGTGCGCAGAACCAATATCGTCGAAAGAGACGTATGGTAGTGAGAAATGGGCAAACCTAGTTTTAGAAGCATTGCCAAACCCATTAATACAACTAGACACCAATAACAGTATTGTCTATTTAAATACCGCAGCGGAAACATTTTTTGAAGGTAGTTTGGGGTTCTTAAAAGGATTACCTTTTACAGAATTACTTCCAGACAATACACCACTTCTCGAAATGATCAGAAATGTTAGGCATAGTGGGAGTTCTATCACGGACCACGATCTTGTCCTTGAGGGCATCCGAATTGGCGTCAGGATTGTTAACGTTGGCGTGTCGCCACTACCTGGGGAAGATGGACATGTCGTTATATCATTTTTTGAACGGTCATTAGCACAACGACTGCACAATCAACAACAATCAAGGGGTGCAGCAAGATCCGTTTCTGGTATGGCTGCCATGTTAGCACACGAAGTTAAAAATCCACTCTCAGGGATTAAGGGGGCTGCGCAACTGCTAGAGCAGACGATCGATGAAGAAGATCAACCTCTTGCCAAGTTGATATGTGATGAAACCGACCGTATTTGTGAATTAGTCGATAAAATGGAAGGTTTTTCGGATGAGAGACCATTAAAGCGTGGCGAAGTAAATATTCATGAAATATTGAATCACTGCATTCGTCTAGCAACGGCTGGGTTTGGAAGCCATGCAAGATTCAGAGAGGAATATGACCCCTCGCTACCCGCTACCCTGGGAAATAAAGATGTTTTGATTCAATTATTTATAAATCTTTTAAAAAATGCATGTGAAGCGATATCTGCTGAAGAGGGAGAGGTGAGAATTACAACCTCGTACAGACATGGGATGAGTGTAAAAGTTGGAGGATCAGGGGACAGATTAGGGTTACCATTGATGATTACTATCCAGGATAACGGTATTGGCATTCCCAACGAGCTCATAGATAACCTTTTCGATCCTTTCGTAACAACGAAATCGAATGGGACTGGGCTAGGTTTAGCTTTTGTAGCAAAAGCAATAGCAGACCACGGTGGCTTTGTTGAAGTGGAAACCGAAGCAAGTCTTACAAGTTTCAGAGTGATGCTTCCAATGTTTGATTCAAAAAATTTTAACAATGGAGAAAACGATGGATTTCAACGGTTTTTAAAATCGGATGAAATTCAATGACCAATGCAGCCTGCATCCTTGTAGCAGATGATGATAAGGCTATAAGAACAGTCCTAAATCAAGCGCTATCTCGATTAGGATACGTTGTTAAATCGACCGGCACAGCATCAAATTTATGGCAATGGATTGAAGAAGGTATTGGTGACTTGGTTATCACTGACGTCGTAATGCCGGATGATAATGGCCTAGATCTTCTCCCAAGGATAATAGCTGTTCGGCCAAATCTTAAAGTAATTGTAATGAGTGCCAGAAATACACTTATGACGGCAGTTCAAGCAAATGAACGGGGAGCTTTTGAGTATCTTCCTAAACCATTTGATCTCGAAGCACTAAAATTGGTTGTTTGGAAAGCGCTGAATTCAGAGGAAGAAAACTCGACCAAAACTCGAGAGCTGAAAAGCAATATTGACGAGGCCGATCATTTACCTCTTATCGGTCGCTCATCTGCGATGCAAGAAATTTATAGGGTTATGGCTAGGCTTATGAGTGCGGAATTGACGGTTACAATCTCCGGTGAATCAGGCACTGGAAAAGAGCTTATAGCGCGCGCTCTTCATGATTATGGAAAAAGGGGGAATGGTCCTTTCGTTGCAATTAATATGGCAGCCATACCAAAGGAATTAATAGAAAGTGAGTTGTTTGGCCACGAAAAGGGAGCGTTCACGGGTGCTACGGTAAGAAGTTTGGGAAAATTTGAAGAGGCGCAAGGGGGGACTTTATTTTTAGATGAAATTGGCGATATGCCGATAGAGGCCCAAACCCGCTTATTGCGTGTACTTCAGGAAGGTGAATATACAACGGTTGGCGGAAACAGAACAATAAAAGCTAACGTTCGAATTATTACAGCAACCCATAGAGACCTCAGACTACTGATAAGACAGGGGCTTTTTCGGGAAGACCTTTATTACAGGTTGAACGTGGTCCCATTGAGAATTCCCGCCTTAAGGGAACGTAAAGAAGATATATCTGATCTTGTAACGCATTTTTGTTTGCAAGCAGCAGAGGGTGGTTTAGCTCATAAAATAATAGACAAGGAGGGGATGTTATTACTTCAGGAATATTCCTGGCCAGGAAACGTGCGCGAATTGGAAAACCTTATTAAACGGTTATCTGTTTTGTATGCGGAACAAACCATCACACGAGAAACGATTGCCAAGGAACTTTATTCTAACAGACGGGAGCTTAATGATGCGCAAATTAACACAAACGAAAGCTTATCTGAGTCCATCGAAAGGCATTTATCTAGTTACTTCGCTGCGCACGAAAACACCCTACCAACTCCAGGTCTTTACAACAGGGTTCTTAAAGAATTAGAGCGGCCTTTATTAGCATTAACTCTTGAGGCAACACATGGGAATCAATTGAGAGCAGCAGACTTACTAGGTTTAAATCGTAACACGCTGCGAAAAAAACTTAAAGAATTGGAAATACCCGTCGTAAAAGGAATTAAGTGAAAATGTCTTTTATGCTTAGATAAGTTAATATTGAAAATTTAAATGATTACAAAAAGTAACTCGGTAATAAAAGCCTATAATAAAATTAACATTTTTTTTCAAAAAAGCTAAAATGCTGACTGTCGTTGCAACCACATTGGCGAATTATGGAAATCATTCCACTAACCTGGTTAGACAAAATAAACTCATCTAGAAAAACAGTTATTGTTTTAGCCGTACTGGTGCTTTTTTCAGGGATAGGTACATACACAGTTTTCGTTAGATCAGGAGCCGCTGGTCCCAATCCTGACGTTGTTTTAGGATTTATGTACCTCAATTTAGGGTTGTTAATAATTATAGGCTTGCTTGTTTCTAAAAGGCTTATAAGAATTTGGTCCCAAAGAAGGCAGGGGCTGGCTGGTTCGCAATTACATACACGTATGGTAATGTTATTTAGTGTGGTCGCGGTGATCCCAACTATTGTAGTGGCTCTATTCTCGGTATTTTTATTTGATTTTGGTATACGATCCTGGTTCACCGAACGTATTGGTGCAGCGGTAGATGCCTCCCAAGCAGTTGCTGAGGCTTATCTAGAGGAACACCGACAAAATATTAGCGGCGATGCGCTTGCAATGGCATTTGATTTAAACCGACAAGCTCCATTTTTGATGGCTCGACCAAAACAATTAGCAAATTTCATTCAGGCTCAGGCTGCGATACGAAATCTCACCGAAGCGGTTGTATTTGAGACGAGTGGAAAAGTTTTAGCAAAAACTGGGCTCAGCCTCACGTTTGATTTTGAACCCTTTCCCGAAAGTGCTTTCCAAAAAGCACGAAATGGAGAAGTCGCCACTTTAACGAGTGAAGTAGACAGAGTAAGAGCCATAATTAGATTGGATAATTTTGTTGATGCCTACCTATATGTTGGCAGGTTTGTAGATCCTGAAATACTTGCTTATATCGATAAAACCAAGCAGGCGACTGCTGAGTATAATTTACTGCAAGGAAAAAGGGCTGATGTTCAAATCACATTTGCTTTTATTTTTGCGTTAGTATCATTGTTACTTCTCTTTGCTGCAATTTGGGTCGGTTTAAATTTAGCAACCCAAGTTTCTAATCCCGTGAGCCAGCTTATAATGGCTTCTGAAAAAATTAGCGAAGGAGATTTAAGCTTAAGAATTTCTAATAAATCCGATATCGGCGAATTTACCATGCTTAATTCAGCTTTTAATCGAATGACGGATCAATTGGAAGTTCAACGGAAAGACTTGATACACGCTCATAAAATTGAAGACGAAAGAAGGCAATTTACAGAAGCAGTTTTGGGAGGTGTTTCAGCGGGGGTCATAGGGTTAGATGAAAATGGTAATATAAATTTACCAAATAAATCTGGTGCGCAGCTACTAGGTTTGTCTGAAAAGGAGATGATGCATCAACCGCTAGCTAGTATCATACCTGAAATGGCTGATTTATTTGAAATGGCAAAATTATCCAAAAAGGTTGAGACAAATTATTTTGACCAAATTGAGGCTTTGATAGAACTAATACGTGACAGCAAACCTATCACCTTAAGAACTAGAATTACCGCTGAGGGCAGTCAAAATATTATAAATGGTTTCGTGGTAACTTTTGATGATATTACTGAACTCCAATCTGCCCAAAGGACTGCTGCTTGGGCAGATGTTGCAAGACGCATAGCACATGAAATTAAAAATCCACTTACTCCAATTCAACTTTCAGCTGAGCGTTTGAAGCGGAAGTATTTACCACTAATTACAAGGGAACAGGATTTATTCATATCTTTAATAGAAACGATAAGCAGACAAGTTGCAGATATAGGACGCATGGTGGACGAATTTTCATCGTTTGCCCGCATGCCTGCCGCTAAGTTGGCATCAAACGACTTAAAAAAAATAATGGAGTCTCAGATCACTTTACATTCAGGCGCAAATAATCACATCGATTTTCATCTGGAAATACCAAAAGACCCAATTGTAGTATTATGTGACGATCATCAGATACGACAAATGATAACTAATTTACTGCAAAACAGTATTGATTCAATTTCTGCCAGAGAAAATAACGGAAATTTGGACAAAGGCATCGTTAAGATTAAAAGTTATACTGAATCGGATTTTTGCCATCTAGAAATTATCGACAATGGGATAGGTTTGCCCGCGGAAATTTCAAATAGGCTGACAGAGCCTTACGTAACGACCCGAGAAAAAGGAACTGGGTTAGGGTTAGCTATTGTAGCAAAAATTGTTGAAGATCATGGCGGGACATTAAGGATCCAGGATGTCTCAGAACGAGAATCAGGTGTAGTTGTTAATATAACGATTCCTCTTGTTGAAACAGAAAACTCTAAATAAGTTACGCGCTAGAAGGTTATTCGAAATGAGTAATGATATTTTAATTGTTGATGATGAGTCCGATATCAGAACAGTTTTGTGCGGCATTTTAGAGGATGAGGGATATTCGACACGAGAGGCGGCTACGTCAGAGGAGACCTTGAAAGAAATCAACGGGAGATTGCCAAGTCTAGTCATTCTCGACATCTGGCTTAGAGAAAGCGAGTTGGATGGAATAGAAATATTAAAGTGGTTAAAGGAAAATTATCCAAGCCTTCCCGTTATAATGATAAGCGGTCACGGTAATATTGAAACTGCCGTTAATTCTATTAAAGCAGGAGCCTACGATTTCATTGAAAAACCATTTCAGGCAAACAAGCTAATTTTATTAGTACAACGAGCATTAGAAGCTGAGGGCTTACGGCAAGAGAATTTAGAATTAAGGAAACGTATTGGGGTAAGCGATCAATTGATTGGAGATTCCCAACTCATTTCACAGCTGAATGCTGCCATTAATAAAGTAGCGCCAGGAAATAGCCGGATTTTAATTACTGGACCACCAGGTTCCGGTAAAGAGGTGGTATCCCGTGCCATCCATGCTAAATCAGGGAGAATTAACAAGCCTTTTATTGTGCTTAACTGCGCAAATATGAACCCAGACAGATTAGAAATTGAGCTTTTTGGAATAAACCAAACTACTAACAGTTCCACATTTGGGTCTAAGGTAGGTGTTTTTGAAAGGGCACACACCGGAACTTTGTTCCTCGATGAAATATCTGATATGCCGATAGAAACACAAGGTAAAATTGTTAGAGTTCTTCAAGAACAGAAATTCATTAGAGTCGGTGGTGATAAGGAGGTGCATGTAAATGTAAGAGTAATTTCCTCGACCAATAAAAATCTGCAAGAGCAGATCGCGGAGGGGCGTTTCAGAGAAGATTTATTTTACCGGCTGAGTGTTGTTCCCATGCAAGTACCAGCCTTGAATCAAAGGAGAGACGACATACCAATTTTAACCCGCTATTTTCTTCACGAAACTATCGAGTCTTCTGGAATGCCCATAAAATCTTTCTCTGATGAAGCAATGGCTCTTCTCCAAGCCTATGACTGGCCCGGAAATGTTCGGCAATTGAAAAATCTAATCGATTGGATTTTAATCATGTATCCGGACAATACAATAGATACGGTCACAGCTGACATGCTTCCCCCCGAATTAAAGACTGCGACGCCTGTACATGTTAAGCTTGATAAAAATATGGATGTCTTGGCTATGTCATTAAGAAAAGCGCGAGAGCATTTTGAGAGAGAATACTTATTTGCCCAACTAAATCGATTTGGAGGCAATATATCCCAAACAGCCAGCTTTATTGGTATGGAAAGGTCGGCTTTACATAGAAAGTTAAAAACCCTTGGTGTTTATCAGGAAGAGCGACCGGCAAAACTGGTTGAAAATTCGAAATGAAAGTAGTTATTTGCAGTGCCGGTCTAGTAAGAACGAGCATAGCCAAACATCTAGCTGGGGAAAATAATAATGAAAGTAGTTATCTGCGGTGCAGGTCTAGTAGGAACTAGCATAGCCAAACATCTAGCTGGGGAAAATAATGACGTAACTGTAGTTGATCAAGACTACAGCTTAGTGCGTCGAATTGGAGAAACCCTAGACGTACGAAGTATTTTAGGACATGCATCACAGCCGGATATCTTAGAGCAGGCGGGTGCTGCTGATGCAGATATGTTAATAGCAGTAACATTTTCAGATGAAATCAATATGGTTGCCTGCCAAGTCGCACATTCTTTGTTCGAGGTTCCCACAAAGATTGCCAGAATTCGTCAACCTGGATATTTAAAGCCAATATGGGGTGACTTATTCAGTCGAGAAAATATGCCTATTGATGTAATCATCTCACCAGAACGGGAGGTTGCACGGGCTATTGGACGTAGACTGCATGTTCCAGGAGGTTTTGATATGGTCCCCATGGCTAATGGACTTGTAAGTGTTGTAGGCGTTAGGTGCACTGAGGAATGTCCAGTGGTTAATACCCCTATTAGACAATTGAGTAAGATGTTTCCCGATCTAAACATCGTCATTGTTGGCATAATTAGAAACGACAATGGTATCTTACCGCGCTCTCATGAACATATGTTACCTGGTGATGACGTTTATTTCGTATGCGATTCCGCTCACCTTACCAGAGCCATGTCAGCATTTGGTCATGAAGAAGAAGAGGGTCGTAATTTAATAATTGCTGGTGGCGGTAATATTGGTCTCACACTAGCTCAAGAGATCGAAGAAGATCATGTTGGCGTGCGCGCAAGGGTGATAGAGTTTGGCGAAGAGCGTGCAAAATCCGTGGCGCAACAGCTTAGCCAAACAATGGTAATAAATGGTGACGTTCTGGATATGGAAATATTAGAAGAAGCAAGTGCTGAAAATACAGAGACATTTGTTGCAGTCACCAATGATGATGAAGTTAATATAATTGGTTCATCATTAGCAAAAAGGGCCGGGGTTAAAAGAACCATTGCTTTAGTAAATAAACACTCCTACCTACCAATCATCAATCAACTTGGCATCGATGCTGTCGTGAACCCGCGCATGATCACAGTCTCCTCCATCTTGCAACACGTGCGCCGAGGTAGAATTAGAGGTATTTACTCTGTTAGAGAGGATTTTGGAGAAGTTATTGAAGCGGAAGCCCTTGAAACCTCTTCTTTAGTTGGTAAGTCAATAAGAGAAGCTGGATTACCCAATGGTGTTAAGATAGGTGCTATTATTCGAGCTGACGATGTAATAGCGCCGAAAGGAGACACAGTTGTAGAAACAAATGACACAATCGTTCTGTTTGCAACCTATGATGCTGTGAAAGAAGTTGAAAAACTTTTTGCAGTGAGAGCTGATTTTTGATCAGCATACCAACAAAATTTAAGGAAACAAAAAATGTCCCGCGTATCCTACGTAAATGGCCGTTATCACCCCCATAAAGAAGTCAACGTTCATGTTGAAGATCGTGGTTACCAATTTGCTGATGGTGTTTACGAAGTTATCTTAGTTAAGAACCGACTTCTTGTTGATCAAATTCCACACTTGGATCGGTTAGAACGATCGTTAAAGGCACTAGAAATACCCTGTCCGATGAAGCGTCAAGCGCTTAAAATGGTGCTCGAAGAGGTGATAGATAGAAATAAATTCAAAAATGGGATTGTATATATTCAAATCACGCGAGGTGTTGCGCGTCGCGACCACGGGTTCCCCAAAATATCAAAACCAACTTTGGTAATTACTGCTAGGCCATTAAAGATTCCTGTTAAGGGTACAGAAAGTAAAGGAGCGAAGGTCATTACTTTACCTGACATTAGATGGAAGCGTTGCGACATCAAGTCAGTTTCTCTTCTGCCAAATGTATTGGGTAAACAAGCGGCTAGAACCGCTGGTGCACAGGAGGCTTGGCAGTATGATGAAGAAGGATTTATCACCGAAGGGACGTCAACAAATGCTTGGATACTCGACCACAATAACAACCTCATCACTAGGTATCTTGATGAAGCAATTTTAAGTGGTGTTACGAGGCTAACTGTTATCAATCTCGCAGAGGCTGAAGGAATTAAAATCGTTGAACAACCGTTCAGTATTGATGATGTGAAAAATTGTAAAGAGGCGTTTTTCACCTCATCAACATCTTTTTTAACACCGGTTACTCAAATAAACGAAACTGTAATCGGTGATGGGAGCCCCGGGGAATTCACAAAAAAATTACTGCTTTCTTACATGAATTATATCGACGAGCGGACCCAAAACGAGTCAAAGGGATAAAATGCTTAATGAGGCACTGCCAAAGGCCGTTATATTTGACTGGGATAGTACGTTAGTGGACAATTGGCAAAGTATCGCAAATGCCCTTAACGCTACGTTAATTCGAATGGGCAAAAAACCATGGACCGTCACTCAAGTGAGGCAGAACTCTAAGCACTCTGCTCGCGATGCTTTTCCCCATTTATTTGGAGATCAATGGAAAGATGCACTAGAATATTTCTACCAATCCTTTCAAGAGCTACACTTAACTGGTATCGAACCACTTCCTGGTGCAGAAAATCTGCTTAGGTTTCTCAGAAACGAGGGGATCTATTCTGGTATAATTTCAAACAAAAATGGCACATTTTTGCGGAAGGAAATTAAGAAATTAGACTGGGATAAATACTTTGATAATGTGCTGGGGGCGACTGACTTAGATATCGATAAACCATCAAAAGAAATAGTCGACTCTCTATTGAAGCATACAGGAATACCTCCCAGTGACTCGGTCTGGTTTGTGGGGGATGCCACTGTTGATTTAGAGTGTGCGCATATGGCAAATTGCAAACCCATTCTAGTGGAGACTGGATTAATCATTGAGAAGGAGTTACGGAAGTGGCCTCCTTCGAAAACTTTCCCATCGTGTATAGAGATTAAATGCTACCTCTCCAAAATAAAAAAAAAATCAACATAGAGAAGGACAATTAATGTTTGTTTTTCAAATGAACCCGCAAAAATATAAACAATTTGAGATCGCGGTAAATATAACAAGTTTCAAAAACCTTTTTGGAATTGCGTTTTAAATGACCGATTTCTCGGAATTAAAGAACGCTGACATTGCAACAATAGTTCTTCATCCAAATATTGCTAATAGGAAAGAAGCAGGTGAAACAAAATCACTCAATGAAAGACCTGTGGCGTCCGAGCTTCAAGAAATTGTCGGACTGGCATCCGCAATCGATTTAAGAGTAGATCTTTCCGAAATTATCAATCTGTCAAAAGTAAATACTGCAAATTTTTTTGGATCTGGAACACGTGAAAAGTTAAAAAGCCTTATAGAGGTCGGGAGTATAACATTAGCTGTCGTAAATACCCAATTATCAGCCATTCAGCAACGTAACTTAGAAAGGTTCTGGCAGTGTAAAGTTATAGATAGAACTGGGTTGATCATAGAGATATTTGGCGCTAGAGCCCGAACTCATGAAGGTGGACTGCAGGTTGAATTAGCGGCTCTATCTTTCCAAAGAAGCAGATTAGTAAGATCATGGACACACCTTGAACGTCAACGAGGAGGGGGAGGGTTCCTTGGAGGCCCGGGGGAACGACAAATTGAGTTAGACAGGCGCCAATTGGATAACGCTATTATTCAACTGCAAAAGCAATTGAAAAAAGTCAGAAATACTCGGCAGTTGCACCGCAACGCTAGAAAAAGAGTACCTTACCCCATTGTTGCATTAGTGGGTTACACAAATGCTGGCAAATCTACTCTCTTTAATAAATTAAGTGGCGCAAATGTGATGAGCCAAGACATGCTATTTGCAACTTTAGACCCTACAATGCGGCAAATAGCATTACCATCAGGGAAAACTATAATTTTATCGGATACTGTCGGTTTCATATCAAATTTACCAACCCATTTAATAGAAGCGTTTAAATCTACTCTTGAGGAAGTACAATCCGCAGACTTGATATTACACGTAAGAGACATCAGCCATGCTGATTCAAATACACAAAGGACTGATGTTTTGTCAGTTCTATCGGATCTTGACATAACAACGCACAAGGAACGGTTTGGGTTAATCGAGGTTCTAAATAAGATAGATCTTCTCGAGGATAAATGCATATCAAGTATGTTGTCTGAAAATGATCAAAAGAATGTGAAAATCTCCGCTATAACTGGGCGGGGTTGCACCGAACTTCTAAAGATGATCGACAATATTCTATCGCAAAATGAAAGAATACATTTATTTGAGGTGAGCCTCTCTGATGGGGCCGCTGTCGCTTGGTTACACAATAAAGGTACTGTTAAATCAATAAAAACGGATGATAGTAAGACATCTCTTGAAGTTGCATTGTCAGAGGAGAATGCAAATAGATTTTTCAAAAAATTCAACATGTACTAGATTTTCGCGATAAAAATCATCAAATATGGGGGAATCGCTAATTTTTAGATTTTAAAAGAAACTTTTTTATATTTTTTCTGGCACTCTGGCTAATAGAGTGCTAACTACTGGCGTTCATTTTGGAAATCAAGAAAGTTGGGAGCTATCAATGGCATTTCGCCCTCTACACGATCGAGTAGTCGTCCAAGCACTGGACAGTGAGTCAAAAACCGCTGGAGGGATAATCATCCCCGATACAGCTAAAGAAAAACCTAGCCAAGGAAAGGTAATTTCTGTGGGTCCTGGTGCCCGGGACAATGACGGTAAAATCGTACCTATTGATTTGAAGAAAGGCGACACAGTTTTATATGGAAAGTATTCCGGAACTGAAGTTAAGATTGATGGGAAGGATTTGCTAATAATGCGCGAGTCTGACGTGATGGGCGTAATTGACTAAACTCATCAAATATCAATCAAACTGTTTTACTATAAACCATTAGTTTTTAATAAGGAGAACTGGCTATGGCAGCCAAGGATGTGAAATTTGAGACCGACGCCCGTACGAGAATGTTGCGGGGCGTTGATACACTTGCCGACGCAGTAAAAGTAACGCTAGGACCTAAAGGCCGAAATGTGGTTCTTGATAAATCTTTTGGTGCGCCAAGAATTACTAAGGATGGTGTTTCTGTAGCTAAAGAAATTGAACTATCTGATAAATTCGAAAACATGGGAGCTCAGATGCTTAAGGAAGTAGCATCAAAAACCTCCGACGTAGCAGGCGATGGTACTACCACTGCCACAGTTTTAGCCCAGGCGATAGTCCGAGGAGGCGTGAGAGCAGTAGCAGCTGGCATGAACCCTATGGATTTAAAGCGTGGAATTGACCTAGCAGCGAAAGCAGTAATAGCAGACGTTGAGAAACAGTCGAAAAAAATCAAAACATCTGCTGAGATTTCGCAGGTTGGAACTGTTTCAGCTAACGGAGAATCTGAAATTGGTTCAATGATAGCCGAGGCCATGCAACGAGTTGGAAACGAAGGTGTTATCACGGTTGAAGAAGCCAAAACGCTGGAGACTGAATTGGATGTGGTCGAAGGAATGCAATTCGATAGGGGATACCTATCACCATATTTTATCACGAATGCTGAGAAAATGATTTGTGAATTAGAAAATCCCTACATTCTTATTCACGAAAAGAAGCTTACAAGTTTGCAACCAATGCTGCCAATTTTGGAGGCTACAGCGAAGTCCGGACGTCCTCTGTTGATAATAGCTGAGGACGTTGAAGGTGAGGCACTAGCTACATTAGTGGTGAACAAACTAAGGGGTGGCTTGAAGGTCTCAGCAGTTAAGGCACCAGGTTTTGGAGACAGAAGAAAAGCGATGCTGGAAGACATAGCTATCCTTACAAATGGAACCATGATTTCTGAAGATCTCGGCATTGAGTTAGAAACAGTTTCTTTGGATATGCTTGGTTCTGCAAAACGGGTGTCTATCACCAAAGAGGAGAGCACCGTAGTTGCAGGTGCCGGCAAGAAAAAAGATATTGATGGGCGTTGTAATCAAATTCGAGCTCAAATCGAAGAAACGACCTCAGATTACGATAGAGAAAAACTACAGGAGCGGCTCGCGAAACTATCCGGTGGCGTAGGTGTAATACGAGTTGGAGGCGGAACAGAGGTCGAAGTTAAGGAACGTAAAGACCGTGTGGATGACGCCCTTAATGCGACCCGAGCAGCCGTTGAAGAGGGCATTGTACCTGGCGGTGGTACAGCACTTCTTCTGGCTGGCAGATCACTTAAAAATCTTAAGCCTAAAAATGATGATCAGCGGGTCGGAATAGATATCGTGCAAAGAGCAATACAAGCTCCAGTTCGCCAAATTGCTGAAAACGCTGGCGCTGATGGTTCAGTCATTGTTGGGAAATTGTTGGAAGGCAAAAATTCCAAAATTGGCTTCGACGCGCAAACCCACAAATATGTTGACATGGTTAACTCTGGTATCATGGACCCGACAAAAGTTGTACGTACAGCGATGCAAGATGCGTGCTCAGTTGGAGGTCTTCTAATTACGACAGAAGCGATGGTTGCAGATGCTCCTGAAGATAAGCCTGCAGCTCCAATGCCTGATATGGGCGGCATGGGCGGCATGGGCGGCATGGGCGGCATGGGTGGTATGGGAGACATGGGCTTCTAAGACCTCTACTTAAATTTACTATCTTGGGGCCGTTTTTTTGCGGCCCCATTTTTCTTGTGAGTTACTAGTGACCAATCTATTGGACGATGTGGCCTCGGTTTTAAGAGAAACTGCGACAGAAATTATTTTACCTCGATTCAACGCGTTAACCACGGAACAAATCCAGGAAAAAAGTGGTCCAGGAGATTTGGTTACAATTGCAGATATTGAAGCTGAAGAAAAATTATCAGATGCTTTGAAGCGACTAGTTCCAGGATCCCAAGTCGTTGGAGAGGAAACTACCTCAAAGAATCCTAATACAATTAGCCTTCTATCGAGCGAGGCCCTGGTTTGGGTTGTTGATCCAATTGATGGGACAAAAAACTTTACCCGAGGCAGTCATCTTTTTTGCACGATGGTATGCCTTGTACGGTCGTCATCGCCAATATTAGCAGTCATTTTTGATCCATTGACTGACACGTATTTAGCAGCAGAAAAGGGGGGAGGCGCCTGGTTGCACAGCACAATTGGCATCTCCGCAACACAACTGAAAGTCCAGGAAATCGTTGATTTAAATCAAATGTCTGGCTTTTTAAGTCTTGGTGGTTTCAAAGATAGGCCAACCAGAGATAAAATGAGAATTTCGGCTAGTAAAATTTTTAAGAGCTACGATAATTTAGGCTGCTCTGGACACGAGTATATCCAAATAATAACCAACAAGCGGCACTTTACGATAAATTATAGAACATTCCCTTGGGATCACTTGCCTGGAAGTTTAATTCATTCCGAGGCAGGAGGATACCAAGCAAGTTTTGATGGTGCTAAATATGATCCAACCATTCTAACGAAGGGCCTTATTTCTGCACCGAGCGAAATCTCATGGCAAAAAATTAGAGAGAGCTTTCTTAGTGACTATTTGCCTAGTCAATTATAGATCTAACATTAAAGAAATTGATTGTATCGCAGCTCGGGATGCACCTTTACCTAAATTATCGAATGTAGCTGTAAGAAGACACTGCGTTTCTGCTTTGTTGGAAAAAACATTTATTTCCAGCATATTAGAGTGATTGTGTTTTTCTGGGGAAATTTCCACTGATCCTTTTGCGATGTCCAGCGGATTAACAATAATAAATTCACTGCCGTCATAATGTTGTGAGAGTGTGTTATGAATTTTTTGTGGACTACTGACGACGCCCAGGTTTTTACTTAAATAGATTGGAACCTGAACTATCATTCCTTGTTTATACCTAGCAACTGAAGGAATAAATATAGGAGGATTATCTAACCCTATATATTCTTGCATTTCTGGCAGATGCTTATGAGAAAGAGTGGTGCCATAAAAGTAAATCGGAGGCGGGTCGTTTGTCACCGACTCAAATCTCTCGATTAGGGGTCTTCCACCACCCGAATACCCAGAAACCGCATTTATAGTTATTGGATAAGAAGGTGGGATGATTGAGTTCTCAATTAACGGACGAAGCAATGAAATAGCTCCAGTTGGATAACAACCAGGGTTTGCAACCCTCTTAGCTTTTTTTATTAATTCGGCCTGTCCACTAGTCATTTCTGGAAAACCATACACCCATTTCGGCGAAACTCTATGAGCCGTCGACGTGTCAATCACCTTTACATTGGGGTTATCTATGAGGTTGATAGCTTCACGCGCTGCCTCGTCTGGCAGACACAAAACAGCTAACCTGCAAGCATTCAGTGCAGTTTTTCTGGCCGTCGCATTTTTTCTTTCGCGGTCATTGAGGCTTATAAAAGATAGGTCTGGACGCTCTGCAAGTAATTCTTTTATCACTAAACCCGTCGTTCCTGCTTCACCATCAATGAATATCTCTGAAGTCATACTTTCAAATTTCGCATAAATATATTTGTTGAAAGATAT
>CACOPQ010000036.1 GCA_902629125.1 uncultured Alphaproteobacteria bacterium
GTTGATCAAAAAAAGTTTGGAATAAGACTTATAGGAGGAGATACAGTTACAAGTTTGGGTCCCACTTCTATTTGTATTTCGATTTTTGGAACTCCAAACCCCAAGGGTAGTCTTTTAAGATGCGGAGCTATGGTTGGCGACGGTATTTTCGTTTCCGGTACAATCGGAGACGCTGCTCTGGGTTTGAGGTTAAGAGGAAATAGGTCGTTGTCATGTTTATCTAAAGAGAATTCTTATTGCATTTCTCGCTACCGGATACCGAGACCACGAATAGAATTAGGACTGGCCTTAGGCGGGATGGCATCGGCTGCGATGGACATATCCGACGGCTTACTTCAAGATTTAAGTCACCTTTGCGGAGCTTCCAATGTTGGTGCCTCAGTCCAGGCAAATAAAATTCCGTTGTCGAAAGAGGTTAGCACCTTCGTGAACGAAAATAAATTTAGCATAGAGCATGTAATAACAGGTGGTGATGATTATGAACTTATTTTTACCGCACCAGTTACTAAAGAAAAGTCCATTTTTAATTTGGCTCGTGTTACCAAAACACGGATCACCCGTATAGGCACTGTCCAATCTGGAAGAGGAATTTTTATATTTGACAAAAGAGGGAATATCATTCCTGTGTCTAAGGGAGGATATAGCCATGACTAGCAAAATGATTAAATCAAACCAGGTGTTTGTTAAGAATAGCAATGATTAGAATTTTAATTATTATCGTGGTTGCATTAGCTCTTTTGATAGGAGGAGTTTTTGGTGTCGCTACTTTTGCGCCTAACTTGTTGCCAAACATGGTTCTGGAATTACTCGGAATAGAACCAACTAAAGAAAAAACGGTGGCTAAGCCGATTAGGCCTGGTCCGCTCGAAACCATACTTATCGATTTAGAGCCAATGGAAATTCCACTTTTTAGAGACAACAAGGTAGATAGAAAGCTTTTTATGCATATTCTTATTGAGGTTAGGAGAGGTAAAGATGAAAAGACTATTAATGAAAATTTAGTTCGAATTATCGACTCCTTTTTAACTTACGTTCATGCATTAAATGCGCTTAATATAAAACCAGGAGTGAATGATAGAGCGTTTTTGAAAGAGAGGCTCCTTGTTAAAGCAGGAGAAATTATCGGACCGGATATTATAATCGATCTTTTGTTTGTGAACATTTTTGAGAGACCTTTTAATTAGTTCAGAATTAAGACTCTCTTTACAAAACTAGTTAAAAGAACTCTTCTTATTATCTTTTAGCAATATATTCTCGCATCATTTCCCGGAATTCTCTAAAAAAGGACTCTATAACTTTCTATTTGTAAGAGAATCCTCTATGAAGTGCTCAAGGATATGACTGTTTAACAAAATTTATGAAGGATCAAACGAAATGACCGAACAGTTCACACTTGTAATTATATGCGGTTTGGTAGCCCTGCTTTATGGAATGTTGGCATCAAAGAGTATCATTTCAGCCGATGCGGGAAATGAAAAAATGAGAGAAATAGCTAGCGCTATCCAGGAAGGTGCTGCTGCCTATCTCAACCGACAGTATATAACCATTTCGGTGGTGGGAATTGTTGTGACCATCATCCTGGCCATAACACTTGGTTTTGCAGTTGCAATTGGTTTTGTCATTGGGGCGGTCTTATCAGGTATAGCTGGATATGTGGGAATGAATGTTTCAGTTAGAGCCAATGTGCGCACAGCGCAATCGGCTACTGTTGGTTTGGAGCCAGCGCTCAATATCGCATTTAAATCTGGAGCAGTAACAGGGATGTTGGTCGTTGGTCTTGGCCTTTTAGGCGTGGCAGGTTACTACCTCATACTATTAGAGATGTTCGATGCCAAAACCACAGAAGGTCTTCGCCATATTCTGGAAGCTCTGGTAGCGCTAAGCTTTGGAGCTTCGTTAATATCGATATTCGCTCGGCTTGGCGGGGGGATTTTTACAAAAGGAGCTGATGTTGGCGGAGACATGGTTGGAAAAGTTGAAGCAGGTATCCCTGAGGACGATCCTAGAAATGCAGCTTCTATAGCAGATAATGTTGGAGACAACGTCGGTGACTGTGCTGGAATGGCTGCAGATCTTTTCGAAACCTACGCCGTAACTGTTGTGGCCACAATGTTGCTTGCGGCCATTTTCTTTTCTGGCGAAACTTTGAGTGTAATGATGATGTATCCACTTGTTATATGTGGAGTTTGTATAATTGCATCAGTAGTAGGAACGTGGTTCGTAAAGCTCGGTCAAAATAAAAATATAATGTGGGCGCTTTACAAGGGATTTATTTCAAGTGCAGTGATATCAGCAGTATTCATAGGGATAGCAACCTGGCAGATGTTGGGTTTTTCAACTGGATTTACTTTATCAAATGGGTTGGAAACTTCTGGGCAGGAATTATTTTATTGTGCCTTAGTCGGTCTTATCGTTACAGGTTTGCTTGTTTGGATTACCGAATATTATACATCCACAGAGTATCGGCCAGTTAGAACAGTTGCTAAGTCGTCAGAAACTGGCGATGGAACCAATGTGATACAGGGACTAGCGATATCTATGGAAGCATGTGCTGTTCCTGCAATAATAATTTCTGCTGGAATATTAGCATCATTCATTTGGGGCGGCATCTTTGGAGTAGGGATCGCGGCCACTACAATGCTAGCTCTCGCTGGGATGGTGGTTGCGCTCGACGCTTATGGCCCCGTAACAGATAATGCTGGTGGTATTGCTGAAATGTCTGATTTGCCTGAAGAAGTAAGAACAACCACTGACGCTTTAGATGCTGTTGGCAACACAACAAAGGCTGTAACTAAAGGCTACGCGATTGGGTCTGCTGGCCTAGCAGCACTTGTTCTTTTTGCAGCGTATACTGAGGACCTTAAGTACTATTTCCCTAACTTAGATGTTAAATTTGCCCTACAAGACCCTTACGTAGTTGTAGGTTTGTTTATTGGAGGTATGCTGCCATATTTATTTGGTTCTATGGGAATGCAGGCGGTAGGGAGAGCTGCAGGGTCGGTTGTAGAAGAAGTTAGACGGCAATTTCGAGAAAAACCTGGTATAATGGAAGGAACGGAAAAGCCTGAATACGGCAGAGCTGTGGATCTCTTGACAAAGGCAGCTATAAAGGAAATGGTAGTTCCATCTTTGTTACCTGTTTTGGCTCCAATCGTCATGTATTTTGTTGTGATGTGGATTGGCGGTCAAGCTGCAGCATTTACTTCAATAGGTGCTATGTTACTTGGAACGATAGTGACAGGTATTTTTGTAGCTATTTCTATGACTGCAGGTGGAGGCGCCTGGGATAATGCAAAAAAATATATTGAGGACGGGAATCATGGAGGAAAAGGTTCAGACGCCCATAAGGCAGCTGTAACGGGGGATACAGTGGGTGATCCATATAAGGACACAGCTGGTCCCGCAGTCAATCCCATGATTAAAATTATAAATATTGTTGCTATATTGCTCCTGGCCGCATTGGCTGCTTAGGGTTATTTTGGTCGAATTAGGTTACGCAATAAAGATTAGAAATCTTGGTCGTTTTTGTTCTCAAATCGGCCAAAGTTTCCAATCAATTGTTGAAGAACTGTGATTTCTTGACCCGCTGTGGGAGTTTTACGAGTTGAAATCTCTGGGTTTAATTCTTTATCATAAGGTATGATATCTACAGAAGTTGCGATACCTTTTTTGTTAAAAGAAACCCTCACGACTGTTCGATCTAGAAAGTTCCTTCCAGATAGAACAGTTTTCTGGCTTTTGCTCTTTACGTAAATCCAGATTTTAGATCCGTAATCTTGAGTTATAACAGGCTTTCCTAGCTGTTCTAGGACCTGTTTTTCGGTTGTTTTTCCGGACTCAATGGCCTCGATGCTTCGTAAACTAATTCTATTTCCATGAATTTCTATTGGTTGGGCGCAGCTAGTTAAAAGACATGCAACCACCAAAACAGAAGGGAATGGCTTTATCCAAAATTGCATTTTCTGATCCAAAAGACTTTAAATCAATGATTTCAAGGTCTAGAGTTTAGCAACTTTTTAGAAGTAGTTGAAGAAAGACTCGAAAAATATAAATAGATATAGTAATGAGAAAAAAATCCTACTATGGAATAGAGATGTTTAGTTTTCTGAGACGTGATAATTCTTCAAGTAAAGTGGACAAGGCTTACGAGATTGTAGTTAATCAATCTCGAAACCCCATTTTCTATAAAGAATTATTAATTCCAGATAATATCGATGGCAGGTTTGACGTCCTAAGTTTACATATGTTCTTCATTTTTTCTCGACTTAAAAATGAAGAACAAATAGCTGCAGACTTTTCCCAAGCTTTATTTGACACAATGTTTGTCGATATGGATCAATCCTTGCGTGAGATGGGGGTAGGTGATCTTTCGGTGGGCAAGCGTGTCAAGGATATGGGCAAAGCACTACTGGGTCGTATAGAAGCTTACGATAAGGCGTTCAGCGCTGAATACAGCGATATTGAAGCTACCATTGTTCGGAATATTTATCGTAGTGACGGATCCCACTCGCCTCAAACCAGAAGATTAATAGAATATTCAAAAGGAACTATAGAAGATTTAGCATTAATACCAAAAGAAGAGATACTCGACGCAAATTTTAGTTTCACTCAAGCAATCTAGAAATATCTCGCGCGGTTCTATTATGAAGAAGCACAAAAGCGAAATGCCATTTCTTTGGAAGCCGAGGGGCAATTACAAAAATTCGAAAGAACAAATTTTTTTTAAAGCTAGCAAGAGGCAGAAAAAGTTAATAGCTGCACGACTCGGCTTTGATGTATTAAGTGGTTTGGAAGTGAAAATACTCATTTCCCAAAAAAAAGACGACTTGTTTCTTCTTCAAGGTCACATAAATGCCGAAATTTACAAGGCTGTCGAGAAGTCAAATGAATTGGAGGATCTTGTTGTCAACGATGAATTTCAAGAGATTATCCAGTTGAACGTGCCTGAAGATCAATTAGAAATTCTTGCAATGGAAGAAGATAATGTAACCGAATTTTATACAAGTGATACGATAGACTTGGGCGAAATTTCCTTACAGAATCTTTCCCTATTACTAGACGATATCTCTTCCAATTTCCAGGATTCAGAATACTTGGAAGAAATGCGCGGCAGTTCCAAAGAGGCGGAGGCTCGGCCATTTTCTAATTTAGCCTCGTTATTAAATGAAAAGATGGACGCTAAAACTCGCCGTTAGTTAGACTTTTTTCTAAATTTTTGATTATCATATTTTATTTCTTCTTAAATGGGTTACGGTGGCTGATTTATCTGACTATAATCGTCGCCGAGTAGTTATTTTTAATCTGAATGGTTCCAAAAAGATATGGCGCTAGAAACGATAATAGCTCTTGATGCTATGGGAGGTGATAATGCACCTGCTATGGTGGTCCGGGGTGCCGATATAGCTGTTGAAAGAGTGCCCGATCTCATTTTTAAATTAGTAGGAGATGAAAAACACCTAGAACCATTAATCGTTAAAAGTAAGTACTTAAACAGTTCAAATTGCTCGGTAATCCATACAGACAAAAAGGTGGAAGATTCGGAAAAGCCGTCCGCAGCTCTCAGGAGCGGTAAAGACTCTAGTATGCGGCTTGCAATTGACTTAGTGGCAAATGAAGAAGCTCATGGAGTCGTCTCGGCTGGTAATACAGGGGCTTTGATGGTTATGTCCAAGCTAGGACTAAGGATGTGTCCGGGAATTGATCGGCCAGCAATTGCAAGCTTTTTCCCAACACTGAAAGGTGAAAGTTGCATGCTAGACCTTGGCGCCAACATTGAGTGCGATTCAGGTAACTTGGTGCAGTTTGCTATCATGGGGCAAATATTCGCTAGACTTGTTTTGAATCTAAAACGACCAACGGTTGGTCTACTAAACGTTGGGTCGGAAGAACAAAAGGGTCATGAGGAATTAAGGGAGGCCTCCGCTATTCTTCGGCAAATAGACTTGCCTATGGAGTTTATAGGTTTTGTTGAGGGCGACGATATAACAGCGGGCACGGTAGATGTAATCGTTACCGATGGATTTTCCGGTAATATAGCTCTAAAGGCGGCGGAGGGCACCTCTAGGATGTTCACATTTTTCCTTAAGGAGGCATTTGGATCCAGTGTATATTCAAAGATTGGTTACGCATTTTCAAAAACAGCGATCAATCAGGTGAGAGAACGAATGGATCCAAGAAAATATAATGGTGCTGTTTTTTTGGGTCTTAACGGAATAGCGGTTAAAAGTCATGGTAGTACCGACTCTTTTGGCTTCGCCAACGCTATAGGAGTGGCAGCAGATATGTCCAAATATGGATTTCTTGATAAAGTGAAGGATGAATTGCGCATTTTACATGCGGAGGGGGAGGCTTCAGAGAAGTTGCGTGGCATAGGTGATGCGTAATGGGTACTAGGTCGATTTTAGCAGGCTGTGGAGCTTATCTACCTGACCGCGTGATAGATAACAACGAGTTAGCAAAACTTGTTGATACATCAGATGATTGGATCAAGCAAAGGACCGGTATAGAAAAGCGACACGTGGTTGCAGATGGCGAGCTAACCTCTGATCTTGCAGTTAAAGCTGCGGATCGAGCGTTAACCCGAGCGAATATTGCAGCTAAGGACATAGATCTAATTATTGTTGCCACGACAACACCAGATCGGACCTTTCCTGCAACAGCCACCAAGGTGCAAGCGGATCTGGGGATAATGGGCGGAGCTGCTTTTGATATTCAAGCTGTTTGTGCCGGTTTTGTATACGCAATGTCTGTTGCAGATAATTTATTGCGGGCAGGACAGTCACGTCGAGCTCTGGTAATAGGCGCGGAGACGTTTACTCGTCTGCTGGATTGGACTGATAGAGGGACTTGTGTTCTGTTTGGTGACGGGGCTGGAGCTATTATTCTAGATTCTTTTGAAATAGAACCAGCCGCGAAGCAGTATGGTGTTCTATCAACACACCTTCACTCCGACGGCCGTCACAGGGATATACTTTATGTAGATGGTGGTCCATCTATGAATTCAAAAACTGGACACGTAAGGATGTTGGGGAAGGAAGTTTTTAGGCACGCTGTATCGAAATTAGGTTCTGTCATAAACGAAACCCTATTAGCAAACAATCTATCAAGTAATGACATCGATTGGCTCGTGCCTCATCAGGCTAATAAAAGAATTATTGAAAGCATGGCTAAAAAACTCAACATGCCGATGGATAAAGTTATTTGCTCCATTGACCGCCATGCTAATACGTCGGCAGCATCAGTTCCTTTGGCCCTCTCGGAAGGGGTGTCAGATGGTAGAATAGCAGATGGAGACTTGGTTCTCTTTGAAGCCATAGGAGGGGGGTTAGCATGGGGTGCGGGGCTCGTGAGAATGGGTTATCCGAAATAATATCTCAAAATTTGTTTAGGCCAAATTAAATTAATCCATATTAATCAATGTTTGACGGAATAATCCTAAGACGTTACTTTAATGTACTGGAAAAAGTGGAGTAAGTATGGCAGAAGACACGCTAACTAGAGCGGAATTAACGGAAGCTGTTTATGAAGAGGTTGGTCTTTCGCGAAATGAGTCAGCCGAATTGGTGGAGGCCGTTCTCGGCGAGATGTCGAACGCTTTAATTCGCGGCGAGTCTGTTAAAATTTCATCATTTGGCAGTTTTACCATTCGGAGGAAGGCAGAGCGTATTGGCAGGAACCCAAAAACAGGTGAGGAAGTGCCAATTTCTCCGCGTCGAGTAGTAATTTTTAAACCGTCACATGTTCTTAAAAGTAGAATCAATTCTCCTCTAGACAAGTGAAGAAATCTGACTGGGGGTTTTAATGGCGTTTGGAACCGACAACCTAACGGGTTCGCGGCGTGGTGGTAAGTCACCTGGAGCGTTTAGAACAATCTCGGAAGTCTCTAATGATCTCGAGGTGCCTCCTCACGTTTTGAGGTTTTGGGAGACGAAGTTCCCCCAAATCAAGCCTTTGAAGCGCGGTGGCAGGCGGAGATATTACAGACCGGAAGACGTGTCTTTACTTCGTCAAATAAGGCAACTTTTGTATGATGATGGTTATACAATTAAAGGTGTCCAGAGGCTGTTAAAAGAAGGTGCTCTAAAAAATACGGCTCAACAAGGTGTAGTGGCAGCAAAAGAGCCTAACGAGCAACGTCTATCGCGAAATAGCAGTAACAGCTCGAACGAAAAGGCTACTTTAAGGTCGATTGTAGATGAGTTGCAATCATTAAGGAAACTTCTATCAACGGTATTAGATAAGTAAGTTTTACTGCCTGAAAGTGGTTTAAGGTTTCTAAAATAGAACTTTATTATCTCAAATTGGATGATGCAAACTTAGATAGTTCCGAGAAAAAATACGATGAATGTTGCATGGGAAAATAAGATTAATCTGACTGCTGCGCTTAGAATGGCTGCGAGGCTCGACTTACACGAGGGGGTAGATAACCACTTTAGTTTGATGGTTTCAGAGAAGCCTTTTCGTTTCCTACTAAACCCTAATAGAAGGCATTGGTCTCAAATACGTGCCAGTGAGTTAGTCGAGGTAGATGAAAATGGTAGGCCTATCGATGATTTTGAACCACCTGAAAGAACAGCTTTTTTTATTCATTCACGAATTCACATGGCTTGTCCGCATGCTAAATGTATTCTGCATACGCATATGCGGTACGCAACGGCGCTAACCATGATTGAGGGGGGGCGTTTGGAGCCTGTTGCTCAATCAGCTTTAAAATTTCTAGGTCAAATTGCTTATTTGGATGATTTTGGTGGCCTAGCTCTTGATGAAGATGAGGGCGACAGACTTGCTAGGGCTTTAGGGGAAAAGCGCATTCTATTTCTTGCTAATCATGGCGTAATCATTGTTGGGCCGTCTGTCGCGCATGCCTTTAACGATTTATATTATTTAGAAAAAGCTTCTATGGCCCAGATCACGGCTATGTCTTCAGGCCGTTCCCTTAAAAGAATTCCGCAAGAAGTGGCGGCGTATACTCATGAACAAATGCAAGGTGACAGGGACGACCAGTCTTCGAGGCATTTTATGGAAGTCAGACGTATCCTTGATAAAGAGGAGCCTGACTACGCGACCTAAGCCATTTTTTGACGAAGGTCGCTAAGTCAAAACTAAGCTTGTGCCGTGGAGTCCAGTCTCTATTTTGAAAGGCAAGAATGAAGGTTATTTGCTACATTGCTCAATAACGTAAAATACATCTCGGGCCCGCTATCAATTTCTGCGCCCAGAGGGTCCAAAGTCCCGATTTGTGCGGAGGTCTGGTCGACGACAGCATTTATCACTCTGTCTGAAAACTGGGGTTCTTTAAAGACGCACGAAGCTTTTGTTTCTGCAATCTTTTTTCTTATCTCAGAAAGCCTTTTTGGCGATGGTGACTCATCTGGTTCAACGCTAATTGTGCCCACACCATTTAAACCATAGGTCTTCTCAAAGTATTGAAAAGCGTCGTGGAAATAAATAAATGGCTCGGTTTTTATATCTTTTAATCGTGTTTTTAATTCTGCGTCTAACTTTTCCAATTTCTCAATGTAATTACGTGCATTTGCCTTGTATGCATTCCGGTTTTGTGGAAATGCTTTGCTTAGGTCTCTTGTGATCGCCTTTACGATTTTTGTAGCGTTTTTAGGAGTGAGCCAGACATGAACGTCACCGTCTTCGTGATCGTCGTGTCCTTTATGATCGTCGTGGCCTTTGTGTTCAGCGTGATCTTTGTGGCCTTTGTGTTCAGCGTGATCTTTGTGGTCTGAATGTTTTTCGTGCTTTTCTTCGTGATGCCCGTGATCATGCCCTTCCCAAGGTCCACCCTCTCTGACAGGAAGTAATTTAATTCTTGCTGATTCTATTACTACACTTTGTTTTACTTTGCCTGGTACATTAGACAAAGCTCGTTGTAGAAAAGTTTCCAATCTTTCGTGGATCGAAAATACAATAGTAGCCTCTTGTAGCGACTTTATTTGTGAAGGCTTCAATTGGAATCCATGAGGCGACGCATAGCCTTTAACTAACAGCTCAGCTTTACCCGTGTCTCCTATGACGCCACTTACCAAAGAGTGGAGCGGTTTAATTGTGACGACAACGCCTGTTGTTTCGTTTGCAATCGCAGGGGCATTAAGGACAAACAAAGCGCTCGACAGGGCAAATAAACGTTTGATTAAAGACAACACTTGACTTTCTCCCCAAGTAATTGACAACTATTTAAATGAAACTTCTTTTAAAAATTGTTATATTATAACATTAAAGTATAATGCAACACAAAATCCTACTTTCTGTTGGAGGCTTCAATGCTCGATTGCCAAGATCATGAGGTTTGTATAGAGAGCGCGATGAGCGAAGCGGAGTCAATCTGTCAAGAAAATGGCTTGCGTTTTACGGAGCTCAGAAAAGAGGTGTTGAGGTTGATTTGGCTCAGTCACGTCCCAGCAAAAGCCTATGACATACTTGAGAAGTTGAAAGGAAAAGCATGGTCCGCGAAGCCACCAACCGTATACCGTGCATTAGACTTTCTTCTGGAAACAGGACTTGTGCATAAGTTGGACAGCATAAATGCCTACATTGGTTGTTCTCACCCCCGTGAACACAATGGATGCTATTTTCTAATTTGTACGGATTGTAACGAGGCGAAAGAGTGTTGCAGCCCAGAGTTGACAGACGCAATAGAACTCGCCTGGAATAAAAACAGCTTTCGACCGCAAAAGGTTACTTTAGAAGTGCTGGGTCAATGCGGCGAGTGTGAGTAAATAAAAAGCGTATGGTAAATTTAATACAAGCATCCAACATCACTGTTTCAAGACAGGGGAACAAGATTTTAGAAAACGTGTCAGTCGTGGTGGGAGAACACGATTTTCTGACCGTGATAGGGCCGAATGGCGCAGGAAAATCCATGCTTTTAAAATGTCTTATAGGCTTTTACATGCCTGACACTGGCAAAATACGGAAAATGGCGGGTTTGAGAGTTGGATATGTTCCGCAAAACTTTTCGCCGGAACATACTATGCCGATTTCAGTTAAACGTTTTCTTGGTTTAAGACGAAAAACAGAAAAAGCAGTAGTGGAAAAAGTCGCCGAAGAGACGGGAATCGTAACAATTCTAGATCAGCCTCTTTTTAATCTTTCTGGCGGCGAGCGACAACGTGTACTGCTTGCTCGAAGTCTCTTGGATAATCCGCACCTTTTAGTGCTTGATGAGCCCGCGCAAAACTTAGATATATCAGGGCAACTTGGATTTTATAAATTGATTGAAAAAATTTATAAAGAACGCAAAGTCAGTGTATTAATGGTTTCTCATGATCTTCATTTAGTCATGGCTTCGACCAATGAGGTAATATGCCTATTTCATCATGTTTGCTGTTCCGGTGAACCTCAATTAGTTGCAAAAGACCCAGAATTTATTTCGCTTTTTGGTAAAGACATGGCAACAATGATGGCTGCCTATCAGCATAGCCATGATCATGTTCATCACCATAATCATAGCCATGAATCTTGAGCCATTTTTAATCAATGCTATCCTTGCAGGTTTTGCAGTTGCTGTAATAACGGGCGTTATGGGTTGTTTCGTGGTTTGGCGAAGGATGGCTTATTTTGGTGACTCGCTCGCTCACAGCGCGCTTTTAGGAGTTGCTTTAGGGCTTGCTGTGGGGATCGCAGTTAACGTAGGCATCATACTAATTTGTTCAGTTTTTGCACTTTTGTTGCTGTGGCTTCAACAGAAAAAAGTATTAGCAACTGATACGTTGCTTGGCATATTAGCCCATTCAGCCCTTTCTCTAGGGATGGTGACCATAAGCGTTATGGGGCAGCGCATAGATCTGCATTCAATTCTTTTTGGTGATATTCTTACAGTTACAAGACCAGAGTTATGGTGGATCTATATTGGCGGTGCCATAGTTTTGATAATGCTCCTTATGAATTGGTCATCTTTGGTGCTTATGACACTTCAGGAAGATTTGGCACAGGCTGAAGGTATACGCGTTTTTTTGTGTAACTTACTACTGATGTTTTTGATGACATTAGTTGTTGCAGTATCAATCCGCTCTGTCGGTATTCTTTTGATTTCTTCCCTTTTAATTATCCCTGCAGCGACGGCGCGACAGTTGGCCAGGTCACCTGAGGGAATGGCCATAATAGCGTCGTTCTTTGGTGTGACATCTGTTGGGCTGGGAATATATTTCTCGTTTGTTTTAGATACTCCATCAGGGCCGACGATTGTGGCGTCGGCTGCTTCGCTCTTTACGCTTTTGACCATTTATCTTCAAGTAAATAAGAAAAAATAAGGTTGTAATTCTTTAGAAGTTAATGTTATGTTATAATATAACATTATGGTCATAAGTAGAGATTTCCATGTATATTCAAAAAAGTTTAATAGCTATTGCTGCCTATTTTGGTTTAAGTGCATTTGCACATGCCCAAGACTCCCATGGTCACGACCACCACGGTCATGGCCATGGTGGTGTTGGGTTCTACGGTCATCTAGACCTTCAAGCGCAAGGCGATACGCACTTAGATGGGGACTGGTTTGACAAGCGTTTTAGTGAGTCATATTCCCACTCGCACCTAGAACTTGGCTACAGAACGAAAAGTGGCTTTTCTATTAACGCTAATATTAAACTGGAAGGTGAGGCGTCTGGCCATGACCACCACGGCCACGGTGGTGAGGAGCATCATGACGAGGAAGAGCATGCCGAAGAGGAGCATCATGACGAGGAAGAGCATGCCGAAGAGGAACATCATGACGAGGAACATCATGACGAGGATGAACATGCCGAAGAAGAGCACCACGACGAAGACGGGCACGCGGAGGAAGGCCATCCAGCAGACAAGGATGATAAGTTCTTCGAGGATCATCCAATATTCATTGCGGCCCTTACTTTAAATTACGACACTGAGAATTTTTCGGCATATGCAGGCAAATTTAATCCTGTCGTTGGCGTCGATTATCATAGTTTCCCTGGAATGTATATTTCTACTCTTGTGGAGCATTATGCAATCCGCGAGCGTATTGGCGCGGGTTTCAAAGTGCGCCATGATCTAGAAGATTTTGGAAAACATAGTCTTGAAGTCAGTTCATTTATGGCTGATACAACCTTTCTGTCCGATTCTGTTTTGCGGCAGAGAGGAAATACAAGTAAGGAAGACGGAGGTCCTTCAAACACTCAAAGATTCAATTCTTACGCCATATCTTTAGAGGGATCTAATTTTTATTCTCTCACTAATAATATTGTAGAGGGATTATCGTACCGGATAGGCCACGCGGTACAGGCGGCAGCAGAGAAAAGTCCAAGGGACGAGATCCGTTACTCTGTATCGGTTGGTTATAACCATATTTTCACGCGAGATCTTACTGCGAGGCTCATGACGGAGCATATGGCCATAAATAATCTGAACGGCGAGACAAGCCATGATAGGTCGTACAACAACCTCGCTCTAAGGTTTAATTATAAAAATTGGTTTGCTGGAGCCGCCTACACACTGATCGATAACGAGGCTGATGAAGAAAAAGAAAATCATGATGGTCACGTTTTCGAGACATCTGCAGGCTATAATTTTCCGTTTGGGCTCAGTGTTGAAGTTGGGTACAAGCGCTCAGACGAAGAGAACGAAGAAAAAGAGCTTTTAGGAAGTTTGTTGAAATATAGTTATAGTTTCTAATTGCAACGCGAATTTACTAATTTGCATAGTCGCTCGGCGAAGACTTCCGGTCTTCGCCGTGTTGCTTTATTGAGTAAACATCGAAATCACCTTTCATTTATAATTTCACCCTGACAAGGGCTTAGTGACCAGTGCTGTCTGTTCTTTCGTGAGAACCCTAGTTTCAGAGCAAGATACTTCTTTCATTCAAAGCTACTATTTTGCGGATAAATTATATAAAGTTGACTTTCAGCAAGCACTTAGTGATGGGAGATCTCTTTGCAAATGGATACAAAGTGGCGCTTTCCTGAAAAAATTATAAGCTCGAGTAGTCTGAATCAAAAACTTGGCGATGTTAATTTAAGGATCTTCGATTGTAGTACTTTTTTGGATTACACTGACGATCACCCTTCAAGGCCATATAACGTACAAAGTTGTTTGCCAAATTATGAAAAAGTACATATCCCGACTGCCGCGTATTTAGATCTTCAAAGAGACTTATCTGATAACAATAGTCCTTATGGTATGACTTTGCCTGAACTCGAGCTGTTGGCACAAAGTTTTAAAAAGCTCGGTATTGGGTCACCATACCATATTGTTCTATATTCCAGTAATGGTATGCAATGGGCTACCAGAATTTGGGCGATGCTCGCTGCGGTCGGTTATCAATCGGTTAGTGTTTTAGATGGAGGTCTCGATGAATGGCGTCGGCTTGGTTTTGCTACCGAGTCTGGCATTAATCAATTCGACCCTGCGGAATTCGATACTCAAATAAACAGTAGCTTTTTTATTGGAAAAGAAAATGTATTGTCAGCATTAGGGCGGAAGGATTGTGTGCTGCTCAATTCATTAACGACGGATATTTTTAAAGGGGAAAGTATGCGTTACGGCCGGCCGGGAAGGATCCCTGGAAGTATTAATATTCCGTTTCATGAGCTTTTGGATGCAAATCGAGGAACGTTTAAAAGTCCAGGCGAAATAGGATCAATCCTTGATGACGCAGGAATTAAATCGAATGATCGCATTATTAACTATTGTGGCGGCGGTATTGCAGCGACATTGACTGCTTTTGTACTTTATCAGCTTGGGTTCGATCATTTAGAGATATATGACAATTCTATGAGTGAGTGGGCGATGGACACGACATTGCCAATAGAGACTGATATATGACGAAAACCAATGAATTTGGCCAACCCATCGGTGAAGAGCTTCCAGTTGGATGGAAGGAACCAATTTTTCCTGATAAAAAAACGCTTTTAGGACATCATACGCGTGTTGAACCGCTGGACGCTATGAAACACGCTAACGAGTTATTCACGGCAAATAAAAGTGATTCTGATGAATCAGGTTGGACCTATTTAGGTTATGGACCCTTTGATAATCTTTCAGACTATCAAACTTGGTTGCAATCTGTCTGCGTATTTGAGGATCCGATGTTTTGGACTTACATGGACAGAAAAACAGATAGAGCCATCGGCCTTGGCTCTTATTTAAGAATAAATCCAAAAGAAGGGTCCATAGAAGTGGGACACCTTAGGTTTTCATCTTTGATGCAGCGTACCACAGTTGCAACAGAGGCTATGTTTTTGAAAATGGAGTATGCCTTTGACCTTGGGTACCGGCGGTATGAGTGGAAGTGTGATGCATTAAACGCTCCTTCCAGACGAGCTGCGGAGCGTCTAGGGTTTAAATTTGAAGGAATATTTAGACAGGCAACACACTATCGAGGCCGCAATAGAGATACTGCCTGGTTTTCAATAATTGACACAGAATGGCCGATAGTAAGGTCTGCGCATCGGGAATGGTTGAAACCAAGTAATTTTAATGAAAAAGGAGAGCAAATAAAGGCTCTTTCATATTTCTTTGATGCTAGTTAAATAAAAAAGGAGCTGGACTGCTTTCACTTTTAGTATTCAGTGTTTAGTTGTTACCACTTTGTATTAATAGATTAAATAATAGGCAGCATAATTTATATGCCTAAAAAATAATCATATTAGTTTTTCATATTTTATATCGATAACTTAGAATGTCCCCTTAAATCATTGAAAAGAAGACGAAAATCCTCCTTTTTGGAATTTGGCACGGTTCTTGAGAAGTAGTCTCTACCGTTGATCGTATTCAACGTTATTTAGCGATTAGTCGCTAAACATTTAGAAGTGGAGGAGACATGAATCTTGTCGTAGCAATTATTAAACCCTTCAAACTTGACGAGGTCAGGGAAGCGCTGACTGGCCTCGGCATTGAGGGTTTGACTGTCACCGAAGTTAAAGGCTTTGGCCGACAGAAGGGTAAAACAGAAATTTACAGAGGTGCTGAATACACGGTCGAATTTTTACCAAAGATCAAGATAGAAGTCGCGGTAGCTAAAGAGATGACCGAGAAGGCCGTCGAAGGCATCAGAGATGCGGCAAACACCGATCAGATTGGTGACGGAAAAATATTTGTGCTTGATCTTGGGCAGGCTGTTCGGATTCGAACAGGCGAGTCCGGTGCAGAAGCGCTTTAAGTGGAGTAGAACTATGAAAAAAATATGGATATATAGCTTGTTTTGCTTAGTTGCAGGTATTTCTACAGTAACTGCGACTGCTAGTGCCTCGGCAGCTGTTTCAGCGGAAACAGCTTTTATTTTTAATACACTGTCGTTTCTTGTACACGGGTTCCTCGTTATGTGGATGGCTGCTGGCTTTTGCATGCTCGAAGCTGGCCTTGTCCGGTCGAAAAATACGGTAATGCAGTGTTCTAAAAATATAGGTTTGTATTCGATTGCAGGGATCATGTATTGGTTGATTGGATACAATTTGATGTATAGCGGCGTAGACGCTGGGTATATAGGGACGCCAAGTCCGTGGAGTGCAGTGGATCCGTCCATTACCGCGAACGGTTTTAAAGCAGATGATTCTAACAGTTACTCTGCTGGTTCCGATTGGTTTTTCCAAATGGTCTTCGTTGCTGCTGCGGGATCAATAGTGTCAGGAACTATTGCTGAGAGGGTAAAGGTTTTCTCTTTTCTAGTTTTTATCGTTATTCTAACTGGCGCAATCTATCCAATACAAGGCTCCTGGACGTGGGGAGGCGGATGGCTTTCGGAGATGGGCTTTTCGGACTTTGCAGGATCGACAATTGTTCATTCAGTCGGTGGCTGGGCCGCATTGACTGGGGCTCTGATTATCGGTGCCAGAAAAGGTAAGTATGGAGAAAACGGTCAAGTAAATCCAATGCCTGGTGCCAATCTTCCTCTCGCTACTCTCGGGACATTTATTCTATGGCTAGGGTGGTTTGGGTTTAATGGCGGTTCACAACTAGCGATGGGCACCGCGGCAGATATTAGAGATATATCTTCAATCTATATTAATACGAACCTAGCGGCTGCTGGCGGTGTTGTTGCTGCGATAATTTTGACGCAAATTCTCTACAAAAAACTTGACCTTACCACGGCTTTAAACGGAGCCCTGGGTGGTCTTGTCGCCATTACCGCAGAACCTCTTGCGCCGACACCTGGTCTTTCTATTCTCGTTGGTGGTGTAGGCGG
>CACOPQ010000037.1 GCA_902629125.1 uncultured Alphaproteobacteria bacterium
CGAGCGTACTCATAAAAGTTTATTGGAGTAAAGACATTGGCACAACTAACTGGATCCGAAATTCTAGCTAAGGCATTAAAAAATGAGGGTGTAAAAGATTTATTCTTTTTGATGGGAGGGCCAATGCTATTGGCTGAGGAGTCCTGCATTAAAGAGGGTATAAGACCAATAGACGTCAGGCACGAACAAGCTGCGGCGTTTATGGGTCAGGCCTATAGTAGGTTACTTAACAAGCCTAGTGTTTGTATGGCGGCAAGCGGCCCAGGGGTAACAAATTTAATAACCGGGGTAGCAAACGCGTTCGTAGATTGTGTACCATTGGTAGCGGTTGGTGGCTCGAGTCCATTTAAAACATATGGTCAACAAGTATTTCAGGAAATCGATCAGCTCGGAATGATGAAACCCTGTACAAAGTGGGCTGAGCGGATTTATACCCTTAGCCGTATTCCAGAAATGGTAAATGTGGCATTTCAAAAAGCGATGGCTGGTAAACCAGGTCCGGTTTATCTAGATTGTCCCGGTGACCTATTATACGAAAAAATAGATGAAGAAGAAATTGACTGGTCTATCTCGGGGCGAGCTTTACCTCGGGCGCGCCCACATGCTTCATCAGAAATAATAGATGAGACAATAGATGCTCTGCGAAATGCGGAAAAACCAGTAATTATAACTGGTGGCGGGATCCTTTGGTCGGAGGCCTCTTCAGAATTACAAGAGTTTGTTGAAAAAACACAAATCCCATTTTATACAACGCCTCAAGGACGTGGTGTTATCCCCGAAGATCACCCTTTATCTTTTATGACTGTTCGGTCAGCGGCGTTTAGAGAAGCAGACCTGATCATGATCATTGGTACACGGATGAACTATATTATTGGCCATGCAGCACCACCACGGTTTAACGCAGAGGCAAAAATTGTTCGGATTGATATTGACGAAGAAGAAGTTAGCACTAGTCCTAGGTCTGTTGACATTGGAATAGTTGGAGATGCTAGAGCTGTTCTACGTCAGATAAATCAGAAACTAACAGGGCAGGATAAAAAAATTTCCTATGACGGTTGGATAAAACGTTTAGGTGATGAAGAAGCAGCCAAGAGATCTAGGCCAGGGGGCAATGCAATCTCAGATAGTGAGCCGATCCATCCATTACGGCTTTGTGAAGAGGTTAAGAATTTTATGGACCGGGATGCCATTCTAGTTGTCGATGGCCAGGAAATATTGAACTACGGACGTCAATCTATGCCTACATTTTCACCAGGACACCGCTTAAACTCAGGTCCGTTTGGGACAATGGGTGTAGGATTACCATTCGGATTAGGGGCGAAGATTGCTAAACCAGACAAACAAGTAATTGTCGTTCATGGTGACGGTTCATTTGGGCTAAATGCTATGGAACTTGATACAGCAGTACGTCATGGAATAAATGTTTTGGTTGTAATAAGCTTAAACGGAGGATGGACCGCCGATCCCGATGGTACGAAGCCGGGACGTGACCTCGGTTACACGAGATATCACAAAATGGCAGAATCTCTTGGGTGTTACGCCGAGTTTATAGAGAAACCAGAAGAGATTGGAGAGGCATTAGAAAGAGCGCAGGCCAAAGTCAATGAAGGTCGTGTAGCTGTGATAAATATAAAGACTGATCATACAGCACGGGCTGGAACACAAAATTTTTCTCAGTATTCCACCTAAAATATTTCAAATGTCTGATTGCTACCTAACCAAATTGCAGTGGTGAGGGTTAGGTAAAAAGTATCAGCGGCGACTTGCTCATGCCGCAATAGCTGTTTATAAGACAGCAGCTAGCGATATAGTCGTGATTTAGACCCCTCGTTATATAAGGAAAGAAGATAGACATGGGTATTGAACGAACGTTTTCTATAATAAAGCCTGATGCAACCCTTGCAAATAAAACAGGAGCTATTAACGCTCTCATCGAGCAAAGTGGTTTACGAATAATAGCGCAGCGGCGAATTAAAATGACGAAAGTGCAAGCACAGCAGTTTTACGCGGTTCATTCAGAAAGGCCCTTTTATGATGAGCTAGTGGAATTTATGATGTCGGGACCCGTCGTCGTTCAGGTCCTGGAAGGAGAAAATGCGATAGCAAAATACCGCGAAGTAATGGGTGCTACCAATCCTGAAGAGGCTGCGGAAGGTACAATTAGGAAACTTTACGCAAAAAGCGTTGGCGAGAATTCAGTCCACGGTTCTGATGCTGCCGAAACCGCTGCAGAGGAAATCCCGCAGTTTTTTTCTGAGGACGATATCGTCGGTTAACTAGAAATAAGCTTGCCGAAACTTATCACCGGATGTGCTAGCCGTGAGCTGAAAATTTAAGCTTTATCACCAAAAGTGCGTTTGCTCGTGCTTTTTCGGCTAAATCGTTCAATTTGTCAGACAACCAGCCAAGCAAGAAGTAGTAAAGTTATAACGATTAATACAATCGATACTTGGATTAAAGTGCAAACGCCTTTGTAAGTATCTGCATGGAACTTGTAGTCCGGATTGTTTTCAGTCTCATTTGATGCCATTTCTACGTCTCCCCCTACGTTGGTATAAATAAAACAAATAACCAAATCAAACAATACTTTAAAAGTTTATTAAACTTTTGGAAACAGTACTTTGCTCACGATGCAAGTCCGCCTCTTTGTTCTTAAGTATTTTATTTGCTACTAACTCTAGTCCCAAGGCATAAAGTTTGTGTTCTTCTATAAGCACACGATTAGCTAAAGTTTTGGGCGTGTCATTGTCTAGTACTGGCACTGCTGCCTGGCCGATAATTGGTCCCGCATCTAACTCCGCTGTAACAAAATGTAATGTGCAACCAGAAAATTTGACCCCAGCTTCTAAAGCTCGTTCGTGCGTTTTTGTGCCAGGAAAACTTGGAAGTAAACTGGGATGTATATTGAGTATACTATTTGGCCATGTGTTTACAAAACTTTCAGAGAGGATTCTCATAAAGCCGGCTAGGCAAACTAATTTACATTCAGAATTGGACAGGATTATAGATAACTTACAATCAAATTCTTCACGGCTTCTATAATTTGTGTGGTCTATAATCCTTGTTTTTATGCCAGCTTTCTGTGCTCTCTCTATTCCCTTTGCGTTGGCCTTATTGGATATCACTAAAACAATTTCAGCGGGATAATTGGGTGCTATACAAGCGTCTATTAGTGCTTGTAAGTTTGTCCCATTGCCGGAAATTAATACTGCTACCTTTATTTTTTCACTCAATTTTTCCAGCTCGCAATATTCTCTATCGTTACTTTCGGTAGACCCTTCGAACGCGTTTTTAAAACCCCTAATTCATAAACGGTTTCACCGAGATGAGTAAGTTCTTGGACAACATTTTGCACGAAACCTGGGTCTGCAATTACAATCATCCCAATGCCGCAATTGAAAGTATGAGCTAGTTCCTCTGGTTTTATTAAATTAGTTTTCATTAACCATTTATAAACGGGTGGAAGTGACCAGCTAGTAGCATCAATGTGTGCTGAAAGCCGATCATTGAATGCACGCGGCGGATTTTCTAATAATCCTCCGCCAGTTATGTGAGCAAGTCCCACTATCCCACCTAGTTTAAGGGCCTGGAGACACGATTTTACATAAATTCTTGTCGGTTCCATTAGCACTTCGCCGAGGCTTTTAGTTTCGAGAAAAGGACACGTGTCTTCATATTTGAGGTCTAATTCTTCAATAACTTTTCGTACCAGTGAGAACCCATTCGAGTGCAGTCCGTTTGAGGCAAGGCCTAAAATAACGTCGCCTTCTTTAGCATTAGCATTTGTTAAAAGATCTTGACGCTCAACTGCTCCGACTGCAAACCCTGCAAGGTCATAATCAGTACCATTATACATCCCTGGCATTTCAGCCGTTTCGCCTCCTATCAAGGCGCAACCGGCAGTAAGGCATCCCTCTGCTATGCCATGTATCACTTCTTTTGCGGAACTCAATGATAAGTTTCCCGTTGCATAGTAATCTAAAAAAAACAAAGGCTCAGCACCTTGAACCACGAGGTCATTCACACACATCGCAACTAAATCAATACCAACTTGATTATGATTATTTGTTTCAATTGCGAGCTTTAATTTAGTTCCTACACCATCGTTCGCGGCTACTAGTATTGGGTCTTGATAACGGGCGGCTTTTAAATCAAAAATACCGCCAAAACCTCCAATTTTACCATCGGCTCCGGGTCTAGCGGTAGAGCGTGTTATAGGTTTTATCAATTCAATAAGTTGATTCCCAGTCTCGATATCGACGCCGGAGTCCTTATATGATAGTTTTGGCGATGGTTGTTCTTCTTTTATGGTATCCTCCGTGGCTATCAAAACTTAATTAAATTTGCTAAAATAGAAGTTCCTAGTTCCAAAGAAATTATGTTCAACAAGGTTGCAAATAAATGAAGCACTTGGGTTTTACTTCTCATATGATTCCTAGTTATACATGATTTATCTATCAAAATTTAAGTATTTGTATTTTTTTGTAATGATCTCGTGTTGCTTCCTTGGTCGTAGTTCAGTAGTAGAAGCAAATCAAGTTTTTAAAATAAAAAATATTGAAGTCGATGAAACTTCGCACACTGCCATTGCCGCCCGCGAAAAGGCTTTGGAAGTAGGTCAGAGGAAAGCATGGAAATTACTTGTTAGACGACTAACTTTACTAGATGAAAATTCGCAAATCGTGGAACTGTCTATTGATGAAATAAAAGGTTTAGTTCAGGGTTACGAAGTTGTTAGAGAACGGATTTCACCAGTTAGATATTTAGCTAATTTAACCGTCATATTCAATCCAAATTTAGTTCGAGACATTCTTTTGAAAAATAGCGTTACGTTTTCAGAAACACCAAGTTTACCGATTCTGCTAATACCTGTTTTTGAAACAAATGGCGTCGCTCGATTATGGAAAATGCCAAATCCTTGGATGAATGTTTGGAGGGAAGGCCTTTATGATAATAGTTTAATTCCTTTTATTATCCCAAAAGGCGATTTTCAGGATATAAAGTATTTGTCAGCTGCGCAAGCTATCAATGGAAAATTGGTCCATTTCTCTCCTATTATGAAAAAGTATGGGGTTCACAAGGTTGTCGTAGCAAAAGTATCAAGAAAATTCAATCTTGTTGATAATTCGCCATTTTTAGAATTCACTAGTCTTGCACCTGGAGTTGAAGACCTTGAAGAAACAATTATTGCTATAATTAAGATACCACCAAATGCTGGTGTAAATCATCTTATGAATTCTGGAAAGCAAAAGACAATTAGAAGCCTTAACGTAGCTTGGAAAAGAGAAAATCAGGTGGTTTCTTCCGTGCAGCAACGAATTTCTGTAGAAATCCCAATATTGGGGCTGGAGCACTGGCTATCTATCAGATCTAAATTACGGGAAATAGGTACGCTGAAAACATCTGAGCTAGTTCGTTTGACAAAAGAGAAAGCATTAGTTGATCTTTGGATAATGGGAACCTTAAAACAACTCGATAATGCTCTTCAATATAAAAAGCTGGCACTTTTTGAGACTAACGATTTGTTAATGCTTTGCGAGCTTTCGAACAGAATGCCCAAGGCTTGTGACGGAATTAAAAGAAATTAAAATTAAAGCGGGTTTACTGTCTATGATAAGGCTAAATTCTACTTTGTTCTGGTTATTAGTAGCTATAATTATGGCTTTGAGCTTTTATTTTTTAAGAACTATCTTACTGCCGTTTGTGATTGGAATAGCTATAGCTTACTTTCTGGATCCTGTCGTCGATAAATTAGAAGAGCGAAACTGGAATAGGTCATTGGCAACTTTATTTACGTTGTTTGTATTTCTTGCGCTTGTAATTTTTCTTGTCTTTCTATTAGTCCCTGTGCTTGCAAACCAATTAAAGAATTTTGCTCAATTTCTTCCAATAGTTAAAGCCAAACTACAATTAATAATAGATGCGATTGCAGGGATATTGAATAATAAAGTTGATGCAAAAATTTTAGATATTCCCGCAAGTGGTCTCGTGAAATGGTCTACAAAGATGCTTAGCGGTGTAATTGACGGAGGTGCGGCTATTGCGGACCTTTTATCCCTCCTTCTTATTACGCCATTAGTTGCATTTTATTTGTTGCGTGATTGGGATCTCATAGTAAAGAAGGTATACGATTGGTTTCCGATTAGGCATAAAGATACGTTGCGAGAGCAGCTAAACGAGATAGATAAAACACTAGCGGCATTCGTAAGAGGGCAGGGCACCGTGTGTTTAATTTTAGCTTCTTATTATGCTATTACGCTAACAGTGGCTGGGCTAGAATTTGGTGTAATAATTGGCGTCTTCGCCGGTTTAATTTCCTTCATCCCATTTGTTGGAGCGATATTCGGAGGCTTGCTTAGTATCGGATTAGCATATTTGCAGTTTGAAGTCTGGACAAACATTATAATAATTGCTGGAATTTTTATGCTAGGCCAGATCTTGGAAGGTTATATTCTAACGCCAAAATTCATTGGAGAGGCGGTTGGTTTGCATCCTGTTTGGGTTATTTTTTCATTGTTAGCTGGAGGGGCGCTATTTGGCTTTTTGGGAGTTCTTTTAGCGTTGCCAATGGCGGCTATAGTTGGCGTGCTTTTTAGATTTTGCATAGACTGCTATAAAACTAGTTCTTATTATAATGGAAGTAGCGAAGAGAATTAATTAGAAAACACTAAAAATGTTGCTACTGATGTCTGCTCTAAAATGATTGATAATTATGCTCAACTAATCTTTGATCTTGGTGATGAAGTATCCTTAAATAGAGATGACTTTATAGTGTCGGACTCAAATAAGGATGCTATGACCTGGATAGATAGTTGGCCGAACTGGCCGGTAAATTTTCCCGGTTTAAATATTTTTGGAGCACCCTCGTCAGGCAAATCACACCTGGCAAATATTTGGAAATCAAAATCAAATGCATTATCAATTAACGCCGCATCATTGGACGTATTAAACGTGAGGGAATTATTGATCGATCACAAAAATGTGTTGGTAGATAATTTTGATAACTCGTGGAGAGAAGAAACTTTATTACATTTGTATAACTTTATCCAAGAACTTGGAGGGAGTTTCATTGTAATAAGTGAGCAACCTGTATCACAGATGGACATCAAATTACCCGACTTAGCTTCAAGAGTTTCGACCTTATCGACCGTGGAATTAAAGAAGCCAGACGACGAAATAATAAAAGGCGTGATGCGAAAACTGTTTAAAGATCGCCAGATTGACGTTTCAAATGATGTGGTGAATTATCTTTGCAGGAGAATGGAGAGGTCGTTTGAAGAAGTTAGGCGTTTAGTCGACAGACTAGATAAAATTTCTCTTTCTGAAAAGAATGCGATAAATCTTTCTTTAGCACGAAGGATATTGCAGGAAACTTGTTAAAAAGGAACAAAAATGGACTTAGGGATACAAGGTAAAAACGCACTTGTTTGTGCAGCTAGTAAAGGCCTAGGAAGAGGTTGCGCGGAAGCATTAGCAGAGGCGGGCGTTAACTTAACTATATGTGCGAGAACCGAAAAGGACATCGTCAATACTGCAAATGAGATCCGGTCAAAATACAAAGTGAGTGTAGAAGGTGTTGCTTGCGATATTACTACGAGTGAAGGTAGAGAGATTGCGTTAAAAACTTCAGGACCTGTAGACATTCTTGTCAATAATGCAGGTGGGCCACCTCCCGGCCAATTTAGAGACTGGACTAGAGAAGACTGGATAAAAGCTGTAGATGCAAACATGCTGACAGCTATAGAGTTGATCAAGTTCACTGTCGATGAAATGATTTCAAGAAAGTTCGGTCGAATAATTAACATTACTTCGGCAGCAGTAAAGTCACCCATTTCAATTCTCGGACTGTCAAATGGAGCTAGAATGGGTTTGACAGGGTTCTGCGCTGGAATAGCCAGAGATACCGTAAGAGATGGCGTTACAATTAACGGTCTGCTGCCTGGACCTTTTGAAACGGACAGACTTCTCGGCAATCTAAAAGTAAGAGCCGAATCGGCAGGCGTGAGTGAAGAGGAAATGTATAAGACAGCCGCAGCAGAGAACCCCGCGGGTCGCTTTGGAAATTCTGAAGAGTTTGGTAAAACCTGCGCTTTTTTATGTAGTGCCCACGCGGGCTTCATCAACGGTCAAAATATTCTCATGGATGGTGGTGCGTTCAGGAGTTCTTTATGATTTTTACAAAGGTCAAAATAAGTGCATTGAATTGTAAATTTGTATACTGACAACAGTTACACAACAGTGTTTAGACTTCGTTGTAATTTAGTAAAGTCAACTTACCATCAGTAGACGCATTAGGGAGCCATCGATGAGTGAGAATAAAAGACTCTATGTAGATGGGGAAACTTTTGACGGTTGTCAAAAATATTTCAATCGTGAGCTCTCTTGGTTGTCCTTTAATCGCCGAGTAGTGGAAGAAGCAAAAAATAGATTAAATCCTTTATTGGAACGTCTAAGATTTGTAGCTATCTCATGTTCTAATCTAGATGAATTTTATACGGTGCGCGTAGCTGGCTTAAGAAGTATGGTCTCTGCCGGACTTACAACGAAAAGTGCCGATGAGCTTACACCAAAACAACAGTTAAATCGAATTTTACCTGCCATCGTAGATTTGATTGCTGAGCAGCAAGAGACTTTTCAGGAAATAACGCGTGAATTGCACGATCAAAATATTTTGATCTTGAAGTTTCAGGATCTATTCGACGATGAGAAGGTATGGCTGGGAAAGTTTTTTCGCGATGAAATCTTTCCGGTTTTAACGCCTCTAGCTGTAGATCCGGCTCATCCCTTTCCTTTCTTGCTAAACGGGGGGGCATGTCTCGCATTAATGCTTAAAGGGATGAAAGGAAACGGAGAAATGGAAGGACTTATCCCCATGCCTTCACAACTAGGACGATTTGTTGAACTGCCCGGAAATTCGAGTAGATACATTTGTTTAGAGCACGTTATCTCTGAGTTTGTAAGTGAAGTTTTCCCTGATTTCGAAGTTGTAGGGCAAGGTTTATTTAGATTGTTGCGAGACAGTGAATTAGAGGTAGATGATGAAGCAGAAGATTTAATGCTTTCTTTTGAGACTGCTTTGCGGCGACGCCAAAGAGGCGGAATAATTCAAGTAATGATAGATCATGAAATGCCCGTAGGTTTAGAGCGCTTTGTTATTTCAAAACTTGAATGCGATGAAGCCGATGTTCATAAGGTAAAATTTGTTGGATTGCACCAGGTTGAAGAGATCATACCGCAGGACGGTAATGACTTTTTATGGCATCCTCTTAATGCAAGGTTCCCAGAACGCATACGCGACTTTGGGGGAGACTGTTTTGCTGCCATCCGCGCTAAAGATATCATAGTGCATCACCCCTACGAGAGTTTTGATGTTGTTGTACAATTTTTGAGGCAAGCAGCAATTGACCCAGCAGTTGTTGCAATCAAGCAAACGCTTTACCGAACAAGTGAAAACTCACCAATTGTCGCGGCTCTTATCGAAGCTGCCGAGTCAGGCAAGTCGGTAACAGCTATAATCGAATTAAAAGCTCGTTTTGATGAAGCTGCTAACATGAGTTTGGCCCGAGATTTGGAAAGAGCAGGTGCACAAGTTGTCTATGGTTTTCTTGATCTAAAAACGCATGCTAAAGTTTCTTTAATTGTTCGGCGAGAAAATAAGGGTTTAAGAAATTATGCGCACTTTGGCACAGGAAACTATCACCCTATAACAGCAAAAGTTTATACCGACCTATCTTTTTTCACTTCAGATCCTGCAATGTGTAGAGACGCGGCTCGTATTTTCAATTACATAACGGGATATGCGAAACCGGTTGAAATGGAGAAAATTTTTATAGCGCCATTAAGGTTACGCTCCAATTTAGAAAAGCTTATTGAACAAGAAATTGACTTCGCTAAATCTGGCAGAGCTGCCAGTATCTGGGCAAAGATGAATGCCCTGGTCGATCCTGACATCATCAACCTGTTATATAAAGCATCAGATAATGGTGTGAAAATAGAGTTAATTATAAGGGGAATGTGCTGTTTAAAACCGAACGTGACAGGTTTATCCGAAAATATCCGGGTGCGCAGTATTGTAGGCCGTTTTTTAGAGCACTCTCGCATTATCTGTTTTGGTAATGGAGAGCCATTGCCTTCAGATGAGGCAAAGATTTTCATTTCGTCTGCAGATTGGATGGCAAGAAATTTAGATCGGCGGCTAGAGCACTTTGTGCCTATTGAAAATCCGACCGTACGACGCCAGGTCCTTGATGAAATTATGGTCGCAAATCTTAAGGATGAGAAAAACACGTGGATACTCAATTCTGATGGGATCTACAATCGATTAGAAGTGGGCACAGACGCGTTTTCGGCTCACAAATATTTTATGACCTACCCAAGCCTGTCGGGAATGGGGAGTGCTCTTGAGAAGGTATCACCCGCTAACTTGATATCTTTAGATAACAGAAAAGACTAAGAAAAAAACGGCAGGGTAGCTTTTGAGTGCTTACTAACAAAAAACAAAAACGATTTGGTGTGCTAGACATTGGTTCGAACTCTATCAGGCTGGTCGTTTTTCACAAGAATACTCGAATTCCATTAATAGAGTTTAATGAAAAAGCTTTTTGTGGCCTGGGGACTGAACTTCAGCTTGCAGGTAAGTTATCTGAACAAGGTAAATTAAATGCATTGGAAAATATATCGAGGTTCGCCGCAATCATTGAAAGAATGGGTTTGCAAGAAATACAAGTTATAGCCACTGCAGCCGTTAGGGACGCCTCAGATGGCAAAGAATTTGTTAAAGAACTAGAAAAATTATTTGATTTTTCAGTAAAAATTCTTTCAGGCAAAGAAGAGGCATATCTCGCCGCTCTCGGTGTGATTTGCGCTTTCCCTAATTCAACAGGAATTATTTGCGACCTAGGAGGCGGAAGCCTTGAGCTGGCAAGGATTAAAAAAGGTAGGATTTATGATTGCACGAGTTTACCCATTGGTTCGTTACGTTTTACAGAAGTAAACGAATGCAGTGAACCCCAAATTTTGAAGTTAATCGATGAGCAGCTGGATGCAGTTGAGTGGCTTCAAAAAGAAAATTTTAGCTCTATGTATGCAATTGGAGGAGCATGGAGAAGTTTGGCGCGATTGCACATGGAGTTTGCTGATTATGAACTAAAAGTTATACATGGATATTCCGTTAAACGGTCAGCGCTTATTTCTTTTCTAGGACAGTTATATCCGATAACCGTTTCTACAAAAAAACCGGATGATCAAGCACCATCCCCAATTTCTTCAAGTCGGGCAAAACAAATTCCCATTGCCTCATTAATTTTGAGTAGGATAATTTATAAAGTGAACTCTCGCCGAGTCGTTTTCTCCGAAGCCGGTTTGAGAGAGGGATGTCTGTTTGATAGGTTGGATCAACAGCAACGAGAACTAGATCCGTTATTGTCTGGCCTCATGTCTATTTTTCCATCCTCTTGCGAGGATACACATTATTCTCGCGAATTAGAGCATTTAATATGTTCTTTTTTTCCTAATATGTCCCTAAAGTATGAGCGGCTATTGCGTGCAATTTGCTGTATCAGAAACATTGGTAGCGAAGAACATCCAAGCTATAGAAGTCTACAGTCATATTTGCGTTTATTGAGGCTTCCAATGGTAGGTATAACCCACAAGGAGAGGGTATTTATTGCGACCGCGATTTTAACGCGTTATAACGGATCAAATAGCGACATTCCAGAAAAGGTCTATCCAAAAATCATCACAAGTGAAGAGCACAAAATGGCCTCAATGATCGGGTTTTTGCTTGATTTTGCTATCAGTTTTTCAGGTGGTTTGAAGGGGGTCTTGAATAAGGTACAGGTTAAAAGGGATAAAGATGCAATCTTAATGTTGTTTCCCAAGGAAATGAATATTAGTAAAGGACAAAATGTTAAGAGAAGATTGAAACGACTAGAGAGAGTATTTGGGAAAAAAGTCGACCTTCATGCTGTTTAGATCTTGCATAAATATATTATGAGTTGCGGGTTATTTTAACGCTGTGATTTTGTATTGAAAGACCAAGTTTTCCAGATTTCAAAAGTAATGCGTCGTTTCCAAAAATTTCTCTACGCCAGCCTCTCAAAAAAGCAACGTCAGGCATATCATTGGCCGCGACCGCTTCAAGGTCTGACGTTCCAGCAATCAGTTTTTGAGCAACGTTATGTTCCTCAGCCTTCATTTTCAATAGCACTTTGAGAAGCTCAACTACAGCTGTCCCCTGATTATTTTTTCGTTCCTTTTTTTCAATTTTGGGCGCTTGATCTATTGGTATTTGCTTTGCTAGGGAAATTGCCTTTAATATTTGAGTGCCGGAGTTACTGTTTGCAAAGTTTGCAGAAATACTTCTTACTCTCGCTAATTCTTCGGGTGTTGCAGGTGCTCGTGCGGCAATATCTAACAATACATCATCTCTTAACACACGATTTCTAGGAACATCTCTACGTTGTGCTTCGCGCTCTCGGAATGCTGCTAAAGCCTGTACTAAGATTAAAAATTGTGGCCGGCCGCTCCTGACTTTTAAACGAAGCCAAACCTTTTCTGGATCAATCATATAAGTTGTTGTACTGGTAACAAAATCCAATTCCTCAACTAACCAGGTTTCACGCCCATTCTTTCTTAACTGCTTTTTTAATTCTTCATATATTTTACGGAGATGCGTCACGTCAGATAACGCGTATTTTAATTGGGTGTTTGATAGTGGCCGCTGTGACCAATCGGTAAACCTAGATGATTTGTCTATTTCAATATCTAGTAATTGTTTTACCAATTTGTCATAACTTATAGCGTCACCATAACCGCATACCATCGCGGCGATTTGGGTGTCAAATACAGGCTTAGGTGTTTTCTTGGTCAGGTGAAAAAATATTTCCATATCCTGTCTGCAGGCATGAAATACCTTTATAATCTTTGGGTCGTCTAAAAGTTGAAAAGCCGGTCCCAAATTTATACCGGGCGATAGAGCATCTATCGCTATAGCTTCCGTCTCACCTGAAATTTGAATAAGGCACAGTCTAGGATAGTAGGTTTTTTCGCGCATAAACTCTGTATCTACGCTCAGATAGAGTTCCTTTGAAAGTCTATCGCACGCCGATGCAAGCGAACGATTGTCAGTTATTAAAGTCATGTCATCCATATACACGTAAAGAGATGCCAGGGAAACATATAGTGTGAAATTAAATTACAATGTTGAAATTCGTGTCTGGCTGATCGTTAAAACAATTTTTTAGTCAGTATTTTTTTTTAGTTTTTTATCATACATACTTAAATCAGCCAGATTGATTAACTCTGTATAAGTTTCAGTCCCAGAGTAGTCATATCGACCAATACTTGCGCAAACACTTATTTTGTGATTTTCCCATTCAAAATCGAGGTGGTTGATAGCGCCCTGTATTTCATCAATCCTATTTGAAATCATCGAAGATGGAAGACCAGCTAAAATAATGGCGAATTCGTCGCCACCCAAACGCCCAATCGTGTCGCTATCCCGAACCTTATTTTTTAGGGAATTAGCAACTTTCTGAAGCAGCTTATCACCTGCGATATGGCCGTAACGGTCGTTAATATTTTTAAACCTATCAAGATCTAACATCACTAGGGATCCACCAACTCCGTTACGCTTCGATGAGGACAAAGTACGTTTTAATTGTGTTAGAAAACCACGCCTATTTAATAACTTCGTTAGTTCGTCAGTTATAGAGAGTTTCTCTAGCTGCTTAATTCTCTTTTGTTGCCTGTCGATCCTTTTTTCAGCCTCTGTCATAGCAAGTAGGGCCAAATTGAGAGCTTTCTCCACTTCAGTTCTATCATTAAGTTTGGTGGCTTGCAGGTTATCTCGCTCTATTAAACCTAAGAAATGAGAAATAATGTGCTCGAGTTTTGCCTCGTTGGTTGATATTCCTCGATGTCCTCTTTGGTTAAACGTCGCCAGCGATTTGATTGCGCTCATTTTTTTACTACTCACGGATTAGTGTTTTTCAATGATAAGCAATAGTTGTGCCATAAAATTTGATGCTGAACGTTAAATTTTAAAATGTTTGTTATCTCACAACTTATCTGCTAATGCGCCTGCGCTTAAGTAGCGTAGAGTGCTGAATTCGTAACGATATTGGGCAGGGAGGGAAGTTCTAAGCTAAAAAGTTTCAGATATTAGACTATATAACCTGAAAATGTTTGTCGTAGGTATTTTCAAATCACATGAAAACGCTATGTTTTATGAGCGAAAGATCAATTAAAAGAGATAACGAATGACAAGGTGTTTTTTACATAGCTTTTTTGCAACAAGTTTAACCGCATTGCTTAGCTTTGCTAATTCTGAAGCAGTTAGCCAGAATTTTTTGGACCAGCTTTCACCTCACCGCGCTTTTTATAAGATGTCGACAAAGCAAACTGCTTTTAGCGCTGCCCCAGTAAATGTCGAAGGAAGACTGACCTTTGAAATGAGAGAATTGTGTGCGAGTTGGACTGTGGAACAGCGTTACGTGATGTTGTATCAAAGAGATGACGGTTCCGAAACGCAGATTAATACTTTCCTTAGTTCCTGGGAAGAAAAGACAGGAGAGCGATACAAGTTCTTTGTAAAGCGCGACGAAAGTGGCGGGGTAGAAAAAGTAATTGAAGGCAAAGCTATTGTTCCAAAAAATGACACCAATGGTAATGTAAAGTTTTTAAAACCGGAAATGAAGCAGATTACTCTTAACACGGAGACTCTCTTCCCTGCGGGTCACACCGTGGCATTAATTAAGGCAGCAAAGAGCCAGAAAAAGATTGTAATGAACTTTCTTTTTGACGGCACCGAAGTTGAACCAGCAGCTTTAGTCAATAGTATTATCGGGGTCCAAAAAACATATGTAGGAGGCCTAGCCCAGCTGGATAAAACTACTTATTGGCCAATTCGAATGGCTTTTTTCTTAGCTGAAAAACAAAAACTTGAACCTGAGTATGAAATAACCATAAGGCTGCATGACAATGGTGTCGTTAGTGGATTAATTCTTGATTATGGAGATTTAATTATTGATGTGGATCTCGTTGAGATAGACTATCTTCAGCGTCCTTCTTGCAGTTAGTGTCTAGTTTTCCTTCATAGGATGTTCAACATTTAATCCTCGCCCTTTACCGATGGCGTTTTCTCCAACCTTTTTTCTAATTTGATCGATCGTTTTCTCTAGCTTTTCCTGTTTGATAGCATGATCATCCAAGAAATCAGACTCAATATTATCAATATCATCGACAAGCGTTGATAAACCAACACCCATCAGCCGATATGTTTCGCGAGCGTTTGGAATTAAAAGCTCAAACGCGACGCGGTATATTACTTCAGCTAACTGGGTTGGGTTTTTAACAGTTTTGCTGCGCGTGATAGTTCGAAATTTATTGGTTTTAAGCTTTAGTGTAATGGTTTTGCCAAATTTGTCTTTAGATTTTAATGATGTGGATATTTGATCACAAAGTTGCCACAGCACTGGTTTCAGCTGTTCGAGGCCACTTTTGTCGTAGTTGAAAGTGACCTCTTTTGAAACACTTTTGGCTGGCGGGTTAGGCGTTATCACTCTACTGTCTATTCCATTAGAAAAGTAAAAAAGGCGCTCGCCAATACTGCCATACCGCTTTTGAAGTTCATGAGCTGTGCAGCGTTGGAGGTCGAAGATTTTGCGAATACCATCGTTTTTCAGTTTTGTTTCTAAACCTTTTCCTACCCCAGAAATGGCTTTGATGGGATAGTCTGCAAGAAATGTTTTAATATTCTGTGCTCCTATTACACTAAACCCATTTGGTTTATCCATGTCCGAGGCTAGTTTTGCCAGAAATTTATTATAGCTAAGGCCAATTGATACTGTTATGCCAAGCTTCTTTTGGATATCATTGGCAAGACGAGCCATAGTGAAAGCAGGGACACCATGATGTAACCGGGCGGTGCCGCTTAAGTCTAAATATGCCTCGTCAATTGAAACTGATTGTACTAAAGGGGTTGTTTGCAACATTAGGGCTTTGACTGCCTTACTAACCGCAGCATATTTTTTCATATTTGGCCGAATCACAACAGCTTCGGGACACTTTTGCAACGCCTTAAACATAGGCATCGCCGATTTAATTCCGTAGGTTCGCGCAATATAACATGCTGCCGCAACTACGCCTCTTCGGCTTCCGCCAATTAAGACTGGAGTATCTCTTAATTCAGGCTTATCTCTTTTTTCGACACTCGCATAGAATGCGTCACAGTCGACGTGCGCTATTGCGAGTTGTCCTAACTCACGATGCTCTATCAGGCGCGGTGATTGGCAGAAATAGCAGCGAGATTTTGCCTCTTGGTTCATTGAAGAATAACAGTCACGGCATAATACTGTTACTTGTTTGCTAGATAGTAACAAAGTAAAAATTCCTAAAGCTGACTGTGTTTTTGGTTTTTTATCATAACCAAGCCGCTCCTCTCACGCCACTTGAGTCCCCGAACCTTGCCTTGCTAAGTACGGTTGAAACATCATCGGAAAAAATATACTCAGTCCAGAGCTTTGGAACGTTTGTATAAAGTCTGTCAATGTTAGATAGTCCTCCACCTAATACGATTGAATCGGGATCAAGTATATTTATGACTTGTGCAAGTGCCCTTGCCAGTCGATCTTCAAAATTCTTTATAATCTGCTCCGCTTTTAAATTACCTGCCTCTGATTGTTTGACAATATTTTTCAGTTTCAATTTGCTTCCGTGGAGATTTTTAAAGTCCCTTTCGATTGCGGGTCCTGAAATAAAAGTCTCAAGACAGCCATTCCTTCCACAATAACACTCGTTACCTGGAAGTTCACCTTTCTTAGTCCAAGGGATCGGATTGTGTCCCCATTCTCCTGCGATTTTATTTTTCCCTTTATGGACTTTTTTATCAATGACAATTCCGGCGC
>CACOPQ010000038.1 GCA_902629125.1 uncultured Alphaproteobacteria bacterium
ACAGAGGTTAAGCCCATTACAACAAATAGACTTCGCTAAAAGGTTTGGTGAGATCCATTTCCACCCATACATGCGAGGTTTAGATGACCATCCAGAAATATTAGAGATCATTAAAGAACCGGGCGATGACTACACATTTGGGGCGGTCTGGCATACTGATCAGATGTTCAACCCAGAACCAGCAAAGGCAACGATGCTTTATGCTCATGAAGTTCCCAAAAGTGGTGGGGATACGCAGTTTTCAAATCAATACTTAGCTTACGAAACTTTATCTGATCCAATGAAAGGCATTTTAAAAAACCTTAAAACCCTTAATGTAGGCGATGGTTTTCGACGCGGCGTAGGAAAGGTAAATAGAAAAGATCGGTACGCCAGCAATCCAAAAATGCAAGCGAAAATTAGAGAGCCGGGGAACCTGCCTACAGAAGCTGTTCATCCCCTAGTACGAACACATCCCGAGACTGGACGAAAATCACTGTACATAGGTAGCCACACTCAAAATCTTTTCGGCTTTAACGAAAGTGAAGCAGATACACTTATCGATTTTCTACGTGATCACTCGACCCGTCCAGAATTTACTTGTCGCTTCCGATGGGAAGTTGGGTCACTAGCGCTTTGGGACAACCGATGTGTACAACACCAGGCACTCGCAGATTATAATGAGCGTAGACGCATGCATAGAATCACAATAGCAGGTGATACGCCCTTCTAGATTGGACTAGTAATGAAATTTGGAATTCATTTAGGCATTAGAGGTCCTGTTGCGCATCCTGATTCCCTCAGAACAATTGCTCTTGAGGCTGAAGAATTAGGCTTTAGTTACCTTGGCTTTAGTGACCACGTTGTAATCGCCGAAGATGTAAACTCCCCCTACCCTTATACTAAGTCCGGTCGCTGGTTCGCAGAGGACACAGGAGAATGCCTGGAGCAACTTAGCACCTTAAGTTATGTTGCTGCTGCAACAAGCGTTATAAGACTACTCACATCCGTAATGGTTATACCACATCGCCCACCTATTTTAACCGCAAAAATGATCAAGACTATTGACGTTTTGTCAAAAGGACGTTTAACCGTCGGGGTCGGTGTGGGGTGGATGGAAGAAGAAATACAACTTTTAAACGGTCCACTTTTCAAAGAAAGAGGCCCGGCATCTGACGAATACATTGCAGCGTTCAAAAACTTATGGACCGAGACATCACCATGCTTTGAAGGTAGCCACGTTAACTACTCCGGCCTAAAATTTTTTCCAAAGCCGGTCCAATACCCGCATCCCCCACTTTGGATTGGTGGAGAAGCTCGACTTGCAAGACAACGTGCAGCAAAATTTGGGGATGGATGGTATCCGGTCGGTAATAATCCCAGGGCACCTTTTGATACGGCAGAACGTTATGGTCAAGGATTGAAAGAGGTGCACGAAAATGCAGAGCAACTAGGGCGATCATCTTCCGACATAATGGCCGGCCTGCTAGCCATCTGGTATACGCTTGGCACTTCGGATGAAACGAACACCGGAGTACGACGGGCCTTCACAGGCAACCGTAAAGAAATCATAAGGGACATTGAGGCATATAGGGAAAAGGGTCTTCAATGCCTTATCATAGGGGGCGAAAATTCAAATTTAGAGGCATGCTTGCATCGCATGAGAGAATTTAAAACGGAAATTGTAGATCACCTATAACATCTACATAGACTACTTTTTGTATAAAAGTGGTATCTGTCTGCTGAAACAAACTACTAAAGGCTTGATAGGATAGCAAAGTTATGACTGCTTTAAATAAAAGTCGATTAATTATAGGAATTAGCGGTGCGTCGGGCATCATTTACGGATTAGGCTTGTTGCAGATCCTGAAGAATTTGGGAGACAAAAAACGACCAGAATTACACTTGGTAATGTCACGCTCTGCCGAGATAACTTTGGCATATGAAACAAAAATGAAAATCAAGGATGTTCATCAACTCGCAGATGTCGTCCATGCAAATAAAGACATCAGCGCATCAATCGCCTCGGGGTCTTTCAAAACTGATGGCATGATCATCGCGCCATGTTCAATGAAGACACTGGCAGAAATAGTATCTGGTGTTACAATCAATTTAATGTCTAGGGCCGCAGACGTAACATTGAAGGAGCGTCGCCGTCTCGTATGTCTAACACGAGAAACACCTTTACATACGGGGCATCTAAAAAATATGCTGGCACTGTCTGAAATGGGTGGGATAGTTGCGCCTCCAGTGCCCTCCTTTTATGCAAAACCAGAAACTATTGATGACATAGTTGAACACACGACTGGCCGGATTTTAGATCTCTTTGACATAGAAGTAGGTTTGGTGAAAAGATGGAAAGATAGTTAGACGTTATTCCAATTTCTACTTAAAACTCATCTCTGCCTTCGGTAAGCACTGTGATTATTCAGTGTAAGTTAAACCTTCAAAACTACCTTTTCTATACCGTTAGCTACTTCGAGAAGCTTTTCGTCTTCTCCCGTGTTTCCCATAACCATCAGGCCAACAGGTGCCTCTCCAGATTGATGAATGGGTAACGAAATTGCGCATCTATTCAGAAAGTTTCCAAAAGAACAATTGCGGAGCATCAATAAATTAGCTTCATGATACGCTGTGTCTGATTTCTCTAAGTGATCAAGGATAGGTGCTACTGTCGGAACCGTTGGCATAATTAACGCATCATAATTCCGGGTTATCTCATCAGCTTCTTTCCTTATGTTAATCGTCGCGTCTAATAACTCGAGATACTCCACCCCTAGCATTTCTGCCCCTCTCCTTACTCTGACAGCCACCCTTGGATCAAAATTTGACTCATCCTGTTCCAAAAGATCTCGCAATGTGTGGAAGGCTTCAACTGCCGCAAAACCTCCTTTGCTGTTAGCTAATGGTATTTGAGAGAGAATGCTGCACGGATGTTCTACAATACGCACACCAGACTCGGACAACCTCGTTACAACATTCTCAAATCTTTTAGCTACCGTGCGATCCATATCATCAAGGACAATAGTTTTTGGAATAGCCAAAGTTAAACCATCAAGCGGTTTATCCAAAAGTACATTCACAGCTGCACCCCGCATGGTTTGATCCAAAAGTGAGCAGCATGAAACGCTATTTGCAAGTGGACCAATAGAATCTAATGTGGTTGAAAGAGGAAATGCGCCTTCTTTAGATACTCTGGCAGCTGTAGGCTTGAAACCGGTTAAACCACATAAAGCCGAGGGTATTCGAACAGATCCACCTGTGTCTGTACCAATTGCGGCAGCCGCCATGTTATCAGTAACCGATATAGCTGCACCACTTGACGAACCTCCCGGTATTCTACCCGTTTTTCTGTCCCATGGATTTAACGGTGTGCCATAATGAGGATTAATCCCCAACCCAGAGAATGCAAACTCCGTCATATTAGTTCGGCCAATTAATATTGCCCCGGCGGCTCTTAGCTTAGTAACAATATGGGCATCAGAATTGGCCGGAACACTTTTTTTTCTGACTATGGAGCCAGATAATGTGATTTCGCCTGCAACATCAAATAAATCTTTTATCGATATTGGGATGCCACAAAGCGGATGTAGTTCAACGCCAGACTTTCTAACTTGATCTATTGCTTTCGCTTGAACCATAGCTTGTTCTTCATAAACCTTTATGAAGACTTTGTCCCCTTGTCCTTCCGCAGAACTCGCAGACGCCAGAGCCTCTGCTACGAGCCGCTCGCTTGTCACTTCACCTCTTTGAAGCTGTATCCGAGTATCTTGGAGAGTTTTTGCCATATTGCTGCCTCATACTTAAGTTGACCAATTTTTTAGCTACACCGTTTCACAAAAACTTTGATTGAATACTTTTTGAGAAAGATTAGGAAACAACGACAAAGCTATTTTATTAAGCGTAGATTTGATAGCTTTATCGAAAGAAACTTTTTCATGTTTCAAATATTTTGAAATATTGTAGTGCATTATCAGGATATACTCGCCTTCGGCCACTTCATCCCCAACCAAAATATTGGGCAAGCTTGCGACTAAAATACGCTGTTCGATGCGTTCTCCCTCCAGTTCAACATCGAGAATAGCCTTTTTTAATTTTTCATAATCAGTTGGAAGGTCCATATTTTTTAAAAAACGCCGTGAGCTTCGAAGTGGCACGATAAACTGTTGCCTAAGTAATTTCACGTTCTCACAGCAGCGATTTATCTCTTCCATACTTAATCTTTTCCCATTCTTCCCTAACCAGTAACAAAATAAAAGGAGATTAACATCTAATGCCCTTTTGTCCTGCAGCCATAAAAAGCTCTCATGTGATTGAGCATATATCTTTTTTGAATACTCCCAAAACTCCTCTTCCATCGTAACCTCTCCGCGGCTTGCCAACTATGTAAGCTATTATGGCGTAACCCACCTTCATAAAATTTTTTATGTTCTAGATCTAGATACGCTCTCTTCAAAAAAAATTACCGCCACATTCTTTATTATTGTTAGATTTATAAAAAATCAAATTCGTTATTTCACTTGAAAAGTACCACCTATTTTGTCTACAACTTGGTTTTTGGTATTGGAGGCCAGCAAGACGCTGAGTTATTATTTTGTCGCAAGAAAATCCAATTGTAGGAATAGTTATGGGCAGCCAGTCAGATTGGCAAACCATGCGTAAAGCTTCAGAGATTTTAGAAGAGCTATTAATTCCACATGAAATAAAAATTGTATCTGCTCACCGAACACCTAAGCGAATGGCGGAATATGCGGATACAGCTAGAGCAAGAGGTTTAAAAATCATTATAGCTGGCGCCGGTGGGTCAGCACATTTACCTGGAATGATTGCTGCACAAACCTCACTACCAGTTCTCGGTGTCCCGATAGAAAGTAAGGCTTTAAACGGTATCGACAGCCTTCTATCAATAGTACAAATGCCAAAAGGGGTACCCGTGGGGACACTAGCAATTGGCACAGCCGGTGCAGCTAACGCCGCCTTATTAGCCGTATCTATTTTATCAACGGAGAATGAGGAAATAACAAATCGAATAGAGCAGTGGCGTTCGCATCAGACAGATTCCGTCGCCGATATACCAAGTGATGACCTGTGTTAGGGAACAAGAAACTCTTACTTTCTCCCGGAGCCATAATTGGTATTTTGGGTGGAGGACAGTTAGGGAGAATGTCTGCTCTCGCCGCAGCTCGTCTTGGTTTTCGCTGTCATATTTTTACCCCAGAAAATAATAGCCCAGCGAGCCATGTTGCATTTAAAACCACAATAGCCAACTACGAAGATCTGGACGCGCTTAGAGCATTTGCCGATGAGAGTGATGTAATTACATATGAATTTGAGAATATTCCCATAGAAACAGCATTATTTCTCGAACAACTTAAACCTGTATATCCAAGTCCCTCTATCCTAGCAATTTCGCAGCATAGAGGGTCTGAGAAAAAGTTTGCTACTGATCACGGAATTAAAGTTGCACCATACGAATTAGTATCTAATTATGCCGAATTAGAGCGAGCTATAACTCAACTAAAAACACCAAGCATCTTAAAGACATGTCGTTTTGGTTATGATGGCAAAGGACAAGAAAAGCTTTTAGAACTCAATTCCGCTGAAAAGGCTTGGCAAAATCTAGCTACACAAGATGCAATACTTGAGCAATTTATCGAATTTGAAAAGGAAATTTCTGTAATAATTGCTAGAAATAATAATGGGGCCTTAGAGGCGTATCCGCCTGTAGAAAATCAGCATGAAAACCATATTTTAGCTATCACACTGGCACCTGCAGAAATAGAAGAGGCGACTTCAAAACAAGCATTAGAAATAGCTAGAACATTGGCGGAGGCTTTGGACTTAATAGGTATCCTTGCAATAGAAATGTTTGTGCTTCCTAATGGGGAAGTTGTAATGAATGAGCTAGCCCCTAGACCGCATAATTCTGGTCATTGGACACAAGATGGCTCTGTCACATGTCAGTTTGAGCAATTTATAAGGGCAATATCTGGCCAGTGCCTAGGAAGTACAAAATTAATCAAAACGACAAAAATGATTAATTTAATTGGGAATGCGGTTGACGATTGGCCCAAATATTTAAGTACCCCAAATGCTAAAGTTCACCTTTACGGTAAGGAAGAAACAAAGCCGGGAAGAAAAATGGGACACGTTAACTTAATTGATTAGCTTCAAATGACTAAAGCTAACACGTGAGATTTAGCAAGCTGGCCTTCACGCCTTAGATGTAAAAGTCGGTACTAATTCGCATAAATAATTCAGCGTTGCTCTTTCATCTTGCCTATCAACTGCTTTTTCAAGTTGATTTAACTTTTCGTCAAACTCTGCTGTTTGTTTAATACCAGATGATACAAGCTTAATATCGGAAATAGTCGTCTCTAGAAGAGTTTCGTTTTGATCAAACAACTCTTCGTAAAGCTTTTCGCCAGACCTTATCCCAGTATATTTTATCGCTATATCTTTATTAGGCCGAAGACCTGACAACCTAACCAGTTGCATAGCAAGATCCAGTATCTTTACGGGTTCACCCATTTCTAAAACAAATATGTTACCGTTCTGGCTCTTTACAGTATCTGGCGGAATTGCTGCCGCCTGTAAAACTAAAGATGTCGCTTCTTTAACTGTCATGAAAAAACGCATCATATCTGGATGCGTAACCGTTATGGGCCCGCCTGCCGCGATTTGCCTTTCGAATAAGGGTATCACGGAACCTGTAGAACCCAAGACATTACCAAATCTCACAGACACAAACTTACAGGAATCTGACCCTTGCTGAAAGTTGTTACAAATCAATTCCGATAGTTTTTTGGTCGCCCCCATAACATTAGTTGGGTTCACTGCCTTATCTGTAGAGATTAAGACCATAGCCTTAACATTCTTTTTGATTACTGTTGATGCTACGTTGCGCGTTCCCAAGACGTTGGTGCGAACAGCAGCAATTATATTTTCCTCTGCGACAGGAACATGTTTAAGCGCTGCTGAATGGATGACAACATCTGGCGTATGCAGTCGGATTGCATTCTCAATATCCGAAAGTCTTTGCACGTCTCCAAGAATAGCATGTCGTTCGACTTTAGGATGCTTCTCTTCTAATTGCAGATTTATCTTATAGAGATGAAATTCTGAATTATCTAAAATAATTATTTTTGCCGGCTGAAAGCCTGCAACCTGTTGCGCTAATTCACTACCAATCGTCCCGCCAGCTCCAGTTATTAGCACTGTGCAACCAAAGATTAAGTTTTTAACCGGAAGAGGGTCTAAAACCATTTGAGGTCGACCAAGCACATCCTCAACATTTATAGGTCTTATTTCAAAGCTGCTCGGCTTAGGCTTCATATTTCCAAGATTGGCGACCTGGGGCATACGTGAAAGTGGTAATCCTAGTTTGTCAGAAATTTCAACGATATCCCTAACAGTCTGCCCATCAATAATAGGGTCCGTAATAACAACTCTTTGAGGAGCAATCCCGTCACGCTCGAGTTGTCTACATATATTTGGCATCGCCGCCAGATTCCCTAGTACTGGAACCCCCCGAATACTTCGGCCAACTCTCTTGTCTGTCTCATCAATTATTCCAACTATCCTGTAAGGAGCCTCTTTACCGCGTTTCATTTCCCTAATAAATAAGTCGCTGTCATTACCTGCTCCCACTAAAAGTACAGGCGTTCTTTGATAGTTGGCTTTTTCTAGTAAAGCTCCAAATTCACCGTCTTTTAGAAAACGATAAAGAAACCTCGGGCTAGTTATCATGGCAGTCAAAATAAAAAATTCGATGACCAGAAAGGACCTGGGAAAGGCATCTAGTCTGTTATAAACAAACTGGCAGACTATAAATATGATTATTGTAAGGGCCACGCATCGTAAGATCTTTCCCAAATCGCCAAGAGAAACATAACGCCAAATAATTTTATCTAGGCGCAAAGAAATAAAAACTACTGTGGCGACTGAGGTGAAAATTATCATCCCTATGAAAATATCCATTTTTGGCCACAAGAATAACTCAGCCCCGAGCCTCAAATAGAGGGAGATGATGAAAGAAAGGGCTGCCATTCCAATATCGTGCAAAAAACTTAGAATTATTCGCCTAAGCTGATGGATCTTCAAAATTTTAAACCCCATTTTCCTGTTTTAACTTAGCTATAGCAGAGTTCATAGCGTTTATTTATCACCTATTGCCGCCTTTGGAACCGACAGTGCTAGTCCTTCATGAGCACTAAAAGGTGCTTTCCATCCTAAACTAGTCTTTATTCGACTATCGTCTATTCTCAACGAACTATAAAGCCTGCTCGCTAATCTTGGGAACAATCTTTTAGCACTAGCTTCGAAAATGGAATATGGATCACCACTTAATTTTTCTGGCCTATTCATTTCCCTTAGCAGAATTTGACAGAGTTGTGTTGTGGAGAGCATTTGTGGATCCCGCACTAAAAAAAGACGCGATGTTTCACCCCTATCTTCTACACTTTTAATTACTGCCGCGACCAAATTATCTATGAAAATCATTGCTCTTTCATTTTTTACATCACTAAGTGGGATCGCCCAGCAAGGGAAATTGGCTAATAAATTAATAAGAAAGTTGATATTGCCTTTACCTTGCGCCCCATAAACTGCGGGCGGACGTATTATTGTAATTCTTAATCCCTTTTCAGATAAAGCTAATAGTTGGTGCTCAGCATCCAACTTGGCTCGAGCATATTTTGTCGTCGGGTTTGGTTTTGAGTGAACTGTAAAAACTCGCTCATCGCTTGTTTCACCATTTACTTTTATACTACTTAAAAAGATCATTCGTTTTACGTTTTTAGCTACACAAGCTTTAGCAACGGCGGTTGCACCACCAACAATTATTCTGTCATAATCTTTTATTTGCAAACTGTTCGGTTTGTCGACGGCCTTTGGCGAGGCCAAGTATATTACAACATCAATTCCATGAATTAATTCATGCCACCTTTCTTGTGGGCCAGCATCATTTATAAATATTACACTGCTACATTGGAGGTCCTCTGTTTCAATGCAACGAACCAATGCCAATACATTGTGACCAGCACGTTTAAGAGCGGAACAGAGCGACCTTCCTATAAACCCATTTGCTCCTATAACCGCCAACCGCATTTTGCACCTTATTTTGTCAAAGATTGTTTTGAAAATATACCACGCATCCACAACAGAAGAAGCACAACAACTATTAGGGCTATTGAAATAGGCACCAAAGGATTTGATCCTATGCTCAATAACACGGCACCAAAGAGCAGGAGGTTTACGAAAACAATAGCCCCACAAACTTGGCCGTGTGATAAACCTCTATCAACCGCAAACTGATAAAAGTGCTCTCGATGGGCTTTCAATATATTTTTCCTACATAAGCAACGCCTTACAATTGTTAGCGTAGCATCAAAATAATAGTAAGACGGCAGAAGAACTATCGTCATAAGCTCTATCCCAAAACTATTGCTTGGACCAATAACAGATATCAGAAGCCAGCCAATTAAGTAGCCCAGAGGCACACTACCCACATCACCCAAGAAAATTTTAGCAGGATTCCAGTTCCATATCAAAAAACCCAAAGCACTAGCAACAATGAGCATAGAGGGGGTAAACACCCAGGAATTCAATAGGCCAAATACTGATAAAAGCGATAAGCCAAGGCCAATGCTGATCATTTGGACTGCGGTGATTCCGTCTATTCCATCCATAAAATTAAAAAGATTTATAAACCATAGCCACATCAAACCCGTTAATGTTAAATCTATCCAGATAGGCAACCAAGCTTGAAAAATTGCACCTCTATCACGCAAAATAATGAGGCCGGCTGCCACCGCTATAATTTGAAATAATAATTTTAAATATGGTGACAGTCCCCGCAGATCATCAACAAAACAAACAACACCGAGCAGTACAGCTGTTATTAGAATAAAAACTTCACCTGCAACCCACTCTTGAGAAACATGTCTTTCCGCTATCCAAAAACAAATCAAGGCTGATAATACAGCTATGCCACCGCCCCTTGGCAATGAGGACACGTGACTACTTCGTTGATTTGGAATATCCAGAACTTTATTTCTCTTTAAGATAATAATGAGTAGTCCTGTCCCTGTTGCTGTTAAAATGAAACAAAGCGTTGTGAGGACTACTATATTCATTGCTCATCCAATTCGATTTGCTCTCTGAGCCTTTTCAAAACCCATTATCTTGCGGTCACTCAGGCAATGGGAGTTCTGACTGCACTTTGAATGTTTCAGGATTACATATCAATTCAAAGATCGCTTCGGATGCTTCCCGCAGTAATTGTTCACCTTTAGCACTGGACGAGTAACTAGGATCTCCAATGACGCCATTGGAAGTAACATGCGTTAGCGAACGCCATCTGTAAGAACCTTTTCCAGCATTAAGAAAATCTAGTTTCATAGGCCCTTTTGCCTCATTCAAAAGACTATCTACGACAAGATTGGGCTCCAATGCCATCATCATAGATGTCTCAGCCTCACAAGCGTGCATTACATTTGTTTGTGTTTCTAATATTTTAGCAAATCTATCTGCCGCCTCAAGCCAGTAAGTAGTGGCAACAATAGGTAGTGATAATTCCATACTTATATCTTGTGCGCAGACTTCCGCAGCGGTGATATTTCCCCCATGCCCATTTAATATAAGAAACTTTGAAAATCCATGCCTCGAAATGCTTGATATTAAATCTCTGATTACTAGAAAAAATGTATTAGAAGTTAACGTAACAGTACCTCCAAAAGGCATGTGATGCTCAGATAAACCATGCCATACTACCGGCAACGTTATTATTGGAACCCCTTTATTCCGTCCTAGAGAAGCGGTACGCTTTGAAACTTCTCCGACAAGCCGACTATCCACCATTACTGGCAGATGAGGGCCATGTTGTTCGAGGGCGGCTACAGGCAAGATAATGACAGTATCGTCCCGAGAATATTTACGAAGCTCGTCAGCTCTCAATCTAGCCCATTCATATTCCTCCATTTTTATACTCCTTTGAGATTATCCTAATCTGCTCGCCGAACTACTTTCTTTTGAAAGAGCCCACCTTACAACTACCCTGTTTTTATCTCTTATATCTTCTAAGGAACGCACAACAGTTATTTGCTCCGTTCGCTGCCTTATTGCTGTTCCTGAATACAAACTTTCTTCTAAACCCAGGTCAGAGTCAGTTTTAAATCGCCAAAAACCACCCGACGTCGGGCGTAAGAGAATAGACGATCCATCTTGCACCAAGGAAGCTCTAACGCGCGGATGAAGGTGAAACCTCACAATTGCTTTATCAGGTAAAGCTCCGGGAGCACCTGAATAATTTAGAATTTCCTCTCCTCGTAAATCGGTTCCATCTGCTGATAAATACAAATTGCGATTATGGGTTAAACCATAACTTTCGCCATAACCTTCATGGGTGATTTCTATAAGGCTACAGGCATCAACTAACTTTCTGGTGACTGCAGTGACAATATTACGTGAGTTAATGGGCTCTCTTCTAGCCGCAATTCCTATGCTTTTATCATCAACGGTTAACATCGAGTGGGCGGCCGATGTTTTAAGAGCTTCTCGAAGCTCAAAATTTCCAGGACTTGTTCCACAATTTACTATGATACGTTGTTTGCCAGTACTAAATTCAAAAGCAGTCAAACTATCGTGATTTTCATCATTTAAATTCGCACTCGCACCTGTATCTACGATCAAATTTGAGCTGCCAGCTGATATTTTATGAAATCCTGTTTGATCTGCAGAATATATCGTTTTTTGTTGGGATTCGATTTGTCCAAGGACACTATCAATTAGAGGTTTTCCATTTTCTTGAGAATTATGGAAAAGTGCTAGTTTGCCGTCACCGTGCCGCCACAAGCGCAGCATCCTTGACATTTTTACTATATATATTTGTAAATCTTCGCTGGTTTCTAACCCATAACCCCTCAAAATATTTCTGATATCAATTAATGCCATGATAAATTCTATATGGGTCGACGGTGACCTTGAAGTATGGCCACCATCTGAGAATAGTTGCATCTCCAATTCTTTAAAGAGCAATCTCTGCAAACTGTCGATACGCTCCTCGTCAAAATTAAGAGCTATGCATCCTATAATGAGGCCTTTAAGGCTACGAATACGTTTCATTCCAGAGACATTCGAATTAATATCGTTGAGGCCGTGCGTTATTTGTTTAGAGATGCTCTCCAAAACAAGATTTCTGAAATCATCGCTACCCGACTCGCAAAAAAAATCGAACATTCCCAACCAAGAAGAAATCCTCTCACCAAGAATATCTCCACGCCAAACTGTTGAATGCCAGTTACCAAAAGAATTTAGCCAATCTGATACAAGTTTTCGTGCAATTTGACGGGCTTCCCCACCCCCCCTGAGCCCTGAGGTGCCGAAGCCATGTAAATCCATGTAAGGACTCGAAACTAAGGGGGTCTTTTGGTTTTATTTCCCAAACAGACTGTCTGTCGCAAAAATTCAGCCCTACGATTTTGCCGTTGATAATATCCCGACCAACTTCAATCTCTCCAGGCCAAGGGTCAGAAACCGGGGTTTTGATATCACGGGCTCCTATTCGGCTCAGACGCCAAGTATAAATCGGATTATTAAAATAAAGTTGCCTCAATGACCAAACAAAAGCAGGTAAACTCAAGGAGCTATATTCCTTAATCGATTAATACTATCCAAATATGTCTTATCGTCCGATTTGAAAATCGAAGTCCCTGCAACTAATACATTGGCTCCCGCATCGATCGCTAACGCAGCAGTCTTTGAATTAATGCCACCATCTACCGAGAGATCTATAGAATAGTTTTCGTTGTCTATCATGGACCGTATTTTCGAAATTTTAGCCAGCTGACTTAATAAAAAGGACTGTCCTCCAAAACCCGGGTTGACGGTCATGACGAGAACCAAATCAGTAATATCAATTATATTATCTAACACTTCAACAGAAGTTCCTGGGTTTAATGCAACACCTGCTTTAACACCTGATTCTTTAATTTGCTGCAATACGCTATGAATATGATATGTAGATTCGGGATGTACTGTAATTAAGTTTGCTCCTGCATCCACATACGAATTAATGTAAATTTCTGGATTAGTAATCATCAAGTGAACGTCAAATGGAAGGTTACTGTAAGGCCGAATTCCTCTAACAATATCGGCCCCAAAGGATAAGTTTGGCACAAAATTCCCATCCATTATATCTAAATGTATAAGATCGGCCCCCATCTCTGAAACCGACTGAACTTCGTCACCGAGTTTTGAAAAATCGGCGGCAAGCACTGAGGGCGATATCAGAATATTATTTTCCATGAAGTATCAACTATCAGTTTGTAAAAATAATCGCAATAGCGCTTTATAAGATCAGAAAAAATACCGTCACTTTCTTGTTAGTCTTGACGCAAAGAACCCATCTGTGCCTGCGTTTCCGTCCAAATGATACGGCAATAATCTTAGGTCTCCGTTTTCGTTGATAGCGTCAGAAAAATTCCCAATTTCATGCGCGCCGATTGGATCTCTACAAAATCCCTTATTCTTTGATAAAAAATGATCAACTTGTGCTTCACCCTCTTCATATTGTAGGGAACACGTGCAATATAGAAGTTGCCCTCCCGGCCTTACAAACTTGGATACTGTTTGTAATATTTCCATTTGAACAACACTAAGCTTCTGAATGTCCTCATACGTTTTGTGAATCAAAACGTCAGGATTTCTCCGAATTGTGCCTGTTGCTGAGCACGGCGCATCTAAAAAAATGAAATCAAATAATTTATTCGTATCCCACTTTTTTATGTCAACATGAATTAATTCTGCTTTTAGCCCCAGCCGGTCTAAATTCTCTTTCAATCGTCTCATTCTAACGCCGGAAATATCTATAGAGGTAACATTCGCACCACTACATAAAAGTTGCGCCGTCTTTCCTCCAGGCGCAGCACACACATCTAGAACATTTGCTCCGTCCAGTTTCCCAAATAATTGAACGGGTAAGGTTGCGCCTGCATCTTGAACCCACCATGCTCCTTCATCATATCCGGGAAGATTTTCAATGCGCCCAGAAAACTTACGTCTGATAGAACCATTTTCCAAAACTTTACCATCTAACCTTTTAGCCCAATAAGAAGGCTCAGACTTTACAGAGATATCAAGCATTGGTTCTTGCACACATATTTCAAAAATTTTCCTAGCTTTCTCCGAGCCGTAGTGTTTGGTCCAAGAAGCAATTAACCAGTTAGGGTAGTTCAGTCTAACTGGAATACTTTTTAATTTGCTTTTACCTTCATTCGCTAATCGCCTCAGTACCGCATTTGCTAAACCCTTTAAATGTAGGAGCTTTTTTGCTTCAACTAATGTCACTGCGGTATCCACAGCAGCGTGAGCTTTACCATCTAAAAAAAGAATTTCTGCGCAAGCTATGCGCAAAATATTTTTAAAGTCTCGCGCGCCGCTCGGCATTCCTTTTCTAAGAAAACACTGTATTATATTGTCTATCTGACCAGCTCTACGCATGACCGTTACGGTAAGAAGACGAGCAAAGCCTTTATCAGCTGGCGGTAAAGTATCGAAAGTTTTACAAGTAAAGATTGCTTGGTCGAGCGTTCGTTTTTTAACAAAAATCGAATTTAACAAATCTAATGCTACGGCCCTAGGCAATGAAACAATCTTTTTATTATTTGCCATAAAACTTTTGACCCGTCCTTATGTATACGGTGATGTATCGTAATTTAGGAAGACCTTCAATTCTAATGGTTGATTTTCTAAACTAAACTGACTATATCGCTTTTATGGATATTTCACAAAAATCAAGAAAATTTATTTCGCGCAGTCTAAAATCGTCGTTTGGAAGCCAATCCACAATTCCCAATGGCGCCAAGCCTAATACCGTGCCTAAGTCGCCCAACGATGTTAATAAAGACGAGATTGGCGGGTACGAAGGCCCTGAACCAACTCGGTTCGGGGATTGGCAACACGATGGCAGGTGTACTGACTTTTAAAATAGTTCCTTTTGGCGAACTAGTTACTAACAGGCCACAGCTGCTGCGAGCGGTGAGAATGGGTGTGCAACCCCGTTAGCGACACCATCTACGATATGTATACCGGACGGCACTGCATATGCGGACGGAAACGCTGTTGGCTCCCACATTTGTAACGGGGCTAGCTTTCCTAATTCGGCAACCGTTTGATCATTAAACCGTGGATCATATATTATTTTGTCTAGCATGCTGACGTCTGTTCTTGGGTACGCCAAAGCAGACTTTAAGGTCATGGAAAATTTTTCGATATATAGAGCTATTTGAAACACAGAAGGAAGTATCTTTCTTCCTCCAGACGCGCCAAGAGAAAGAACCGGTTGCCTATTTTTAAAAGCGATGAGAGGACACATGTTTGAAAGAGGCTTTTTTGCAGGGGCAACCGAGTTTGGCCTTCCTTGTCGCGGATCAAACCAATTGACACCATTATTCATGAGAATACCTGTGGACGGTGATATAAATCGCGAACCAAATCTCGATAGTAGCGTCGTTGTCATTGCAACCATATTTCCATCTGCGTCCAGTGTATTAATATGAGTTGTGCAACTTCTATCACCAAAATCACCCGCATGGCCCATCGTATTCAAGCGATGATGGTAGGCTCCAATTAATGCTTCGGCGATCGCTAAATGTTTTTTAGCCTCCGACTTGGTATATTCAAAATCTGGCAATCTGGACAGAGCGTCGGCAAATGTTGGGCCCGCCGAAAAGTTTGGCTCTAAATTAACTGAAAGACCATCATACACGGAAATTAAAGGGTCTTTGATAGTTGCCGCATAATTCTGAAAATCTTCTATCGACAATCTGCCGCCAGCAGCACGAACATCGTTCACTATGTCATTTGCTAGTTCGCCTTTATAAAAGTACTCGGCGCCAAAATCACTCAGCAATTGAAATGTAGATGCTAACTTTCCTAATTTTAGGAAATCATCATTAAGGTCTTGTGGTATACTTGGAACCATGTCATTAGGCAGCCAAACTTGTGCTGAATCATTGTAGTTTTTCAGCACCTGTGCCTCTGCAGCGACATTCAATGTTGTCCACCAGGTTTTTCGGTGACCTCTTTCCGCAAGCTTAATTATCGGCCCTAAAAGTTCAGGCCAACTTTTGCGCCCGTAGTGATCAATAGCTAAAGAGTAACCTGCTACCGAACCTGGAACAGCTATTGATCTAGCACCATGTATGTTGCTATCGTTTTCAACCGCTGGCCAGCCAAACAAATCGCCTCCTGCTTCTCCGCTGAGAGGATAATCTGAAACCTGGAGTTGCAAAGGCGATATCATTCCAAAGTCTACTACTTTGACCACGTTTTGTTTTGCTAAATAGACAATCATAAACCCGCCACCTCCTAA
>CACOPQ010000039.1 GCA_902629125.1 uncultured Alphaproteobacteria bacterium
ACATTGGCTCTAAATCCAACCGAAAGTCCTACGCCTATTAAAATTAACGGGGTTGCTTTGACAATTAGCTCCGTAAAACCAAACCCCGTTGTTAAGGGCTGAATAAAAAAAGTATATAGAGACAGCCAAGGGTCTTTATTAAGGACAGAAAAGATGATTATGCCACTTAAGATAGCAAGACCTATTGCCATAATGGGAGACAATGCTAGCCACAACTTTGACTGTTCTATCCGACGCTCAAGAGTGAACATGCGCTAATTTCCTGAGATAGTACTAATGGTCATATTTTTGCCCGCTCATCAAAACACCAATCTCTTCCATAGAAACTGCGGCAATGTCGCCAAGAATAGAAATCGTGCCATCAGCCATAACAGCTATTTTGTCACAAACTTCGAATATTTCGTCGAGATCTTGAGAAATGATAATTACCGCGGCTCCGCTTTTTGCTAGATCCAAGAGAGCGCGTCTTAGTATTATTGCCGCACCGACATCAACGCCCCAAGTAGGTTGTTCAACTATCAAAACCGAAGGCTGCTGGAGTAATTCCCTGCCTACTATAAATTTTTGAAGATTGCCCCCAGATAAACTTCCCGTTTCTGCTTGAACACCAGTTGTTCTGACGTCAAAATTAGCGATGATACTTTCTGCAAATGACCTGGCTTTAGCGTGATCAATAAACCCACTATTTTCCATATCACAAGTTTTCAAGGCTGTAAGGAAGACATTTTCAATGAGGCTCATTTCGGTTACTGCCGCGTGACCTTGCCTCTGTTCCGGCACAAATCCGGCACCCAGTAATCGACGCTCTGCTGCTCCCTTTGAAGTCACAATTTGGTCATTAAACTTTATAATCGATCGCTCGTCTACATCCTTTACCTCACCTGACAGAACCGACATTAACTCGGTCTGCCCGTTGCCAGCAACGCCCGCAATTCCCAAGATTTCACCACCATGTACAGTGAAAGATATATTCTTTAATTTAACAGAAAAGGGATCTTTCGACGTATAATTTAGGTTGTCGATATGAATTCTTTCAACACCATGGGTAGTCAATCTCTTTCTATTAATCTCTGGTAACCGGGACCCAACAAGCAGTTCCGCCATATTTTTTATCGGCTCCTTAGATGGATCACAATTAGCAACCACTCTACCTTCCCGTAAAATCGTTGCTGCATGGCAAATCTTTTTTATTTCGTGAAGCTTATGACTAATGTACAGGATAGCACAGCCCCGTTTTGACAAAATGTGAAGTGTTTCAAATAAACTTTCCACCTCCTGAGGTGTTAAGACGGATGTAGGTTCATCAAGAATAAGAAGCTTAGGTGATTGTAATAAGCATCTCACAATTTCGACCTTTTGCCGTTCTCCGACTGAGAGGGAATGGACGTAGCGATCCGGCTCGACTGAGAGACCATAATTTCTTGAAACCTCGTCTATACGAGATCTAAATTCTTGTGGTTTCCATTTTTCGTCAATGGCCAAGGCAATATTTTCCATGACAGTCAGAGCCTCAAAAAGAGAAAAGTGCTGGAAGACCATTCCAATGCCTAATAACCTTGCCTCGCTCGGACCAAAAATACTTACAGCGTTGCCTTCCCATAGGACGCTGCCCTGATCCGGCCTTAAAAGTCCGTAAATTATCTTTACTAGGGTTGACTTACCCGCGCCATTTTCTCCCACCAAACCGTGGATTTCACCAGGCATCACCCTCAAATCTATACCATCATTCGCCAATATACCTGGAAAGGCTTTGCTTATTTCGCCTAGCTCTAAAAGTGCATGCGGTTCAGCGCTTGCTTTGTCGAAACTTGATTTCATATTATTGTGACTATCATTCAATGCTGGAATCAAAAACCTTGCGCAGGATCGCTACAACTATTTATTAGTTATGCTTTTAATAATGATTTTCTCAAGACAAAACTTTGATTAGCTTTACTCATTTAAAAAAACTTTTACCCATCCCCATTTGCTAAAGCTTAAAAGATCCACTCGACTGTATTTAATGACATAAAAGTTTTCCATCTGTTAAGTTCATCTTCAATTCTTTTCTTAAGACTCTTGGTTAAGATGATACCTGTTTCCAACCACAAACCTTTAACAGTGAGTCGCGAAGACTCTTTATGGGATTTAAGTTCAATCCGACCTATCAACCTTGAACCTTCAAGTATTGGGCACACATAGTACCCAAATTCTCTTCTTTTCTCTGGAATAAATATTTCTATTTTGAAGTCGAATCCAAAAAGACGTTGAGTTCTCTTTCTATCTCTTATTAGTGGATCAAAAGGTGACAGGAACCTCACTCGTTTTGGCGGGTCAGGAAGCATACTTAATAATTCGGCAATATCAACTCTAGCATAAACCTTTCGCCAGTTTCCCTCAGCATCCTCTATTTCAATCCTCTTAAGAGAGTTCCTTCCCTTTTCTTGACACCATAATCTTGCTTCAGCAACCGAAACACCATTCCAAAACCTTGCTATTTCCGATTCCGTGCCAAATCCAATTCTCTCTAACGCCGTTGTACAGTTCCAAGCAACAAAGTCCTCGAGTGTAGGTTCAAATTCCAGAATGTTTTTTGGTACAACATTCTTTGTTATGTCGTAAACTTTCTGAAAATTTTTGCGCCCAGCAACGGCCAATTGACCCGTTCGCCACAAAAAAACTAACGCTGCTTTTGAAGGGTTCCAACCCCACCAACTTCCAGATTCTAATTTTTGATCGGATATATCGCTGGCAACTCTGATATCTCTAGCTCTAACTGGGCCATTAGTCTCAATGTAATTTAATACATCTCTGCATATTTTATCTGGGTCACTTCCAATTCTTTTGAGCCACCATGTGCTTTTGCTTATTTTTTCTTTTGCTCTATCAAACCTTGGGCGCCAATATGGAAAAAACGTCATTGGTATAATTGAGGCATCGTGCGTCCAGTTTTCAAAAAGCGTCCGATCGTCTTCCAGATGTTTTTTCAACCAAGCTCTCTTGTAAGACCTATGACGAGAAAACAAAATATGATGATGTGCTCTTTCGACCGTCTTAATGGTATCAATTTGAACAAAACCCATTTTATTTATCATTTTTGGAAGATCATGATCCTCACGCTCTCGGTCTTTTAAATCTGACAGCCCATGAAGATACAGAAATAAACGTCTAGCATCTGTATTAGAAATTTTATCCGTCATCGCCGTATCTTTTTATTACACCCTTGGATTACCCTAAAACAAAATTGTAAACTTAGTCTTCTGTTTCACCATCATTGGCAACCAATAATGTCAAAAAAAATAGACTGGTAAAAGCAAGTATCATAATAATGACAGCCATCGGTACCGCGGTGCCGTCATAAAAAAAGCCCACGAGGAAACCACAAAAGGCGCCTAGGGTCATTTGTGTAAAGCCAAAAAGTGATGCCGTGGTCCCCGCAAGTTCTGAGAACGGCTCAAGCGCTATTGAGATAGCATTTGCACCTATAAAACCTATGCTACCTATAATAAAAAACAGTGGGATGATTATCCCAATTATCCCCAAAACCTCAACAAGCGATGTCCCAACTAGTACAATAGAACCCACACACATTATGCTAACGCCAATGCGTAGCATCGCTAATGGACCATATTTTATGACTGTTCTTGCATTTATCAAGTTTGTTCCAATTATGCCTAGAACATTTAACCCGAATAAAAAGCCATAATATTGATCCGGGATTTTGAATAGATCGATGTAGACAAAGGGCGACGCAGCGAAATACGTGAACATGCAAGAGAAAGCTAGGGCCCCCGATAAGATACTGCCTACGGAGCGCCTATTTCTAAGAATTGTTCGATACCCCAAGACTATTGAGACTAAACGTAAGGTATTGCGTTTTTCTCTCGGTAAAGTCTCAGGAATTTTTAGAGCCAATATCAAAAGGCAGGTTACCCCAAAGAGAAGAAGTGCAAGAAAAATTGAACGCCACCCAAAAAAGATTAGCACGTAACCACCTAATAAGGGTGCCATTAAGGGTGTGAATGAAAAAGCCAAATTAATGAAAGACTGAGCTTGAGCTGCTTTTTTTCCATTAAAAACATCTCGTACCATTGCGCGGGCTATAACGCCCCCAGCCGCTGCGCCAAGAGCTTGGAAAAAACGAGCAGCAATAAGTTCCGTCATGGTACCGGAAAAGAAGCAAAACAAACTGCCCAAACAATATAGTAACAGCCCAACAACTAAAACTTTACGGCGCCCCAAAGAATCTGATATTGGCCCATAAAATAATTGCCCAATCCCCAGGCCGATAAAAAAAGAACTCAGTGTGAACTGCGCACTTCCACTAACTCCACCAAGTTCTGATTCGATAGAAGGTAGGCTGGGTAGATACATGTCTATAGCTGCGGCCCCTAAGGCTGCCAAAGCACCTAGCAGACAAATTAAGCCGGAGCTAAAATTAGTCACCAACGATCAGCCCCACTCGCATTTTAAAGGAACCCGGACTTTCTAGTGGCCAACTGAATAGCAAAGACTTTGATCAAGTCCTTAATTGGCCAGCAACTTGTTTTCCAACCTGACCAACAATTTTATTTGACAAAACCTCTAGCTCCTCCTCAGTGAGCGAGCTTCCTGTCGGTTGCAATGTTACAGCAATCGCGAGCGATTTTTTATTCTCCGGAACACCCTTTCCTTCATAACTATCGAATAAAATTACATCGCGAATTAAATTTTTATCTGCCCCACGAACGGCTCTTAATAACCTCTCAGCGGGGATTTCTTTATCCAAAATAAAGGCAAAATCTCGTTTTACTGGCTGCAACGGTTCTAACTTCAACAAAGCCCGATTGGGTCCTTTGGAACGAGGGGAGTGTAGATTGTTCAAAAACACTTCAAAAGCCATGATGGGATAATCTACGCTCATTGTTCGGAGAACAGTGGGATGAATTTCACCAAAATATGCAAGTGTATTTGGACCTAAGCGCAACACTCCAGACTTCCCCGGGTGATACCAGTCTGGCGCATCAACTGATGTTTGAAGGTTCGCCACGGGCGCACCAAGAACTTCAAGCAGCGCAACAACGTCGCCCTTTACATCAAAAACATCTACGCTGCGAGAAACATTTGACCAATGGCGTTCTGCCGTTTGGCCTGTACGTATACCAGCAGCTACGACTTGTTGACCCTCCGCAGAAGCACCCGTATATTGTGGCCCCACCTCAAAAATAGCGACATCTGGGTTACCCATATTTGAATTTTTTAACGCGGAAGAGATTAGATTTGGAATAATAGACGGACGCATTTCATCCAAATCTGAACTTATTGGGTTCATAAGTTTCAGCTCGTGTTTATCTCCTCCAAAAAGAATTGCATGTTGACTGGAAAGAAAAGAATACGTAACAGCCTCTGCCATATCTCTATTGGCTAAAGTCCGTTTAGCTTTGCCCTCTATTATCTGACTGGGGTTCAAAGATGGACGAGGAATAATTGTATCATTTTGCATGGAAACCGTAGGAATGTTATCAAAACCCCAGATTCTCACAACTTCTTCAACCAAGTCTGCTTCCCCTATGACATCACCACGCCAGGGCGGGACTTCACAATTAATTTTTTCACCCTCTCCGCTTACTTTGAATCCGAGGTCTTTCAATATATCTAAAGTTTTTTCTTCAGGGACTTCTACGCCAGTTAAAGCCTTAATACGACTATGTCGTAGCATGTACGTTCGTTGCCATGGAGGTTCCCTACCATGCACGACCAGCTCGCTCGCTTCCCCACCACATATTTCCAAGATCATTTTGGTAGCCATCTCTGATCCCCATCCAGGCGATGTTGGATCTAGGCCTCTTTCAAAACGATACCTTGCATCACTAATTATATTTAATTTCCGTCCTGTCGATGCCGTTCTCACTGGATCAAAAATTGCTGCTTCAAGGAACATATTTACGGTTTGATCATCACAACCAGATCTTTCACCACCCATAATCCCTGCCAAATCGTCGACACCGTTATTGTCTCCGATGACAATCATGTCTTCACTAAAAGTATATTCCTTACCATCAAGCGCCAGATATTTTTCGCCCGTTTCTGCAAGTCTTATAAAAATATCACCGTTAATTTTATCAGCATCGTATGCATGGAGAGGTCTCCCCAGGTCCAGCATGATGTAATTGGTTATATCTACAAGTGCTGATATTGGTCGTAATCCAATAGCCGTTAACCGATCCTGTAACCATTTTGGGCTGGGAACGTTTTTCACACCTCTGAAAAACCGTCCTACTATATATGGTGCCAGTGCGGGCTCTTCATCAGGCAAATTTACTTGCCAATTTATAGAGCTCTTGAATGTACCTTTTACAGGAGATGTATCTAAAGGTTTTAATGTGCCCAACCCCGCGGCTGCTAGGTCTCGTGCTATCCCTCTGACACCCAAACAATCTGCCCTGTCTGGGGTTATGGCTATATCAATTACAGGATCATCTAAGCCGGCCAATGTTGCATAACCGGCTCCTACCTCCGCGTTTGGATCCAACTCGATTATCCCCTCGTGCTCGTCTGAAATACCCATCTCGCGTTCAGAGCAGAGCATCCCATTAGACTCCTCTCCTCTTATTACGCCCTTTTTGAGAATATCTCCCGAATTTGGAATCCTTGCCCCAGGTGGAGCGAAAACACCTTTGATACCTGCACGCGCGTTAGGTGCACCGCAAACAACCTGAACTTTTTCGGCCCCAATATCAACTATGCATAGCCGAAGTCTATCTGCGTTTGGATGTTGTTGTGCTTTCTCTACGTAGCCAACAATAAAATCTGACAAGTCTTTTGCTCTATCTTGCACACTCTCAACTTCGAGGCCCAACATAGGTAGTTTATCGCAAATTTCGTCTAAAGACGCTTTTGTTTCCAGGTGATCTTTCAACCATGACAGGGTGAATTTCATTGATTAATACCTTTGGAAACAGTCGGAATGTCGAGAGGAACAAAACCGTAATGTTTCAGCCAACGGATATCACTATCGTAAAACGGGCGCAAATCGGGTATTCCATATTTAAGCATAGCAATACGCTCTATACCCATGCCAAAAGCAAAACCTTGGTATTCATCAGGATCTATTCCACATCCAGCTAGCACACGAGGGTGGACCATACCAGATCCCAAAATTTCCAACCAGTCATCCCCTTTTCCTATTCTGAATTCGCCACCTTCCCGGGTGCAGCCTATATCAACCTCCGCTGATGGTTCAGTAAATGGAAAGTAGCTCGGCCTAAACCTTACAGGCAGGTCATCTACCCCAAAAAAAGCCCTGCAGAAGTCAATTAGACAGCCTTTTAAATGTCCCATATGGCTTTTCTTATCAATAACCAAGCCCTCAACTTGATGAAACATTGGTGAGTGCGTAGCATCGTGATCCGAGCGAAAGGTCCTACCAGGAACTATTATTTTGATCGGAGGAGGAATTTTTTCCATCGTGCGAATTTGAACCGGCGATGTATGGGTACGGAGAACCCGGGGAACACCGGTATCGTCGGGCGGCAAATAAAAAGTGTCTTGTTCCTGTCGCGCAGGATGCTCAGGAGGAATATTTAGAGCAGTGAAATTGTAATAGTCAGTTTCTATATGCGGACCCTCTGCAACGGAAAAGCCCATCTGACAAAATATTGCCGTCAACTCATCGATAGTCTGAGTTATCGGATGAATACTACCTGTTGTCTCTGGACGAGCAGGCAGCGTAACGTCGACACGGTCCTTCAAAAGTTGAGCTGCGAGAGTTGTTCTTTCTAACTCCACTTTGCGAGAATCTATTGCGGCAGTAACTTCTGTTTTAATCTTATTTAGCAACTGCCCTGCTTCTTTTCGTTTTTCAGCATCTAAAGCACCTAGGCCTTTCATAAGACCCGTTATACTACCCTTTTTACCGACAGCCGAAATACGGATGGCCTCTATGGCTTCAAGGTCAGAAGACTCTTCTATAGCCTTCATGAAGTTGGCTTTAAGTTCTAACCATTCGTCCATTATAATCACCATTTAGTAAAATCAATTATCGGCAGAGCGCTGTATCTCAATCAACTCCAACACGTTAATTCATGGGATAAAAAGTAATTACGAAAGAGCTGCTTGAGCCTTATCCACTAAACCTTTGAACGAAGCTGGTTCGCTGATAGCTAAATCTGAGAGGACCTTTCTATCAAGCTCAATACCGGCTTTTTTCAGGCCATTCATAAATTGTGAATATGTCAGTCCATGCTCCCTGACACCAGCATTAATACGCTGTATCCAAAGCCCTCTGAATGTTCTTTTACGAACTTTCCTGTCACGATACGCGTATTGGCCAGCCTTCTCTACAGCTTGAACCGCAACGCGGAAAACGTTTTTTCTTCGGCCGTAGTAGCCCTTCGCCTTATCAATGACTTTTTTGTGGCGGGCGTGGGCTGTTGTACCACGTTTAACACGAGCCATATATCATCCTCCTATAAATAAGGTAGAAATTTTCGGACGATTTTGGCATCCGCGGCACAAAGCGTAGTTGTACCTCTGGTTGAACGAAGCATGTCTCGGGGTCTTTTGCTCATACCATGGCGTTTGTATGCGTGGTTATGAAGTATTTTGCCTGTTCCCGTAACCCTAAAGCGTTTCTTTGCGCCGCTTTTAGTCTTCATTTTGGGCATTTCTATCTCCTTCTGTTCGGTTTAATGGCAGGTACTTTTCTGCCTCAATTTTGGCCAGCTAGGCATGCCCTATAAGCCGTAGCGTGGCGCTTAACACCAATCGGCGAACCGGACTTATACCGAGAACCCTTACAATAATCAATAGTATAAATATGCGGCGATTAATAGTGACTCTATAAATGAAATAAGATGCTTTCAGCCTAAGGAAGTAGTTGGCGGCAGATCTAATCTCGCGACAATTCCCTCCAATTCTTTGGAAGCAGCTGGATAAAATTTCATTACTAATGGATCGTGTCCGGGAATAATGTGATCTGAAGACTCGGCGAGCATCTCCATAGTTGTATATCCATTAAGCATATCACCTAAGTTGTACACTATAACAAACGGGTTACGTTCTTTAAAATTTTCATAGAAATGAGCACAATCAGATGCCACAACAACCCAGCCCCTTTGTGTCCAAACCCGGACACACATTAACCCAGCAGAATGACCTCCTATTTTATGGACAGATAATCCTGGGACCAGCTCTTCGTCTCCATCAACGAAATGAACTTGGTTTCCATAAACCTTTCTTACCAACTCACAAACATCATCCACCTCAAATGGTCGTTGCGTCGCGGGAAAGCACATGCATCGACCTGTGGCATACGACATTTCTGTATCCTGTAGGATGAATTTTGCCTTTGGAAAATCTGCGACACCTCCCGCATGGTCATAATGCATATGGCTAATTATGACGTTCTCGACTTCCGCGGAATTTACCCCCATTAATGCTAGGCCTTCCGCAGGCGTTCTCAAAAGAGGTGTAGCCCTTTTTTTGGATGCTACTTCCCCAAAACCCGTATCTACAATGTATGTTCTTTTATCGTTTTTAATTACCCATACAAAATAGTCCAATGGCATTGGAACATCATGCTCATCCATGTATAGCATGTTACCATTTCGGGTACGATTAGCATTGTGTGCGTATTTCACTGCATAAATTTCAAAAACTTCTCTGCCTTCTGATTTACTCATCTGGTCTTCTCCCCGAATAGATTTACTCGATAATTATTTAAACACTGTAAACTTTAAGCCTCAGAACGTAATATAAACAAGCCGGGGTGATTACAGGGAGCAAAACAAATGGCAAGTATCACAGTCGGGTTCATTGGAACTGGCGCGATGGGTGAACATATGTGCAGACATATTGCCCAGAGCAATAGTTACAGGGTTTTAGCCTATGATTTGAACGAAGTACCACTCGAACGACTTAAGGAATACGGGGTTAGTAAAGCAAGCAGTTGCCAGGAATTGGCAGAAAATAGCGACGTAACAATTCTTTCTTTACCAGGCGGGCCAGAAGTAAAGGCTATTTGTGATAAAGTATTATTCCCTGCAGCGCGCAATGATTGGATTGTCATTGATATGTCAACGACACCCGTAAAACTAACCCGAGAGATTGCTTCCCAATTTGATAAACTAGGAACGAAGTTTTTAGACGCGCCAGTGGCGAGGACTCAACAAGCTGCAATCGATGGGAACCTTTCTATCATGGTGGGCGGCGATCCAGATGCGTTAAAAGAGGTAGAAAAAATTCTCCTCTGCATGGGGCCTGATATAACACATTGCGGCTCCACAGGCTGTGGCCAAATAGCCAAAATTTTAAATAATATGGTCGTTTTTCAAAACGGTGTCGCGCTGGCCGAAGCTATCACTATTGGTCAACAAGCCGGCATGGATGGCGGGGAACTACTCAATATTATAAACAAAAGTTCAGGTGGATCTTTCGTTGGGATGAACCATGGCATCAAATCGATGGTTCCTGGCACATTTCCACTAAAGCAATTTCCAGCAAGATATGCTCTAAAGGACCTTTCATATGCATTGCTTCTTGCTGAAGATGGTGGCATCAATGCCAAAGGCGCGAAGTTAGCCGGTGAGATGCTAGAAACTGCCATTCAGATGGGATATGGCGAAGAATATTGGCCGACAATAATAAATGTGGTGGATAGAGATTCTAAAAGTTAATTTTTCTAAGAAACTGCCAATTCAGGCAACTTTGGTAAACGGTTTCATATAAAACTCTATCAAGAATACAGGGTTAAAGAGATCACACTAGGTATCTTAAGCTATGGCAAAGCCACTAAACGAAAGTTTTCACGAAAGAAGTCATAATAATCTTTTCATACTCCTTATCATTATAGCGATCGTCACCACAACTAGGATTATCGTACTTTTAATCTCGGAACTAAACCTGCATGGAGACGAGGCTCAATATTGGAGCTGGAGCCAAGAGCTGGATTGGGGTTACTTTACAAAACCTCCTCTTATTGCTTGGGCGATTCACCTCACCACTCTTATTTTTGGCAACTCAGAGTGGGCAGTAAGGCTCTCTTCTCCCCTTTTTCATGCTGGAACAAGTTTGGTTTGTGCTCTTCTGGCAACTGAGCTATTCGGAAGAAAGGCTCTTATTTGGACAGGAATTATTTTTTTAACCCTGCCCGCCGTCTCTTTATCAAGTTTTCTCATATCGACCGATGTTCCATTACTGTTTTTTTGGTCGGTTGCGCTGTATGCGCTGCTCCAAATTCTAAGAACACATCATTTTTTATGGGTTGTTTTACTGGGTGTTGCTCTGGGAGCCGGACTGTTGAGCAAATATGCGATGGGCTATTTCATAATATCCTCATTCCTAGCCTGTGGCTTAATACAACAACACCGCTGGTTTCTAAAAAGTTACCATGGACTAATTTCAATACTGATCGCTCTAGCCATTATTGCACCTAATATTTATTGGAATTTTTATAGTGGTTGGGCAACTGTCACTCACCTTGGCGACAATATAAATCTTAAAGGTAATCTATTTAACTTCAGCAATGCTATTTATTTTTTGGCGGAACAAGCTGGGGTCTTTGGCCCAGTGCTCTTCGTAGTTCTTGTAGCAAGCATCATTAAACTTTTAAGAGGCAAGTCTACAAATACTGAAAAATGGCTCCTCTGTTATATTTTGCCTATATTGTTAATTGTGACCCTCCAAGCCTTTCTCTCTCGAGCAAATGCTAATTGGGCAGCCGTTGCTTATGTTGGAGCGACGATCCTAGTATCTGGCTGGCTAATTTCTAATAGGAAAAACTTAATAATTTACATCTCCACCGCCCTGCATTTTCTAGTTTTATTTATTTTGGCTATATACTTTTTAGATCTACCGGGCATAGAACCACCACTAAGAAGCGACCCTCTCAGAAAATTAAGGGCATGGGATCAAACCTCGGAACAAGTAGCGAAGTTTATGAACAAAAATCCCGGCCACAAATTATTGACAGACGATCGGAAGACCATGGCTTCACTTATTTATGGGCTAAGAGCAGAGAAATACAGACCATTAATATGGGATTACGATGGCATCCCAAATCACCATTATGAGCTTGCTGCAAAATATTACGGGAAGCCACAGGACAAAATTTTACTCGTTGCCAAGTGGGATAACCCATACCCAATCCTAGATCGTTTTTTGTCGGTTGAACGTCTTGAGAAAATAGAGGTGCAGACCGGAAAAGGTAGTGTCAGAACTCTTCACGTATTTAAATTAGCTAAATATTTACCTGGGTAAATTGGATGGCGAAACGAAGATTTGATTGGTCCAAAATAACTTTCTTGGCTGCGACTCTAACGGCTGTGTCTTTAATTTTTGTGGCCTTTCCACAAATTGATATAACAGTATCAGCACTTTTTTATAAACCGGAACAAAACTTCCTCTTGCGTGATACACCCCTACATCTATTTGTTGACTCCTGGATTAGACCTTCAATCAAGTACCTCACTATCGCATTCGTAGTTGCTTGTATTTCCAAACTTTTTTTTGGACAATCTGCTGTAAAGCGACATTTTAATATTGTGGCCTTTTTATTTGCATCATTTCTTTTGGGGCCTGTTCTACTCGTCAACGGTTTATTGAAGGAATTTATTGGGCGAGCCCGACCAAAAAACATTATTGAGTATGGTGGGACTAAAATATTTTCACCTGCCTATTTTCCGGCAGATCAATGTGAAACAAATTGCTCCTTTGTATCGGGAGACGTTGCTGTTGCATTTTCAACAATCGCGTTCGCATTAATATTCAAAGGCAAATTAAGATTCCACCTGGTCGCGGTCGCTTTATCGTTTGGCGTTTTGGTTAGCATCTACAGATTAGGAACTGGGGCACACTTCTTAAGCGACACAGTTCTTTCTGGCTTATTCTGTATCTTGATTATCCTAATTTTGGAGAGAATGCTGCTGAGAAAAGCAGATCAAATTTCAAGGGCAAGAAATTAGAAAATACGGAGTTAATCCGGCATACCGCTTTCTACAATGTCGTCGAAAAAGTGCGTCTAGTAACTCTTTAAAATATTAGTTAGTTAAAATGGTATCAGCTATTTCCCAAAGAACCAAATTGCTCCTGATAACAACGCCGATATGGCTATCGCGCCTCCCCAGATTAAAGACACTAACAATCCCAATGAAGGCTCGATACCTAAAATAGTAAAAAGCGTAACGACCGTACCCTCTCTTACCCCCCACCCTGCTATAGAAACTGGAACCAATTGAACAAGGCTTATTATTGGAAGTATCCCCAACATCGTAAAATAATCAGCTTGGACACCGATTGCTAAAGTAAGATACCAAAGGCACAACGCGCCAAGACCATGAATGATAAGGCTAATTAAAATAGCGTAAGCTATTATAAAGCCTTCTCGCCCCAATAAATTAGCTTCTACAAAAAGCTGCCTTAGCCAATTGTAACGGATAAACCTGCTAAAACGCTTTTCAATATCTGCTCCGTAGTAAATGATAATCAAAGACCCCGCTACAAAAACAGCCGCTAGTAATTGAAATGTTGCAACAGGCCATGTTGGAGGCAATAGCTCTCTCATAATAAAACCGGTCGACAACAATAGTAACATCAGGGAGGCTAAACCCGTTGTGCGATCTAAGACAACCGTGCGTGTTGCACGGCCTAACGATAATCCGCGTTGTCGCGAGAGCTCTATTCTTATCAAGTCTCCACCAATTGAAGTTGGCAGGATTTGGTTACTAAACATTGCGCCAAAATTAATTTGAAAGATATGGGTTGCGCTCAAAAATGGTCCGGTCATTCTTCCAATTAAGAACCATCGGAGCCCGGCTAGTATCATCTGAATAAAGCATACTAAAATTATGAAAAATACCGAGCCCATATTTATCGATAGCAGTGCTTGTTTCATCGACGAAATATCTACTATAAAAATTAAGAACGCTATCAACGCCAGACTGATTGACAATCGGACACCAACTACCCTCCATGAGGGGTTTTTAGACCGCTCCATTTGGAACCTTTTTATTTTTCATGCTGTTTTCCGAATTAGTAGAATAAGCCCGTCGCTCACGTAAAGTTAACCAAGACTATGATCCAGCATCCAAAATTTTTGGGATTTTCTTCCTACCTTGAAGCTAGCTTATCATAAACTCCAATATTGCTGATTGCCCCTGAGGAGAGTGCGATCAAACGCCGATTTAACATCGATGAAAATTCCCTCTGCTTTTAGTGTTTTGAATAATGCCAATCGCTTTTCTTTTAGATAAAAATCATGCGGCACTAATAATAGCACCGCATCAAGATCTTTTTGATCTTGCCAGTCGGTTAACTCTATTCCATGTGTTTCAAGTATCCTCTGATCAGATATATATGGGTCATGAGCTGAAACTTTGGCGCCATACTTTTTCAACTCATTTACAATCATAGGGGCTTGGCTGTTTCTTAAGTCTGAAACATTTTCTTTAAAGGTCAAACCTAGAACGCCAATTCGACTGTTAACAATGGATACTCCGGAGCCTGCCAATAAATCGAGCGTCTTTTGGCTTAAATAGTCGGCTAGGCTATTGTTCAAGCGCCTTGCTGCGCGAATTAGTTCTGGATAATAACCGAGCGACTCTGCCTTTGATATTAGATAATAAGGATCAACACCTATACAATGTCCCCCGACTAAACCAGGGGTGAATTTTTGAAAATTCCACTTTGTACCAGCAGCCTCCAATACGTCTGCCGTTCTTATCTTCATCTTGTCAAATATAATTGCTAACTCGTTCATCAACGCAACATTAAGATCCCGCTGTATATTTTCAACAATCTTTGCGGCTTCTGCTGTTTGAATTGAAGATGCCACAAAAAGACCCGCTTTAACGACTGGCTTATAAATTTGTTTAACTCGGTTTAAGGTTTTATCATCCTGAGCGGCAATTACCTTTATAACAGTCTCCAAAGTATTTTTATCGTCACCCGGATTTATTCGCTCCGGTGAATACCCCAAAAAAAATTCTTTACCCTGCTTTAGTCCTGATTTCTTCTGAATAAGGGGTCCACAAATATCTTCTGTGACACCTGGGTAAACTGTAGATTCCACGATAACAAGGTCACCTTCAGATATTATCTGCGCAATATCCCGGCACGCCTGCCTCAAGGGACCAAGGTCCGGTAATCTTTTTTCGTCAATCGGCGTTGGAACCGTGATTATATAGGTTGTGGCCTCCTTAATCTTCGTAAGTTCCATAGTGAACTTTAAGTTATTTGGCATCACATTACGAATATTGTTATTTCTATCAAATCCCGAATTGAGCTCGGACACTCTTGCTTTGTCTATGTCGTATCCAAAAACCTTTGGATGAAATTTTGCTAAACTCAAAGCTAGAGGTAATCCAACATAACCCACTCCAATAATAGCGATCGCATTTTCTTGCAAAAGTTCCATCCTTATTCTGGGGTTATTCTACTTCGAGAAAATTTTGCCTTGGCCACAATCTAAAACTGCTTTGTTATAAAACACCAATTTTTCGCACGTTCTAGTTTTCTCCACAATAATAACAAGTATAGTAAGATTGCTAGCAAAAT
>CACOPQ010000040.1 GCA_902629125.1 uncultured Alphaproteobacteria bacterium
CTTGCTCACGATGTTGAGTCACTAAAGGTTAGATCGCCGCTGTTTAATGCTATCATGTATGATAAAGGTGGATTGAAACGATCGGAGCGAGAACTAGGAGCGATAGCTGCCTCGGTGCTTAATAGCTGCATTTATTGCAGTGCTGTTCACATGAGCCGGCACGCACAACTTGAAAAAGATACATCTGTGACCGATAGCATTCTTGCGGATGGAGAAAATGCCAAGCTAGCAGATCGCGATTCGGCAATTTTTCATTTTTCACTCAAGTTATCCAGTTGCCCGCCAGATGTTGGAAACGAAGATTTGATTGATCTGGAACAGGCTGGGCTAAAACAAGATGAGGTTTTAGATCTCATTTTATCCACAGCTTTATTTGGATGGGCTAACCGGTTGATGCATATTCTAGGCGATCCAGTGAAACTTGAAAATGATAATAATTAATCTTCGATATTAGTGTTGCCGGCTGATCAAAGATTTATTCATATAGGGAGTTATCGATTGTCAAAACCAGTTTGTCTTGTTACCGGTGTCGGGCCTGCCAAAGGAACGGGAGGCGAAATTGTTAAGCGTTTTGCTGAAGGTGGTTATCAAGTTGCCATGCTTGCTCGAAATGCCGAAAACCTCAAAACACTTGAAGAAAACATAGAAAATACAGTCGCTTTTCCCTGCGATGTTGGAGACCTGGATCTGCTGGTTAAGACTATCGAACAGATCAAGGAAAGGCTTGGCCACCCTGAGGTCGTCATTCACAATGCATTAAGAAGTGTCAGAGGCGGCATTCTGGAATTAGATCCAGACGATCTTGAAAGAAATTTTAGAGTGAATACCACAGCTTTGTTACACCTAGCCCGAGAGACGCTGCCGGCGATGATCGATGCAGGTAGGGGGGCTATTCTAATCACAGGTAATACATCGGCAACCCGCGGTAAAACAAATTGGGGTTTTTTTGCTTCTACAAAGGCCGCGCAGCGCATTCTTGCGGAATCTATCGCGCGTGAATTTGGACCAAAAGGCATACATACTGCTTATTTCATAATTGACGCCTCCATTGACACACCTCGGACGCGACCAATGCTCGCTCCAGATAAACCAGATGAGTTTTTTGCCAAACCATCCGCGATAGCTGAAGAAATGTATAGGGTGGCACATCAGGACAAGTCCGCCTGGTCTTTTACCGTTGAGCTTAGACCCTTCGGTGAAGTCTGGTAATAAAATGTCCTGGTTGACGAGAGGAAAAAATTGTAATGCCAATTTATGAAATTGATGACCTAATCCCAAGTTTAGCAGATAGTGTTTACGTTGCCGACACCGCAACAGTTATTGGAAATGCAACGCTATGCGAAGACGTGAGCGTATGGTCAAGTGCAGTCGTCCGCGCCGACAACGAATCAGTTTTCATTGGAGCAGGTACAAATATTCAAGAAGGGGCTGTTTTGCATGCGGATCCAGACTTTCCTCTTAAGGTAGGCACGAAAGTAACCATAGGGCATCAAGCAATGTTGCATGGTTGTACAATTGAAGATGGTGCGTTGATAGGCATCCAGGCAGTTGTTTTAAATGGCGCTGTTATTGGGAAAAATTGTCTGGTTGGGGCGGGAGCACTTGTCACGGAACGAAAGGTTTTTCCTGATAATTCTCTCATTCTTGGTTCTCCCGCTAGAGTAATTCGCGAAGTATCGGCCGAACAATTGCGAATTATGCAACGAGACACATGGGATTATGTTTTGCGTGGACGCCGATACAAAAAGACGCAAAAAAGAATTGGATAGACTTATCTCAATAAGAGATACTCGATGGAATTGATTAGTTTACACTTTAAGGGATACGAGGCGATGGACGAGAGTAGAGTTCCAATATTAATCGGTAGCGGACAAATAACACAACGGGAACCAGATCCGGCCCGTGGTCTGTCTCCAATCGATCTAACAGCCGCCGCAGTTCAAAAAGCGGCGGACGACAGCGGGGCCGGTTCATCATTATTACAGTCATTAGATACCATAGTGCTATTACGTTCTTTCTCTGATACTAGCTGGCGGTTTACGTGCCCATTCGGCACCTACTCAAATCCGCCAAAATCTCTAGCTAACCGTATTGGAGCTGAGAACGCTCGGAGCCTGGTTTATACACATCCAGGTGGAAATATGCCGCAATGGTGTGTGAATAGAATGTTCGAAATGATTACGAAGGGTGAATTAGAAGCAGCTGTAATTGCTGGTGGGGAAGCGTTAGCGACCCAGAAGGGAGCACAGCGCGCAGGTTTCCAATTGGATTGGAGTGAGGATCCCGGAGGCAATTTTGATATTTGGGGTGTAGAAACTCGAGGTTGGTCCGATATGGAGGATCGCCATAAAATGGCAGGTGCAATATTCGCATATCCAATGATAGAAAATGCTATTCGAGGCAACAGAGGCAGGACCATTGAACAACACGGCCTTGCGATGGGAAAACTTTTTTCGAGATTTGCAAAAGTAGCGGAGGATAATCCACTTGCCGACCGTCGTCAGGGTTTTACAGCTGAGCAGATAGCTTCTGTAAACCCAGATAATCCTTACATTGGTTTCCCTTACACGAAATTGATGAATTCAAACGCCTTTATTGATCAGGCAGCGGCTATAATATTAACGTCTACAAAGAAAGCTAGAGAGCTGGGCGTTCCTGAAGAAAAATGGGTTTATTTACATGGCTGTGCAGATGCTTATGATCATTGGTATTTAAGCGATCGGATTAATTTTCATTCCTCGCCGGCCATGTCAAAGGTAGCGAGAGAAGCGTTTGAGATGGCTGAATGTTCGCTCGATGACATAGGTGCGCTAGATTTATACAGCTGCTTCCCATCGGCTGTACAAATAGCATGCGACGAAATGGGAATTGACCCAGATGACAAAAGAGGATTGACCGTAACCGGAGGGTTGCCATATTTCGGAGGACCCGGAAATAACTACGTCACGCACTCGATTGCCGAAATGATGAATACAGTTAGAGGTAATCCGGGGAGTAAAGGCTTGGTTACGGCCAATGGGAATTACGTGACTAAACAATCTGCTGGTATCTACTCTACGGAACGCCCTAATAAACCATTCAAGCCAAAAGACCCTAAAATCTATCAGGCAGAAATAGATGCTGAACGCGGTCCAGCTGTAACAGAAGTTGCAAATGGGAAGGCCGTCATCGAGACGTACACGGTTATGCATGATCGGAAAGGTCCATCATTCGGAATATTATTTGGTCGATTGTCCGATAACTCCAGGTTTATTGCCAATACGCCGGCTGACCCAAGCCTCTTGGCAGATATGACAAATAACGACTATTTAGGTGTTGCAGGAATGGTATCCAGTTCGGATGGTATCAATGTTTTTACGCCTGAGTAGACACCATGGTAGACAAGCAATCGAATGACTTTGAATGTCTATCGATAGGTGGGATGGCAGATGGATTAGATAAGCGTATCTTCACTTCTTTCGATCTCGTAACCTATTTCACAGACAAAATTTCTCGAGAAGATAGAGATTTCAATTCCATAGCTTTTATCAACCCGGACGCGGCAGTTATTGCACAAAAAATGGACGATGAAAGGGTCGCCGGGCGCGTAAGGGGCGTATTACACGGCATCCCAATAGTTATAAAGGATAATATAGACACAGCAGATAAAATGATGACCACAGCCGGTTCCCTAGCGCTAGATGGAGCTCGAGCTCAAAGTGATGCACATTTAGTTTCAAGATTGAGAGATGATGGTGCAATTATTTTAGCAAAAACCAACTTGAGTGAGTGGGCAAACTTTAGATCCACGAAATCATGCACGGGCTGGTCAAGTCGCGGAGGTCAAGTCCGGAATGCGTATGCAATAGATCGGACTCCTGGCGGTTCTAGTTCTGGGTCTGCTGTTGCTGTGGCTAGAAGTTTTTGCGCGGGCGCAATAGGTACGGAAACCGACGGATCTATTGTTGTCCCTGCTGCGATGAATTCACTTGTGGGTATAAAACCGACAGTCGGAATGGTCAGCCGGACTGGAGTTGTTCCTATATCATTCAGCCAGGATACTGCTGGTCCTATAGCTAAAACTGTAACAGACGCCTCGACGATCTTATCCGTTCTTATAGGACATGACCCCGCGGATAATTCTTCGAAGGATTTGAAACAGGATTTTTCACAGAGATTCAAACGAGGTTTCAACCGCAACGCACTCAAGGGGAAAAGGATTGGCGTGGTAAGAAATTATTCTGGTTTTCAAGATGTCGTAGATAAAATATTCGATGAGGCGCTATGTCTGATGAAAGAAGATGGTGCGGAAATTGTGGATGATATCTCTTTACCCGACCAACAGACTATTAGACAGCATGAAATCAAAGTGATGCGAACTGAGTTTAAAGTAAGTTTAAATGCTTACTTGGCAGGCTCAACGAACCCAAATGGTATTCATTCGTTAGCAGACCTTATTAACTTTAATGACCAAAATTTCCAAAAAGTAATGCCGTATTTCAAGCAGGAACAGTTGATCGCGGCTGAAGCAACTAATGGTCTAGATGATCTAGATTATATTGCGGCACTTAAAGAGTGCAGGCGCCTCACCAGAGAAGAAGGTATCGAGAAGGCTTTATTAGATCATTCATGCTGCGCGCTTGTTGCTCCCACGACTTCAACGCCCTGGGCAATCGATTTTTTAAATGGGGATAACAGGCTTGGAGGGAGTTCCTGTTTGGCGGCCGTTTCTGGATACCCCAGTGTCACAGTTCCCATGGGGTATGTGTCCGGTTTACCAACGGGTTTATCTTTTATTGGAAGGGCTTGGGAAGATTGCCTCATTATTGACTTGGCTTATGCTTTTGAACAAATCTCTATGGTACGCTGTTCAGCCGGTAGCCCCGAAAGATTTTTAAACTGAAGCCGAAGATCCTATTTAAGCTGTTTTTGATACTTAGAAAGAAAATGTGTGCAACTAAAGAGTTCTTGGTTCAAACTGGCAGGCATTAAAACATTCAACTTGGGAAGAGATATGTTAGCTGAAATAGTAGAAGAGCTCGCGCCAACCGGTGTACTGCGAGCGGCCATTAATATGTCCAATTTTCTTTTGGTCACAGGTAAGACTGATAATGGAGATCCAGTGGGTGTTTCCCCTGATATGGCAGGTGAATTAGCAAAACGCTTAGGTGTAGACCTGGAACTTCTCAAATATAAGACACCAGGTGAGGTTGCAGACGATGCTGGAAAAGGAATTTGGGATATCGGTAATATAGGAGCCGAGCCGCAAAGGGCAGAAAAAATCGATTTTACTGCTGCATATTGCGAAATCCAGGCAACGTATATGGTGCCGCCGGACTCAAAACTAACGAAACTGGAGGATGTTGATAAGGCCGGAATTAGAATAGCTGTATCAGCAAGAAGTGCATACGACCTTTGGTTAGAACGAAATATAAAAAACGCTGAACTTATTCGGGTGGAAGGGATAGATGCCTCCTTTGATATATTTATGGAAAAACGATTAGAGGCACTTGCAGGTTTGAGGCCTCGTTTGATTACTGATGTCGAGCGTGTTCCAGGAGCCAAAATTCTCGATGGCCAGTTTACAGCAGTGCAGCAAGCCATGGGGTGCACACGTGGAAAGGAAAAGGCTGCTTCATATCTCAAGGAGTTTGTTGAGGAAATGAAAGCATCGGGTTTTGTTGCAAAAGCTATTGAAAAGCATAACGTCGTTGGACGGCTCTCCGTTGCAGCGTTAACTTGAAGCAAAAAAATAAAGTTAAAAGATATTAAAAATGACTGACATAACAAACCTTTCAACAATAAATGTTGTGATATCAAACTATATTGCTGTCGTTACTATGAACAATCCTCCGGTCAACGCACAAAACCGTCAATTTCATGATGATTTGACATTAGCCTTTGACGTTCTAAGCGATAGAGATGATGTGAGATCCATCGTCCTTACTGGTGCAGGAAAATGTTTCTCAGCTGGTGCCGATATAAAAGGACGTGTGTCACAAAAATCTGATTTAGGAGGTCATTGGGTTCATAGCCGACGAGTGCGAGAGTGTTTTTATTCTATCATGGAGTGCAGGAAACCGGTGATTGCAGCCATCAATGGAGCAGCTTTGGGAGCTGGTTTGGCTGTGGCGGCTTCTGCTGACATACTTATCGCGTCGGAAAGTGCTAGCATCGGATTACCAGAAATAAATGTTGGTTTGTTGGGTGGCGGGCGTCATGCAATGAGATTGTTTGGTCATTCAAAGACAAGGCGGCTCATGCTAACTGGACAACGGTTGTCAGGAGCGGAACTCTATCGACTTGGTGTTGTCGAGGAGTGCGTGCCTGATGATGATTTGATGGGGGCAGCTTTGGCAATTGCCGAAGAACTTGCGTCGAAAAGTCCAGTGGCGATATCGTTAGCAAAGGAAACATTGAATGCCATAGAAGAAATGGCTTTGCGAGATGGATACCGCTACGAACAAAATAAGACCGGGGAACTCTCCAAAACCGAAGACAGTCGTGAAGCTATGAAGGCATTTTCAGAGAAAAGAACTCCTGTCTTCAAGGGTCGATAGAGTTAAGAGCACTTTTGATAAAGCAAGACTCTATTTGTCGCAAACTTAACTTTTAGTTAACAAAAATCTTCTGTGTATAGCTATCTAACCTGGGACACTTTAATTTTTCCGCTCTTGCCCTATTTAGAAGTTGCTCCACCGTCTACCACGACTTCGGAGCCAGTAACGAATGAAGATTCGTCTGACGCTAGAAATAAAATTACGTTTGCAACTTCTTCTGCGGTGCCGAAGCGGCCCATAGGTATCCGTTCATAAAGCCGCTCTTTTAATTGGTCAGGTGGAACCGCAGTGTGTCCCATCTCGGTATCTATTGGTCCGGGATGGACGGAGTTACAGCGTATTCCGTCTTTTGCATATTTGCTTGCTATAGATTTAGTCATAAGACGCAAAGCACCTTTGGATGCGCCATAATGCACTGCAAATGAGCCACGGAGTCCGGCCGTTGAAGAGAGATTTACTATGGACGCATTCCCGCTTGCTTTGAGTGCATCGAGTGCAAGCTTTATTCCAATAAAGGGACCTTTTGTATTAACCGCCAGCATCTTATCGAATTGTTCTTCGGTTGTTTCTTCGATTGATCTACGTTCGTAAATCCCCGCATTATTGATGAGAATGTCAATCTTACGGGTCTCATGGACTATCTTATTTATTAGAAGTTGCCACGAAGTTTGACTTGTCACATCCAAGGTTTCATGAATTATATTTCCTTTGTCATTAGCAAGATTATCTGCCAATTCTTTTGTCTTATCCGTTAAAATGTCGCCCGACCATACTTTTGCTCCTTCGCTGGCAAAACGTCTTACGACGGCGGCACCTATACCTTTATTCCCTCCGGTGACTAGTGCCACTTTTCCTTTCAGACGCATTACGGTTACCGTCTCATGGCTCTACATGGGGGCGATTATCAATTTTCATACCCAGAAAGTCAGCCTGTCGTTTTTCAAAATCCGCGTGTGATTGCTCATAAGCTTGTCCTCTTATGCCCCCCCTTACGGTTGATGGTTCAATGGAACGATAAAAAGCTTTCCAGCTTTCTGGCATTTTAATGGAATCTGGCGGTGCTAGCCAAAGCCTGAAGAGACAGCGTTTTTCTTCGGGAGCATCAAAGTCCTCATAATGTGTTCGCGAATGAAACATGGTGTAATTATTCAAAATTTGCATATCACCGGGCTCAAGATACATCGTATACATTAGTTCTGGGCGCATAATTATTTCGTCCAATACCTCCATTGTCTTTTTCTGTGCTTCAGTGAGCTTTGGAACGTCTTCCAGCTTTTGGGCGGACTGCACTCTATTGCGGTTCCATTTACAGAAAAGGTGGTCGCCTTCGTGTTCGAATAGGGGCTGCCCATAAAAAGGTGCTTCATCGTCCGCTTGTTCATTCTGTCGGCTAAAGTAAAAATTCTCCTCCGCTGTATCGGCTAGGTCAGGGTTCTCTTTTAGGAAAAAGTTATTGGCCGTTACACCGCTGGATATCATACTCTGACCTCCCGATTTCGCCTTGTTAAAGCAAATCAGCGTTGTGAGGTCGGCACCATCTACATGAAAATCAAGCTTTGCATTTGATGAATATCCTCTGCCGTTAGATGCACGATAGTTAGTTCCTACATCTCTTACGGCAGCAACATATTGACTGGCAAGGCCTTGTGGTCTGGCGACACCGGCGTTCAATCCAATGACCCAATTCATTAGTAAGAACTCATCCTCACTTAGCGTTTCGCGTGGCAGGCCCCGTACCAAAGACAAGCCTCTTCCATGATGGGCTTCTCGAAATGCTTTTTCAAGCGTGGCCCAAACTCCACTTAAATCAAATTCAGCCGCGGAATAATCAAAAAGTGGGCGGCCAGGTTCATAATTTTTCTTAATTGTGTCGCTCAGTTGCTGTTTTTGTCGATCATTAATTTCATATACCCAGCTGGTGTCTGTTTTAAGATCGTTAGTTTCCCAGTTGGCGGGACCTGTTTTTATTTTCATAATTTACTTGCCTTAAATTTAAAAATTACGCTTTTTTTAGAGCATTTTTGAACATTTCAGCCTCTTCAGGATTCATTTTATAGACGTGATCCGCATCTGGAAAGTTGCCGGACCTCACCTCTTCCGCATAATCAGACATTGCTCGCATAGCTACTTCGCCCACATTACCATACCTCTTTGCAAATTTGGGTTTAAAACTATCGAAAGAACCAATTAAATCTGCGCCGTTTAGAAGTTGACCGCAGCTTGCTCCACCGGCTCCTATCGAGAATGTAAATACGTTTACTGCTTGTTCAACAGCTTCTCCGACTTCAGGTGGCACTGCCTCAACTTCCATGCCAATTGCTCCAGCCTCTTCAATAGCTCGAGCATTATCAACGATTTTTAGGGCTTCGTCCGCCGTACGCCCTTGAAGTTTAAAGCCACCATAAGAATTTACAAAGTGGGGGCACATTCCAACATGGCTCATGACTGGGACGCCCGCGTCTGCAATCGCCTTGATTATTTCGAACTTTTCTCTCCCACCTTGCATTTTTACTATTTCAGCGCCTCCCTCTTTCATCATTCTCAGGGCGTTCTGTACCGCTATTTCGGGTGTGGCATAGGAACCAAATGGCATGGCAGTTATTGTCAGGGTATTGGGTGCTCCTCTTCGCACAGCCTTTGTATGTTCTATCATCGTGTCTATAGTCATTGGCAGCGTTGTCGAGTGGCCGTATAAGGTCATCCCCAAAGAGTCACCAATTCCAATAAAATCTATCTCGGAGCGCTCTGCCCATTGCGCCATCAAAAAATCGGCAGCAGCGACCATTACTACGCGTTCGCCATTTTGTTTTTTCTTGATGAGGTCAGGTACAGTCAGTTTCGTCTTTGTTTCTGTCATTATCAGTCTCACAATTATCCCATTTGAATAAAGATATTCCGCTACTCTGCTGCAAGTAAGTCATCCAAATCAATTTCTTTCTCTTCGGCTGTAGCTGCACCTATCCAAGCATGTTCAGACACGTCAAAAACAACGCCATCTGGCCCGCTGAATTTAGTTTCATAAAATTGTTCTGTTGAGTTTGGATCTTGTTTCAGAATGCATGGAGCTCCCATTTTATCGAGCTTCTGGAGCGTCTCATCCAAATCTTCAACTAGAACGCCAAAATGATGAATACCCGTATAATCAAGCCCTTTTCCTAATTGATCAACATTTTTGAATTTCAATACTGCAAGATTAAGAGTTCCGTCACTCAAGTAAATACCCCAGGCTAAGCCATTATCTGGGTCGTCTGGATTACCAACCCGTCCAACTTCTCTGAAATCAAAAGCTTCCATATAAAAGGCTGCGGTTTTATCCGGGTCATCGGTTGCTAGAGCTATATGTCTGAGTTTTGGCATGTCATCCCTCCAATTACTTTATTTGTAGGTAGCTAGAATTAGCGATCCGCAATCATTATTAACATTCATTGATCATTTATTGAGTTCTCGATATGCGAAAATATTAACTCTTAAGCGTTGCAAAATCCATTAACGAAGTGATTAAAATATAATGATGGAAATTGGTCTAATGATCTAAATAAAGTTATCGGAATATTTGGATGCCGCAATAGAAGAACACTTGTAACGCCGTTAGGAGAATTAAAAATATATGTCTTCGAAATCAACCGCCAAGAAAAATAATGATATCGAACCATGGGAATGGGGAGATTCCATCTGGCAAAACCTTGTTAATAAAGTCCGTGCTGGAAAATCACTGAAACCAAAAAGGTGGAAAAATGATGCCCGAGTTGCCGTGGCGTTGTCGTTTGACTCAGATCACGAAACAACAACTCTTCGATGGGGGGATGGTTCTCCAGGTAAGTTATCACAGGGCGAATATGGTTCACGTGCTGCAATGCCGAGAATAAGGCGTATATTACGCGAAAATAATGTATCGGCATCATTTTTTGTACCGGCAGTTGTGGCTAAACTACACCCAGATGAACAGCGCAATTTGGTAGATGAGGGACATGAAATAGGTATCCACGGTTGGATACACGAGTTTAACAGTACGCTACGGGAAGCCGACGAACGAGAACTGATGTTGCGGGCCGCGGATGTTCTAGAGGAAATAACAGGGATTAGGCCTGTGGGTATGAGGACACCGAGTTGGGATTTCTCTCAAAGTACAATCTCCATATGCAAGGAGATGGGTTTACTTTATGATTCTTCTTTAATGGCAGATGATGAGCCATATGAATTATTAGAGGACGGTGAACCAACGGGTGTAATCGAATTGCCAGTTGAATGGATACGAGACGACGCGCCTTATTTGATGATGGACAGAGCGGCAGGCCTACGTCCATACACAAGTCCTAGTTCAGTGCTAGAGATATTTAAATCGGAGTTTGATGGCGCATTTAAAGAGGGCGGATTATTTCTGTTAACGCTTCATCCTCACATAAGCGGGCATCGCTCCCGTATTGTTATTTTGGAAGAGTTGATTGACTATATCAAATCGTTTCCGGATGTATGGTTCGCTACGCACGCGGAAATAGCACAGTTTTGTAAAGAACAACTTTGACAAGATTGACCTAATCTATTTGGCCTTTAGAAAAATGAAAAAAACTATGAATTGGGAAAAATAAATAATGGGTTTCCGAGTTGGTGTGGATATAGGAGGTACCTTCACAGATTTCTGTGTCTTTGATGAAAGTACCGGTGCTTTAAGTACTTTGAAAGTTTTATCACGGCCGGATAAGCCTGGTGCGGAGATAATGACCGGCTTAACGAAAATAGCAGAAGCTTATGGTATTGAACCCTCGTCTGTATCTTACTTTACCCATGGCACGACTGTTGGCGTAAATACGGTCATACAGAGGAAGGGGGTAAATCTTTGTCTTTTTACAACTGAAAACTTCGAAGATGTTCTTGAAGTCGCTAGATTGAGGATGCCAGACCCGTATGATTTATATAGCGCGCGCCCAGAACCCCTTGTTACACGCGATAAAGTTTTTGGGATTAAAGAGAGAATATTGTCAGATGGCAGCATTGATACCCCACTTGAGTTGGAAAGTGTAAGGACTGCTCTTAAACGCGCAAAAGATGTAGGGGGTGATGCAATAGTTGTAGCGCTTATGCACGCGTATCGAAACCCTGAACATGAGCGATATGTAGCGGAAATAATAAGAAAAGAAGCACCTGAGATAAAAGTCATCCTAGCAACTGATATTTGGCCGGTAGTAAGGGAATATGAGAGAACAATAACAGCTGTTGTTGCGGGCTATGTCCAGCCGCAGGTTGCTTATTACCTCTCTTCCCTACAGACAGTACTTAAGGAGATAGGGGCTAACGTTGAGCCCATGATTACAAAATCAAATGGCGGAGTAATGACGGCTGAGAGGGGTAAGACTGACTGTGCACAGATGTTACTTTCGGGTACTGCATCTGGCGTCATGGGTGCTTCAAGTATTGCGATTCAAACTAAGGTTCCTATGGCTATGAGCCTCGATATAGGTGGGACTAGCGCAGATGTGGCTATCATTAATTCGGGTGAACCTCAATTTGGAACAGGTGAGTTAATTGGCGAGTTTCCAATTTATATTCCAAGCGTGTCGGTCTCTTCCATTGGCGAAGGCGGAGGTTCGATCGCGTGGATAGATGAACAAGGTGTTCTGAAAGTTGGTCCAGAGAGTGCCGGATCTACTCCTGGACCAGCATGTTATGGGAAGGGAGGTGTAAATCCAACAATAACGGATGCCTTAGTTGTTCTGGGGTATCTTGGTAAGTCCGAGCTTGGTTACAGCGCGGTTCAAATTGATCCTGGGCTAGCACAGCAGGCGATATCAAAATTGGCTGGCAATTTATCCTTAACGTTAGAAGAGGTTGCAGAAGCGATCATCAGGATAGCTGTTTCTGGGATGTATTTGGAAATAAGTAAACTTTTATCAAGGCAAGGTTTAGACCCCCGGGATCTGTCTTTAATCGCTTTTGGTGGAGCGGGTCCTATGTTAGCCGGCTGGGTAGCCTCTGAATTTAATATGAAAAATATAATCGTACCTTCTGTCCCAGGAGTATTGAGTGCATTTGGTGGTTTAATTGCAGATATAAAAAACGATTTTATTCGGACTGTTTATCTCGATCTAAGTACTGCAAGCGTTGATAAAATTAAGGAAGGTTTTGGAACTCTCGCACGGGAGGCAATGTCATGGATCAGAGAGGATCAGGGTTTTGAGGGTGAAGTTATGATGGTTCCCTCGGCTGATATGAGATATAGAGGGCAATCCTATGAGATAGATACGCAATTGGAGGCATCCTGGATTGAGTCAGGTTCCATAGACCTTATGGCAAAAGCATTTCATGAATTACATGAAAAAATCTATGAGCACTCTGACACAGAAGCCGAAGTGCAATTAATAAATTTAAGGATGGTAATCTCTGGGAAACCGCCAAAACCGAACTTTCCTTCTCTTGACAAACCAACGAAAAATCTAAAAGCGCGCGAACATATCCAAGTTTATGCGGACCGGTCATTGATTGAGGCAGGGGTTTTTCTAAGAAGTGACCTTGGGCCAGGGCACGAGATTGATGGGCCTGCGGTGGTTCTCCAACAAGATTGCACGACCTGCATATTACAGGGTTATAATGCAACTGTTGATGAATTTGGTAACCTCTTTATCCAGAGGAAAGACAATCTATGAAAATTGACAAAATAACCCTGGAGATTTTAAAAAATCATAGTAGGGCAGCGGCAGAGAGCATGGCCTACACGCTTTATAGAACCGCACACTCAACCTTTGTAAAAGAGACAGAAGATTTTACTTGCGGGATTACTACCCCCGATGGAGAAACCTTTGCCTCTCCGGTGGAATTAGGGGTTACGTGGTTCGTCGGTCTAAATTATAAGACAGTCAT
>CACOPQ010000041.1 GCA_902629125.1 uncultured Alphaproteobacteria bacterium
TTGTCGACCTGACAACGGACAAGAGCTTGCTAGAATGGGTTTGGCTCCACGGCAACTCGTAGAAAAATCAGCCTGCATTTTTTTTAATCAGGTTTTCAGGGATGGTTTTTTCCATGGTGATATGCATCCAGGAAACGTCTTTATTTTGGAGGATGGAAGGATTGCACCAGTTGACTTTGGAATAATGGGTCGCCTTGATTTGTCTACGAGAGTTTTTCTAGCAAAAATGCTTATCGGTTTCCTGACAAAGGACTATCACTCGGTTGCTAAACTACATTTTAAAGCAGGATACATCTCAGAGGATCAATCGGTTGAGATATTTGCTCAGGCTTGTCGGTCTATAGGTGAACCTATTTTAAATCGCCCTCTGGCTGAAATTTCGTTAGCAAATTTATTGTCCCAACTTTTTCGCATAACCAAACAATTTGAAATGGAAATTCAACCGCAACTTTTGCTACTCCAAAAAACAATGCTTGTTGCTGAAGGTGTAGGAAGGCAACTCGATCCGACAGTTAATATATGGGAGTTAGCGCAACCAATGATAAGGGATTGGATGGTAAAGACCCAATTAAAAAAAATACCTTTAAAGAGCTTGAGCATGGAATTGCCTGAATTAATTAACCGATCACCAAACCTGCTCAGAAACTTGGAAATAGCAATAGAACATTTAGCCAAGGGGAGTATAACGGTAAAAAGTGAGAAAGAGCTATTAAAAAAGGATCAAAATAGAACACCCCGTCAAGTTAAAACGATACTTTTTAGTTTCATAATAATATTAATGTTATTTGGCTATTATGTTATGAACTAAAATATCAAAAAGAGCCGAACGTGAAATACATTTTGATGAATATAATTCTTCGGTAAGAGTAGCGAATTTCTAAATGCAGCAGTGGTTAAGGTATTCAATAGGTGCCCACGCAGGTCTTTTGCTTGGGATGGGCCTGGGGCGCTTTAGTTATACCCCCATTATTCCAATGCTAATTCAGTCCAACCAGCTTACACCCGCAGAAACTGGCTATATTGGAGCGATTAATTTAAGTGGTTACATTTTTGGTGCGTTACTTTTACCAACATTGAGAAATTGGAGCAGTGAACCAAAATTAATTAGAATCTGTTTTATTGTCGGACTCTTCTCATTATTTGCTAGCATAGCACCCCTTGGATTTTTCTGGCTGGCTTTTTGGCGTTTTTGCTTAGGAGTATTGGTGGCTATAATAATGATTTTGTGTATCGCCTACGTTACTAGATTTGCACCTGAGAATAGGGTTGCTCTGGCCACATCTATCAGCTTTACAGGAGTAGGAGCGGGTATTCTAATTTCGTCCTCAATATTGCCGTACCTATTGCGGTTTGGTCTTGAATGGGCTTGGGCTGGAAGTGCCTTTATTGGACTTATTGCCACTATCGTTGGTTTATGGTGCTGGAGAGGCGCCCCAAACCTTGAAGTCTCCATCTCCCTTAACAACTTAAGCCAACAGAAGTTATCAAACAGTGGACGGAAATTAGTACTCGTCCAAGCTTTATTTTCTATTGGGCTAATTCCTCATTCTATCTATTGGGTTGATTATCTAGTTCGCGATCTCAGGAACCCGATTGAATTTGGATCTATACAATGGGTCTTAGTCGGGGTGGGCGGACTTATTGGAACTTTTTTATGGGGAAAATTGGCAGATAGAATAGGACTAAATATTTCATTGGTTCTTGTTTTTATAACGCTTGCATTATCAGCTATTTCACCAATTATTCTAACTAGTATTATGGCATTAACACTATCATCCCTGCTCTTTGGATCACAGCCTGGATCGGCGGCGATAATAGCTGGCAGAGCTCAGTTTGCTACAAGAAAACACGCAATGATTAAATTATGGAGATATATGGTCCTAGCCGTGGGGTTCTCTCAAATACTAGGTAGCTTTTTTCTAGTTACACTTTTTAACCTTACTGGCAACTACACGCTTATCTTCGCAATCGGCGGCTCTGCTTTTGCTATAGCGGCTGCTCTTTGCTGCACCTTACCAAGAATCGCGCACAAATAGTTGCTGTCTCATTTGTAAACTCATCAGATTTTTTGTTAAATTAAAACTAGAATCAATAATCGATCATAGTTTTCCAGAAAGGACATATGTCAGAATTTTGACAACTTGTTCTGGAGTTTCGGCAACCGCCAATGCAGCAGCATCAACTTCTTTAAGCGGATGCGTCAAGTTGGGATCGTGAAGGACAATTAACGCCTTCCCAAGGGCAGCTGCATAGCCTGCATCGAATGCAGCGTTCCACTGTTTGTATTGATCTCCAAAACGCACGATGACCAGATCAGATCTTTCTATGAGCGTCCTTGTTCTTATTGCATTAAGTTTAGCGCCTTTATGATCTTTCCAAAAAGGCGATTTCTCGTCTCCCAAAATGACAACACCACAATCATCACTGCTATCATGGTCAGTAACTGGCGAATGAAATTTAACTGGTAAGTTTAAATCAGCTGCCCCAGATTGAATTTTCCCGCGCCAATCAGTATGTATTTCACCAGATAAATAAACTTCCAGAGCCGTCATTTTTTCCATTTTCAATATTTGCGCGAATCTAATCCGCCTGCCGCAGCATATATTCATATATGTACGGCTAGAATTTTCCGTGCTCGTCCTTTTAACTTATATGTAATATAGACCATTTTATAAGCTTATTTCAAATTATAAGGTTCATTAGAAATCATAATCATGGAACGCAATTTAAATCCTCACCCAAAAAAAATAGCGTTATTTCTAATTGTTTTTGCATTTCTTTTTTTACCTACCATAGACGCGCTTGCAAAACTTTTGGGTGATGGAATTTCAGCCGGGCAAATAGCGTGGTGCCGTTTTCTAATACAAACTATCCTAATGGGCCCGATATTCTTTTGGGCTTTAAGAAAGCATAAAGCCCAAAAAATTTTATTGCAGTTCATGCGAGGTGTGTTGATCGCATGTACAACCGTTTTAATATTTGCCTCCGTTAAATTCATGCCTTTGGCAGAGGTAATAGCTATCTTTTTTATCGAACCTTTGCTTGTCACGATGCTATCGGCAATAATTTTGGGTGAAAGACTAGGTTGGAAAAGGCTAGCGGCTACAACTGTTGGATTTTTTGGTGCTTTAGTGATTGTTCAGCCAAACTATGAACTATTTGGGCTCCTTTCATTTTTACCCTTTTTAGCTGCATTGTCTTTTGCGTTTTACATGATTCTTACAAGAAAACTCTCTCAAGTGGAAAGTGCGGGAGTTTTACAATTCAATTCTGGCTTATCGGGGCTGATATTTATGAGTGTTATGCTTGCAACTTTTTCGAATTTCGATATTCCCATGCTGGAAATAAAAATGCCCCAGGAACAAGAGTGGATATTGCTTATCCTAATAGGGGTCATAGCTACCCTTGGACACTTTATTTTAGCTTTTGCATCAAAATACATTGAAGCAAATATCTTGGCCCCGTTTCAGTATTTTGAAATAGTTGGTGCTACCTTTTTGGGTTTCTGGCTGTTCGGAGATTTTCCCGCACCTATTGCTTGGTTGGGTATCATAACCATTGTTCTTTCGGGGATCTATGTGTTTAAAAGTGAAACCTCAAAAAAAACTGGGTTCCTGCAAAAAAAACGCTAAAGCGCCCACAATCAGAGAAGTACATAGCCACCATCTGAGATTATTGTTTCACCAACGACGTAATTCAACAAATTAGACGATAGCAGCAAAGCTAATTTTGCCATTTCGTGTGCTTCAGCAAAGCGGCCAATAGGAATCCCTTGCAAGGCAATATTCCGCTTAGAATGAGTATCTAGGGCATTTTTATTCAATGCGGTAAGTGTTCGTCCAGGAGCAATACCCGCGACTCTAACTCCTTTAGAAGCCCATTCTGCCGCAATTGATTTTGTAAATTGGGACACACCTGCTTTAGTAGCGGCATAAACCGCCCTTTCGGCGGCACCATGAAACGCTAGTTGAGATGATGTGTTTATAATTACCCCCGAGCCTTGTTCCAACATCGATTTTCCTATCTTTTGCGCAACAGAGATATGGCCTACAAGGTTTATTGAAATTACTCTATTGATATCTAATTCCGACATCTCTTCAAATGGTCCCATCCACACAACCCCAGCGTTGTTAAGTAAAATATCGACCCTACCTACCTCCGTTGCCATTTTTGCTATAGATTTTGGATCCGCCTGATCAAATTGAATTGTTTTCTCTAGGCCCGAAAGTTTCTCGCAATCACCTTTTTGAATTTTCGCAATGTCTGCGAGTATCAAGGAAGCTCCATGCTCACCAAAGGTTTTCGCCATTTCCGCCCCAATACCACTTGCCACTCCAGTGATTAGAACTCTTTTTCCGCTGAAATCTAAATCTTCCGCTTCTATCTTCAAATACCGTATCCATAAGATAAACAAAGAGGTAGGAAAGCCATTAATTACAAATTTTTCAACAAACAGATAATTTTTTTGCCGTCATTCACTTACGACGAAGCGATTCTGATTCCAATTTACAATCGATTCACCGATAGTTAACCAAGGTAATAACGTTTCTATTCAATAAATACCTGACCATCGATGGAAATGGAACTATACCTCCGCGGCTCAGTAATCCAGAAAGCTTCTTAACTTTCTTGATCTAGAGGGATGTTTAAGCTTTCGGAGTGCTTTAGCTTCGATTTGTCGTATTCTCTCTCTAGTAACCGAAAATTGCTGTCCCACCTCTTCTAGAGTGTGATCTGTATTCATACCTATTCCAAATCTCATTCGCAGAACCCTCTCTTCTCTAGCCGTCAAACTTGCCAGAACCCTGGTGGTTGTTTCTCTCAGGTTGGATTGAATGGCTGCATCCAGAGGTTGTACAGCCTTCTTATCCTCTATAAAATCGCCTAAATGACTATCCTCCTCATCACCAATAGGGGTTTCTAGGCTAATTGGCTCTTTGGCAATTTTTAGGACTTTCCTGACCTTATCCAATGGCATTACCAGCTTTTCGGCTAACTCTTCCGGGGTAGGCTCCCTGCCAATTTCATGCAACATCTGTCTCGACGTTCTAACTAATTTATTTATAGTTTCGATCATATGCACCGGAATACGTATAGTGCGAGCCTGATCTGCAATTGATCGAGTGATAGCTTGGCGTATCCACCATGTAGCGTAGGTCGAAAATTTATATCCTCTTCTATACTCGAACTTATCAACTGCCTTCATGAGGCCTATGTTGCCTTCTTGAATTAAATCCAAGAATTGCAACCCACGATTGGTATATTTTTTAGCTATTGATATGACCAGCCTTAAGTTTGCTTCTACCATTTCTTTTTTTGCCCGGCCTGCTTCTCGCTCGCCCTTTTGAACTGTCTGAACTACCCTACGGAACTCTGGTATTGGCAATCCTGAGTCTTCTGCAATAGAGACTAAGCTCTCGCGAGTGGTAAGTATTTCGTCTGCCCGGGTCTCCGCAAACTTTTTCCAGTTATTGCCTGGCAAACCGGAAATCATTTCTATCCAATTTGGTTCTAATTCCTTGCCAAAGTGCTGTGCCATAAAATCAGCCCTTTTAACTTTATTACTTTCTGCAGCTTTCATCAGCCGCATATCCAACCCAACTAGATGCTTATTCAGTTTATATAATTGTTCCACCAATGCTTCTAAACGGCTCGCGTTCAGTCGAACCCCGTCCATTAGTTCGACTAATTCATCTTTTAATTTTGCATACCGTTGTTCGCTTTGTGCTGTAGCGGGCTCGCCTTTCAGCATTCGGGATAATCGTCTATCTTGTACCTTCTTTAATTTTCCATAAATAGTAGCGATTTTATCGAACGTCTCCATTACTTCAGGCATCAAGGCAGCTTCCATAGCCGCTAATGACATATTATTTTCTTCGATGTCCTCGTCGTCGTCGTCTTCATCTAGTTCAATACTGTCGTTGTCATTAACGTTCTCCGATTTTTGCGTTTTTAGCACTTCATCTGAACTAGGTAATGTTGCTGCCCCTGATACAGATTGAATATCAGGGTTTCCTCCATAGGTTGCATCCAAATCAACTACATCCCTGAGCAGCACTTGTCCTTCTTTAATAGCATCTCGCCATTTTACGAGAGCTTTTATTGTGAGTGGGCTTTCGGCTATTCCACCAATCATCAACTCTCTTCCAGCTTCAATGCGCTTCGCTATTGCTATCTCCCCCTCGCGGGAAAGAAGTTCTACCCCGCCCATTTCACGCAAATACATTCGAACAGGGTCGTCGGTTCTACCAACATCATCTTCCGCAACATTACCTAATGCGCCACCTTCTTGATCTTCCTTCGGGCTGGTGTTGCTGTCTTCGCTTTCTTCATTCTCAGTAACGGTCACTCCCATATCGCTAAGTGAGGAGAGAATATCTTCAATCTGTTCAGAGTTTAGTTGAGTTTGCGAAAAGGCAGCGTTAACTTCGCCAAAGGTAAGAAAACCCCTATCTTTTCCCTTTTTGATAAGATTTTTAACGGCAATATTTATAGTATCTATAAGGGGGCCGTCACTATTTTGGTCTTCCCGATCGTTCCTAGTTTGAACTTTTGCTGCTAGCGCTTGTTTTGCCATTATAATCACCCACCCAAAACCATTAGTACTAAAACAATATGCTAAACAGGGTCTTCCAAGTTTGACCCACCATTAACGGAAACCAAAGCCGCTCGCAGGGATGACAAACGATTCCAGTTTACTTCGTTTAAATCGTCCATTACAGCATTTGTGGCCAAGGCTATTTGTTCCTCTAACTGATATTTCCCTATCCTGGATAATAGTTCTCTAACACCATCTTTTGCTTTCTGAATAGCCACCCCTGGCCCCGCAAATGCTATATGGGCGAGAGCCTTATCTTCTAAAACACCCTCAAAATTATTGGTATAGCCTCTTTCAAATAATCGTTTTTTTAGATAATGCGAGCTGAGTGACTCTTCATCAGCATGAATGTCTAAGATGTCTAGACGGAGTTTGTCAAGAAATGGATCTCCTAATTCCAAATAACCAAGAGCCTCTCCAAAATCCTCAACCAAACTTGGATGCATTAAAAACGCTGCTAAAATAGCTTGCTTCTGACGCCTTTCCATTGTTTGGGTGATATTCGCTCTCGCGGCTCTATTACTTATAGACGATCTTATAGGTTTATATCCGTTAGATCGCAAATTACTTTGGTAGAGACCTCCAGTTCCATTGTTGTCCATTCTCATCGAAACTCTAAAGTTAACAATTTTCGATTCTACTAAATCCTTGTAAGCCTCTCGCACATTTTGGTTTCGTATTTCTCCAACTCGGTTCCTTATCCTCTTAAAGAAAGCTGCTTGTTTCTCGGGTGTATCTAGCGATCCAATACTTTTTTCCGTCTCCCAAAAAAATTCTGACAAACCGATTGATTTTTCAACCAACTCCATAAATTTATTTGCCCCTCCACGCTTCACAATGTCGTCGGGATCCTCCCCTGGCGGCAAAGAAGAAAATCTCGCAGAAAACCCCGGTTCAAGTATTGGCAGTAACCTGTCAGCCGCTCTAACAGCTGCCCGTACTCCTGCACTATCTCCATCAAAGCATATAATCGGTTCGGTGGAAGACTTCCACAATTCCCTAATTTGTCCTTCAGTCAGAGCCGTGCCCAGAGGTGCCACAGCATTGCTAATGCCAGCTTCAGCTAACGAAATAACATCCATATATCCCTCGACAACTATCAGTTGGCCGGTTTTATGAGCTACTTCCCTTGCCATTTCACCTTGATACAAAATGTGGCCTTTGTGAAATAAGCTTGTTTCAGGTGAGTTCAAGTACTTTGGTTCTTGGTTATTTAGTGCCCGACCTCCAAAACCAATAATTTGGCCTCTTCTATCGCTGATTGGGAAAATTAGTCTTCCTCTAAAATAGTCGTAGGTTGATGAAGAACCTGCTGACTTTTTTATTAAACCTGCCTCTTCTAATAATTTTTCTTGAATTCCTCGTTCTTCCATATCTATGCGAAAGGTCTTTGAATTAGCTGGTGCTAACCCTAGTCGGAAGGATTTAATCGTCTTATCTGACAGACCTCTTTCTTTCAAGTAATCCAGTCCAGCTTTATTTGATGCTTTCCTTAAAAACTCCTCAAAATAAATTGTAACTTCTTCTAGGACTTCCCTTAACGTCCTTCGATGTATCTCTTTCGCACGTTCCATTGGGTCCTGTTTGGGGACTTCCAAACCAGCTAAGTCAGCCAATTTATCTATGCTTTCAATAAAGTTTAGTCCCTCAGTTTCCATAGTGAATTTAACTATGTCCCCATGTGCACCGCACGCAAAACAGTGATAGAAGTTTTTTTCATCAACAACAGATAAGGAGGGTTTGCTATCGTTATGGAAAGGGCAAAGAGCTAGAAACTCTCGTCCTCTCTTTATAAGTTTTAATTTTCTCCCAACAACCTCAGAAATTCGAATCCGCGACCTTAATTCATCAAGAAAATCTGCTGGAAAGCTCATATGCTAAAGACCATAAACTCGGAATGTTTGAAGTACGAACTCAGGCAAAACTTAAACTTCATCAATATGGACCATTTGAACAAAAAATGCGAGTCAACAAACTAAGATTTTAAAGCCAACACGATCGATATACCGGCCTACCATTTACGAAAGTAGCTTTCAATTTCAGTTCCTCAATATCCACCTTTTCGATTAAGATCAAATCTGCTCGTTTTCCCTCGATAATCTCTCCCCTGTCCGTTAACCCCGCTGCTTCAGCTGGTGCCTTGGAAACCATCCTCCAACTGGAGCCAAAATCCAAAATTTTGTTTTCCGATAAGTTAAAAGGTGCTTGCATCAAGGCGGGGTAATAATAATCGGAACACAATATATCCCCCATACCTGCCTTTATATTTCTTGAAGCGGACAGGCCAGACTTTCCCATATGGCTTCCTCCTCTTATGATGTTCGGTGCTCCGAGGACAATGAAATTATCTAATTTAAACGCTTGAGTGATTGCCTCTGTTGTTAATGGGAATTCACTAATATGGCAACCCAGGGAATTGTAAAATTGCCTTATGGCACTAGTTTTATCGTCATGACTTGCCATTGAAATGGAATTTTTTGTAGCAGTTTTTGCCAATTTTTCAATCAATTGGGTAGTTTCAACTTCCCGTTCTGAGAGAGCCTCAACTAGACACACGAAGTCTTTTTTCGCTAGACCGGTACGTTCTAAAAATTGCGAAAGCGATTGGTCTTCACGAATTTTTTTTCTAATTGAAGGAAGATGATTATTAAACGCCAAGAAGTGTATTTCGCTATTTGAGATCCAATCAACAACTTCGTCTACAGCAGCAAAATTAAACGTTTCAAATCGTAAATGACATTTTGCAGCCGCTCCTAACCTATCGGAAACCTTTTTCAAAGCCGTCAACACTTCAACAACTGTTTCACGGCCTCGTAACCCAGGTTCCCAAGAGTAAGTTATCCCGTGGAAACCTGTCGTGATTCCATTTGCAACCAGCTGTCTGTCCGTGTCTAAAAATGCAATTTCTAAAGGGAATGTTACCCCAGGCCGCGGCATTATTTGTCTTTCAAATGCATCGCCGTGAAGATCCACAATGCCCGGTAAAACCATGCATCCAGAAGCATCTATTCTTTTAACAGTTTGGGCAGGTGATACTCCGATGGCATCAATTCTCCCCTCAGAAATCACGATATCTGTCTCTTGTGTTTCACCACTTGGTAAAAGAACACGACCACCTTCGATACAAAATTTGCTTATGTTACTTGTCATTAGTCATTCGTATTATCAATAATTCTGATACCATGCGCGATAACCATAATAGAGTTTCATGACTGTTTTTGGAATTAAAGATAGGCAATATCTTGAATAAAGATAAAAAAGCTATTGGCCCACATAATAATAGGCCCGGTCGATTTGCTGTTTATTACGCTCCGACGCCGTTCTCGGAACTTCATTCTCTTGGAAGTGTCTGGCTAGGACGAGATAGCATAACTGGAAAAATTATAGAACAGCCTTCTGTATTCGGCATAACGTCTGAGCGTTTATCTGAATTAACTAAAATCGCTAGACATTATGGATTTCATGCGACATTAAAACCCCCTTTTCAACTGAAATATGGGACTAAGCTAACCCTTTTAAAGCAGACTCTGAGACAAGTCTGCAGAGATGTAAGCCCCTTTTGTATAAAACTCGATGTTCGACGCCTAGGCACATTCTTCGCCCTAATGCTGTCGAAACCCAACCCAAACATTCAAAGTCTAGCCGAATTTATAGTTAGAGAAATTGATGCTTTTAGGGAACCTATTACTAAAGAAGAACTTGCAATACGACGATCAAAAGGCCTAACCCCTCCACAGGATAAAAATTTGATTGCTTGGGGCTATCCTTACTTGTTTTCCGAATTTCAATTTCACATGACACTAACTGGCAAAATACAATCAAGTAAAGAGCGAACAGTTATTTACGATGCCCTCCAGAGGCATTTTTCTGAATTACTAAACAAAAACATAAAAATTGAATACGTCTGCTTGTTTCATCAAACCAACAGACAGGCCCCCTTTTTCTTGGTCGATCAATTCAAGCTAGGCTTAAAATGAAACTTAGAATTCGTGCGGGCACCGTTTCAGACGACAAATTATGCGGCGCCATTATGCTGGAAGCTTTAGTGACTGAAGATATTCCACGATCATTTCTAAAAGATAATGTTCTAATCTTACCGCTTAGAAGTAATTTGAGATTTATTGCCTTCTACGACGAAGATCCCGTCGGTTTTTGCGATTATTCAATTTCTAAGAGTCACATAAATTATTTATTTGTTTATCCGTTATTTCAAGATAACGGAGTAGGCACTTGTCTTCTGGAAAACGTCCAACGACGTCTTGAAACCCCCATTTCGGTGAATGTTTTATGCAGAAACGAAAAAGCGATTTTGTGGTATTTAAAAAAAGACTTCACCGTGAAAAAGCTTTGGTCAGAACAATTCAATGGGCAATTAACCGCGTGGTTAAAACTTACAAGAGAAACGTTATAACAAATTTACTAGCGAGCCTTTAATAGTATGGCACCCATCTAATATTAAAACTAATTTAGAGGTATCAATGACTTCCAACATTTAAAAATTTGCTATAAATTTGACGTAAAAATTCGTTTCACGGACGAAGGAGCTTCAAACTTGAACGGATATCCTCGAGATCTGATTGGTTACGCTGATTCCCCCCCGAATCCAGAATGGCCAGGTGGCGCCCGCGTAGCTTTAAACTTTGTTATCAACTATGAGGAAGGATCGGAGTACTCTATACCAGACGGAGATGGCTTTTCCGAGGCGAGTTTAACAGAATCACCTTCATCCACTATTCCTTATGGAACGCGCGATTTAGCAGCAGAGACACTTTTTGAGTATGGCTCGAGAGTTGGATTCTGGCGTTTATTAAATTTATTTTTACAGCATAAATTTCCCGTTACAATTTTTGCTTGTGCTCTAGCACTCGAACGTAACCCCCGAGTAGTCGAAGCAATAAAAAAGCATAAATTGGATATCTGCTGCCATGGCTGGCGTTGGATCGAACACTATAAGCTTAGTGAAGATCAGGAGAGAGAAAATATAAAGAACGCCGTCGCATCGCTGAAAAATTTATTCGGTCAACGACCGCTAGGGTGGTATTGCCGGACAGGCCCTAGCGTAAATACTAGGCGCCTTTTGATTGAAGAAGGTGGATTTATATACGACTCTGATGCGTATAACGATGAGCTACCGTACTGGCTTGAGTTTCCCAACAAAGCTCATTTAGTGATCCCATATTCGTTAACGACCAATGATTCAAAATTTGGCCGTGGATGGTTTAGCACTTCGGACGATTTTTTTAATTTCAACAAGGATGCCTTCGATTTACTCTACGAAGAAGGCAAGAAAGCACCGAAGATGATGTCCATAGGATTGCACCAGAGATTAATTGGACATCCTGCCCGAGCCATGGGTCTTAAACGATTTCTAGATTATATTGCTAACTTTGATGATATTTGGGTATGCAATCGAATAGACATAGCCAAACATTGGTTCAAAACGCATCCCCATCCGTTGCAACCAGAAGCATCGAAAATTTTCTGTTAAAATTGCTGTTTCTTTTGTGATAAATAATCTGATAAATCTAATATCTCTGCTTCGGACGGGGCCTCTTCGCTAGGTAATTTGTAACCCCCATCTATCCAGTTTCCTAAATCAATGAGCTTACACCTTCTAGAGCAGAACGGTTTATAACTCTTAGCTTGTGGTTTATCACATAAAGCACACACAGCTTTTTTACCTAACCTCATATTCTCAATTAATCCTATTTTTTATTAAGAACTCATTATCAGTCATTTCGCTGTCTTCTGTAATGGTGACTTTCGTGCCCAATTTATCGCAAATATTTTTCAATACCTCATTGAAGGTAGTATTTATAATATTTTTTAAAGTCGGAGAACATCTCACTTTGGGATAAGCTATTCCGGCTGTCTCTTTCATCAAACATCGCAATACCTTAAGTGCAGCAGTTTCTAATGCCGGTGTGTTGTCTTCAACTGTTCCAACTAATAAGTCTTTTAATGAACTTCCTTCTCGCGGTTTTGTTATTTCAAGCAATCCAGTGCGTGTCCAACCATGGATGACTAAAGATACTCCTTCATTAAGAGCAAAACTGTGTAGCGTTTTTAGAAAGTTGTCTCTGATCTTAAAATTCTTAAATCTCGGGAAATCGATAAGTATAATACCACCTATCTCTCTCAACCGAAGCTGCCATACAATTTCCTCAGCAAGATGTGCGACTAGAGAAGTGGTTTCTGCTCTTGGCTTACTGCTACTTCCAATGTCTATATCAATCGAAGTAAGAGCTTCAGTCTCATCAAAAACGAGATAAGCGCCATCATCTACTAATATTTTTCGCTCCAGTGCGCTATTTATCTCAAAATCTAC
>CACOPQ010000042.1:0-2500 GCA_902629125.1 uncultured Alphaproteobacteria bacterium
TTCGGGACCTGATATTTCAAAAGAAGCGCGAGCAGAACATCCCAAAATCCATCTTGGCGTAAAGGGTTTTTTTGATGTGATGGATAAGATATTTGATGGTGAAAACGGGTGGGAAGACAAACCAATTATGGTTATTGGGTCACAACCAGCTGGGCCGGTCGATGAAAATTTTTTCAATAAGTTTTTGAACGAGCTAGAGACACGGCTGAAGAACATGGGCCCAGTTGATGGAGTTTATATTTGTCAGCATGGTGCCGCTGTAGCCACCCATACTCATGACCCAGACGGCGAAATGTTTAAACTGGTAAGGCGAATTGTGGGGCCAAAAGTTCCCATCGTGGCTACGTTAGACTTACATGCCAATATTTCCCAGCAAATGGTTAATGAGACGGATTTATTAATTGGATATAGAACTAATCCTCATGTTGATATGTTTGAACGAGGACAAGAGGCCGCCCATAGTATGTTGGAACTATTTTCTGGAATTGAGTTGTATAAGCACTGGATAAAGCTACCACTGGTAGCACCGTCGGTCACTTTGCTGACTGACGACGGATACCCATACGGGGATTTAATTCGAGAGGGTCAACGTTTTATTGGACAAGATATAATCAACGTTACAATACTGGCCGGATTTGCTTTTAGTGATACACCTAAAAATGGGATGAGTTTTCTTGTTTACTCTCGCAAAAGCCGTGAAAATGCCAAAATGGTGGCTCAGAAGCTTGCACAAAAAGCATGGGATGAACGCGAGCGTTATAAGACAAATATGATTTCACTCTCCAAAGCAACAAAGCTTGCAAAGGAAGTAGGTGATAATCCTCGTGCGGAACCATTGTTATTTGCGGATCCCGCAGATAATCCTGGAGGAGGTGGACGAGGTAACACTACTTTCATATTAAAAGAGTTTTTATCGGCCGGGGTCAAAAATTGCGTGGTTGCGGTTTTTTTTGATATCTATGCAGTCCGGTCCGCTTTTGAAGCTGGTATAGGTTCAAAAATCAACATCACGCTAAATGAGAACGAGAAAAGTCAATTTTCCGAAACGATGGATATAGAGGCAACCGTGGTATCGTTACATAGTGGCGAATTTAAAGGCAAGTTCGGCATGGTTGCAGGAACATCCGCTGATACCGGGAGGACCGCAGTTTTAGAAGTGGGAGGGCTTCAACTTATTTGTATAAGTAAAAGGCAACAATGCAGATCCTCTGATTTTTTATCGGCTTTTGGAATCGATCCAACTACTTGCAAAACTATAGTGGTGAAATCTCGAGGGCATTTCCGAGCTGGGTTTAAACATATTTTTAGTCCAAGTCAAATCTTAGAAATTGATGTACCTGGTTTGACATCCCCTAATCTGAGCAATTTCGATTGGGAGTACCTACCTCGACCTGTTTACCCGATGGATAAGAATACAATTTGGGAGAATCAGAATAGCTGAGTTTACCCTGCCAACACGGTAAATAGTATAGCTATTGGTTGCGGGGGCAGGATTTGAACCTGCGACCTTCAGGTTATGAGCCTGACGAGCTACCGGGCTGCTCCACCCCGCGTTAATATCAGTGGCTCTAAATTCATGCCTTGAGTATGGAAGAAATGACGTTCGTTAAAAATCAAAACAAGCTGGTTTCCTTGGCCTGGCGGCGACCTACTCTCCCACGCCTTAAGACGCAGTACCATCGGCGCTGAGGGTTTTCACGACCGAGTTCGGGATGGGATCGGGTGCGGGCCCCTCGCCATAACCACCAGGCCAAAGAAACCAACTTTATAATGACAAAATGACGTTAAGAACAGATCAATACCCGATGCTTATCCGCATGTGAGTAAATCAAGCCGATCGAACGATTAGTACTGGTAAGCTTCACGTGTTGCCACGCTTCCACACCCAGCCTATCAACGTGGTGGTCTACCACGGTTCTCAAGTGAGACCTAGTTTTGAGGGGGGCTTCCCGCTTAGATGCTTTCAGCGGTTATCCCGTCCGCACTTAGCTACCCTGCTGTGCCGCTGGCGCGACAACAGGTCCACCAGAGGTGCGTCCATCCCGGTCCTCTCGTACTAGGGACAGCTCCTCTCAAGTCTCAAACACCCACGGCAGATAGGGACCGAACTGTCTCACGACGTTCTAAACCCAGCTCACGTACCACTTTAATCGGCGAACAGCCGAACCCTTGGGACCTGCTCCAGCCCCAGGATGTGATGAGCCGACATCGAGGTGCCAAACACTCCCGTCGATGTGAACTCTTGGGGAGTATCAGCCTGTTATCCCCGGCGTACCTTTTATCCGTTGAGCGATGGCCCTTCCACGCGGGACCACCGGATCACTATGGCCGACTTTCGTCTCTGCTCGGCCTGTCGGCCTCGCAGTCAGGCAGGCTTATGCCATTGCACTCAACAGCTGATTTCCGACCAGCTTGAGCCTACCATCGCGCGCCTCCGTTACTCTTTGGGAGGCGACCGCCCCAGCCAAACTACCCACCATGCAGGGTCCCGGACCCGGGT
>CACOPQ010000042.1:7500-12143 GCA_902629125.1 uncultured Alphaproteobacteria bacterium
AGTAATGTGAATGTTTAACGCCTCCGAATCCGCTGCAAGTCTTTGTCTGCGCCTGTTCTGCTGGAGACTTTCAAGTTCCTCGATTGAACTTATACCCACACATAGCTTAATTAAGTTTACCACCATTATATGATCCCATAAGGAAGATAACCTAGGAGCTGCCACCAAATTATAATAAGTGGAGTCAGTAAAATAATACTTAGTATTGCTATTAGAGAAGTCACTTTGATACCAACCGCCATCGGCACACCTGCAAGCTGCATACCCACTATAATAGGGGGCACTTGATAGGGCAGCCAAACAGTAGAAAAACCAATCACCTGGGTCATTACAACCGTTTTCAAAGGCAAACCCGATGCAACCTGGAGATCTGGCGCTAGAGGTATCATTATCGCTGGCACTCCGGGCATCGTTGAGAAAAAACTTAAAAGCATAGATATGCCGCTGAGAACGAGAAAACCACCGAGAGGGTTATCCGGTGAGAGGTTCGATGCCTCAATCATTACCTTGCCTAAATAATTGCCAAGACCACTATCAGCAACAATGGCGCCGATACCTATTATACCAGCTACATAGATCAAGGGTCCTATTGCAACTTTCTCTTTAAATTCCGGCGGAGAAACAACACCAAGTTTGGGGAATAAGCACGCTATACCAATAGCTAAAGAAACCCACGCCGGCGTAATACCATGAAAAGAATCGGTTGCCCAAAGCAAAAGAGCACACATGAGAAAAATTAAGATGCGTTTCTCATTTTTGAGTAATTGGGTTGTTGATTTTTTTATTGATCGTGTGTCGCCTGTTAGCGCGTTGTCTTTAGGCTCCTCGGGTTTGAATAGATAGACAACAGCACCCCAAATTATTATGGCCTTTAAAAAGCCTAAGATGGGAAAGTGAAGTAAAAAATATTCAAAATAACGTATCGGTGTATTCAAAAATGTTTCTGAAGCACCCATTAGAACATTGTTCGGCACATTAGCTGGCAAAACAGAAGTTGAGCACAGATATGCGGTTAGCACCGTTGCCATAACAAGCCCGTTAGCTGGTTTACTCTCTCGCGAATACCCCATTTGATCAGAAATTGACATAATTATAGGTATTAGAAGAAATACACGACTTAAAGTCGAAGGCATCAGAAAAATGAGAATACCGTTTACTAATACTATTGTCGCAACAACCCATTTGTAAGAGCCGCTCACATGGGAGATCAAGCGCTGTGCTATGCGATTATCTAGCCCTGTTGTTTCTACTGCGGCCCCAATTATTAATCCACCAAAGACTAACCAAAACGCTCCAGAGATGAATCCCGAAAAAACGATTTGGGGTTTAGCAACTGCCAGCAGCATAGCAAGCAAAAAAAAGATGAGAATCGTTACCTGTTCTGGTATTACACCCGTTGCTAGAGCTCCGACCACTAGTAAGACCAGTGCAGCTGAGGATGATAGCTCATCTGAAAAACCAAAAGGCGCTGTAATGAAAACAGTAATTGAGGTTAGAACAATAAGCCCAAATATAAAAAAACGTGCGGGGGGCCAACCTTTTTTCTGTTTATGGATTTTGCTTAACAATCTAAAAACCAACGATCAACGTCAATTAATTTCAGCAGGGGTGAATTTCAACAATATCTCACCCTCTTCCACAATATCCCCTTCAGCAAAAAAAACCTCTTCAACAACACCCGATTTCGTTGCTCTAATCGGATTTTCTATTTTCATAGCTTCCAGAATAATTAGAATAGTGCCCGCGGTGACCTCTGTTCCAGCATGCACATTAACTGATATAATTTTAGCCGGCATCGGTGCTGTAAAACTCTTTTCGTCTGAATGGTCGGTGTTACTGCTTGTAGCTTTCCGAGGAGAGACAAAAGAGAGGGTCCGCTCTTTCGAGAAAAAAGTTACATGCTCGAAATCTGCGTAGAAGTTGATGCTTTTATTTTTAGTCTCTGTTGTTAGCAACAACGAACCATGATTTTGAGAGTTCCAACGAATTGCTGGCATGAGCATTTTTTTGTTGAAAGGTCTCAAGATTTGAAAGTGCTTGTTTTCAAGGGAGAGCAAAAACGATTTTATTTCGCCATTGTACGATAAATCTATCTCAAAAAGACCCGGACCATTAACACGCCACCCAACTTTTTCATCCCATGGACTTAAATTTTTGTTGTGAGCATCAACGATATCCATGTGCTCCCCAAATCTTTTCTTTAGCAGGAGAACAGCTGCCAGGGCCTGATGAAGTTGATCGGGGTTGCCATTCGGTTTTAGAAGTGAGTTAGCATTCTCTTCGACAAATCCCGTGTGTAAATGTGCAGACTTAAACCTAGGATGCCCAAGCGCATGCATCAGGAATTGTCTATTTGACACGAGACCATCAATTTCTGTTTCCTCAATTGCATATAAAAGTTTTGAGCGAGCAAGCTCTCTAGTCGCATCATGAGCAGTAAGCTTGGAGATCATGGGGTCATAGTATATCGAAACCGCATCACCACTCCTGACGGCGGTATCCACACGAACTTTATCAAAAGGTAGTTTTAGATGCTTAATAACACCTGCCTGCGGCTGGAAGGTGATTGGATCTTCTGCGTATAGCCTTGCCTCTATAGCATGCCCGTTTTGAGTTATCTCTTCTTGCCTCAGCGGTAATCTCTCGCCGCTTGCTATTCGGATCTGCCACTCAACAAGATCGATGCCGCTTATTGCTTCCGTAACCGAGTGTTCAACCTGTAGTCTCGTATTCATTTCGATGAAATAAAATTGATTTGCATCCGCTATAAACTCTATTGTCCCAGCCCCAACATAATTAATAGCGCGCACAGCCGCTAAGGCTGCCTCAAATAACTTTTTGCGCATTTCGATAGATAGATTTGGTGCTGGTGCTTCCTCAATAACTTTTTGATATCTTCTCTGGACTGAACAATCCCTTTCAAACAAATGAACCACATTCCCTTTCTTATCTGCAAATATTTGAACCTCTATATGGCGCGGTTCGGTTATGAATTTTTCTAACATCAGATGATCGTCAGAAAACGCCGCTTTAGCTTCTCTCTTAGACGAGATTACCGCAGCCTTTAAGTCGTTAAGGCTTTCTACGATACGCATACCCCGTCCGCCCCCACCCGCACTGGCTTTCACAAGTATAGGAAGACCTATTTCCTCAGCTTTTTGCGATAGATATGAAATCTCCTGTGCTTCGCCATGATAGCCGGGAACCAGCGGCACACCTGCCGACTCCATAAGTTTTTTGGCCTTTGATTTAGATCCCATAACCTCAATTGCTGTCGCCGGTGGCCCGACAAAACTAATTTTGGTTGTTGCACACTCTTTTGCAAGTTTTGGATTTTCGGATAAAAACCCATATCCGGGGTGAATCGCGTCACTCTCTGTTTCGATTGCTGCGTTTAGAACTTTATCAATTTTTAGATAAGAGTCGGCCGAACTTGTACCACCTATAGCAATCGCCTCATCGCAAGCTTCCACATGCAAACTATCCCGATCTATGTCAGAATAAATGGCCACAGTCCGAATACCCATCCTACGTGCTGTGGACGCAATTCTACAGGCAATCTCACCTCTATTTGCTATAAGTAATTTTTCAAACATTACTGTTTACTATCTTTCGCGACAGACCATATCAATCTGAATTAGATTACAGCGTTGATAAACGAAAAGTCTAAAAAACAAAATAGCTTAGTAAATTTTGTTTTTAAACTATTACAAACGTTGTCTTTACCGTGTATCAATTTCCATACACCACACGATGATGATGTCCTGAAATACTAAACCAAAACTTCAAAAACAAATGGCAACTAAAACACATAACCATAAAGAGTATCGGCTCCCAGGGCGTGAAGATTGGGCAACGATCCAAACTTTATTACCCTATCTTTGGCCAAGAAACGAACTGGACGTCAAAGCGCGTGTGCTTGCGGCGCTTTTATGTCTAGGTATCTCAAAGCTTGCGACGGTTCTGGTCCCGGTATTTTACAAGGAGGCGGTTGATCTTATTTCAGCTGATGGAAACTTCCTTCTAACTTCATTAATTTGGATTTTGGTGGCTTATGGAACGGTGCGAGTAGCACAACAAGGCTTTGCGGAATTGCGAGAATTCTTTTTTGCTCGTGTTGGGCAGAGGGCGATAAGAAAGGTTGCTCTTAAAACATTTCGGCATCTCCACTCATTATCTTTAAGATTTCATTTAGATCGTCAAACTGGAGGACTTTCCCGCGCAATCGAAAGAGGCATCAAAGGGATAGAATTTTTACTCAACTTTATGCTTTTTAATATCATTCCCACGGTCATGGAAATTTGCCTTGTTTGCGGAGTTCTCTGGATCGTTTTTGATTTCTGGTATGCTCTAATCATTTTTGCGACTGTATCTATCTATATAATGTTCACATTCGTCGTTACAGAATGGCGAATGAAGTTCCGGCGAAGAATGAACGAGATGGACAGCCGAGCCAACACTCGCGCAATAGACAGTTTACTCAACTACGAAACAGTCAAGTATTTCAACAATGAAAGACATGAAGCTGTTCGTTTTGACAGAGCGTTGAGGCGCTACGAAGATGCATCTGTATTGAGTAAGACCACGTTATCACTCGTTAACATAGGCCAAGGATTTATAATAGCGTTCGGACTCACCGCCGT
>CACOPQ010000043.1 GCA_902629125.1 uncultured Alphaproteobacteria bacterium
ATTTATAGGATCCTTATTAGGGTCATTATCCGGGTAATAATTTAATGGAATATTAACATCTTGGTCGGTACTCAAATCCCGAATATATTCGTTGTGAAGTGTGTCTGAGTCATATTCTAGATGGTTAAACATATGCAAATGTCTGCGTTTCACATCGTGAATTAAACATAGACCAGAAACCTTTGATTCTATGAGAATTTCTAAGTTAGGAAAATCAGAAAAGTCTTTGATTCTATTTTCTGTATGACGCGAAACCGGCGTGTTGAAAGTATCGTCTAAACCATGTAGCAATATAGACGGGTTCCGTTTTACAGTATGTTGAAAAACTCCAAACATTTTCTGCTGAAGTTGATATTTAGGAATTTTGTAAAAATGATACAAGGCCGCCTGTGCGCCCCAGCATAGCGTAAATAAACCATGCACATTTGTTTGTGACCAGTTAAAAATGTTACATAACTCGTCCCAGTACGTGACCTCCTCAAAAGGTAACTGTTCTATTGGAGCCCCAGTTACGATAAGGCCGTCAAACTTTTCTGATTGTATATCCTCCCACTTTCGGTAAAAGTCCAACATATGCTCTCTAGACGTATTTTTAGGTTGGTGACCGCTTGGCGCGAGTAGCGTAATCTCTATTTGTAGAGGCGAACCTGCAAGAACCCGTGCAATCTGAGTTTCCGTCTCGATTTTTTTTGGCATTAGGTTTAAAAGAAGTATACGTAGCGGACGGATATCTTGGCGGATAGCGTCATGCTCTTTAATAAGAAGCACACCTTCTTTTTCAAGTATATCCGATGCGGGCAGATCTTGTGGTATTTTTATAGGCATTCTATCTCAAAAATTCTCAATATTACTTAGAAAACTCCTATAACCTACAGTAATCTTACATCTATTAGTAGGAAGAATTTAATTCAAAAAGTAAGCTGTTGTTTTGTTAAAATGTATTTAATATTTTGGCATGATGTTCGACGTGATCGGCCATAAAAGTTGAAATAAAGTAATAACCATGGTCATAACCTTCGTGTTGGCGAAACTTCAGGTTCACATTTGCGCTTTTGCAGGCCTCCAGAAATTTATGGGGATAAAGTTGTTCCGTTAAGAAAGCATCCGATAGACCCTGATCAACAAGGATTTCGACACTTGTGGGGTTTTGGGTTACCAGATGGCACGCATCGTAACTCTTCCATTTTTCGATTTCTGTCCCGAGATAATTAGTAAATGCTTTTTTCCCCCAGGGGCATTTCATCGGATTGCATATCGGCGCGAAGGCAGAAACTGACTTAAAAATATCTTGGTTCTTTAGGAAAATTGTTAGGGCGCCATGTCCTCCCATGGAATGTCCGAATATACCTATTTTTTTTATATCAATGTCAAACTCATTGTCCATAATACAGATTAATTCCTTAGTGATGTAACTATACATCCTGTAGTTTTGGGCCCACGGCTCTTTTTCTGCATCTAGGTAAAATCCCGCCCCTGTTCCAAAATCCCAATCCTTGTCTTCGCCATCGACGCCAGCGTCTCTAGGACTTGTGTCGGGACAGATGAGTGCCATGCCTTGTTCTGAAGCGTATTTCAAAGCTCCTGCCTTTGTTATAAATGTCTCATCCGTACACGTGAGTCCGGCTAGATATATTAGACCAGGAACGTTGGAGTTAATCTTCTCATCGGGAAAGAAAATAGAAAAGTTCATCTTTGTTTTTGTTTGACTAGACACGTGAGAATAGAAGCTCACTGTTCCGTCAAAACATGCGTGAGTGGAACGAACTTTTATGCCGGCCATGTTAAAACCTAAACCTTTAGTATAAACGGAATTTAATAAACCACTACTGATCTAATTGATTCGCCTGCATGCATCAAATCAAACCCCTTATTGATATCCTCAAGAGGCATAGTGTGAGTGATAAGATCGTCTATGTTAATTTTCCCTTCCATGTACCAATCAACAATTTGCGGTACATCTCTGCGTCCCTTTGCACCACCGAAGGCTGTACCCTTCCAAACCCGTCCAGTTACAAGTTGAAAAGGGCGCGTGGAAATCTCCTGACCTGCTCCAGCAACACCAATAATAATGCTTTCACCCCATCCTCGATGAGCGCATTCTAAAGCTTGTCGCATGGTTTTGACATTTCCAATACATTCAAAGCTATAATCCGCACCACCATCAGTTAAATCGACGAGAAACGGCACGATGTCATCTTCAACTTCGTTAGGATTTACGAAGTGCGTCATGCCAAATTTTTCGCCAAGATCTTTTCTCGCAGGATTTAAATCGACGCCCACAATTTTGTTGGCTCCTACCATCTTTAGGCCTTGAATAACGTTTAAACCAATTCCTCCTAGTCCAAATACAACACAGTTAGCGCCAGCTTCTACCTTCGCGGTGTTTATCACCGCGCCTATACCGGTTGTAACACCGCAACCAATGTAACAGACCTTGTCAAATGGAGCATCTTTCCGAATTTTAGCAACAGCAATTTCCGGAAGCACTGTAAAGTTTGAGAAAGTTGAACATCCCATGTAGTGGAAAATAGTCTCGCCTCCCATTTTGAACCGACTTGTACCATCCGGCATTACACCCTGTCCTTGAGTGCCTCGGATAGCTGTACACAAGTTCGTTTTTCCTGAAAGGCAGGATTTACATTGTCTGCATTCTGGGGTGTACAAAGGGATGACGTGGTCACCTTTTTTAACACTGGTAACCCCTTCGCCGACTTCTACGATGACACCCGCGCCCTCATGTCCAAGAACTGAAGGAAATATTCCTTCGGGATCACCGCCGGATAAAGTAAATTCGTCGGTGTGGCATATACCAGTTGCCTTAATTTCCACCATGACTTCTCCGGCCTCAGGGCCCTCTAACGTAAGCGTTTCAATGCTTAAAGGCTTGCCGGCGGCTGTTGCTAATGCAGCTCTAGTTTCCATATCGTAAAGCTCCCATTTAAAAGGCAATCAAACGACTCTACCTGTAGATCAGAATTTAAGGTTTAGAGCAAAGGCAACCAATGCACCAACCGAGATCAAACCCAAAACCCAAAGTGTCCAGTGTGTGTTTGGGTATACATTTTCTTCAGTTTTATTATCGTTTTCCATTAAATCCCCCTTTTGTTGATCAGCCAGATTTTCTAAGTTATCAGAAGCATTCAGCGACGGATCCGCTCCTCCATCGACCAACTCAGTAAATTTGTCGAAAAATTCTCGTGATAATTTTTTTGCGGTAGAGTCAACTAACCTAGACCCTATCTGAGCTAATTTTCCTCCTACTTGAGCGTTTACCGAATAGGATAGAATTGTTCCACCTTCGTCGCTTTCTTCCAGCTTAACGTCAGCACTTCCAGATGCAAATCCTGCTGCGCCTCCTTTCCCTTCTCCAGATATTTTATAGGAAGAGGGGGGAGATAATTCTGTAAGCTCCACTTCCCCGGTAAATTTAGCTTTGACGGGTCCAACCTTGGCTACAACGGATGCGGAAAAATTCGTATCAGAAGCTTTAGTTAATGTTTCACAACCCGGAATACACTGTTGCAATATTGTTGGGTTATTGAGAGCAGTCCAAACCTGCTCCCTATCTGCTTTTAAACTGTATTTTCCTTGGAGTTCCAATATGCTTCTTCCTTTAATTTATCATCTAATAATCACTGAAAACTAATTAAAATCCAGTCATCGCGAAATCAGGCAAATCTCAGCAGCAAGACTAGCAGTAAAAGGCTGGATATCCAAGCAATACTAGACCCTAAGGCGGGTGTTCTTGATAAAATACCATCATTATTTCCTAGTAGCTTTAAGCTATTTATTATTTTGGAAATTATTCCCACTGCGCTATCGCATACGACCCGGCACCCTGTATTAATATGCCTGTTAGAGAAAATAATCAGCGCCATTAATCCCTTCCTGTAAAACCAATCGGTATCAAGATTTGTACCTTGAATGTCTGACGGATAGATGTTGATTAGTTTTAAGACAGTAAAAGCAAGCGCCGCAAACATCAAAAGCTGTAGTTGGTTAATGACATGGTATACAGTGTAAGGATCGTAATCTACGGGAAAGGGGAGCATTGTATATAGCAGTGCTGGGAAAACCCCAATAATGACGCAGAGAAAGGCGGCTATACACATAGCCAAAAGCATTGGTCGTGGTGCTTCTTTCGCATCGTGGCCCTTGTCTTCAGAGAAAAATGCGAAATAGGGAATGCGAATTCCTGAGTGGTAAAGAACCCCAGCAGAAGCAAACAGTAAAATAAGCCATATAATCCAGTAACCTTGTTCACCAGCTGCAGTTATGATCATAGATTTTGAAATGAAGCCGCTAAAAAGTGGAAAAGCGGAGGCGGAAATTGCTCCGACTATGCAGAAAGCGGCCGTCCAGGGCATTGTTTTTACAAGGCCGCCCAGTTCTGATGCATTACAGGTTCCAGTTCGCAAAAGTACTGCTCCCATGCTCATCAATAGTAGTGCTTTGTATAAAATATGTACAACGGCGTGAGATACTGCGCCATTCAGGGCTATCTCCGTTCCAATTCCAATACCCACTACCATAAAACCTAGTTGAACATTTAGGCTGTAGGTTAACACTCGACGAAGATCATTTTCTATAATCGCATAGAATATAGGGAATACGGCCATGACAGCGCCTATCCAAATTAGAATTTCTGTTCCGGCGTAGGAACGCGCAAGTGCATATATAGCTAATTTGGTAGTAAATCCTGATAATATGACGGTTCCACTGATGGTTGCCTCAGGGTAAGCATCCTGTAACCAATTATGTACTAGCGGGAAAGCACTTTTTATACCAAATGCAGTTAGTATGAGTATGCCACCAGACGCATCCAGACCTATCTTATCGAAATCAATAGATCCGGTAGCTGAAACATGGACTAGTAATCCTGCTAACAATATAACACCAGCACCAATCTGGAAGATTAAATACCGCATTCCGGCGGTAAAAGCTCTTTCTGTTCTCCTTGCCCAAATCAGGAATACGGACGCAATCGTCGCAATCTCAAAAAATATAAATAAAGTAATCATATCGCCTGCAAAAACAGCAGCGATTGTTCCGCCAGCGTAAGCTAGTGCTGCGGAGCATTGAAGTTTATTAACGTCATCGCCAAGGGCGTATAAATTCCCCAAGGCAGAAGCAATAAGAAAAATTAATCCGAAGATACGACTTAATGAATCGAGCCGAAATGTTTCTAAATTATAGTTAAGAAAAGAAATAGCGCCGTAGTTATCAAAATTTAACGAAAATAGAAAAGCTATTAAGAACACCGGTAAAATAACGGCGAACCATCGGCTCAATGTCTGAGGAAGTAAAACGGCTATTAACGCTCCTACAATCAACCAAATTCCTGGGTTTAACGGGAGCAAAATTTCAGCTGCTGCTGTCATAGTAATGCTCCCTGCGCATCAAAAAGATTCTTATCACTTTTGCGCCTATAACAAGTCCTACGCTCATTATGAAACCGTAAATTGCATAGAAGCTAAACCAAGTGTCAAAACTAAAGAAAGCGTGTTTATGGTAAAAGAATTCAGCTAAGAATAATACTGCGCAAATGGCATAGATAGTGTAAATTATTCGTCTGATATTTCGTTTATTATCAAACCAGTGGAGCTCGTCCTTCACCTTATAATCTTCTTGAACCTTATTCTCCATTGTGTCAGAATTCCTAATTAACTATTGGACGAAGTAAATCAACAATACCCTCGGCAAAGAAAAACAGCGCAATACAACCAAGGGCAGTTAAACAAGGTGGAAGCACACAAAGTAGTGGAGCTTCTTTTATCGTTTCTGGCGAAGGATCATTTATCTCAGAAGACGGAGCAAAAAAACCTTTTGCAACAATAGAAAGAAGATACCATACATTCAGCAGTGAACTCAGCATATAAACGCCTATGACCAACCAGCTTGAAGTATCCACGGCTGCTAATGCTAGATACCATTTGCTCCAAGTTCCTGCGAAAGGAGGCAGACCGATTATACTTAAGGATCCGATTGTAAATGCCGCATAAGTGAATGGCATTTTACGCCCCAAACCCGTCATTTCACTTATTTCGGTTTTGTGCGTCGCAACATAAATCGCACCTGCACACATAAACAGAGTGATTTTACCTATAGCGTGCGTTGCCATGTGTAGTCCACCACCCAGGATACCTAGGCTATTCGCCAAAGCTGCTCCTAAAACGATATAAGATAATTGGCTGATGGTTGAGTAAGCTAACACCGCTTTTAAGTTATCTTTCATTATAGCAACAATGGATGCCGCAATAAGCGTAAAACTTGCTACCCATATAAGCCAAGTTGACGCTCCGGTCTCGGAGAGAAATTCTATTCCAAAAATATAAATCACTACTTTTAGAACGGTAAATACACCGGCTTTAACAACTGCAACAGCATGCAGCAAAGCGCTCACAGGGGTAGGAGCGACCATGGCCGACGGTAGCCATCTATGAAACGGCATTAATGCAGCTTTACCGATCCCAAACATATATAATGCCAATAAAATAGGAAGTAGAGTTGGATCAATTTTACCCTTCAAAATACCTGCGGGTGTAAAATCTAGCGTTCCAGTAATTAAATAAGTCCAAATGATGGCAACTAATTGAAAACCGATTGAGGTACCAATCAATAAGCCTAGGTAAATTCTGGCACCCGACCTCGCATCAGAGTTTTGTTTATGCGCAACCAACGGGTAAGTAGAAAGCGTTAATATTTCATAAAAGATAAACAACGTGAACATGTTGCCTGCGAATGCAATGCCCATCGAACTAGAAATAGCGATTGTAAAATAAATATAGAAGCGGGTCTGGTTTTCTTCTTGATTGCCTCGCATGTAGCCGATCGAATATAGAGAATTGATTATCCATAATCCTGACGCCAAGCAGGCAAACAACATTCCCAAAGGTTCGACATTGAACTCGAGCGCAAGTCCAGGGAGAATTTCTCTAAACGTAATGTTGACCGTTTCACCTGAAAGAATTCTCGGTAACAAACTGTAAACGACGAACGCAAGCACAATAGAGGAAACAAGAGTGCAAGCTTCCCTTAAATTAGGGGCTGTACGTAAAAACGATATTCCGATCCCACCGATAAGGGGAATAAGGATAGAGAGAATTAAAACACTTTGGTTACTCATGCCCCGGCTCCAAGGAACGTTTCAGCTACGTTACGAGCAACCCAGGTGGTTAGGTCTGCGTCTATCCCAAAGTAAAAGTTTAAAATTACAAGCACCCATAATGGCGCCAGCATTGAAATTGGAGCTTCTTTTACTATTTCCTCGCGGTTTATGCCCTTTTCCAGATATGCAACCTCAACAATCTTCCAAATATATATAACTGCGAGTAGGGAACTACCTACAATTAAGATTGCAATCGGCCAATAACCGGCCTCAAGCGTGCCAAGTATAAGATGCCACTTACTTATAAAGCCGACTGTTCCAGGGACCCCAATCAGGCTTAATCCGCCTAGGATTAGTGCCCCCATCGTCCAGGGCATGCTGCGGCTTAACCCTTTCATTGAACCCAAGGATACAGTACCTAGACGGTACATCACGCATCCCAAGGCCATAAAAAGCGCACCCTTCATTAATGCATGATTAAAAATGTGCAGTATGGTAGCCATCAACCCGGGGATATTGGATAGAGACACGCCGAGCATCATGTAACCTAATTGAGCAACGCTAGAGTAAGCAAATAAACGTTTGGCGTTCGTCTGAAAAATTGCAGTTAATGAGCCAGCAAACATGGCAACTATGGCAAGTGGCAGTAATACAAACTCAAACGTCAGAGTTACAAAGTCGTATGAAGGTCCAAACGCAGTGAAGAGAAATCGAAGGAGAACGTAAACAGAGACCTTTGTCGAAGTAGCCGCCAAAAATACCGTGACCAATGATGGCGCATATGTGTAAGCATTAGGAAGCCATACGTGCATAGGAAATAAAGCTAGCTTCAAACCCATTCCTATAACTATAAATGCAAAGGCAGCGTGCACTACTCTGTTGTCTGATAATGGCTGAAGGCGCTCAGCGAGGTCACCAATATTTAGGGTTCCCGTGACCATGTAGAGAAGACCGATACCTATAACGAAAAAAGTGGCGCCGATTGTTCCCAAGATCAAATAATTATAAGCCGCCGTCAAAGCTCTTCGATTTTGTCGCACCCCAGTCGCGATCAAAACGTATGTCGACAATGAAGATATTTCCAAAAATACGAATATATTAAAAGCATCCCCTGTAATCGTGACACCCAATAATCCTGTTAAACACAATAAATAAGAGGTGTAGAATAAAATATGCCTGTCAGTTTCAATTTCCTTCTCGACTGACAATCTCGCAAAAGGCAGGGCAATCGCACTTATGCCTGATATAATGAGAAGTACGAAAGCATTAATGGGATCTACACGATATTCAATTCCGAAAGGGGGTGGCCAATTTCCAATTGCATAGCTTATATCTGTGTCTAATAGAACCCGACTTAATAGCGCAACTGCTATTAGAAAACATACCCAACTAATAGCAAGAGTAAATAGCCACGCCAGTTTCCGGTGCCCCCCAAATGTAAACAACACGCAGACTGGCGCGGCGATCAGGGGAATTGCTACTTGAAGAACCGGCAGATGCGGCAATATGAAGTTCATCCCGAACCACCATTTATTTTGGATGCATCCTCCGATCTTTCCGCGATAAGGATATCGTCTTCTTCAATCGTTCCATAACTCTCTCTAATCCGAACCACTAACGCCAAGCCAAGGGATGTAGTGGCTATACCAACAACGATTGCTGTAAGAATGAGCACGTGGGGTAAGGGGTTGGAAAAGGCCTCTGGTTTTCCAGTTAAAATAGGAGCGGTGCCCCCAGTCACTTTACCCAGTGAAATGTACAATAAGAAAACAGATGTTTGAAAAATATTTAGTCCGACAATTTTTTTTACTAAATTACCTCGTGAAACAACCACGTAGAGCCCCAACATCATCAAAATGATAATTAACCAGTAATTATAGTGACTGATTAAAGCGTCTATCATCTTTACCAGTCCTCTTTGTCAATGGCTTTTGTTCGGCCAGCATATGCCCTAAAAATACTTATCATCACAGCCGCTACAGTGATCCCAACTCCTAATTCAATTACTAGGATGCCAAGATGTTGGCCGTGAGTAGGATCTGACGAAAGGACATCATAATCAAGAAATTTGCCACCTAGTAATATACCGGCAAATCCTGTTAGAGCGTAAATTAACAAACCCAATGGAACTAAAAGGATAAGCGCTTTATCCGGTACTACTTTGCGTGCCTGATCATCACCGAAGACAAGTGCATATAAAATGAACGCGGCAGCAAAAATAACCCCGGCTTGAAAGCCGCCACCAGGCCCAAAGTCGCCATGAAATTGAACGTAAAGTCCAAAAAGCATTATAAACGGGATTAACATTTTGGAAACGACCCTCAAGATAAGATGGTGCCTCATGACTTATCCTTACCTGTTTCGTCATCCGAAGCTAACGAGCGAAGAGGAAATGCTGCGCTTTCCTCAGAATATCCGTATTCGTCTTCCCGTCGTCTCCCAAGGAGAATTATAACTCCCATGCCCGCTGTAAAAATCACAGCCACCTCACCGAGTGTGTCATATCCTCTATAGCTCGCAAGAATAGCCGTCACGATGTTTGGTACGGCGATATCGTTTTCTGAACCTTCAATATAGCTGGGCACTATATGCACCAACCCAGGCGAGTCTGCCGCGCCAAACTTAGGCATATCAGGCGTTGCATAAATTAAAGTTGCGCCAGTGAAAAATATTATTATCAACCCTATTGGAGATAATTTGGGCGACCTGGCTTCTCTTCTTCTTGTGAGTGCCAGTGTTCCAAGCATTAAGACGGTCGAGATACCTGCTCCAACAGCCGCTTCAGTAAAAGCGACGTCCACAGCGTCTAGAGTTACTAAAAGGCCAGCAGACAGAAGGCTGAACGCTCCAGTTAACGCTACGACGGCGAAAAGGTGTCGTACTAACATAATCGCAAGAGCGGTTAAACAGAGTAGTGTCAAAAGTACTAAATCAACAATAAGAACCATATCAATCGACGTAGTCATTTATCTATCCTCTGTATTTTCTAGATCTTTATCTGGAATAAGCATAGGTTTTAGCCCCATTACTCTAGCAGCGTTTGCTACTGCATGCGTTGCTGTGGGGCTAGTAAAAAATATGAATAAAGAAATGAGAATCAATTTAACGGTCACAAGACTGAGACCCGCCTGAAACATCAAACCTAACAATATTAACTCGGCGCCAAGAGTATCTGTGATTCCAGCCGCATGCAGCCTTGTATAAAAATCTGGGAGCCTGATGAGGCCAAAGGCACCAATAAGAACGAAAATGCTACCCGCAGCTAGCAAACCCGCAGAGGTCAAATCTAAGAATAATTCTGTCATCCTTCATCCTCGCGACTTGCAATTTCTTCGCTAGAAAGGCCCATATTGCGATATCGAAAAAATTTAAGTATTGCGATCGTTCCTATGAAATTTACAAGTGCATAAAGTAAAGCGATATCAAGGAACTCAGGCCGATCTGTTAAAAAACCTAAAAGACCGATCAGCAAAACTATTTTTGTCCCAAAACTATTAGCACTGAGCACTCGATCAAAAAGAGTAGGACCTGCAAATGCGCGGTACAGAACTAAGGCCATAGCAACAAGAAGAGCGGCTGTTGCACCTATAAACATATTATGATTCTTCCAAGTAGCTAACCCGTTTATCCATATCGCCTTCGGTCAGTCCGTCCATAAGCTCTTGCGTAAGTGCATGTACGATAATTTCATTTCCCTCGATATCTACAGAGACTGTCCCTGGAGTTAAGGTAATTGAGTTCGCGTAAATCACAGTGGCAAGTTCATTAGATTGTGAAACCGGCACCCTTACCATGCGAGGGGAGAGTTTCATCTTCGGTGACAAAATGACCTTTGACACATCTAAATTGGCTTTGAAAATTTCTTTAGCCAACCAACTCCAATAAGAAAAGTGCTTTCTTTTGAGTTTAAATTGGAAGACGTCTTCGTCAAATGCATCCATTCGCTTGGTTAAATAGAGTACAAATACGACCGACACAAAACCTAAAAAAAGAATTAAAGGCGTATAAATACCGGACATCAAAAGCCAAAAGGCTGTAAGACTTAAAGTAAGGCCAATGATGTATAGCATTACATTATTCCATAAAGAATCTGACTACGTAAACATACCTTATATTTGAATATACGCGATTCTGATGCCATAATTTTTTTGCTAGGCCAACCCCTGGCGACAAAAAATTCGAAAGGTATTATGAACGTGTGGAATCAGATTAAATCACAAAGGAGACTTTGAATGACGTGGCTCACCTCACCCGCGGCAACCGAACATCCGGGACAGGTTCTAAAACAACTTCTAAAAAAAGGGGAAATTATTCGTGTCCCTGGAGCGCACAATGGCTTGACAGCATTAATAGCAAAAGAGGCCGGTTTTGATTGTCTTTATCTTTCGGGAGGGGCACTATCAGCAAGCCTTGGGCTCCCGGATCTAGGTGTCATGATGCCAGATGAATTACTAATGGCGGTTCGGTCAATCTGTCGAGCTTCAAAACTTCCGCTTATTGTAGATGGAGATACAGGGTATGGCGAGGCATTGAATGTAATGCGCTTAATTCAAGATCTAGAAATATCGGGCGCTGCCGCGGTGCAGCTGGAGGATCAATTATTACCCAAA
>CACOPQ010000044.1 GCA_902629125.1 uncultured Alphaproteobacteria bacterium
CCGGAAAAACTACTTTAGTGCAAGGGTTAGTATCAATCACAAAACGACTTAAATTGAGAACCCGCTTATGCGCGCCTACTGGAAAAGCAGCTAAAAGACTTGCAGAAAATCCCTTAATGAGAGCACTCAAGCCATCAACAATACATTTACATCTAGCTCAAAACACATCGAAAAAAGATGAATTTGACTTCATGATTGTGGATGAAGCATCAATGATAGATATCGATCTACTGCTAGAACTTTTGTTAATGATACCAGACGGTGCATCAATAGTACTCATCGGCGATAAGGATCAACTTCCCCCTGTTGCTTCAGGCCAACCCTTCAAGGATTTAATTGAATCAGATAGAATCGAGGTTTCCCGTCTCACCGGAAACTTTAGACAAGAGCAGTTCAGTAAAACAGTAAAAGCCGCAAGATCAATTATCACCGGTGAATTGCCAGAATTAACAGATAGCTTTGATGACTTTACATTCATTGATTGCGACGCAAGCAAGCAAGCTAACACTATACTTCAATACTACTTTGATTTCATGCCAAATAACCTCTCTGTAGAACCTCAAGCTATCCAAATTCTTGCGCCACAGCGAACAGGCGATGTTGGTGTTCTAAGACTTAATGAACTTATTCAAGAACGAGTTGTTAAGAAATCTGGAAAGAGTCTATTTTCAAAAAAAGATAGAAACAGGGATATTGACTTCTATGTTGGCGACAAGGTTATCAATCGGAAAAATAACTATCAAAAAAATGTTATGAATGGAGATCAGGGCACTATTTTACGGTCCGCCGGCGGCAATCTTATTATAGAATTTGACAGTGTTGAAAAAGGAACGCGTGAAGTTGAATTTGAAGGTCTCGAAAAGTTTCAACTAGATCTTGCCTACGCAACCACTGTGCATAGTAGCCAGGGTTCAGAATACCCCGGTGTTATAATCCCAGTAGTATCAGCACATTCTCATATGCTCAGCCGTAATTTGCTTTATACAGCAGTTACGCGTGGGAAGCGTAAAGTTTGTATAGTAGGTGAAAAACGCGCATTTGAAATTGCCGTGAAGCAATTCGCTAAGGATTTTCGCTACACCCATCTTTGCGAACGACTGCAGGCTGAAATTTAATTATCGGCCCGTTCAATATAGGACTCAAACACTTCTAATTTGAGCTAACGCTCCAGGAAAAGGTCAATTGGACGCTATCATTTTTTTATTGAACATACTTCTTAGTAAACAATTTCAATCAGATAACAACTCGCCATAATTGTTGTCTTTTAGGAGAATAAATAATGCAAAGAGTCTTCTTAATTCTTTCATTGTATGCTTCTGTACCGTTATATTAAAGTCATAGGAGTGTTTTTCTTTTGGAAAACTTGTAAGTCATGATTGAAAAAGTATTGAATGTCGAAAATTTATTTATCGATATTCCTCTGGCTGAAGGCGTTCTTCATGCGGTGGATGGTATAACGCTGCATGTTAATAGGGGCGAGACATTATGTATCGTCGGCGAGTCGGGTTGCGGAAAATCGCTTACATCGCTCGCTATAATGGATTTACTTCCCAAAGCAGCTAATAAAACCGTAACGGCATTAGATTTGTGCGGCACTAGTATCTTAAATTACTCACAAAACAAAATGTCCGATATACGCGGTTATAAGATGGCCATGATATTTCAGGAGCCGATGACATCTCTTAATCCAGCATACACGATTGGTAATCAATTGATGGAAGCAATGCTGCGCCATAAAAAAATCTCAAGAGGCGGAGCTAGAGATAGAGCGGTCGAACTGTTGCAGAAGGTAGGCATTAACGATGCTGAAAATCGGTTACGTCAATACCCGCATCAACTGTCTGGCGGATTGAGACAAAGAGTAATGATTGCCATGTCTTTGATGTGCGGGCCTGACCTTATCATTGCGGATGAACCCACGACAGCCCTAGATGTTACAATACAAGCACAGATATTATCACTTCTAAAGGAATTGCAGAGTGATTTAGGAATGGGTTTATTATTAATTACTCATGATATGGGAGTTGTTGCTCGCATGGCCGATAGAGTGGCTGTGATGTATGCGGGTCAAATTGTAGAAGAGGGGACAGTCCATCAGGTTTTTGATAACCCTACCCATCCCTACACGAAGGGACTAATGAGTTGTATTCCTGTCCCTGGAAAAGTCAAAAGAGGAGATCCGCTGGGTACAATACCGGGGATAGTTCCATCGCTCATTGGCAATTTTAATGGGTGTCGTTTTGATGGGAGATGGGCTAGTTCGATGAAACGTGACACCGACCAAACAATTTCTTTGTTACCCTTCAAGGATAAAAAATATTCTTTTCAAGTTGGAGGATCCCTTGGGCACTACGTTCGTTTTTGCTGCGAACAATGTTTATCTAAGTCAAACGTAACCATCTCTTGTTCGAAAGCAGTTTGATTTAAAAGTTATTGCTCCAGACGGTTCTTGCTCTGAGTGGCAATTTATTCTCTCACAAGTTAAGAGCTTAGTTAATTGAGACCGGGGGTATCGTTTCATAGATCCACTTCGCCAATGATGTTGCCCAGGCATCTTGTTCCCTTTGTGCGATAACTTGAACGCCAACGGGGAGATTATTGACACTCAGCATGGGGATAGTAACGCAAGGTGCACCAATGATTGACGAGGCGAAGTTAAAAATGGGATCTCCAGTTGGCCGGGGAGCTAAAGTGGTTTCATCTTTGTCTCCGTCCCATAATGGGGCAGGCCCTGGGCATGATAATGTTATAGCAGCATCTGCTAAGGGGGCACAAAACTTATGAGCTTCTCGAGCATAACGCCTTAGTAGAAGAAAGCTTCTATAATCCTCTGGGGTCATTAATTCTGCTTTTGCCAGTACTTTCTTTAATCGTTGACTTACTCCCTCCGGAGAGTTCGTCACTAGATTACGATGCCCCCAATGATTTTCCCAGCTTGTTATAGAATTGGCAATTGTGCTTGCATTGCTGATTGTTTTTTCAAATTCCTCGACTACGTCAGACATCGATCGTTTTATAATCGTTATTCCGTTATTTTCGATTTGGGACAATAAGATACCGAAGGCCTCTTTGCTTTTTGGGTCAAGGACTGACCAGCCCTCCGTTTCTAAGACAATAAGTCTTGATGGCTTTATAGCCTTTGGGGGCGTGTTAGGGCCTTGTAATCCAATGTAGCCTGGATCACCGCCCGTTCGTTTGGCTATTTCAATGGCCACTTGCCACATATCTTCAATTGAACCAGCGTGGGGGCCATGAGTACTCATTGACGTTGTCTGACGTTCCCCCCGATGTATGCCCCCTTGACTCGGCTTCAAGGCAAAATTCCCACAATATCCTGCTGGCCGTATAATGGAGCCTCCAACCTGAGAACCAATAGCAACTGGAACCATACTCGCCGCTACCGCTGCTGCAGATCCTGACGAAGAACCCCCGGGTGTTCGATCAAGATCAAAGGGATTCTTTGTTGGGCCTGGATGAGAACCGCCCAGCTCAGCTGTCACTGTTTTCCCAAGTATGATAGCACCGGCATTTCTCAGTGCAGATACCAATGCATTATCATTTCCGGGAGAAAAACCCTTATAGGCTTCGCATCCCATTTGGGTTGGCATATCGGATGTCTCTAACAAGTCTTTAATACCAATTGGCATTCCATCTATAGCGGATAATTGTTGTTTATTAGCCCATCGTTGACTGCTTTCATCGGCTAACTGCCTTGCTTTGTCGGGCTGAAGCGTCACAAAAGCTTTTATTTCTGACTCTCTAGCATCTATTTCCTCCAAGCAGTCCTCTAAAAATGCTCTCGGCGTGCGCTTGGAGGCCGCGAATTCTTTGGTTGCATCAAAATACGTGTGCGTTTTGAAATTCTTAATATTGTATCGAAGCATCAAACAAAAGCCTTCTTTTGAGGAATTAAATTTTACTTCACATTATCCAAATTCTTTAAAAAGCACACCATAATAATAAGTTGATGATATAATTTAACCCGTTTGTAATTTGATCCTCAAACATAAGCATAAATCAACAATGGATGAGATACTGAAAACTCATCATCTTGTTAAATAAAGGTGCCGATGTCAGATAGATGAGCTCTTTAAACCATGAGTATGCTCACTATAATTTGCCATTGACATTCAAACCCGAGAATTGCTCAATTATGTTTAATTTTATCAATCGTATTCGTTGGATATGTGTAATTAACAATCGCTGATTGGATAATGTGATGAGTAAGTGGACAAAATTTGTATCTTTTCTGATAGCTTCTTTGTTTGGCCTAAGTGAGGCTCATGCGGGCAAAGAAAATGACACCTTAGTTTGGGTGACTAAATTTGAGCCTCCAACTTATAATTATTATGATCAAACTCTGAGAGAGGGAGTGATCTTATCGAGACATATTTGGGATAGTCTTTATTGGAGAGATTTAGAGACTGGGGAATTTAAACCACATCTTGCGACTAAGATGGAGTACTCTAACCCTACGACGATCGATATTACTCTACGAAAAGATGTCGTTTTCCATAATGGAGAAAAGTTTGACGCAGATGATGTTGTCTTCACAATTAACGAGATACTTAATCCAGAGAACAAATATAAAAATAGAAAATTGATATCATGGGCCAAGAAAGCTGAGAAAACAGGACAGTACTCTGTTCGATTACACCTTGGTAAAATATTCGCGCCCGCTATGGAAATGCTATCCACGGCAGTAGTCATGTATCCGGATGAATACTATAAAAAGGTTGGCAAAAATGGGTTTGCTCGAGCCCCAGTCGGAACGGGTCCGTATAAAGCTGCAGAGGTTGTACCTGGAAAGCATTTGGCTCTTGAGAGGAATGAGAGTTATTTTGGTGGCGCAAAAGGCAAGGCTAATATCAGCAAGGTCTTGATGCGCTTTGTCGACGAACCAAATACGCAAATAGCGGAGTTAATGAGTGGGAATGCTGACTTAATTTGGCGACTTAACAAAGAACAAGGTAAAAAGCTCAACAGGGTTTCTGGCGTTAGGGCAGTAGCTGGCGAAACTATGAGAGTTGGTTATCTTCAGTTTGATAGCTCTGGAAGTACTGGCGAACATCCATTAAAAAACATCAAAGTACGACAGGCTATTAGTCATGCTATCGATAGGGAATCAATCGCGGTTAATCTACAAGGTGGCGGGCAAGTTCTTGACCTGTTTTGTTACCCCACTCAAGTTGGCTGTGAGTCTCCAAATGCACCCAAATATAGTTATGATCCGGCGAAGGCAAAACAACTTCTTGCAGAAGCGGGCTATCCAAATGGTTTCGAAATAGATTTCTATGCTTACAGAAATAGAAATTTTGCAGAAGCGATGATGGGATTCATGGCTGAGGTTGGTATCAAAGCGAATATGGAATGGATGAAATATAGTGCGCTTCGTGATAAAGTGCGAAAGGACGAGGTTCCTTTCAATTTCATGACTTGGGGCTCAGGTTCAGTGAATGACGTATTTAGGATCACATCATACTTTTTTAATCACAGTTCCGACGACCTTGCCTTAGATCCAGATGTAAAAAAATATTTAGATGCTGGAGATGGTACGATTGTGGTGGAGGATAGAAAGAAAAATTATAGTGAAGCCCTTCGCCTAATTGCTGAGCGAGCGCACGCCCTGCCGTTATTTAGCTATGCGTATTATTACGGCATGAGTGATGACTTAGATTTCCAAACTACGCCCGATGAGATCGTACATTTGTACCGAGCGAAGTGGAAATAAACAAGTTCTAGGAAAGCTGGTTTTTTAAAAGACCAGCTTTCCATAGCCTTAGAAAAATACCTCACCAAGTTTACGGGTGCTCTGAATGCTAAATTTTACTGTAAGGCGGATTTTCTTAGTAATTTTAGTTGCCTTCACCGTTTCGGTAATAGCATTTTTCCTAGTGCGGATGTCGGGTGACCTTGCAACGGCTCTTGCTGGTGAAGATGCTAACGCACAGGAAATAGCGGATATCAAAAAAATATATGGATTAGACCGTCCACTGATTATCCAGTATGCAGACTGGTTAATCGACGCACTCAGAGGGGATTTTGGTGCTTCACTATATTTTCCAGAAACGGTTGGCGAATTAGTCGCCATGCGATTACCTACTACGCTTCAACTTGCTTTTTCCGGACTTATTATTTCCCTGCTTATAGGAATACCTTTTGGTGTAATTTCGGCCTTAAAACCAGACTCTTGGATTGATCGTATATCCATGTCGATAGCGGTCGCAGGGCAGGCAATTCCTACTTTCTGGATGGGATTAATGCTAATGGTTCTGTTTGGCCTTATTCTAAGATTAACGCCTATAAGTGGGGACGAAAGCTGGCAACACTTTATTTTGCCAGCTTTTACTCTAGGATATTATTCGACACCACCTATAATGAGATTAACACGATCTGGAATGTTAGAAGTTCTCGCCGGAGATTATATTCGAACAGCTTATGCTAAGGGGTTAAAACCTCTACGTGTATTGTTTAAACATGCCTTAAGAAACGCAGTTATACCGGTTGTAGCTCTGGCCTCGGTTCAATTTGGGCATATGCTTTCGGGAGCCATAGTTATAGAATCTGTCTTCGCGATGCAGGGCATAGGCTATTTGGCATGGGAATCAATTCTAAGGAACGATATAGCGGTCATCCAGGCGATTCTACTTATTGTTTGTTTATTCTATGTCGGATTAACCTTTATATCAGACCTCGTAAATGCTTGGCTTGATCCCCGTATACGAGTAAGTTGATGAGGATCAAAGCTTGAGCAATATTTCCGCTGACCACCAAAAACTTGATCCGGATGAAGCGCTTCGTAGCAATATGACGAGGCACCTCTTCCGCCGAATTTCTGCACACAACTCCATTTTAATTGGAGGGACAGTTTTAGGTGCCATAGTTTTTATGGCTTTGTTTGCATCGCTTTTAGCTCCGCATGACCCTTTTTCTCAAGATCTTTCTAAACGCTTACTTCCACCGTTTTGGATGGAGGAACATAATCCGAAACATATTCTAGGGACGGATAATTTAGGCCGTGATTATTTGAGCAGGCTTATTTATGGGGCTCAAATTTCCTTAATGATTGGAGTTTGTACCGCTATTATATCAGGCATTATAGGGTCTGCGTTGGGTATTACCGCAGGTTATTTCGGCGGCCGTGTTGATGCGGTAATTACCTTCATTATAACAACCAGACTGTCGATGCCGATCGTATTAGTGGCATTAGCTGTTGTTGCCCTGGTTGGCGGCTCTCTGCATGCTGTGATTTTGGTTCTTGGTTTTCTCCTCTGGGATCGCTACGCAGTTGTAATGCGAAGCGCTACACAACAGGCACGCAATATGGATTACGTGTCTGCAGCCCGGGCGATAGGGTGCCCAACATGGCGGATCGTGTTGTCGGAAATTTTTCCTAATGTCGTAAATAATCTCATAGTCATAGCAACTTTCGAAGTCGCTCATGCCATTTTACTGGAAGCTTCACTCTCTTTTCTTGGTCTTGGTGTTCAACCACCAGATCCGTCATGGGGACTTATGATTGCCGAGGGCAAAGAATTCCTCTTATTTGACCCGTGGATTATCACCATTCCAGGAATAGCATTATCGATCTTAGTTCTGGCAGTGAATATGCTTGGTGATGGTATAAGGGACGTCAGCGCTCCCGAAAATAGAAATTAATATATAATAGAGTAGCCATGATGACACCAATATTAGAAACGAGGGATTTGGAGTGCTCTTTTCAGATTTCTACAGGAATGTTTTCACCAAAAAAAGCCTTAGTAGCGGTAAATGGTGTCTCAGTTCAACTGCTTAAGGGACAAGTGCTTGGGTTAGTTGGTGAAAGTGGCTGTGGAAAAAGCACCCTAGCTAAAATGCTATTAGGTTTACAACGACCAACCAAAGGCAATATTTTATTCGATGGACAACCGCTTGAAAAGTTGTCGCAATTTGAAAGAGCAGCGAGAGTTCAACCTATCTTTCAGGATCCATATAGTTCACTTAACCCAAGAAAAACAATATTTGAAATTATAACGTTACCACTCAGCGTGCATAAAATAGGAACGTCCCGAGACCGGGTTTTAAAAGCGAAAGAAATGATGGATCTTTGTGGTCTAGCTTCGCGGTACCTGAATAGTTATCCTAGCCAATTATCTGGAGGCCAACGTCAACGCGTTGCCATAGCTAGAGCTCTGGTGATGAAGCCAGAAGTTGTAATATGCGATGAACCAACTTCTGCGCTGGATGTTTCGGTTCAATCACAGATATTGAATTTATTAATGGAATTAAAAAATGAGCTTGGTTTAACTTACCTTTTAATTAGCCATAACTTAGCCGTTGTAGAACACCTAGCTGATCGTGTTGCTGTCATGTATTTCGGAGAAATAGTTGAAAATGAAGATACCGAGCAATTATTTAATAAACCACGTCATGAGTATACACAAAAACTTTTAAATAGCGTTCTGGCTCCAGATCCTAGCCTTTTCAGCCGTGGCGTGTAGCTATCTGGCTGCCAAGCAAGTAATGTCTGAAAAAATGTTGCGCCTGAAAGATCACATCTACTTTTTGATGTCAAAAAATGTGCTATCCGGCTCCCGGAATAATGAATACAATATTAAAATTTGAAAGATCATTTACTATCTCTGCAAGAACTAATAAGTAAAGATTTACAATCTCAAATTTTCTGCATTAGTTGGAGAAATCTTCAGCAAAAAGATAAAAAACAGTAGATTAAAAATGAGCTTAGTTGTCACAGCCTTACCAGGCGCTACTTTCGGCGGTCTTGTGACCGCACCAGTGAACGCCTCAGAAATTGTCTCTGCCGCGGAAGCCAGTCCAGTGGCGCTACCCAGCCTCCTTAATCAATTCAACGGTTTCCTGCTAATTAAAGGTATGAGCGGGCTCGAGGACGAACCAGAACTCTTGCTTCGTTTGAGCCAAGTCTTTGGGACTGAGGTCGAGAGTTATCACGAGACACGAATGGCGCAGCAGAACGTGCACCCGGAAATTCCAGAAATCTTAATGGTCTCGAACATCCCGCCGGCCGACCGTAAGCCACCGCCCCAGCCGGATCCGCCGCACACCGCGGACGGCTGTTTACCCACCCAATTTCCCCATCGTCGTGGCTGGCATACGGACCAAAGCTACCGCCGGCCGCCACCGGACGCCTCTCTCTTCTTCTGTGTGGTGCCAGCACCCAAAGGCCAGGCGCAAACGCTATACGCTAATGGTATTGCAGCCTATGAAGGTCTTACGCCGGAGATGAAAACCCGCGTCAACTCGCTTGTCGGTATTCATGCAAAACCAGGCGTCGGGCGCGGAGAAGTTGCAGTTCGGGCCGGCGAAACACCAATGAAACTCGGCCCCGGCGACCAGCCACAGCGCCAGCCTGTTGTCCGCGTCCATCCGGAAACGGGTGCAAAATCGCTATATCTTTGCGAAGCTGGGCAAATGGATTGGATTGATGGCCCCTTCGTCGACATGGAACCTGGACCCGACGGCGAAGGCGCGAAATTACTTTATAAGTTGATGGCGCATTACACGAAGTCCGAATTCGTCTATGTACACGATTGGGACAGAGGCGATCTTGTGATCTACGACAACCGAACGTTGATCCACGCCGCTACCTGGTTCGACGCGGCACGTTTTCAACGCCTAATGTGGCGCACCACAGTCAGCGGCAATCCAGGTGCGGAATATGCTGGCGAAGCCAAGAGCTGGGTCATCCCCTAGCCGTTCAGTTAGCCGGTAGCTTTTCTCGGAAGAAAACGATGCCTTATAAGCGCTTTTGGCCATATGCAATGCGGACAGGTTTCCCTCAAATGCCGCGAACCATTGTCTGGTAATGGCTTGTCATACAAGAAGATTAGACCTTCTGTTTTACCGCCATGACAACTCTCCTCCCGAAACACCTAAACATCGCCAGCTCAGTGGGATTTAAGTAAGTAATAACGAAAGGTGCCGTTACCAGATAGACTACTATACTACCTCGTTGAATATCCGCTATTAATAAATAGTGTTTGTCCATTAACCTATTGGCTTTCTAGGCTTGCCAAAATTCTGACTACAGAGGCTATATCAAAAATTTCACCAAAGCCTCCTTTTATCCATAAATTAGGGCGTATGATTTGGATTTTTAGTAGACAGGCCGTCGTTCAGCTGTTCCGTTATTTCATCTTCATACGCAAATAGTGCTGGCATACCCCCTGTATGCAAATACAGTATATTTTGGCCCTTGTTAAAAACCCCTTCCCTATATAAGCCGATGACTCCTGCAAAAGATTTAGCTGTATAAACAGGGTCAACGACCATGCCTTCTAAGTTCCCTGCTAGTGTCATAGCTTCGTGCACAAATTCATTCGTTTTGCCGTATCCAGGGCGCAACCAATCATCATGACACTTAATGTCACTATCCTGAACCACCTCACCGCACCCGATTAAATTCTCCGCAAGGCGAACGATACCTCTAACGCGCGATGTCTGCTGTTTTTGATCACGGCGAACACAAATTCCGTGCACAGGAATTTCAGATTTAAGTAATCGTAATCCTAATAAAAGTCCGACATGTGTAGCTGCACTTCCACTTGCCACTACTATTGCGCTCACAGATTTTTTTTGACTGTGTAGCTGGTCTAAAATTTCCCCCGCGCATCGCATATAACCCAAGGCGCCCAATG
>CACOPQ010000045.1 GCA_902629125.1 uncultured Alphaproteobacteria bacterium
AACGGGGCCATTAGAAATGTCAAAGCGAAGAGCGGTTCAGTCGAGCGTCGCGGGTATTGAGACTATTAAGGCATTTTCTCTCGAGGCTTCTCAAAGGCGTGAATGGCGAAAAGTATCGGCAAATAGTATCCGTCAGGGAGTTCATGGTCAAATTTCCAACATGATTATCACCAATGTAAACGCAACATTGACCCAGCTTATGACAGTAGCACTGGTCACAACAGGTGTTCTTCTAGTTTTAGGAAGTGGACTGTCGGCTGGGGCTATCATTTCCTGTAACATGTTAGGGGGGAAGATCATTTCACCGGTGACGGCCTTATTCACTTTTTTTGCAGATCTGAACGGGTTTAAGTCGACAATTGACTCTGTCGGTGCAAGTTGGAATGGGCCAACGGAACGAGTGGGCACTGGAAACGAGGTTGTTATTAAGGGTGAGGTAGTCTGCAAAGATGTTGTTGTTAAGTTCGAAAATACGCATGCACTCGATGGTTTGACACTCAATGTACCTGCTAGATCTAAGGTGGCAGTGGTAGGACCATCTGGTTCAGGTAAAACGACTTTCTTACGTTTATGCCAAGGGTTTTTGAGACCTAATACAGGGTCGATGGAAATTGATGGACAGAATATAAGATATTTAAGTCTAGATAATTACCGAAGTCAAAATACATTAATAGATGCAAAACCAGTATTTTTTGGCGCTACGATCGAGGAAAACCTGAGGAAGGTGCAGCCGAATATAAGTGAACGGGAGTTTCAGCAAATACTCAAAATCTCTGGTTTACAAACTGTTCTGGAAGACTTGCCCGAAGGAATTTCCACTGAGATAAACCAATTTGGAATGCCTCTGTCGCAAGGCAATCGTGTTACGTTAGCTTTGGCTCGCGGATTGATGGCAAAACCGCGTATTCTGCTCATGGATGAGGCGCTGGCTAATTTTGACAAATCAACGCAGATTGCGTTTTTTGAAAATTTCCCAGAAATATCTGCACAGAGAACGGTATTAATGGCAACACATGATATGCGTTTAACGGCAGAGTTTGAGCAAATTATAGTGCTCGATAAAGGTGTTGTTGTTGGACAAGGTACGCACGATGTTCTTTTGGAGTCTTGCCCTTTGTATAAGGAGCTTTGGACTATGGATCAAAAACTATCGGGTATTTAGACCCACGGATTGAAGAAGAGAGACAGTATGGCCGGTGATCAATCATATACTGACAGTGAGTACATTTTCCGAGAAGGGGAAAGTGCTGTGTTCGCATATATTGTCAAGTCAGGTGCCGTAGAAATTACTAAACGGAGCGCTGCGGGAGAACAGGTCTTAGCCGAACTAGCACCGCCCACTATTTTTGGGGAAATGGCATTAATAGATGGAAATCCAAGAAGTGCGGGTGCGAGAGCCAAGGGAGATACAGTTGTTACGGAGGTGACTGAGGAATCATTTTTGACCTATTTACAGCAAAATCCGCAGGCTGCTGTTCGTATCATGAAGACTATTTCAGAAAATTTGCGAGCGTCCAACCAACTCGTGGCCAAATATGAGCAGAATATCGCCGGAAACGAGTTATTGGACGACGCCCACCCTCAACCGGGCTCTAGTTCAAGCCAGTCGCTTGGACAAGTACCGGACCAAGATTTTGAAATCGATGACACGGATGCCATATATGAGCAAGGTCCATCGAAACCACTTTTAATTACCGTTGTCAGCTTGCTCACATTTTTCATTGGGAGCGTCGTTTTCGCATCTTTGAGCCAAGTCGATACGTCAGTTTCTGCGCGAGGCGAGTTTTTAACTGCAACGCCTAATGTTGTTGTTGAGGCTAGCGCGAGTTCGGTTGTAAAGAGCGTAGAAGTGGAGCGTGGAGACACGGTTGTCAAGGGCCAAATCATTGCTTATCTGGATGACACTGTGGTGAAGGTCAACCTAAGGCAGAACCAGGAAAAGATAGACAACATTTACCAATCGCTCATAAGGTTCAATATGGAGCAGGCGCTCGTAGATAATATCCAAAAATTCCGAGTAAGCCTCGAACTAGACGATTTGTACGAGAAAACGTTAGAAAAATTAGGATTGGAAAGTTCTCCCCAAAAACTTAGCGAGCTATACAAGACCACGTTGATTAAAAAGGTATCGGAATATTCTGAGAAGTTAAAGTCGTTTGACTCTAAGCTAGCGAAGACACGAAATGAATATGCTTCCTCAAAAGAACTTTTGGCGATTTCGAAAAAACAGACTGAAATAAAAGCTAAACTAACAAAGGTGCAAAAAGATTTATATAACAGAAAAATTGGTTCACTACTGAAGTATTTGTCAGCTAAAGATGCATTATTGAACGCGGAAAAGTCTCAATTCAATGCCGAGACAGCGATTACAAAACTTAAGTCGGAGATCACCACTCAAACAGCAGATAAACAGGCGTTTATAGCAAGTTGGGCTTCAAAATTAACGGGAGATATAACTGCTAAGAACGAGGAATTAATGCAGCTTGAGCAGGAAAAAATCAAACTCTCGCGCCTTGTGGATAACATTATAGTTAGGTCCCCAGCTGAAGGAATTGTGCTAGATATACCAGCTGTTTCCAGTGGTGGTAATATTAGAGAGGGTGAACCCATCGTCACCCTTGTTCAGTCGAATCAACCATTGTTTCTTGAAGTTGATATAGATCCTAAGAAAATTACCGACATGAAGCTTGGAATGCCAGTCTCTGTCAAGTTAGACGCAATGCCATTTCAAGAATTTGGCGGATTAGATGGTGAGTTAATATATATCTCTAACGATACATTTAATGAGTCTTTATCCGGTGACAAAGGTGTTTTTTACCGGGGACGTGTAAAGGTGCGAGACGTCAGGCAATCTAAAATGCCAAAGGATTTTGTTCTGTCTCAAGGGATGATGGCTTCAGCAGATATTATGGTAGGGAAACGGCCTCTGATTTCTTACTTTACTTATCCCATAATGAAGGCCTTTGAGGAATCCTTTAATGAGCCGGAATGATAAAATAAGTTAAATATCCCAAATGATAGAAAATCGTCGGTAGAAATCTAGAGGAGTTAGCACCAGTGCTGGTCATAGACGCACAGGTTCATGCATATGAGCGTAATCACAAGAACCGTCCATGGATCGGTGAATTGGTGGGGCCGGACGAGGTTACCGGAGAAAACCTGGTTAAAGAGATGGAATCTGTTGGCGTAGATGGCGCAATTTTGGTTTCCCCGTGGACTATGTATAGGTATGATGCCAGCTACGCTCTGAGTGTTTATGAGAAATACCCTAATAAGTTTAGATTAGTGAAGCCAGTAGATCCCAATAATCCAGAAGTCGGTGAAATAATAGAAGAGTGGGCCAAAAACAATGGAGCTGTCGCGATAAGACTAATGTTGGCTTATGAGGAGCAGAGAAATTTGAGCCATCATGGCTTAGATGTAGTAATGAGAACGGCCTCAAGGTGTAACTTTCCTGTAAACCTTCTTTGTTGGGAAAATGTCGAGGCGGCGGGGCACCTGGCAAAACAATACCCTGATACTCGGCTGGTCATTGACCATTTGGGTATAAAGCAACCGTTCAAACCACCAGTTCCAAATAATCCTTTTTCTAAACTGCAAAAGGTTTTAGAACTCGCAAGTCATGATAATGTCGTAATAAAAATTACTGGTGTTTGCACCCTATCACACCAAGCGTTCCCATTTCCTGACATCTGGAATCCATTAGAAGAAGTTTTCTCCAAATTTTCGCTCGAAAGATGCATGTGGGGTACAGATTGGACGCGTGCGGTTAATTTCGTTTCTTACAGAGAAAGTGTGGACTGTTTTCTTAACAGTTCACCGCTCAGCTTAAGTGAAAAAGCCCAACTGATGGGCAAAACCTTAGATAATGTTTATGGTTGGTCAGCGAATACTTCCTATTTTTGAATAGTTAAGTTGATATAAGGTGATGTACTAAACATCGAGTGACAGAAGCTAAGTTATTACAATGATACTGAACACCATTGAAAAAATACCGTTTCTGTAAAGATAATAAACGGTGGCTGCAAACTGGTGCTGCCGGACAGATTTGAACTGTCGACCTCGCCATTACCAATGGAGTGCTCTACCCCTGAGCTACGGCAGCGTATTGTGTAAATTATTTTCAAATTTTCAAGGCACAATGCCACACGCCCATCATACATAGCAAGTTTATTTGATGATGTTAAGCAGTTGAGATATCGTAAAATTAATGATTCCTATCATCAAATATTTACGAAGCGTGCGAAAGATGGTTAAAAGAAACTCGGCAATCCAGACTAAAAAGAAAGAAATTGAAGCCAGGCGAGCTAAAGCTCTTCGGGCCAACTTGAAACGAAGAAAACTTCAACAGCAACCTGACAGGGGTCGCGGCGACAGTTCCGATTAGCTTTTTCTTAAAATCGTGGTAATTATTTGTTGCTGACAACAGGTACACTAGTTGTAACTAGACTATTATCTTAACTTCAATGAGAAACTCTGGAAGTTTTTTAAATAAGTGTATACGAGGTGTGCATGGATAAAATCATTTTAACTGGGGGACCAAAACTTTCGGGAAAAATTGATATTAGCGGGGCAAAAAATGCCGCTCTTCCACTCATGGCTACAACTTTGCTAACAAATGAGGAAATGTTTTTAGAAAACACACCACGTTTAGGAGATGTTGGTTCTATGCGTGAATTGCTAGAGGGGGTTGGAGTAGAAATAGAGGATTCAATGAAAAGTCCCAGATGTCTGAGGCTAAAGTGTGAAAAAATTACAAATACAGAGGCTCCGTACGATATTGTTAGAAAAATGCGGGCCTCAATTTTAGTGCTGGGTCCGCTGATAGCTCGTTCGGGGAAAGCTCGTGTTTCTTTGCCAGGCGGTTGTGCTATTGGGAATAGGCCGGTGGATTTACATTTAAATGCCCTAATGCAAATGGGGGTCCAAATTGACTTGTCTCGTGGTTATGTGGAAGCCAAGGTAGCAAGAGGAAACCGTCTCCAAGGTAGTAGGATAAACTTTCCAATGGTTTCAGTAGGCGCTACGGAAAACATAATGCTTGCTGCGTCTTTAGCCGATGGTGAGACAGAGTTATCAAATGTTGCCCGCGAGCCAGAAATAGTTAATTTGGCGGAATGCCTGATAAAAATGGGTGCCGAAATAGAAGGCCATGGTACCGACACTATTCGAATTCAAGGTAAAGATAGCTTGGGTGGAACTACTCATTCGGTTATTGCTGATAGAATAGAGGCTGGCACATTTGCGATAGCAGCCTGCATTACTGGGGGTAAATTAGAACTTGTCGGCGCAAATTTCAGTGATTTGAGAGCTGTACTCGAAGTACTTTCAGCGTCTGGTGCAAGGATAGAAGAGAATAGCTCCGGGATATTTGTGGAAGGTCCTACCAGTAGTCCAGGCGCTGTGGATATTATGACCGACCCATATCCCGGATTTCCTACAGACCTGCAAGCTCAGATTATGGCGTACATGACCCGCGTCGATGGAGCCAGTATGATTACAGAAACAATTTTTGAAAATCGATTTATGCATGTGCCGGAGTTAAATCGTATGGGGGCCAATATAAACGTGCACAACTCTACAGCGCTGGTTAGAGGTGTAAAAAAACTCATGGGAGCTCCGGTTATGGCAACAGACTTACGTGCATCGGTTTCCTTGGTGCTCGCGGGATTAGCAGCTAGTGGCGAAACAACCATAAATCGGATCTATCATTTAGACAGAGGCTATGAAAGCCTTGTCTCTAAATTAAAATCCTGTGGTGCAATGATAGATCGAGTAAGAACTTGACGTGAAATGATAAAAGGGTGGCTTAATTGAAACATGAATTCCAGCAGAAATTATGCACCAATTATCTGCGTTTGCAGGCAACATCACCCGATGATCTGAAGGTTCTTTCCGCATTATTGCAGGATTCTATTGTTCCAATTGCCGATATATTATACACCCCTTCACAAAAAAAAGTCATCATGGTCCTTCAAAGGTTCAGATGGGAATTAACAAAAAACGCAGAGAAAATAGGGAAACCAATTGGTTACCAACGATGCCTATGCGGTTTAGTAATCGATAAAGTGGAATATATGCAAACGCGACAAATTGATATAAATGATAGGTCACAATTTTTAAACTTTTTGACTTTCTGTAAGAGTGATCAACACCTAGATTTACAATGCTCTGATTCAAAAACGATTAGGCTAAGTATAAATGGCTTAAAAGTAACGGCTAAAGATATAGGAGAAAGTTGGCCTACCACACAATGTCCCAAACATGAGGAAACGACTTAGATGGAGATTCAACAACCATTGGTGCTCGCTATTCCGAAAGGACGGATCCTGTCTGATGTGGCACCACTCATGGCTAGTGCGGGAATTGAGCCCGAGGACGACTTTTTCGATGAGAGTTCGCGTCGTCTTCAATTTTCAACGAAAGACCCGACCATAGATTTAATTAGAGTAAGAAGCTTTGATACCGCAACATTTCTAGCCTTCGGAGCAGCGCATCTAGCTATTTGTGGAAGCGACGTGTTGATGGAATTTGATCATTCCGAAATTTACTCGCCAGTTGATCTTAAGGTCGGGAAGTGTAGATTATCTGTCGCGGGCCCCAAGGTATTAGCGGCTACGGAGGACCCAATGCAATGGAGCCATCTAAGGATTGCGACAAAGTACCCAAATATAACTAAACGGTATTTTGCGGCCCGTGGGGTCCAAGCGGAGTGCATAAAACTAAATGGAGCGATGGAACTTGCACCGAGACTAGGACTTTGCCGAAGGATTGTTGATTTGGTTTCCTCTGGTGCTACTTTAAGAGCAAACGGTCTGGTTGAAATGGAAAAAATTTCAGAGATCAGTGCGCGATTGGCGGTAAATAGGGCTGCTTTCAAAACAAATCCACAGACAATAAATATGTGGATAAATCGTTTTAAAGAGGTTTCGGATGGCAGTGAAAATAAATAGTTGCGACCCTAAGTTTAATGAGTCGTTTGAAAGGCTCTTGGGGAGAAGAGCGACAAAGGTCGAAGATGCTACAAAGGTTTCTGCAGATATTATCGAAAAAGTGAGAAGAAAAGGAGATGAGGCGCTTATTAAACTCACTAACGAGTTGGATAGGCTCGATCTAACTTCGACTGATTTGATTATAAATAGACACGAAATTGATGAAGCTGTTAATAAAATTACTACCGATCAGTATAACTCACTGAAATTTGCAGCAGATAGGATAACGGCGTTTCATCTAAAACAGATGCCAGATAATTTCGACTATTTAGATGAGGCAGAGGTAAAAATGGGAATGCGCTGGAGTTCAGTCGACTCTGTCGGTCTATATGTGCCAGGTGGCACAGCGTCTTACCCAAGCTCGGTGTTAATGAATGCTATACCGGCAAAAGTGGCAGGAGTACCTAGACGTGTGATTGCTGTACCTCAAACCCGTGAAGTTATAAACCCATTGGTTCTCGCTGCAGCAAAACTGTCTGGGGTGCAAGAAGTTTATCGAATTGGGGGGGCTCAAGCTATAGCAGCGTTGGCTTATGGAACGGAGACAATTCGCCCAGTAGACAAAATCGTTGGGCCAGGGAACGCCTATGTCGCTGCCGCAAAGAAACTAGTCTATGGTGTTGTTGGAATAGACTCTATCGCGGGGCCGTCAGAAATTTTAATTGTTGCAGATAAATTCAACGACCCCAAATGGATAGCTTATGATCTGTTAGCGCAAGCAGAGCATGACGAAGTTGCTCGATCAATCCTAATAACTGACAGTGAAAAATTTTCCGGACAGGTAATGAACGCGGTGGACGAAATCCTTGTGTTATTGCAACGGTCTCAAATTGCTAGAGCTAGTTGGGAAAAACAAGGTGCTATAATTGTTGTAAGTTCATTAGCTGAAGCACCAGAATTAGTTGACCGCATAGCTCCGGAACATCTGGAGCTCGCTGTCGAAAACCCTTATGAATTAATGAAATTAATAAAGCATGCGGGTGCAATTTTCTTAGGGAGGTATACGCCAGAGGCGATTGGTGATTATGTTGCTGGCCCTAATCATGTTTTACCAACTGATCGAGCAGCAAGGTTCTCATCTGGATTATCGGTCTTCGATTTTATGAAAAGATCAACGTTTGTTGAATGTAATTTAAGGAGCTTGGAGAAGATTGGCCCACCAGCCGTAACCCTAGCTGAAGCTGAGGGTCTTCCGGCTCATGCAGAATCAATTAGAGTTCGTTTGAGCAGCTCGAAGTGATAGTTGTAGGAGATGTATATCGCCAGGTAACGACCACCTAAACTTTTATAGACAGTTGCACGAGAAATAATCTAATAAGTTTTCAAGTTCAAAAAAACGGCTTGACGTTACGGCCATTCGCCCGCAGGTTTAGGGAATCTTTTTAACATGATAGGAGTATAAGTTGGGTAAAGAAGATGTTTTGGAAGTTGCGGGTACAATTTCGGAGTTGCTACCAAATGCCATGTTTAGAGTTAAGCTAGATAATGACCACGAAGTTTTGGCTCATACCAGCGGGAGAATGAGGAAAAATCGCATTAGAGTACTAGCAGGCGATAGAGTGAATGTTGAGATGACGCCCTATGATTTAACCAAGGGCCGAATTACATTTAGGTTTAAGTAAAGTATTTCATTAAGTTTCGTGGAAAACGGAAAAAAAGTTTTTTTACCTCCAAATGGCCTAGAATTAGTTTTGGCCTCGGCGTCCCCAAGGCGAAGTGATCTTTTAAAACAAATTGGCCTCGAAAACTTTTTAGCAGACGCGCCTGACGTTGATGAAACTATTAAAAAGCTAGAGGCCCCCAAAAATTATGCTGCCAGACTCGCTTTGGAAAAAGCGGAAACGGTAAGACGTAGACACTCACGGTGTTTTGTTTTAGCCGCTGATACGGTTGTAACTTGCGGCACAAGGGTGATAGATAAACCGGCATCAAAGAACCAAGCGGAGAAATGTTTGCGGAGACTTTCGGGCCGTAGCCACAAGGTTTTGGGGGCATTTGTGGTTATTGGAGCAGATAATCAATATGTAAAAAGGTTAGTTATTTCGTCTGTAACTTTCAAACGTTTAGATGAGAAAGAGATAAGTAATTACTTAGCTAGTGGCGAATGGATTGGAAAGGCTGGGGGGTACGCTATTCAAGGTAGAGGAGCTGCTTTTATTAAAAAAATACAAGGTTCCTATTCTAATGTGGTGGGTTTGCCTATTCATGAGGTTTACAATGCTTTGAGGGGATTAGGTTTTAAATATAAAACATAGCCGGTGAGAACATTATGCTTTCTAACGAAAAAATAATTATCGATACATCTCCAGGCGAAAAAAGAGTTGCCGTTTTGAAAAATAATCGCTTAGCGAATTTGTTTATAGAGCGCCATCATACACCATGGTTAAGAGGTGCCATCATACTCGCTAAAGTGACGGCTACCCGAAAAGAGCTAGGAGCCAGTTTTTTAGATCTTGGTACTTCTTCTGGGTATTTAGAGCAAAGAAAAATATCCCAGTCAATTGATGGAGAGTCTTTACTTGTCCAAGTTTTAAATGATGCTTACAGAAAAAAATCGGCTAGAGTAAGCTCAAATATTTGTTTTAAGGGGAAGTATTTGGACCTCTACCCATTGATGGGTAGCTCGTCAATTTCACGAAAAATCAAATCAAAAAAAAAGAGAGGCCTGTTAAAACAATTTATAGATGAGAATGTTCCAAAAGGTATAGGTGTACATATAAGAGCCCCTTTTGACGTGAGCGATTTGCTTCGCATGAAGGCATTAACGTTGGCCCAAATTCAAAAGTG
>CACOPQ010000046.1 GCA_902629125.1 uncultured Alphaproteobacteria bacterium
ATTTGAATTTTTCAAGACAATCTATCGGCGAGTTTAAGTCTAATGCCAGGATCTGCCAGATAAGCTGGGTTGCTGAAATACCTATTAAAAAATAGAAAGTAAAGTCAAAGTTGTTCAAAAGACCAATGCTGACCAACCCGCCTATTGTTAAACTATAAGACGGAATTAAAAATAATTTTGTTTTGTCGCCAAGTGCAAGAGCCGATGATTTTATGCCGATAAGTGCATCGTCTTCTTTATCTTGATGCGCGTAAATAGTGTCATATCCAAGTGTCCAAAATATACCGACTAAATAAAGCAGCAATGGTTCTAAAGAAATAGAACCCGTTATAGCAGCCCAACCCATCAGGGCACCCCAGTTGAAGGTTAGGCCGAGAATGAACTGTGGCCAGTAGGTAATTCTTTTAAACAAAGGATAAGTAAAAACCAGAAAAAGAACCAAAACGCCAAGCACCCAACAGACTATGTTAAGCTGATATAAAATTAATGTTGCAAGAACAAATAAGGTCGATAAAAATAAAACAGCTTTTTTGACACTTATTTTGCCCGAAGCGATAGGTCTATCGGCAGTTCTGGCAACAAGCTTATCCATGTTGCGGTCCCAAAGATCATTAATCGTACAACCAGCGCCTCTCATGATTAAGGCACCTAAAGCAAACAGGATATATAGGTATCCCAGTTCACTGAGACCTATATTGCCTGACTGCAGTTTCCATCCTAAAGCAAGGCTCCACCAGCAGGGCAATAACAGGAGCCATGTTCCAATTGGACGGTCAAACCTTGCCAAACGAACATAAGGCCTCGAGAACTCGGGCATATAACGATCGACCCAATTATTTTTAGGAATGTCGCTTCGAGACATCATTTCTAAATAAGAATATCTGACGTATTTAAATACATTTTGTCTTAATGCTTTAGCGTTGTTATTCTTTTTGAAAGCGAATTCAACGTTAGATTAATAGTTTATCCTTATGTTTAAAAGGGGGCAGTGTCGTTTTAAAGGGCCGGATCGCGCTATGTTGGAGGAAATGTATTAACCAATGTCAGTAAAAGATTATGAAACCAGACTTTATGTCGAAGATAATCTGTCGATCGGTAAATCGTTGGTATTAGAAAATGATCGATCGCACTATCTAAGGTCGGTATTGCGCCTTAAGGAAAATAGTCAAGTTGCCCTTTTTAATGGTGAGGAAGGTGAATGGTTGTCGGCAATTAAAACCATTGCAAAGAAATTTGTGGAATTGGAAGTTGTAGAGCAAATTAAGTCGCAAGAAGCTATCTCTGATATTTGGTTAGTCTTTGCGCCTATCAAAAGAACTCGTATCGATTATTTAGCGCAAAAAGCCACCGAACTTGGTGCCGGAGCACTATGGCCTGTTTTTACTAAATATACTTCAGTTAGTAGGGTGAATACGGAGAGGTTAAAGTCCAATTCAATAGAAGCGGCTGAGCAGTCGGGAAGGCTTACCGTTCCCAAAATATTAGATCCCATTAACTTTGACACCCTAATTGAAAAATGGCCGCGTGATAGGGATTTGTTCTGTTTGGATGAGACTGGAAAAGGCGCCCCAATTTTGGACGCTTTTCAATCATCTCACCTGCGAGCATCAGGTTTATTGATAGGCCCAGAAGGTGGTTTTGCAAAGGAAGAGCTTGACCAGGTCGACAAACTAAGCAATGTGTGTCGCGTAAGTTTGGGGAAACGAATCCTAAGGTCGGATACGGCTGCCGTGGCAGCTTTAGCTTGTTGGCAAGCTGCCGCTGGGGATTGGCTGTAACTTTACGTCGAAAAAAACCTAATTGGTAAAGGAAAATTTATGTCACGACCTCCTGATTCCGAAGTTGAGCCAATTGAAAATAAGTCACAACTGATCGAAGACTTGGAGTCTGGTTGTAAGCCTAGAGAAAATTGGCGGATTGGCACTGAGCATGAGAAATTTCCTTTTCGCCTATCGGACAATAAGCGCCTCCCCTATGAGGGTCCTGACGGTATCGCCGAAATTTTGAACCGACTTACACGATTTGGATGGCAGCCGATAAGAGAAAAAGATAATGTTATCGCGCTTTCCTTAGAAGGATGTGCCATCACACTTGAGCCCGGGGGGCAGTTTGAGCTTTCAGGTGCTCCTCTGGAGACAATACATCAGACTTGTGACGAAGTGCATACTCACCTGGCCCAAGTAAAAGAGGTAGGTGACGAATTAGGAATTGGCATGTTGGGGCTTGGTTTTGATCCGAAATGGAGTAGAAATGAAGTCCATTGGATGCCAAAAGGTCGGTATTCCATAATGAAGCGTTGGATGCGAGAAGTAGGGACACTAGGGCTAGACATGATGCTGCGAACCTGCACGGTTCAAACAAATTTGGATTTCAGTTGTGAAGCCGATATGGTGCAAAAATATCGGATAAGTATTGCTCTACAACCTCTAGCCACAGCATTATTCGCAAATTCGCCATTTAAGGAAGGTAGTTTAAGTAACTTCCTATCGTTACGGAGCAATGTTTGGACAGATACAGATCCTTATAGGTGCGGGATGCTGCCTTTTGTTTTTGAGGAGGGTTATGGCTTTGAACGTCACGTAGATTACATTTTAGATGTTCCAATGTATTTTGTGTACCGTGACGGTATATATCATGATGTAGCGGGCAAAAGTTTCCGGGATTTTATGGCAGGCAAATTAGAGGGGTTTGAGGGAGAGCTTCCACATATGGGTGACTGGGCAGACCATATGACGACAAATTTTCCTGAGGTTAGATTAAAAAAATATATAGAAATGCGTGGTACAGATGGGGGGCCATGGAAGAACCTTTGTGCTCTGCCAGCATTTTGGGTTGGACTGTTGTATGACTCTGACGCACAGCAGGCCGCTTGGGACCTCGTTAAAGATTGGACCGATGTTGAAAGAGAAGACATGAGGAGACGGGTTTCGGTGGAGGGTTTGACTACTAAATTTCGAAATACAACATTTCAAGAACTCGCAAAACAGGTTTTATTTATATCTTCTAGAGGTCTAAAGAACCGCGCCAATTTAGATGCCGCCGGGAACGACGAGTCCGGTTTTTTGGACATGCTCCGAGATATTGCGGATCGAGGTATGACACCGGCTGACGATTTGGTCGAAGCTTTCAAAACACGATGGTCTGGAAGCGTTGATCCGGTCTACAACGAACTGAGATATTAAAAATTGTTCTTTGATCAGTAGATTTGCAAACTTCCCTACGGTCCTGGTGAGCATTACTGAACGGCTGTTCCACCAACTGTTACACCATTCATTTTTAGGGTAGGCTGTCCGACACCGACGGGAACACCTTGACCATCCTTTCCACACGTGCCAACCCCCTCATCAAGTTTCATATCGTTTCCGATCATAGATATCTTGTTCATCGCGTCTGGTCCGTTACCAATCAATGTTGCGCCTTTTACTGGGTTTTTAATTTTACCATCTTCGATTAGGTAAGCCTCACTCGCAGAAAATACGAATTTACCCGATACGATATCAACTTGCCCCCCAGAAAAGTTAACCGCATATAACCCATTTTTTACACTTTTGGTTATCTCTTCTGGCTCGCAGTCTCCACCGAGCATATAAGTATTAGTCATTCTTGGCAGAGGGTGATGTGCATAGCTTTGTCGACGCCCGTTACCTGTTGTCGGAACTCCCATTAGCCGCGCATTTTGACGGTCTTGCATGTACCCGACTAGAATTCCGTTTTCTATGAGAATATTGCGTTTTGACGGTGTGCCTTCGTCATCTACCGTTATGGATCCGCGTCGATCCGGGATAGTTCCATCGTCTACTACAGTGACCCCCTTGGACGCTACTCTTTCTCCGACCAAGTCAGTAAAAACGGATGTCTTTTTTCGATTAAAATCCCCCTCTAATCCATGGCCTACGGCTTCATGTAACATAACACCTGGCCAGCCCGGCCCCAAAACTACATCCATTTCCCCGGCAGGGGCAGCAGTCGCCTCTAAATTGACAAGCGCAATTCTTAATGCTTCATCCACTTGTTGTTTCCAACTATCCGTTGCGATGTATCTATCATACGCCAGTCTGCCGCCGACCCCGGTTCCCCCACTTTCCATTTTATTTCCATCACCCACCACAACTGAGACATTCAAACGCACCAAAGGCCTAATGTCGGCAACGCGAAATCCTCCAGGTCGTATGATTTGAACTGCTTGCCACGATGCAGATAGCGAAGTTGAAACCTGTTTTATTCGCGTGTCGCTATTCCTCGCGTAAGCATCTATGTCTTTCAAAAGTTTTACTTTTTCGGAAAAACTCATCCCCAACATCGGATTTTCGTCTGTATAGAGGCTTTGGTTGGTTGCTCTAGGATGATCGTCTAAGCTTTCATTGAAATCCGCGCTTACATTTCTAACCGTATTAGCTGCCCTTTTGATGGCGGCTTCGCTTAGTTCGGAAGAATGCGCATAACCTCTAGTCTCGCCAGCAATCGAACGTATTCCGAAGCCTTGTGAGGTGTCATAAGAAGCGGTCTTTAGTCGGCCGTCGTCAAAAGCAAAGGCCTCAGATTGGCAATACTCTAAAAAGAGCTCTCCATCATCAGATTGACCTAGCGCATCGTCAACAATCTGGCTTAATTTATCTTTGTTTAGATCTCTATCTTCAAAAAAAATATCATCTGTTTTGCTCAAAACACTCATATTCAAGCCTTCTCTATTTTTTAATCGTTCGAACCTCTTTATATAGGGTACAAAACCATAATTTAAATGATATTACTTCAAAGGCATCATAAACCTCAACATAGGGTTGTTTTTGTGAGCAAAATCCCTTAAATCTGACAATCAGCGCGACTTTGTGACGCGCTGCAATGCCTTGAGGTAATATCCAGTAGAAGTTAGTCTTATGTGTTGTTTATATTGAGACAAACGAAGGACTAGATGATTACTTGCCGCAAGGCTCTAATTACGGGGGGCAGAGAGCGCTAGCTATGGGAAAAATAGGGCAGTTGGGTTCGTTGGTTTTAAAGGTTACCAGTCTAGCTGTAGCGACTTACGGTTCCGTTGTTTCGACTGTAAAGGGAGAAATGAAGCCGTGGCAGCTAGGCGTTCCTGAGCCGGTGTCGCCCTTGGCGGTTCAGGTTCACGAATTTCATGATTACTTGTTATGGTTAATCACAGCCATTACACTTTTTGTGCTCGCCCTACTAATTTATGTTTGCGTAAGATACAGAGCGTCAAATAATCCTAATCCCTCGAAAACAACGCATCACACTATTATTGAAGTTATATGGACGGTCGTTCCGGTCCTCATTTTAGTTGTAGTTGCCGTCCCATCGTTTAAAACTCTCTATTATGGGGACAGAGCAGTTGACCCCGATATGACGGTAAAGGTTATTGCTAACCAATGGTACTGGACTTATGAGTATCCAGATCAAGACCTGAGTTATGATAGCTACATGGTGCCGAAAGAGGAGATAGACCCAAAAACGCAGACATATTTACTGTCTGTGGACAACCCACTTGTTGTTCCTGTTGGTAAGAAAGTTCAAATATTGGTGACCAGTAACGATGTAATGCACTCGTTTTATCTACCCTCCGCAGTTGTTCAAATTTACGGGATAGCTGGTCGTATAAATGAAACGTGGATGCAGATTGACAAAGAGGGAATTTTCTATGGGCAATGTAATCAGATATGCGGAATAAACCACTCAGCAATGCCAATTGCAGTAGAGGCGCTGTCACCAGAGAAGTACCAAGTTTGGTTGAGCGAGGCTAAAAAGAAATTTGCTTCTACCGATTCGGTCACAAAAGTTGCTTCCGTAGGTAATTATAATTAGAAAATATTTGGGGAAAGAAATGACCGCAGCTGAGCACATTCATGAAGACAGTCACGACGAGGCGCCACGAGGCTTCTTGAGGTGGCTTTATTCTACAAATCATAAAGACATCGGTACCATGTACCTCATTTTTTCAGTTATAGCAGGCTTAATTGGCGGCGGCATTTCGATGTATATGCGTATGGAACTTCAGGATCCTGGGGTTCAGTATATGGAGAATGGACATGTCTGGAACGTCTATGTAACAGCACATGGACTGATTATGGTCTTCTTCGTCGTTATGCCGGCACTCATCGGTGGATTTGGAAACTGGTTTGTTCCCTTGATGATCGGTGCCCCTGACATGGCATTCCCTCGTATGAATAACATTAGTTTTTGGCTACTCGTTCCAGCATTTATTCTGCTTCTTTTGTCAGTTCAGGCTGATGGTGGCGCCGGAGTGGGATGGACAATATACCCTCCAATGTCCGGTAAAGAAGGGACCCCCGGTATGTCAATGGACTTGGCAATCCTCTCGCTACACTTAGCAGGCGCTGGATCGATATTGGGGGCGGCAAATTTTATAACAACCATTTTCAACATGCGAGCACCCGGGATGACCCTTCACAGGATGCCGCTGTTTGTCTGGGCAATGCTAATCACAGCGTTTTTGCTGCTGCTTGCCCTTCCTGTTCTAGCTGGTGCCATAACAATGTTATTAACTGATAGAAATTTCGGGACCACTTTCTTCGTAGCCTCTGGCGGAGGCGATCCAATATTATTCTTGCACCTTTTTTGGTTTTTTGGTCACCCGGAAGTTTACATAATGATATTACCGGCTTTTGGTATAGTGAGTCACGTCATATCAACGTTCTCCAGAAAACCAATATTTGGATATCTCGGAATGGCCTATGCAATGGTGGCTATCGGCTTTGTTGGTTTCATAGTTTGGGCTCACCACATGTACACCGTGGGTTTAGATGTTGATACAAGGGCTTACTTTACTGCAGCTACGATGGTTATTGCTGTGCCCACAGGCGTAAAAATTTTCTCATGGATAGCTACAATGTGGGGTGGTGCGATTACGTTTAGCATCCCCATGCTTTGGGCAATTGGATTTATATTTCTATTTACAGTTGGTGGTGTGACGGGAGTGGTTTTGGCCAACGCCGGTGTCGATGTAATGTTGCACAACACATATTATGTCATTGCTCATTTTCACTATGTTCTATCGCTCGGCGCAGTATTCGGAATATTCTGCGGTTTTTACTACTGGTTTGGTAAAATGAGTGGTTACAATTACAACAAAGTTTTGGCGACGTTGCACTTTTGGATCACCTTCGTTGGGGTGAACCTAACATTTTTTCCGCAACACTTTCTTGGACTAGCTGGGATGCCAAGGCGGTACATAGACTATCCTGAGGCTTTGCATGGGTGGAATATGGTGTCATCGTATGGCGCATACATAGCGGGAATAGGAACCCTCATTTTTGTTGTTCTGATTATAGAGGCCTTTATGGTAAAGCGTTTAGCTGAAAATAATCCTTGGGGGGAGGGCGCAACAACGTTGGAGTGGACATTATCGTCACCGCCCCCTTTCCACACATACGAAGATTTACCAAGAGTTAACTAAATACCCTCGCGGCATTAACAAAGAGAGGAACACGCCCCGTGTCGCCCACTGCAACTGGTATTGCTGAAATAAAACAGACTGACACCGTTTGGCAGGTGATCGGGGACTTTTGCGCGCTTTTAAAGCCTCGTGTGATGTCGTTGGTTGTATTCACCGGCTTTGTCGGAATGTACCTATCGCCGGGATCTCTACAACCTGCCTTACAGGTTGTAGCAATTATTTGCATAGCAGTTGGGGCGGGTGCCTCCGGCGCGATAAATATGTGGTTTGATCGTGATATAGATGCACTAATGGTGCGAACGAAAGAACGACCGATTCCATCTAGAAAGATTTCGCCAGAAGCCGCGATTATATTCGGGGTGCTGCTAAGTGGTGGCTCCCTGATGATTATGGGATTGGCGGTAAACTGGCTGTCGTCCGCGTTGTTGGGTATTACCATCGCCTTCTACGTGTTAGTCTACACGGTTTGGCTTAAAAGGCGCACGCCTCAGAATATTGTTATTGGTGGAGCATCTGGCGCGTTCCCCCCCACTGATTGGATGGGCCGCCTCAACTGGAGGAATTTCAATAGAACCGCTGGTACTGTTTGCGATCATTTTTTTCTGGACACCACCTCACTTTTGGGCGCTAGCCCTCTTCAGAAGCGGTGATTACCAGATAGCAAAAATACCAATGCTTCCTCTTACAAATGGTAGGAACTCAACAATTAATCACATAATGGTTTACAGCCTGATTTTGTCGCTTGTGTCGTTTATGCCAGTCATTTTTGGTTATTCCGGGTTGGTTTATCTTCTAATCATAATACCCCTCGATATCGCTTTCCTTTGGTTTGCTTACTGTATATTCCGGAACGATACCGATAAAAATGCGAAGCTGTTATTTGGTTTTTCGATTGTGTATTTGTTTTTAGTTTTTTCTGGACTGCTTGTGGATGACCTGCTGATAAGTTCATTTTTCCCCAACGTGCTGTGAGCAAACGTGGTATGGCTAAAGAACAACAGCAAACCAAAATATCTGGAGCGGACTTCAGGGCGGCTCAAAAAAGCAAGAACTTGGCACTTTTTTTGTCCATAATTGTTCTTTGTTTAGTTTTATTCACTGTTACAATTATACGAATGTTCTAGGCCATGAACTCGAATAATGTAAAAAAACAGACTTCCTCCAAAAAGCCAACAGTTTTACTGATATCTGCCACTGTCACTTTAATGCTAGGGTTAAGTTACGCATCCGTACCTTTGTATGATTTATTTTGTCGAGTTACGGGGTACGGGGGAACAACGCAAGTTGCTTCACAAACACCATCGAAGATCGTTGACAGGCGTTTCACTGTCAGGCTTGATTCTAATGTTGATCCAGATCTGAATTGGAAGTTTGGCCCAAAACGCCGCTCGGTGAATGTATTGGCAGGTGAAAACGTCTTAGCATACTATACCGCGCAAAATACAGGGGATTCCCCGTTAATTGGGACGGCCACATTCAATGTCACACCGGATAAAGCTGGCATATATTTTAACAAAATTGAATGTTTTTGTTTTCAAGAGCAGTTACTTGGTGCCCAGCAGAAAGTTGATATGCCAGTTTCTTTTTTCATAGACCCTGAAATAGTAAATGACCCCAACTTAGAAGGCGTAACAACGATCACCTTGTCCTATACTTTTTTTAAGTCCGAAGCTAAGCCTAAGGGGTAGACCTACTAAGTAAAATGAAAGTTGAGGAAACAATTTAACGAGGCTATTCTGTTAATGTTTGAAATATAGATTCACGAGGCGACTATGAGTAGTAAACACAGTCATTCCTTTCACCTGGTTGAACCAAGTCCGTGGCCAGCATTAGGCGCCATGTCAGGATTTGTTCTTGCTATCGGGGCTATAATGTTTATGCATCAGAAGCCTTTTGGCCTGTTGATACTTTGCTTAGGATTACTCGCGATCATGACGACAATGTTTTTTTGGTGGCGAGATGTCCTTAAGGAAGCAGAGTTCCAAGGGCACCATACGCCAATTGTGCAAATAGGCATGCGTTACGGGATGATACTATTTATTGCCTCAGAGGTTATGTTTTTCTTGGCTTTCTTTTGGGCTTTCTTCGATTCATCATTATATCCGGATGGAGGCGTTTGGCCTCCAAAAGGCGTAGAAACATTTGACCCATTCGATATTCCACTAATAAATACTCTTGTACTTCTTTTATCCGGATGCACTTGCACTTGGGCCCACTCAGCTTTGCTTGAAAATAACAGGAAAGACTTAGTGCGTGGCCTCGGCACTACAGTATTTTTAGGAGCAATTTTTACAGCTCTACAAATTTATGAGTATGATCATGCAACCTTTGGTTTTAAAGATGGTATATA
>CACOPQ010000047.1 GCA_902629125.1 uncultured Alphaproteobacteria bacterium
AGACAGTAATGAATGCCCTTTTGAGTTACAGAAATGCTTAAAATCTAGGGGCGAAGCCGGGTCCGTGGAAATAACACGTAGCTTGTCCCCGTCAGTTAAGCTTTGTAGCGCTTTACGAGCTTTCAATACTGGTAGAGGACACTTAAGACCACTGGCATCGACAAACGTTATTTCATCATCCATTTGGTAATTTGCCTTTTCTGATTAAGCGCTGAGATTGCGCTATAACAACGTTTATATACTGCGTTATGAATAACTAGTAGTAAATTTCAAATTAAGCGGCATTATTAAAGTCTCCAGGGCTATATGTAGTTATTTACCTTAATACTTTTAATCACGGGAGTTTCATATCTTTCGCTGTAACAACCGGATATGACATTTTAAAAACCCGTCTATGTTGTCAAACACCACTTTTCCTAATTTCCAGAAAATGACGGCTCCCTTTTTTCGATAAATGCTTTATAGCCCTCCTTGAAGTCGCTGGTATCAAAACAATCAAACCCTTCATTAACTTCTTCCTCAGTCAATGTCTTACCTTGTTTTAGACCTTCCACAATTCTATTCGCAAATTTTTTATGCCACCTATTCACCAAGGGTGCCCCAGCGCAGATATTCTCCACGACTTTTCTTACTTCTTCGTCAAGCTCGTCAGGGTTAACCATTTTCGTCAGTAAACCTTTTCTCATAGCCTCTTCCGCGTCAAAAACTCTTCCTTCGAATAATATTTCAAGGGCTGTTGATTTCCCAACGAGCTCTATGAGCCCCGCCATTTCAAGGTGTGACATTACAAGACCCAGACGGCTCACAGGTATTCCAAAACGAGAGTCAGAACTTGCTATTCTTAGATCACAAACTGCGGCTAACTCTAGGGCGCCACCAATACACAACCCCCTAATTCGAACAACTATCGGGTGTTTGCAGGAAGCGATAGCTAAAACAGCCTTATGCATTAGTTGACCATATTCTGCTGCTGTCTCGGAATTGCACCTCTCAGTCTCAAATTCCTTGATGTCGGCGCCAGGGCCTACCGCTTTGTCTCCCTCACCGCGGAAAACAATACACCGGATGCTATCCATTTTATTTAATTTAGTGAATGAGTCACCCACCATAGACCACATTTGTTTATTTAACGCGTTAAGTTTTTCGGGTCGATTCAAGACTACTGTCGCAACGTGACCCTCTATATCTATCCTTACTAAATCGTTCCCATCCATTCTCCTATCCTTTCACTTTATCCATTAACGCCCGTTAAGCTTGCGTTTGTTATGTTTGATATGCCTAAAACCTTGTTGGTTACAGAATATTCGGCATCTTCTTCTCCCAAAGGAGCTATGTCCCAAAGCCACGTATTTCCATTCCATGGGATCTGTACGTCGTGAAGAGCTGAAAACTTGGCTATTTGCTCACCGTCTGGACCTTTAACCTGACGTTCAATATCCGTCACAAGACAAACATTTGTATCAAATTTTTTCAGATATGTTAAATGAGCTTGAATTATTCTTTGGGATATTAGGTCTGCTTCATTCTCAGAAATTCCATGATGCTTTTCTAAAAATCTTACTGGCAAAGAAGCCAACTGAGAAAGTAAATTTAGCGAGATTACCAGACTTACATGCTTGTCTTCCAAAAATCCCCTCGGCTCACATATCTCATCGCGACCTTCATAGATATTCTTTAAACTCTCTGTCACATCATGAACAACTAATTCTACATTTCTGTTAAACAGGGCTTTGGCCTTAATAGGTAAGGTATGCACTAAATCAACCAGTAAAACTTGGGAAAAATAGCTTGTAAGTTGCGTCAAGGGCAGATCATATCCAAGCCCAGCGCCAAAAATGATTACTTTACCATTTGCTGGCACTTGCCCTATAGCGTTTTTAATAGTTGCTCTAGATTTTCTTAAGTGGTCAGACCAATCCCTTTTACAGCGAGAGTATCGGCTCATTATTGAGACACTCTCACGTAAGTACCCCATTTCCTTAACCATAGACGAACAGGGTGTAAACAGGTGGATTAGATTTTCAATTAACATGCTGTTTGATACACAGAAACTACTTCTTCAACCAGCTTTTACTGAATGTTTTTTAACGTTTGTCCTCTCACGACAGGCATTGCAGCTTAAATCAATAAAATTCATAATCACTGTGCCTTAAAATAAAAATATAGATGCTCTTCCTTTTATTCCAACGAAAACTTTACATGCTTGATTAGCAGATAGTTGCCGTTCTTGTTTTACAACCTATTTTAAAATATATCGTGTCTTGATTGCGCCACTAATATACTGCAAAATGTGAGTTCCGTTGGGGTGTCAACGACGACTGAGAAGCTTATTGCTAACCCACTGGACCTGATCCGGGCAATGCTGGCGTAGGGAACGGAGTTATATTTTGCCACAGCTTTGTCTAGCCATTATCAATTAACAACGTATAGCTTGTAGGTAAACAGTGCATCCTTTTCTTAATACTCACTCAGGTAAAAACTTTCCAACAAGACTGCTCCAATTGCTTTTAGTTTTGCGGAAAAAAAATGGTTAATGTATCGATAGTTGGCGCTGGCGTCGTTGGGTTATGTGTGGCGAGCGAGCTATTAACTCGAAACGTAAAAGTAAACATATATGACAAAAAGACGAAAGCGGGGCCTCACGCTTGCTCTTGGTGGGCCGGCGGAATGCTTGCACCCTTCTGTGAGTCTGAGAGTGCTGAAGAGGAGGTTTGCCGATTTGGTCAGGAAGCAGCGGCATGGTGGGCTAAACGAACAAATGTCATAAATAAGGGGTCATTGGTTGTAGCTTCATCAAGAGACGGTGCAGATTTTAATCGCTTCAAACGGCTTACCTCTAATCACGAATTGGTCAGTGGAAAAGCCGTAGCTAGCTTAGAACCTGACTTGAGCGATAGGTTTGCCCGCGCATTATTTTTTGAGAATGAAGCTCATATCGATCCTAGGATAGCTCTTAGAGATTTAACAAATCGGCTCAATCAGGCTGGCGTAAAAATTTCGACAGCCGAGCCACCTAAAGATTCAACTAAACATATCGATTGCAGAGGTCTCGCCGCTAGAGACATCTTGCATGACTTAAGAGGTGTTAAAGGAGAAATGCTAGTTATCCGAACTAATGACGTAAGTTTTCAACGTCCCATACGTCTTTTACACCCGCGGTTACCCTTGTATATAGTACCTAGAGGAAATGGTGTTTTCATGTTGGGAGCTACAACCATTGAAAGCGAGGACAGCGAGAATGTCTCGGTTCGCTCGATGCTAGAACTTTTAAGCGCCGCATATGCACTTAACCCATCTTTTGGGGAGGCAGAGATTTTAGAAATAGGGGTTGATCTACGTCCGGCCTTTAAAGATAATTTACCCAAAATAAGAAGAATTGATGATGTTATTTATGCTAATGGTCTATACCGTCACGGATATTTATTAGCACCTGCTGTCGCCAAGCAGGTTGCTGACCTCCTACTTGATGATACTGCCGGAGACTTCGTAGATGAAAATTACCATTAATGGCAACTCTCAACTTATCCAGGCAAACAACTTGGCGGATCTGCTTGTCGAACTAAAATACCACGGCAAGTTAGCAACCGCATTAAACGAAAACTTTATTCCGTTTAATGAAAGGAAAAAGACCACACTAAGAGATGGCGATCGAGTTGAAATCGTAGCCCCAATGGAAGGCGGCTAGAATGGTCACATTTTATGGCACTGAACTAGAAAGCAGGCTTATGCTGGGAACATCCCAATATCCCTCACCTGCGATCCTTGAGCGCGCATTCAAAGCTTCAAACGCCTCTGTCGCCACGGTTTCGCTCAGAAGAGAGGGACGGGAGGGTGCGGGACAGCCTTTTTGGGATATTATTCAGCAACTAGGAGTGAGAGTTTTACCTAATACGGCGGGGTGCCATTCTGTGAAAGAGGCAATTACTACCGCACATATGGCGCGAGAGGTTTTCGATACCACTTGGATTAAACTAGAGGTGATTGGCAATACAGATACTCTTCAACCGGATATTTTCGGTCTTGTAGAAGCTGCTCAACTTCTTACTGACGAAGGCTTTAACGTTTTCCCCTATTGCACCGAAGACTTGGTGGCTGCCGACAAATTACTTGGCGCAGGATGTGAAGTATTGATGCCATGGGGAGCACCTATCGGGTCGGGCATGGGTCTCAATAACGAATATGGATTAAGGGCGCTCCGATCTCGGTTCCCAGATGTGCCAATGGTGATAGACGCAGGCATTGGGCTGCCGAGCCACGCATCACGAGCTATGGAGCTCGGCTTTGATGCTGTTTTATTGAACACAGCAGTTGCTAAAGCGGGTGACCCTGTAAAGATGGCCAATGCTATGTCACAAGCTGTAACAGCAGGTTTGCTTTCCTCGCAAGCCGAACCAATAGAACCAAGGGATATGGCAAGTCCATCAACGCCCGTGATTGGTCAGGCATTTCTATCATGAAATTAGATCGCTTCTATCCAATTTTTGATGATAGTAGTTGGCTCAAACGGCTGCTTCCATTGGGCATAAAACTTGTTCAACTACGTGTGAAAGATAAATCCGTCAATAATGTGCGAGAACAATTAATCCATGCAAAGGAATTATGCGAAACTTACGATGCAACCCTTATTGTCAATGATTATTGGGAGCTTGCAATCGAACTTCGATGCGACTGGGTCCATCTTGGCCAAGAAGATTTAGATGAAGCAGACGTAGGTGCTCTTAAGAAACGTGGGATTAAACTGGGTTTGAGCACGCACGACCAAGACGAGTTAGACCGAGCTCTGACATTTGAGCCCGAATATATCGCACTAGGCCCCGTGTACCCCACTATATTAAAAAAAATGAAATGGCATGAACAAGGTTTGCCCAGGGTAACGGAGTGGAAAAAATATATTAGAGATATCCCGCTTGTTGCCATAGGTGGAATGACCGTAGAACGAACAGCAGGAGTTTTCGAAGCAGGTGCTGATATTATTTCAGTTGTAACGGATATTACGCTAAACAAGTCACCCGAAACACGTGTTAAGAGCTGGATAGACGCGACACGCTAACTAAAACGTCTTCGTTTCTCGTAAGAACATAAGCGAGCTATTATTCCATACTTACTAGGTAAAGTACTTCCCCAGATTGATACACGTGGCCAAAATTATTCGAGTTGGCGGAAACCGCAATAATGCATATTAAAACGGCTGTGAATCACTTAAGCTTCGGGGTATATTATATCTTAATCCAAGAGTAAAAGTTATGGGGTTTTTTATGACCGGAGAATTGACTACAGATATGCAAATTACGCCTGCGCGACTTGCTGCAAAAATTCTTTTAGATATTAAAGCTGTAACAATCAGCCCAGATAATCCCTTCACATTTACTTCAGGAAGACTTTCCCCCGTCTATGTAGATTGTAGGAGAATAATTTCGTACCCGCGAGCCCGGTCTTTACTTATGAAAATGGGCAAAGATCTCCTTTACAATCAAGTTGGAACGGAAGCGTTTGATGCAGTGGCCGGCGGGGAAACTGCTGGTATCCCTTTTGCCGCTTGGATATCGGAACTATTAGGGCTTCCTATGTTATATGTTAGGAAACAACCGAAAGGTTTTGGCAAGAATGCGCAGATAGAGGGTACATTTAAAGAAAATGCGCGGGTTCTTTTAGTAGAAGATTTGGCGACTGATGGAGGCAGTAAACTTAATTTCATCCAGGCAATTCGAGATGCTGGAGGTATTATCGAACACTGTTTTGTGGTTTTCCATTATGGAAATTTCCCTGAAAGCGTAACAAAGCTTAAGGAGCAAGGTGTCTCTCTCCACGGCCTATGCACATGGTGGGACATACTAGAAGCGGCGAAAGAAAAATCTTATACAGATGAAGAACTCGAAACTGTCAGACACTTTCTTAACGATCCCGATACTTGGGTCGAAAAGCATAAGTCAAAAACAAACAACTAATATGGGCTTTTAATCAATGCTGAAAATTCATGGTAGGAATAACTCTTCAAACGTTCAAAAAGTTGTGTGGGCTCTTGACGAGATGAAGGTTCAATACGAGCGAATAGATGCTGGTGGGGAATTCGGCATAGTAAATGAAGAGCCATATCTTAAAATGAACCCAAACGCGAGAGTTCCAACAATGGAAGAGGATGATTTCATTCTATGGGAGTCTAACGCTATTGTTAGATATCTCGCTGCAAAACATGGTGATAAAGAATTCTATCCAGATGATCCAAAAATACGTGCAAGTTCCGATCGTTGGATGGACTGGCAGCAAACCACAGTAGCACCTGTAATTACACCAATCTTTTGGGGATTAGTTCGGACACCAGAGAATGAGCGGAAAATGTCAGTCATCGAAGCAAATCGGCTTAAGATGATTGATGTTATGAAAATCCTCGACAACAACCTTTCCGATAAACCATTTGTCGCAGGTACTAATTTTACTGTTGGGGACATCCCATTAGGAATTATGGTCTACCGATGGCTCACACTTATAAAAAACCGTCCCGCAATGAACCATTTGGAAAATTGGTATAACAGTTTGACCGCACGCCCATCATTTAAAAAAAATGTACTCGAAATTCCGCTTACCTAGTTAGTTTTTTGACTGCTAACAACAGATTATTGGCTGAAAAGGCCATCAAATGAAACAACTTCACTGGCTCCTTATTGGGTTGTGTCCACTAGTTCTGTTGATAGGCTGTGACGAGGCTGAGACTATATCCCTTAATAAGCGAGAAATGCAACCACCGAAAGGGCAAGGGGCAACAAAAGAGATCTGTACCGTAATCAGAAATTATGCTCCCTTTAGCGTAACTGGGCGGGTACAGCTTAAATCACGCGAGAGGACAAATTTTAGACTCGCAAAAAACGAAAGTAAGAAAGTTTGTCTCAAAGGAATGCTATACGGTGGAGATACAATTTCATTTGTATTAACTAACTATCTTACACTTCCCCTATTCTCATGTTATTCGAGGTGGGATCGGTCCGTTGACATTTATGCAAAAAAACATGGGAATAGCTGGGTTTACAGAGCAACTTGTAGAAAATGATGTCCTTCACGCAAAAGTATTCTGTATCGAACGCATACTTTTTGATCAGACAATTTTTCTCGGTGACGGCAATCTGTGGAGTTCTGATTCAACAAGTTGAGGGGTCACAGAGGAAGGTTGCGCACCCTCAAATTTACACGCCAATCCACTTGCTACGGCCGCTCTTTGAAGTGAACTAGTAGTGCATTCCCCTTTGAACAGACCGGCAGAAAAAGCACCGACAAACATATCACCTGCTCCCACTGTATCAATTGCCTCTATCTTTAATGCATCTATTTTATAAAGACCCTCTCTGGTGGCTAGCAAGCTACCCTTTGGGCCAAGCGTAATGATACATTCGGCATCAAAACGCTCGGAAAATTTCATGGCGTATTCTTCAACTTCTTTTTTTTGACCAAATAAGCTACTAGCTTCGATTTCATTCATTATCAAATAGTCGCAGCACTTGATCGCTCTTGATTGAATTACATTTGCTGGAGCGTAATTAAGGATGATTTTACAACCTGCAGCTTTTGCACGAAAAATAATATCCTCTATTTCTTTTATAGGTACTTCCAACTGCAGAACTAAGTGCGTGCATAAGCTTAGATCACTATCTTTTATTTGGTTGGAGCATGTCTCAAGATTTGCCCCACTAGCAACAACAATTTGATTTTCGCCATCCTCTTCGACCACAACAAAAGCGGTCCCTGTTGTAGTACCTTTGGAGTTCACGCGATTTAGGTTTATCCCAACATCGCGAAGTGATTTAAGAACCTGGACTCCATAAGGATCCTTACCAACAGAACCAGCAAACATCACTTCAGCGCCAAGACGAGCAGCAGCAACAGCCTGGTTCGCGCCTTTTCCTCCTGGATAAAACGTGTAGGAAGGGCAAAGCACTGTCTCACCCGGTCTTGGAAGACTTTTTACACTTAGGAAAAAATCTGCATTTATAGAACCAAAAACGAGTATCATGAATTGTTCTCTTTCCCACTAAAAATTCTCGCAATAACATACACCAAAAAGTTGTAATGGGATGCGGTAGAGATTACAAATTATACATGTCTAATATATATCCAGTCATACTTTCCGGTGGCTCAGGGACCAGACTTTGGCCTATATCGAGGTCTTTATATCCCAAACAATTTCTAAAAATAGGAAGCAATAAAAGTTTTTTTCAAGAAACCGCCCTAAGATTTTTTAATCAGTCTGAGTACGAAAACCCCATCATTATTTGCAATTCTGAGCATCGTTTTATAGTTAAAGAACAACTTGCAGACTTGGACATAGTCCCCACCGCTGTCATATTGGAAGAAGAAGGGCGAAACACGGCTGCGGCTGCTGCCATTGCCTCACTAAAAGTATCTGACCTTGACCCCCATGGATTGGTGCTTTTGTTAGCTTCAGACCATTTGGTCAAAAAACCTTCAACACTTCGACAAGCCATACAAAATGGTAAAAAAGCTGCATGCGCTGATAAAATCATTATATTTGGCATTAAACCCACAAAACCGGAAACCGGCTATGGGTATATAAAAATGGGTTCGTCGATGGCGGGCTTTGAAACTATTTTCAATGTGGATGAATTTGTAGAAAAACCAGATCAAAGGACGGCAAGGTCATACTTTAAGTCAGGAGATTATCTGTGGAATAGCAGCCTATT
>CACOPQ010000048.1 GCA_902629125.1 uncultured Alphaproteobacteria bacterium
TTCCAAAAGACGCAATGGCTTTCGAAGCGGCCCTGCGGGCAGGCCTACGGCATGCATTAAACTTTTCACACTTACAGGATTTATATGGGAATAATTGTATTTCAATAATTCTAGGTTATGTAACCATGCTTCGCGGCAAGCAAATGCATCGTCACCCGTCTTCCATGGTGTCGATATAACTGCCATTTCTTGCGGAATAATATTGCCGCTCATATTGGCTGTACCATGTCCGCCTAGTGACATCATTGAAATCACCAAACCTAAATTTGGTGCGCAGCAACACATAAGTGAGAGATCGGGTTTAGCAGCACAGAGTTCTGCAGCTTGTCCAACACGGGTTGTGGATTCCTTTAACACCACGATATTTTCGTGGCGGGCCAGTTTTAAAATATCAGCAGTTGTTAAGTCCGTTTTTACTCTTGGTGGATTATTATAGAAGCCAATGGGGATGTTAGACGCATCAGCAATTTCCAAACAAAAATCGACGATATCTGCATTCGAAGCACAGATATAGGCTGGAGCCGCAATTATAGCACCATCGGCACCGTGGATGCCCGCATGATGGATAAAGTCCTTTGTTGCCTCCGTGTTTTGCCCTGTGCATCCGTAATAGAAAAGCATGCGTCCATTATGGAATTTCATCGTTTCTTCGAGTATATGTTTCCTCTCGTCTGTTGAGAGCATAGAAACTTCACCTGTGGATCCCATTATCAAGACAGCCTGAGTCCCATTTTCTTGATGAAAATCTAATAGAGTCCTAAAACCCTCTATATCAACGCTGCCATCATTATTAAAAGGTGTGATAAGAGCTACAAACGAGCCCTCTGGTTTGATATGAGGCATGAGCAAACTCCAGACATAAGACTTGTTCACAAAACGCGTAATGTCAAAGTATATACTTCAAAGGCTCTGAAAGTAAAAATAAATGTGGCCTCTATGCTTGGGAATGCTCCAAGAGAAATTTACGTGTTAGCCAAGATATTCTTTTGCTTCTTGTTTCTGGCAGCATGTGGCCGCCAAAATTCAGACAATATTGGGTCGTGTTTTTAATTTCTTTAGCAAGATTATCAGCATGCCATGATGGCATTAGAATATCATCCTTACTGGTGATCACTAGGCATGGTGAGGTGACCTTGTGCGTGACTGTTCGGGTATCAAAATTGAGTATACTATTTAATCGTCTTTCTATTTGTAACGCATTATGCGGAAGGCGCTCTGCTGCAATCGCTTTAGCTTCAAATGCTTCCGTGTACTCCGCTTTATACTTAGCTGGGAACAAGATTGTAGAATTAAAGTGAGCATAAGAGTATGGAGACAATTGTTTTGCAGCATCAATCCTAAGCCTCTGTATGGTAGTTAGTTGCTCATCGGCATAACTCCATGGATTGACTAAGGTAAGCGTTTTTACGCGTGCGGGTTTTGAACTAGCCCAAGAGACCCCCAATCCACATCCAGTGGAATGACAAAACAAATGTGTTGTCTTAAAATCTAAATAATCTAAAAGGCAATTAACCTCGGTTGTTCTATCTGATATACTAGGATCGTATTCGTTAGAATTTGCAATGCTTCGGCCTGTCCCCAATTGATCAAATAAAACAACTGAAAATTTTCTCGATAAACTATTTACTAAAGCTTTAGTTCCGTTTGGCCCGACGCTTTGCGGCAATAAAAATAAAATTGGAAATCCAGTTCCCTGCAGCTCGTAGTAAATTTCACCATCTGGATGATGGGCCAGAGGCATCACACTGTCCTTTTAAATCTGTAAGTTTGCGATATCCAGTATTATGGTATTATCAAACGAGATAAAGTTAAAGATGGCAATAGGGGTTAGTAGATGACCAATCAAATAGCTTTGATTCTGGGTGTGGGCGCTGAAGATGGAATTGGCGGCGCTCTGTGCAAGAGGGCAGCGCAAGATGGATACCATGTTGTCGCAGTTGGTCGTACCAAGGAGAAACTACAAAAAATAGTTAAAGTAATTAACAATAACGGCGGAAATGCAAGCTGCCTTATCGTCGATTTGACGAAAGAGCCCGAGATAATATCACTATTTAGTAAGATCGATAATATGACGGGTAAATTGGCCTTTGTCTGTTATAATGCGGGAAACGCGTTCAGATGTGAAACCGCTGAAATGACAGCTGCTTTTTTTGAAGAGGCCTGGCGTATTTGTTGTTTAGGTGGTTTTGTAAGTGGTCGTGAAGCTGCCGCAAGATTAAGCGCGCATAAAACTGGCACTATTGTATTTACTGGTGCGACTGCTTCACTTAGGGCTCGTTCACCCTTTTTGGCGTTTGCGTCTGCAAAGTTTGGCTTACGAGCAGTTGCAAGTGGATTAGCAAGAGAATACGGCCCCAAAGGAGTACATGTATCGCATGTGATAATTGATGGCGGTATTAATGGCGATGTCATTCGAAACAAAGCTCCAGAAAGGATACAATCTGCGGGAGAAAATGGCATGCTAAATCCAAGTGCTATTGCCGAAACTTACTGGCAATTACATCTCCAAGATCCATCGGCATGGAGTTTTGAAGTCGACCTAAGACCATTTAAAGAAGTTTTTTAAAAGTTGAGTCACGTAATTTCATCTTTGATAAAGTTTATCAATAATCTTACAACCTAGCGATATCAGGCTTATCTCGAAAAGTTGTTTATTTTTCCTAAAAAATATCGAAAGAATGAGAACACATGGAAACTTTTTTATCACGCACCCCAATACTTCAAAGAAATATGGTGCTCGTAGCTTCCATGTTATTCATGATTATAGGTACTGGGAGTGTCTATTTTATAGTTGTTGCCTTAAAACCTATTAGTCTGCAGTTTGATTGGCCGCGAGCAGTACCATCGATAGCTTACGCATTGCAATATTTTGCCGCAGGATTTGGCGGAATCTTGATGGGGTATTGGCTAGATAAATTTGGGCTTGGGGTGCCAGCTTTTATTGGCGCAACTATGCTTGGTCTTGGTTCAATTTTGACCTGTTATATTTCAAATCCGTGGCACCTCTATGTTATTTATGGAATAGTGATGGGCCTTTTAGGTAGGTCCACACTATTCACACCACTAACAGCAAATATTACTCGGTGGTTTGAGCACAACAAGAGCAGAGCCGTTGGGATAGTTGGTTCAGGACAGGCGCTAGCTGGTGCAGTTTGGCCACCAATATTTCAGTCCTCGTTCGATTCTATCGGGTGGCGTGATACAGCATTTTGGTATGGCATATTTTGTCTGTTAACTATGTTGCCCTTGGCATTCATACTTAAGCAAACACCACCAAAGGTAGAGGAGGAACTGAATGCCAAGAGTGGCGACGAGGTTTTTTCGGATGCAAATAAATCACACGCTCTCTTGGGCTTGTCGTCATTGAAGGTACAAATTACTTTAGCAATAGCATCAATAGGTTGCTGTGTGGCCATGGCCTTGCCGTTAGCCCATATGGTCGCCCACGTGAGCGATTTAGGTTATGATTATGAAACGGGTGCTCAATTACTAGCGCTAATGTTAGCAACTGCTGGGGTCTCAGCATTCTTTGGCGTTGGTTTTTTTGGCCGGCGGTACGGCGGCTTGAAGACAATTTTTATTTTTTCGGCTATTCAAGGCTTATTTTTATTCGCACTAATATTCGCTGATCAGCTCTGGATGATTTACCTTGTTGCTATATTTTTTGGCTTGGGCTATGGGGGTGTTCTTCCATGTTACCCAGTAATAGTACGAGAGTTCTTGCCGGCTTCCCAGGCTGGAAGGCGGACAGCACTGGTGATACTATGTGCAAGCGGTGGGATGGCCCTAGGCTCATGGATTGGAGGGGCTTCATACGATTTGACCACGTCGTACTCACCAGCATTCATTATTGGTGTAAGTTTTAATATTTTCAACTTGGTGATAATAGGTTATCTAATTTATAGAAACACGCGTCAGAAACAAGCCTTTGTCTAGTGTTTTTAATCAAAGTAGAAGAAGTTCATTATAACCACTTGCTGCAACTTGATCGCATCGTTCGCGGTACTCTGGCGCTGTACCACTATATCTTACGATTGTGCGTGTTTGTTTGCCTTCAACGTTGAGGTTCACTCCCGTCATCCACGAATCTATTTCGTTAGAAAGGAGACCTTCCGCCTTCTCGTGGACAAACTTATGCCAATTTTCAACTGACTCGGGTGGCGCTTCCGCCACCGTCAATTCCTTGCGTGTCATATATTCAATAAGATCGCTAATCCATTCGACACTATATTCTATGCTTCTTGGATTGTTACCAAGAGCGGCGTGCGGGCCTAGAATCATAAACATATTTGGGAACTCGTCCACCATAACTCCGACAAAAGTTCGGGGGCCTTGTTTCCATTTATCTTTCAGAAGTCTGCTGTCTGTCCCCCTTATATCTATTTTATCAAAGGCGCCTGTGACAGCATCAAACCCAGTTGCATAGATAATAACATCAAATTCAAAATCCTGCTCTTTAGTTTTTATGCCTCTTGGTGTGATACGTTGAATGGGATCGTCCAACATGCTTATAAGTTCAACGTTAGCTTGGTTGTAAACTTCATAATAATAAGTCTCTTGAGGAACCCGCCTCGTCCCAAATCCGTGATCTTTGGGTATCAACATTTCGGCTATTTTAGGATCATTAACTCTTTTACGAATTTTATCTGCGACAAAATCAGACATAAGTTTATTAGCTTTTCTATCAATAAGCATATCTCGAAAATTTCCTTGCCAAATACCAAATCCTTTACCCGCATATCTATCCTCGTAAAAAGCTTGGCGTTCTTCATCTGTGACCTCGAAGGTACCTCTTGGATCTATGGTATGGACAAAACATGCCGCGGTTTTGCGGCACAATTCAAATAGCGCGGGGTAACCTCCACGTATTTCCTCCATCTCTTCTTTGGAAATCGGTCCATTATGCAGGGGCGTGCACCAATTGGGTCGTCGTTGAAATACGGTAAGCGTTTTTGCAGTCTTTGATATATCTTGAATAGCTTGAACGCCGCTTGCGCCCGTACCAATTACTGCTACACGTTTGTCTTGGTAGTCAATGCCTTCTTTGGGCCAAAGGCCGGTATGGCACCATGGCCCCTGAAAATCCTCAATTCCTTCAAATTTAGGCATTGTCGGTGTTGAAAGAAGTCCAACACCAGTCACGAGGAAACGTGTGGTGTAAGAAGTGCCATTTTCAACGCCGACTTCCCAACTATGCGTCTTTTTAGAATAATGCGCATATCCGACCCTACTTGAAAATTTTATATCTTCACGTAGTTTGAATTTGTCAGCAAAATAATTACAGTATTTTTCTATTTCTGGTTGCCCAGAAAAATGTTCTGTCCAGTCCCATTCATCCAAAAGTTCTTTTGAGAAGGAATAGCCATAAGAATAACTTTCTGAGTCAAATCTGGCACCGGGATACCGGTTCCAATACCAAGTACCTCCAACGCCGGTACCTGCTTCTAATATTAATGCTTTGAGTCCGAGTTGGCGTAATTTATATAATTGATACATCCCAGACATTCCGGCACCTATAATTATGGCATCTAATTCTGGACTAAATGGGTGAGTATTTGACATTTTTCTACCAGGCCTCCTGGATACAACCTCAAAATAATTTTGTTCGTTCCAGTCCGTCGTAAAACCAGACTAATCTAAGTTAATTTTAATGGATAAAGAGGTTTGCGCAAAAAAAAATCGTTAAAAATTAGTAGCTAGATAATATCTTCTTTTTTCACGCAGATTTCCCTCTTAGTCTTTTGAATCTAGACGATAACGCCTATGTTGTTCAAACACGGTTTGAGTATTTTATTGAGTTGGATGTGATGGTCAGAATACCAATTTTTCAAGTGGATGCGTTCTCAGATGAGATATTTTTTGGAAATCCAGCAGCGATTTGCCCGTTGGATAAGGATCTCACAGAGTCTCAGATGCAGAATATTGCCAGAGAAAACAATTTATCAGAGACTGCATTCGTGAAAATTGATAAAGAGCCATTTTCCATAAGATGGTTTACCCCTACAACGGAAGTTGAATTATGCGGACATGCTACACTCGCCGCAGCAAGTGTGCTTTTTGACGAATTTCTCCAAGAGCATGAAAAAAAAGTGTGTTTTTCATCGAAGAGTGGTGAACTGCAGGCATCAAAAGAAAATGGAATGATATATTTGAACTTCCCAACAGATTATCCTAGTCAAACGGAGTGCAATACTCTAGCCGCTGAAGCCCTGGGGATTGAGCCAATAAACTACTATCAAGGGAAGTTCGATCTTTTAGTAGAATTCCAAAACGAACGGGAAATCAGAGAGATGGATCCAGACTTTCGTCTTTTGTGCAAGCTAAATTCTAGAGGTCTTATCGCCACTGCACCTGGCTCAGAGGTGGATTTCGTCTCACGTTTTTTTGCTCCCCGAGTTGGTGTTGATGAAGATCCCGTTACAGGATCAGCTCACACGACACTAACACCATTTTGGTCGGAGCGTTTTGGAAAAAAGGTGCTTGATGCGCAGCAATTATCATCTCGAGGAGGGAAGCTTAGTTGTAAGTTGCTTGGAGAACGAGTGCTAATAGGCGGCAAGACCGCTAGGTATTTAGATGGTTTTTTGACTATTTAGATAAAATCAGTTGCGAATTAATTAGGATAGTTTGTTTTCAATGACACTTAATCAAACAAAAACTGCTATGGGAATTGGCGCACCAGTATTGCGCAAGGAAGATAAAAGACTGTTAACAGGCAATGGCCAATACACTGCGGACTTTACACCACCAGCCACATGTTTTGCCTTCATACTACGGTCCCCTTACGCACATGCTGTTATAAAAGCGATCCGTTCCGAAGTCAGCTTGAGTGAACCCGGTATAATTTCTATTTTTACTGGAGCAGATTTACTTTCCAATAAAATTAAAGGTATTCCGCATAACGCTGAGTGGAAGGGGGCACCGGATGCAGAAATTCGACTACCAGATGGATTTGAAGTTTTCATACCTGAGCATATGCCGCTCGCGATCGATCGAGTGCGATACGTTGGAGAGCCTGTTGCGTTAGTGATTGGAGAAACCGAGGAGGTGGCTCAGACAGCGGCAGAATTATTGGAGGTTGATTACGAGATTTTACCGTCCGTGATAGACGCCAGGGAAGGAATGCAAAAGAGTGCGCCTATTATATGGCCCGGATGCTCTAAAAATATATCTCTTATGTGCGAGGTTGGTAATCTTTCCGATACAGAAGTAGCTTTTGAAAAAGCAGCGCATATTGTGAAATTTGAAAGCTGGGTCCAGCGCATTACAGGCAGTCCTATGGAACCTCGAGCTGCTATTGGTTGGTACGATTGGAAAGAAAAGCGTTATGTATTGCGGTCTGCCTCCGGTCGGGGAGCTGTGCAAACTCGTGAGCGTCTGGCCTACATGCTCGGCGTGCCTATAGAGAGTTGTCATGTTGTTTTTGGTGACATGGGGGGAAATTTTGGCACACGTAACGCTTTCTTCCCAGAGGCTTTTCTTATGCCGTGGGCAGCAAAAATCATAGGAAGGCCGGTGAAATGGATTAGCAGCAGGTCAGACTGTTTCTCGAGTGATTATCAAGGCAGAGATCTTGCAATCGAAGCCGAACTTGCCCTTGATGCAAATGGAAAGTTCTTGGGCCTTCGAGGTACAAATGTTTCAAATTTAGGTGCTTACGTTGCCTATTTTTGGCCTTTGCGTAAGGGATTGTCTCTCATGCAGAGTATCTATGATATTCCCGCTGTTTCGTTTCAAGGGTTAGCAGTTTTTACAAACACTCCTCCAACGGCTGTATATAGAAGTGCTGGCCGTCCAGAAGCGATTTATGTTATTGAGAGACTAATTGATCTTGCGGCCGACCAATGTGGGTTTGATCGAGTGGAACTGAGAAGAAAGAATATTATTCCTGCCGCCAAATTGCCGTTCACAACTGCAGTAGGAGTTACATATGACAGCGGCGATTATAACTCAGCTATGGAACTTGCTATCAAACGAAGTAATTGGGAAGGCTACAAGGAACGAAAGGCAACCTCGTTAAAAAACGGTCTGTGTCGGGGAAGGGCAGTAGCAAACTATATTGAAGTAACCAGTGGTATCCCGAGAGAGAGAGTGGAATTGAGGGCCAAACCAACAGGCAAGATAGAGTTGGCGGTAGGTACAATGAGTAGCGGGCAAGGTCATGAAACTAGTTACGCTCAGGTTGCGAGCGAGTGGCTTGGCCTTTCAATTGAAAGTATTGATTTCATAGCTAACGATACTGACAAAATCTCTGTGGGTGGAGGATCGCACTCTGGACGTTCTATGCGATTGGTGAGTATTGCAATTGGTGTGGCTATAGATGATTTTCTGAGCAAAGGTAAAAAAATAGCAGCTCAAATTTTAGAAACAAACGAAGAAGAAGTTGATTACACAGCTGGTAATTTTACCTGTAAAGATTCTGAAAAGTTTGTGACGATTTCGCAAGCGGCTGACGCATGTGAAACTCTAAATAGTCTTCCGCCGGAATTGCAACATGAACTCATAGGTATTGGTGATATAACAAATAGAGCTGGAGGATATCCTTATG
>CACOPQ010000049.1 GCA_902629125.1 uncultured Alphaproteobacteria bacterium
AAAAAGGGGATCGAAATGGAAGCGGCAAACTCAATTCTTGTAAAGTTTAATCAAATTGGGACTCTTACGGAAACATTAGAGGCAATATCTGTTTCACAAAGAGCTGGTTACTCGACAGTCATATCACACAGATCAGGTGAGACGGAAGATACAACTATCTCTGATTTATCAGTGGCAGTTAATGCTGGCCAAATTAAAACAGGTTCACTTTCACGATCAGATAGAACTGCTAAATACAATAGGCTCATTCAAATTGAAGAAGAGCTCGGAAGCATAAGCACGTATTGTGGCGGGGATTTTTTGCCAAAAAGGTGAGTCATTAATGCAACAGTTTTAAGCTGTTTAAAAAAATTTTTATTGATTCGCATTAATAATGATTACGATTCCTGTTTTGTTCTCGTTGACCCGTTGAATCGACGGTGATTCACTCCGTATGGTGGAGGGGTAGATGTCATCGTTGCGAGATTTAAAGGCTAGGATAAGAGTTAGTTACGGCATGATAGCCGGGATTTTGGTCTTTGCATATTTCATTTATCATTCCGTCGAAGGTGATCGAGGCCTGCTAGCTCTGAATAATGTAAATGCTCGAATTTCCGAAGCGGAAAAAAAATTAGCTGAGCTGGTCGTGGAAAAGAGAGAACTAGAAGGAAAAGTGATTAGGTTAATGCCGTCAAGTTTAGATCCAGACTTTCTTGATGAGCGCGGTCGAAAGATCCTAAACTTCGGACATGAAAACGACATAGTTATTCTCATAAAAAATCAACGTAAAAAAAGTTAAGTCATTTATTCTGTCATATTGCCAATAAAAGTTGGAAATATAGATTTTCAGGCGGATTCAATCACCTAGTTTGCTTGAAACCGAACTGAATTTGTCTTACCTTACGTTATCTAGATTTCAATTCGAGCCGTATCGCTAGTGTAACTAAACTTCTTTCTGAGGTGTCCATGGCAAGATCGTCTAAAAGCGCCACCAAACAACGCTCTTCAAAGTCAAAGCAAGTAAAAAGCGCAGTTAGAAACAACATTAACGATAAACTAAAAGATGAATTACTTTCGTATTACCGGGATATGGTTTTAATACGGCGTTTTGAAGAGAAGGCAGGACAGCTCTATGGCATGGGGTTGATAGGGGGCTTCTGCCATCTTTACATCGGGCAAGAAGCCGTTGTTGTTGGAATGCAAGCAGCCATCGACAGCAAATCGTCGGTTGTAACTAGTTATCGCGACCATGGGCACATGTTAGCTTGTGGTATGGATCCCAGTGGTGTTATGGCTGAATTGACTGGGCGAGTGGGGGGCTACTCCAAAGGAAAAGGTGGTAGCATGCACATGTTTAGCCGAGAAAAAAATTTTTTTGGTGGCCATGGGATTGTAGCTGCGCAGGTTCCAATCGGCACGGGCTTAGCATTCGGTCATAAATATCGAGATGAAGAGGCTGTTTGTCTTACTTATCTGGGTGATGGTGCTATAAATCAGGGACAAGTATACGAAAGTTTCAATATGGCTGCTCTGTGGCAGTTACCGTGCATATATATCATCGAGAACAACCAGTATGGCATGGGAACCGCGGTTTCGAGGGCGGCGGCAGGTAGAGAACTAGCGGACAGGGGTGCGGCATATGGTATACCGGGTGACAAGGTTGATGGAATGGATGTTCTTGAAGTTAAGAAAGCTGGAGAACGAGCAGTCGAGCATGCTATTTCAGGTAAAGGGCCATATATACTTGAAATGACAACATATCGATACCGAGGGCACTCGATGTCAGATCCAGCAAAATATCGCACCAAAGATGAAGTTAATAAAATGCGTCAGGAACGGGATCCAATTGATAATGTAAAGGAAAAGCTTTTACTTACAGGATTAGAAGAGAAGTCACTGAAAGATATTGATGCATCGATCAGACAAATTGTGTCTGAAGCGGTCGAATTTGCGCAAACGAGCCCAGAACCGGACCCTCAAGAGTTATACACTGATGTTTTGGTCAATAATTAATGATTTTCTTGTCAGAAAAAAATGCGAAAGAGAGTTGGTCGGTCTCAGCTTCGCATCGAGGGGATTAGAAGATGCCAGTTGAAATTTTGATGCCAGCACTATCGCCAACTATGACCGAAGGAAAATTATTCAAATGGTTAAAGGAAGAGGGGGAAAGTATAGAGCCGGGTGACGCTGTAGCAGAAATAGAAACTGATAAAGCGACGATGGAAGTCGAAGCGGTAGATAGTGGCATATTACAAAAAATTTTAGTTGCTGAAGATACAGAAGGCGTTCCCGTAAACACTCCGATAGCGGTTCTTTTATTAGATGGGGAAGACAATGGCACATCCTCAGAAAATCAAGGTGATAAAGCTCCGCTGGTTGTTGATCGACAAACATCTGACCTATCTATATCTCAATCCGATGAGAGCAGCCCGCCCCAGGGTCAAGGAAGAGTAGATGTGTATACTCAAACAGTCAGAGAAGCCCTTCGAGATGCGATGGCTGAAGAAATGAGAGCGGACAACTCAGTTTTCGTTATGGGCGAAGAAGTGGCTGAGTACGAGGGCGCTTACAAAGTAACTCAGGGGCTTTTAAAAGAGTTCGGTGATAAGCGAGTAATCGATACGCCCATCACCGAACATGGTTTTGCTGGTCTTGGTGTTGGCGCGGCATTTGGTAATTTGAAACCTGTCATAGAGTTCATGACGTTCAACTTTGCTATGCAAGCTATGGATCAAATTATTAATTCTGCTGCAAAGACTTTATATATGTCAGGGGGACAAATGGGATGCCCTATTGTGTTTAGAGGTCCCAATGGCGCTGCATCACGTGTGGCAGCGCAACACTCGCAGAATCTAACCAGCTGGTTTGCCCATTGTCCAGGGCTTAAAGTTATTGCACCTTGGTCAGCCGCTGACGCAAAGGGGTTGCTTAAAGCGGCAATTAGAGATCCTAACCCAGTTGTTTTTTTGGAAAATGAAGTTTTGTATGGACAATCTTTTGAAGTACCGGGGGACCCTGAGATTATTGTACCAATTGGTAAGGCTAATATAGTCTCCAGTGGGACAGACGTCACTATTGTTGCATTTTCAATAATGGTAGGTAAAGCCCTTGAAGCGGCATCCCAATTAGCAGATGACGGGATTGATGCGGAAGTAATAGATCTTCGTACGATACGTCCATTGGATGAGGAAACAATCATCAAGTCCGTTGCTAAAACAAACCGTATTGTTGTTGTAGAAGAGGGCTGGCCAACCTGTGGAATAGGTTCCGAAATGGCGGCATTAATGATGGAAAAATCTTTTGATTGTCTTGACGCGCCGTTGATACGTGTTTGCGGTGAGGATGTTCCTATGCCTTATGCTGCTAACCTTGAAATGCTGGCGCTACCTCAGGTGGCTGATATCGTTAAGGCTGCAAAAACGGTATGTTATCAAGGGTGAGGAGTTCATTATGCCTATTCAAATACTGATGCCTGCCTTATCGCCTACGATGACTGAGGGTAATCTGGTCGCTTGGCTAAAAGAAGAAGGGGATAATGTTGTAGCTGGTGAGGTTCTCGCCGAAATTGAGACAGATAAGGCTACCATGGAAGTGGAAGCCGTCGACGAAGGTGTATTGGGAAAGATACTTGTTCCTTCTGGAACAGAGGGTGTGTCAGTCAACGCTCCGATAGCAATTTTGCTAGAGGAAGGTGAAGATGTTTCGTCTATAAAAGCTGATATTCAAAGTACTGTATCAACAAATCCTAAAAGTTTGCAAATGCCGCATGGAGAGAATGAGTCCCTGGTGAAAGAAGATGTATTGATAACAAGTGACACAAGTCGCGACGATAAAAACGGACTCAATCCAAAAAACTTTTCTACATCTTTATCGACAAGCAGGGATAATGGCCGCATAAAAGCTAGCCCTCTTGCTCGGCGTATGGCTAAGCACGCGGAGTTGGATTTGGCTAAGATTGTAGGGAGCGGCCCGAATGGCAGAATTATTAAGGCCGATATTGATCAATTGCTATCAGATGATAAGCCTTCGGAGGCTGTTGTCAGCAAACCGATTCTAGAGAGACCGGACACTCTGTCTAATGTGAATTATGACGCGATCCCCAATAATGGTATGCGTAAAGTTATTGCAAGCCGTTTGAGTGAATCAAAGCAAACTGCACCTCATTTTTATATGACAGTCGATTGTAATATTGATGCATTAAATTTAGTAAGAAAAGAACTGAACGAAAAAGTAGAAGGAACAAAGATATCGGTCAATGATCTAATTATCAGAGCGGCTGCGATTGCCTTAAAAAGAGTTCCAGAGGCAAATGCATCTTGGACGGAAGACGCGACACTTTTATATAAATCGATAGATATATCTGTGGCTGTTGCAATTGATGGAGGGCTTGTTACGCCTATAATCAAAAATGCGGGTGCAAAGGGCTTGCAGCAGATCTCAAGTGAAATGAAGGATCTTGCTAATCGTGCTCGAGAAGGAAAACTGTTACCCGAAGAATATCAAGGGGGTACCTTCTCAATATCTAATCTTGGAATGTATGGTGTTAAGGAATTCTCAGCAGTTATAAACCCGCCACAGGGTGCGATACTGGCTGTTGGTGCGGGTGAAGAACGTCCGATAATAAAAGATGGCGCAGTCAGTGCCGCTACATTGATGACTTGTACTCTTTCTGTTGATCATAGAGTTGTAGATGGAGCGGTAGGTGCGCGTTTCCTTTCAGTATTCAAGGGGCTAATAGAAGATCCTTTAACGATGCTATTATAAAATGAATTATTAAAAGGTGTGCTAGCAAATAATTATGACTACAAGCAAATATGATTTAGTGGTGATAGGCGCAGGTCCTGGTGGCTATGTTGCCGCGATTAGAGCGTCACAATTAGGGCTTAAAGTTGCTATTGTTGAGCGGGAGAGTGTGGGTGGTGTTTGTTTAAACTGGGGATGTATTCCAACTAAGGCATTACTGAGGTCTGCGGAAGTAGGTCATTTGCTCAATAACCTCGAAGCATATGGTTTCAGTGCTGATAATATTTCTTTTGACATAAAAAAAATTGTAGAGAGATCTAGGAAAGTAGCTAAACAATTGTCATCCGGAGTGTCACACTTACTAAAAAAAAATAAGGTTGCCGTTATAATAGGATCAGCCTCCCTGAAAAAGAAATCGGGTGACGAGTTTAACATCGAGGTTTTTCAGGAAGATGAAAAATATCTTAACTTAAAATCGCAAAATGTGATTATGGCTACTGGCGCGAGAGCTAAGTCGCTCCCAAATATAGTTCCCGATGGAAAAGATATCTGGACATACAAAGAAGCTATGATTCCTAATACTTTACCAAAGTCTATTCTTGTAATTGGTTCGGGAGCTATTGGGATCGAATTTGCTAGCTTTTATAATGATCTAGGGGTGGACATAACGGTTGTTGAAGTTCTTGACCGGATCTTGCCAGCAGAGGATATCGATATATCAAATTTCGCGCTAAAATCATTTGTAAAGCAAGGGATAAAAATTAAAACGTCTTCGATGGTTAAATCGTTAAAGACGTCAAAAGGTAAAATTAGTGTGCAAATTGAAACAGCGGCGGGCTCAGAAGAGGTTAGTGTGGAAAAGGTAATACTGGCCGTCGGTATTATTGGGAATACAGAAGACCTCGGGTTAGAGAATACTTCGGCTGAAGTTTCAAATGGACAGCTTGTTGTTGATAAATGGGGAGCTACAAACGAACCGGGGTTATACGGCATTGGAGATTTAGTCGGTGCTCCGTGGTTGGCACACAAGGCTAGTCATGAGGGGGTAATTTGCGTCGAACGCATCGCAGGTGTAGAGAATGTCCATCCGCTCGATACTTCAAATATTCCTGGTTGTACTTACTCGCGTCCTCAAGTTGCCAGTGTTGGTTTGACGCAGAAATTAGCAGAGGATGCGGGCTATAAGGTCCGCATTGGACATTTTCCGTTCATTGGTAACGGTAAGGCGATCGCTCTTGGTGAAATGGACGGTTTTGTCAAAACTGTTTTTGACTCGACAACTGGGGAATTACTTGGGGCCCACATGATTGGGGCAGAGGTTACAGAAATGATACAAGGATACACGGTCGCTAGAACCTTAGAAACAACGGAAAGCGAACTCTTGAATACAGTATTTCCACATCCTACGTTATCAGAAATGATGCATGAATCGGTTCTTGATGCATTCGATAGAGCAATACATATATAGATCTGCATATCGCATGATTACAGTTTGTACGCTGCATATGGTACATTATTTCAAGAGTTTGTGATCATGCGCCACGAACGGAGTACTTATGGTCAATAAATTGATAGACTTGGAACTGCGTCAGCAAGTTCGGCACCCTGAGAAGGTAAAAAACAAAATAAACCCAATTAAGAGAAAACCCAATTGGATCAGGGTTAAAGCCCCAAACTCAAGCACTTACCACGAAACGCGCTCACTCATGCAGGAACTTAATTTAACTACTGTGTGTGAAGAGGCAGCATGTCCAAATATCGGTGAATGTTGGTCTAAGAAACATGCTACGATGATGATATTAGGCGCAATTTGCACTAGGGCCTGTGCATTTTGTAATGTGGCTACAGGGCGCCCTAGTGCCGTCGATATTTTTGAGCCAGAGAATGTTGCGAAAGCCGTCGTGCGTCTAGGTCTAGAACACATCGTCATTACATCTGTCGATAGGGATGATTTAGCTGATGGGGGAGCATCTCATTTTGCCGCTACTATTAAGGCGATTAGATATTTGTCTCCCGGGACTACAATTGAAATCTTAACGCCAGACTTTTTGAGAAAAGATGGTGCTTTAGAGCAGGTAGTGGAAGCTAAACCAGATGTTTTCAATCATAACTTAGAAACGGTGCCACGGTTGTACCCCACCGTCCGCCCCGGTTCTCGTTACTTTCATTCACTCAAATTACTCGAAAAAGTAAAAGAGCTGGATCCAGCTATATTTACTAAATCAGGATTGATGGTCGGTTTGGGAGAAAGTCTAGAAGAGGTTTACCAGGTAATGGATGATATGCGCTCTGCAGATATTGATTTTCTGACCATCGGACAATACCTGCAACCCACAGTAAAACACCACCCGCTCGATAGATTTGTAGAACCCCAAGAGTTTAGTGAAATAGAGAAAAGAGCGTATGGTAAGGGGTTCTTATTGGTTTCAGCCTCTCCGCTGACACGATCTTCTTATCATGCTGGAGAAGATTTCAAGGCGTTGCGTGATGCACGGAATAGATCTCTTAATATTAAAGCGAAGTCTGTCTCTGTTCTACGCGATATCAAAGTTGCTGCCGGTTAAGTTAGCGGCGTTACTATATGACTAAGCACTCCGAGCAAAAGGTTGTTCCTTTCACACCTGAACAATTATTCGAGATGGTGTCGGACGTACAGAATTATCCAAAGTTTTTACCTTGGTGTGTTGGCGCCAGAATTAGATCAGTAGAAGATGAACTTATTGTGGCTGATTTGATGATTGGCTATAAGTTATTGCGGGAAAGGTTCACTTCTAGGGTAAGTCTTGATCGTCAAAATAATATTATAAGGACAGAGTTCACGGATGGTCCTTTTAACTTTCTCAGAAACCAATGGGAATTTAAATCCTGCTCCGAGGGTTGCCTTATCGATTTTTCAGTTGAATTTGAGTTTCGTTCTTCGGTTCTTCAAAAATTAGTGAGGGTGTTGTTGAATGAAGTCGTTTTGAGAATGGTGAGCGCCTTTGAAAAAAGGGCTTACGTATTATATGGTGGTTCAACTCAACCAAGTGTACTCAATGAAAAGATAAAGGCTTAAATAACGTGCTTAACAAAGCATGCAACAAGTGTGACTGTTTGGATCGTTTGACAATTACCTCACCAG
>CACOPQ010000050.1 GCA_902629125.1 uncultured Alphaproteobacteria bacterium
TGCCAGCAATCCACTAATTCGGCAACAACATCTGCCAGTTCTGTTTCATTATCTGTTTCTATATCGAGTACGATTTTGTTTTTGGAACTTGAATTGGACCATGTCTGGAAATGGTTTCCATTTGCGTAGTTAAGTATCTCGTCTAGACTAAAATCTAGTTGGACAAGAATCTTCTGAATTTGATCAAGTTTAGAAGCGCTTACTTTGATGATATTTTTTGGAGTGTTTTTGTAGGTCATCTCTTATCCCTTATTTTTAATAATTTTTGGTCTTTCGCCTGACGTTGAAGGCCAAAAATTCTTAAAAATAAGGGATAAGAGATGTACTAAATAAAAAAGGCCGGGTAAAAACCGGCCACATTGAATCTTTAGAATAATGTAAATTTTTTATTTCGGCAAGCCCTTTGATGGCTTTAGGCGTAAAATTTAAGTTTTGACAATCATTCGACCCATTGAAAACAAAACACTTCCGTTGATGCTCTATCGATATTGTTTTCTTGGCAATGGGTGCAAATCTTGTCTTTCCAATAATCACAAAGATCATTTTTGTCAAAAACAGGTTCGCTGGCATCTCTCCAAAAAAATATCTCTGTTGGCTTAGCGTGCTTTTTTTCTAAATCTTCCAGTCGCGATAGCAAAGCACGCTTTATCCTCATCCAACTCGCTCCAGGACCGTTAATCGGTCCTCTAATTCTCCAAACTCTTTTGCACGGCGCCATCCTTCTACAACAGCAGCCACGGATTGCCCTTCTGAGGGTGTCATGTGACCGGCTGCCACTTCAGAAAGCACATTGTGCATCGCATCGGCTACATCGTTTCCAGTAGCTTGCTCCGGTATCCTGAACTTAATAGGACGGTCTCTTCTTGCTGGGATGATACGTTCGAGGCAAAGTCTCAGGGCGACTGTGTCCCCGGCCATCGCAAGTTCTATAGCCTTTCTTGTCAGCGCCTCGGTTTCCCCGTCTAAGAGCATTTCGGCTGCTATTGTTGCCTTATTACGCGATCCCACAGGCCTTCCAGGATTACCCTTTTTGAAGGGACGTCCCCGCGTTTTCCTCGCGTTAATTAGTGGTGCTTCTATCATGTTAGACCCCAGAAAAAAAAACGCACAATAAAAGGTATTATAATACCACACTTGTTTTGAATTCTATATATTAATGTGAGCGTTTTTTTGGCGTTTTTGTATATTCAGCATTATTGTTCTGGTTTTGGAACTAGCCACAATACTAATTGTCTGAACAAATATTGGCTGTCAGAGCGTCTATCTGATTTTAATTGTATCAATGAAATCATACCCGTCGTTCAGGGACACAAATTGTTTTAGAGGTGCGACGGCTTTTTGTTTGTTTTCCAATTCGAAGATGCCGTAAATCATATAAGTATAATTAGATCCTTGGGTTCCAGTTGTGGCGCTGTGGACGGCAACACTTATTAGATAGGAACTAAGGCATCTCCCATTTATATTTGGAGCCAACATCTCACACGTCTTTATGGGAATACGGGCCTTGATGTCAAAATCGCAGCCAGTCCCCCATGATAACTCAGAATAACATAGCTCCAAGTTTTCAACAGGGTTAGAAAATACTAGCCCATTACTTACTATACCTCTTAAACAATCCGACAAAAGAGGGGCTAAAATGTTTCCGTCTATATTCTCATTAATTTTAATTTTATTACCAAAATAGAGGCCAGGATTCATTTCAAAATTTTCCTGACGCTCCTTTGGCCAATTAAGTGAACTAAGGCTACCCTCCAAAATATAATTCGTCACGAGGCATGGGGTAGGTATATTTTGGTCTTGGAGTTTCCAGTATTTAGGTAGTCCTGATTCGTATATTTCTGGATGCTCTACGTCTATTCCAAAGATCTGAAAACTATCCTCCGAAGAAGATGCCCCCTGCTGCGCCATGCGGTCCGAAAGCATGTTTTGAAGTTCTTTTGCGAATACATTGTCACCACTTATCTCATCCAATGTCCGCGAGAGATTCGCCAAACCTGCATTAGGTGGTCCCTCAAAAAAAATGCGGTTAGGCCATTTCGTGCCAAGACTGAATTTATTACTATCGATTGGCTTCATGCTGAACGCGAGTGCCCTGTCACAGATTATAGGGTGGGATACGACCATGTTGATAAATTCTTCATTGAAGATCTGATTAAAGTCTTTTTGTTTTAAATACCCATCTCTGTGGAATTCGTTGCGAGCTTCAGTATTCATCATTGAAGTTAATTGTTTAAGATCACGATTGCGAAAAACAGTTTTAATCTTTTCAGCGTAGGTGTTGACAGCAACAAGATCGTTACCTTCGTCATCCGCTGCCCAAATTTCCTCGATAGTACAGGCTTCTGAAATTGCCGTAATGTCTATTTTCAAAGGCGCCGTGCTGATGGCCTGTTTGCCTGACCCCGACGAATTGAATACCGTTAAATAGGAAATGACAAGGACAACCATTAAAATTGTTAAGAAGCTAATGACTATTTTTAATTTCAAGTCCAGTCCCTCTTTTTCGCAAAAATATTCTTAAATTAGCTCTCTCACCTATCTAGTCGAAGACGTTTCTGTATCGACTCTTATCTCCATTTGTAATTACTATATCTGTGTATTTAATTTTAATCAGTTAAAATTGTCTTTTATAAGGCAGCTTTGGGAACTTGATATACAATATGGATAACATTCTTCCCCTTGTCCTTGAGGCGTTAAAAATACAGGAACTTGGTATTGTTCCGATCACCGTTCTCTGGGTGGTTTTTGTGTTTTTTTTCGGGTTCATTCTTTTGTATTTTATTCCGGCCCTCGTGGTAGGCTTGCGTTTACGAAGTATTTCAGGTGGCCTCGAAAAGCTTAAAGAACGAGTGACAGATATATCTGTGCCTGGCGGTCTTTTTGACCGAAGAGGGTCGCTTCAACACATATGGTCAGAATATGCTGAGACACTGCACTCACAATATGAGCTATCAGATGGTGAAAGAAAGCTAGTTGCTATCCGTTCCACAGTCCCAGCTGAGGTATTCTTTTCAAACCACGCTGTAGTGGATACCCCTATATCGTCTGAGTTTTTTAAGCATCTTCCGGGAATACTTACAGGCGTAGGAATTATCGGGACGTTCCTAGAATTAATTTGGGGTGTTTCCAACTTTGCAACAGAGCTCGCAGACTCGTTGAACCAAACGAGCGCAGCGATAAATGCTATGAATCTTAATGAAGCGATATCGAAATTATTGAACAGTGTGGTTGGCGCGTTTGTAGCATCCGCTGCTGCTATCGTTGTGGCAATGGTTGTTACGTTTATTGAAAAGCTTCTTTTAACGCGATGTTATTACAATTTAGGACGGTTAGTTCGTTCAATAGACGGATTATTCGATGCGGGCGCTGGCGAAGAGTACCTCTCGGAACTTGTAAAGTCAGCATCTGAGAGTGCAACACAGACCAAACATCTTAAAGATAGCCTGGTCGGTGACCTAAAAACGATCCTAACAGATTTAACTGAAAAACAAATCGCTGCACAGGCCCAAATGGGAAAATCGCTCGCTGGAGAGATAGGCGAGCAGATTAAGAACACATTAAATCCAACGCTGGATCGTATTAGTGGCGACCAGGGGCAGGCAGTTCAGAAAATGACACAAGACCTTCTATCCAGCTTTATGGCGAAGTTGGAGGAAGTGATGGGAAGCCAACTTAACGATATTGGGCTAATGGTCAAAAATAGCGCGGACTCCATGAGAGAGATGCAGGAACAGTTTAAAGGGCTGATTGATAAACTCTCTCAGGCTGGAGATGACGCGGGTAAAGGGATGGCAGAGACGCTTGAACGCATGATGTCGGATGCCGAACGTCGCCAGAGAGAAATGGTCGAACGCATGGAAGCTACAATGAAGGCTATGCAGGATAATATTGCCGCCGGCGCTTCTGATGTAAGCGAGGAACTCGCAAAGAGTGTTGATGGTCTAAAAGATTCTATGCAGGCATTACTCGATAAAGTCGCGCAGAGTAGCGAGGTCGTTGCCGAAACAGGCACCAAAAGTGTTAAGGCGCAGGAAGAAGCGGCCAAAGGGATGCTGGAAAACATGCAACAAACTGCAAATAATGCGACGAGCTCTTATTCCGAAATAATGGAGAAGTTTTCAAAAATTACCACGGACGCGATCGAGAGTATGGATAAAAGTGCGGCAACTATTTCTACTGCAGCAGAGCGATTTACAGAAGCGGGGCATAGCGTCTCTGGTGCACTAGAAAAGGGAAATGAACTTTTTGGTGATTTCACTAGAGCATCGGGAGAATTGAACACTGCTGCCACAACCATACGTGAATTGGTTGGGAGCTATGACAGCGCGCGCGAAAATCTGCAACAAATGGTAGCCGCCTTACAAGGGGTGGCTGATGACGTTGATACTAGGGTTGGCGTGAGCGATAAAATAGTTTCTGACATGCAGACGGTTTCGGACCAATTTAGTAAATCAGTTGCAGAAATAGAAGGCTACTCCGAGAACATCAACCAGGTCATCCAGACAGGGTTTAATAGTTTCGCTGCCGCAGTTAACGAGGGAATGGTGAAGCATAGAGGGGAGTTTGACTCGGCCTTAAGTCAATCAGTTATGCAATTCAATAACACACTAGAGGAGCTTGATGGGATCATGGAAGAATTAGGGTCCAGAATTGAGAATTCATTGAAAACAGACCAATCTTAGATCTCGCTGACATAAGGGTGAAAAATAGTGAGTGACAATCGGCTCAATCCACGGACCAAATGGAATCGACGAATAGTGCGGCAATTATCTAATGTTTAGTTCAAATTTTATAAAAACAAGTAAGCCAAACTCTGAGGCTGAAAAACCTTTTTGGATATCTTATGCCGACATGATGTCGGCGCTCATGGTTCTTTTTTTGGTTGTTATGGTTGTCGCGCTAATTTCGATTACGCAAGTTGTTAAAAAAACGGAGTCGGATGAAGTTGATCGCGAGACCGCGATAAGAGTCTTCTGTAATAAATTAGAAAAAGAGGCAAAAAAAATTGACCCAACAATTACAGTCAATAACCGTGGGGGCTGTTCTGTAAATTTTGGGCCAAAAGCATATTTTAAATCTGATAAACACACTATTTCTTTTGAGGGCCAAGAACTCCTCAGACGTTTTACCCCAAAATTATTGAGGATTGGTAATTCAGAAGAAGGAAGGAAATGGTTTAAGCGTGTTTTGGTGACAGGCTTCACTGACAGAACTGGTTCTTATTTGTACAATTTAGGATTGAGCCTGAAACGCGCTGAGCGAGTTGTTTGCATTTTAATGGGAACTCCGGATAAAGCGAGCCGCTTCAATTTAACGATAGTTGAGAGAAAACTAGTCCGTAACTTATTTACTGTTGGTGGGTACTCTTTCAACAGTGCGAAAGAGACGGACGCCGCTAGTAGACGAGTAGAGTTCCAAATTGAGTTTTGGCCTCTGGCGAGGAATGTTGATGATCTCAATGAGACTAAAGACGTTAATTTAGGGAATTTAACTTTGAGACAGGCGGAGCTCCCTAAAAACAATGTACCACCAATAAAAGACTGGCGAGTAGTTTCTGTTTTACCTAACCCTAGTGGGCTGGCAAAGGTTAAAGACACGCCACCCCGATTTATTGAAAATGAATATAAATGCGAAATAATGGGAGAGGCAGATCCTAGATGTGCAGAAACTACAAAACGGGCGGAGAAAAAAACTTTAGTCGTTGCAGATTTGAGAGAAAAGCTGAATTGGAAAGCTGTACCTAAAACAAATTTTAATGAAAAGCCGAATTTGAGTGCCATACCCACGAATTTGAATTTTGGTCGTTGCAGCCTTTAGGAAGGCGAGAGGGTTCATATGACATTAGAAAGTCTCGGAAATGCTTTTGAAGATCGTACGCGGGCTATTGCCAAAGTAAATTTTGGCAAACCTCATCTGATGAGGGAAGTACTCACAAAAATACAAAAAAGAACGGAACAAAAATCTACGTTAGGTGAATCGAAAAAACTTAAGGCCTACGAAATCGCAAAAAATGATGGAATAGAGGCAGCGGCGCGAATTTATATCAGGCAGCTTTGCCAGATTTTAGCCTGGCGTCCCGACGGCAAAGATCCTTTGTTCCAGATGCCGCAGTCGGCTGATCATTTACTTCAGTGTATTCGCGATAGGTCAAGCCCGTTATCATCTAGTGGCTACCATGGATTACTCAGTCAATACTTAACAACGAGTAAAATTGATCTCGAAAACGAACACTATGAGGCCTCATGGCACATTGTACGTGAGTTTCTATCAGTAGAATTACCAAAGCTATTCGAAAGAAAAAAACGGCCACCACCGTGGCTTGTTACCATCATGGATAACAAAAATCTTTTAAGTGAAAATGATCCTTGCGGTCCCTATGTCGAGGCAGATCTCGAGGGGTTAGAAACCGCTATCGAGGCACTAAGAGAAAAATTAAGGCTCCAAAACAGTTGGGTTTTTGAGGAACTCTATGATCGGCAGATAAAATTTATTTGTGAACAGGACGATGCCAAGTTTCTTTCCTCGCTGGATAAGGCAATCGAATTTCTATCAGCTCTCCCTGCCCTTACGCACCAAGGTCTTGCTGAGCTTCTAAAGCGTTATTTCGAATTAGTAGATAAGCCTGTACACGAAACACTAAAAGAATTTGCAATAGAAAGTTGGGGAAGTCCCAGCCTTCCAAGTAAGGCAGAGGCCTCATGGAACCTGGTACCTCAACCGGTAAAAGGTATGGTGCAGGAGTGGGTTGCGCGCGAGGATTTGCAGGACTTCTTTACGGTAATCAAAGACGATGCAGAAGTCGACTCGCGTCGATTAGATTATTGGATGCGGTTCATAAAACAGATCCAATTTGCAAAAATCTATCTAGGCGACGATTATTTTTACAGTAGCAATCCGGATATTGAGGAGATTAGGCGTAAACGCGGCGAAGATAGGTTGGGTCGACTTATTGGTACGATTTACGATGGCGAAAATAATGCCATTCTTATGAGAATCGGGAGTTACCTTTTTGTAGAATTTAGTCAGAAAGGGAATGCTGCATATGGATATTCCGAGGGAAGCCAACAGTTCAGAATAGAAGATAGGAATAAATCTGCCCAAGAACTTAAAGATAGAAGAAGAGCCCCATTCAGGGGGCTCCATTCAGGGAGTTG
>CACOPQ010000051.1 GCA_902629125.1 uncultured Alphaproteobacteria bacterium
ACAAGACCTTGCGATGCTTGCGTTTTAATTTGTTGAAGAGGTTTGTCGATATCTACCTGACTAAGGTCGACGCCAAATGTGCCTGAAATACGAGTGAGTGCCGCCTCTATTGGTATTTTTCGAAGCATTTCGTCTTTCTTTTGAATAGCCTCTTGCAATGAACTCCCTACGAAAGGCTGAACGGCAAATGTAACCAATGGGGCTGAGGTTTTATTTTGGTCTTTCGCAGTTGCTTTTATCTGGTCCATAAAAGATTTCATTCTTTCAATATCCGGTTGAATAGAAAAGATGACATCTGCATGTGTCACGGCAAACTTTTGCCCGCGTCCTGATGAACCTGCTTGAAACAAAACGGGTCGGCCTTGCTGGGAGGGTAAAACCGATGGGGTTGCGGTGCATCGAAAGTATTTCCCATTATGGTCTATTTTCTCAATTCTGTCCGGGTCTGCATAAATTCCATTTACTGCGTCTGCTTTTATGGCTTTTGGGTTAATGCCGTTCCATAGCGCGTAACAAATCTCCAAGTATTCATCGGCTCGATCGTAGCGTTCGTCATGTTCGACAACATCTATGCCCATTGCTTTATGCTCTGACCGAGCATTACCGGTTACTATATTCCACCCAACACGGCCTTGGCTTAGAAAATCTAAACTTGAAAGTGACCTAACAGCGAGAAATGGATGTAGGCTGGCTGCTGAGACGGTAGTTGCGATACCCAAATGCTTTGTAGCGGCAGCCATAATTCCAATAAGGGCCACTGGATCATGGGCAGGCCAACTTACGCCATACTTTATAGCAACATCGGTCGTGTTTTTGTACATGTCATAAACGCTAGGAACGTCAGCGAAAAATAAACCGTCTAGCTTGCCGCGCTCTAATATTTGAGCAACTTGTTGCCAGTATTTTATGGATCCAAATCCAGTTACTTGTTTGTCCTGAGGGTCTGCCCAGCTCATTGTCATATGATTTATTGGCGTATACATCATAAAACCAAGAATATGCATCATTCTTTTCAACGATGAGCTCCTTTGAAATTGTCCTTATTCCTAGACTTGTAATAGTTTAAAAAATGGTATCAATATAAAACTCATCTATTCTTGGTCTTCATCAGGTAACAAATAGACAAACAAAAGTCCTTTTTGTTTTGTGGCGGATGCGCAATACTTTTTCAAAAATATTTTCTGCAAGAGGGTGGAGGTAAAATTGTCAGTAATTCTCGGGAGTGGCGAGTACCGATATCGGGTGGTGGATGGTTGGGCAAAGCTCCCTGATAAATGGACTTTCATGGATGTTGCCGCAGTTGCGGTCGATAGCAAGGATCAAGTCTTTGTTTTCAACCGAGGTGAGCATCCTATGGTTGTATTCGATAGAAATGGAAATTTTTTAAGAGAGTGGGGAAAGGGATTATTTAGCCGTGCGCATGGTTTGCATATTGGACCTGATGATATGTTGTACTGCACGGATGATGGAGACCATACAGTAAGAAAAATTACACCCGAAGGCAAAGTCATCCTAGAAATAGGTATTCCAGGGGAACCTGCTCCATTCATGAGCGGGGAACCTTTTCATCGTTGCACGCATACAGCACTTTCTCCAGATAATCATATCTTCATCTCTGATGGTTATGGTAATGCATGTGTTCATAAATATTCGCCAGATGGAAAGTTAATAAAAACTTGGGGTGAACCGGGTTCTAATCCGGGTCAATTCAATCTTGTCCACAACATAGTAGCTGATGATGATGGTTGGATTTACGTTGCTGACCGAGAAAATCATAGGGTGCAGGTGTTTGATACCGACGGTAATTTTGAAACCCAGTGGCATAATCTGCACAGGCCCTGCGGACTTTTTATGCCTAGAGGAAAGTGCCCCAACTGTTTTATCGGAGAACTTGGGCCAGGTATGGCAGTAAATCGCCATTACAAAAATTTAGGTCCAAGATTGAGTATTGTGTCAAATGAGGGGAAACTGCTTGCTCGTCTGGGCGGTGAAGATGGTCCCGGTCTCGAAGTTGGAAAGTTTATGGCTCCACATGGTCTTGCCGTCGACTCACGAGGTGACATATATGTTGGGGAGGTAGCTTATACAAACTGGCCTAACAGCCATGGAGATACTCCAAAACCAGACCATATTAGAACGCTACAGAAGCTTGAAAGAGTTATCTGAGTGTTTTTAGCAGGGGTAATACCTCGCTGCCAAAACGCTCTACTTGTTCAGCGCGACGCTCATATGGCCCTACAAGGTCAACGATGATATGCCTAACACCAACGTCATAAAAGTCTTTGATTTTTTTGGCAACGTCATTTGCAGATCCGAGCGCGGCATAACGCTCAGCGGCCTTTCGAAAATCCATATTGTACCTTTTAGAAAGTGAGCTTGTTGCCGCTTCAAGTGCCAATTCGTAGGAGTCGTCGACACGTGTAAAAATTAAATGCCCAGTCCCAAATACATTTATAGTGCGCTTACAGGTATCAGCCTCATCCGCAATTTTTGTAAGTGCCTCAGAATACATCTCAGGCGTTACTACATAAGAAACATACCCGTCGGCAAGCCGCCCCATTCTTCTGAAGGCGGGATCCTTTCGACCTCCGCACCAAATAGGTGGGCCTCCATGCTGCCTTGGGGGTGGTGTCATAAGTACATCTGAGAATTTAAAAAAGTTTCCGTCATATGAAGCAGGTTTTCCCTTCCACAATTCACGCACTACTTCAATACTCTCGGATAATCTCGCGCCGCGTTCGCTAATAGGAACTCCCGCGACTTCATACTCCTTTGGAAACTCTCCGCCGATACCAACGCCAAATAGAAATCTTCCCTCAGATAAATGATCAAGTGTGACAACTTGTTTAGCCACTGGGCCAGGATGACGCAAAGGAAGAAGGTAGACCCCAGTCCCTAACAAAAGTCGCCGGCTGACGACGGCGGCTTGTGCAAGCATCTGGAAAGGATCGAAAAATGGAAGAGGCATTGATAAATGATCTCCAACCCAAATAGAATCAAAACCCGTCTTATCAATTAGTGTAACGAAATCTACTAGTTCATCTATCTGAGGCTGCCACGGGCCAGTTTGGTTATCTGGCTCTCTGTGGATGGTTTGTATTCCTACTTTTAATCTTGGTTCTAATGGGAGTATCATTTTCACACCAATATCAATTATTTTTGTTTGAATGTTGAAAAACAATTTGTGAGTTTATCAAGGCATTGATTTCATCTTTTGAAAATGCCAACTCGGATAAAATCTCAACACTGTGTTGCCCAAGTCTTGGCGCAGGTTTTGGCGCCGCGCCCGGTGTTTTAGAAAATTGAGCAGCAGGTCTTGGTTGCCTTATGATGCCAACTCCTGGTTGTTCCAGTTCATTGATAATGCCATTGTGGATGATTTGCTCATTTTTAAACATATCTGAGCGTTTTAAGACTGGCGCGGCCGGAACATCATTTGCGTCCAAAGCGGCAACCCACTCTGAACTCGTTCGAGTTTCGAAAATCTCTGCCATTAATCGATAGCGTTGATCTTTATTGTCAGTTCTGAGTTTTTGAGTGGCAAAACGCGGATCCTTTATTAAATCTTCTCGGTCCATAGCGATGCACAATCCATTCCATTCCGAATCTGAAACAGCGCCTGCTGTTATGTAACCGTCTGCCGTTTTAAAAATCCTATCATGGGACGGTGGTGGCAGAATACCCCCCTCGTCAACAATTGTGTACGGGGACATACCTTCCGGCCATAAAAAGTTTACCATCGTATCAAGCATTGCCAAATCGATGTGTTGCCCTTGCCCGCTTTTTTCTCGATGGAAAAGAGCTGCAGTTATAGCCTGTGTCGCATACGCTGCTGTTGTTTTATCGGCGATTACCGTTCTTACCATTTTTGGTGTTATACTTTCGCCCTGCAGATCTGCTAATCCAGAGACCGCTTGTATTAATGGATCATAAACCCTTTTAGACGCATAGGGACCACTTTCGCCGAAGCCAGTTATGGAAAGGTAAATTAGTTTTGGATTGCATTGGGTTAGTTTTTCTTTTCCAAAACCAAGTCTAGTTAAGGCACCTGGCCTCATGTTTTCGATGAAGACATCGGCTTTTTCGATTAATGCCCAGAGTATTTTCTTAGCCGCATCCTGTTTTAAGTCAACACTGATAGATCTTTTCCCTCGATTACAAGAAATGAACATAGGGGGGAGCCCGGAATTTGCTGAGGCCCTAATGATATCTCCAGTGGGGGACTCAACTTTAATTACATCCGCGCCCTGATCTGCGAGTTGTACGCCGGTAGAGGGCCCCGCTACTACGTTTGTTATTTCGACAACTCTTACTCCAGAAAGTGGCCCTGTCATGGCATTTTGTTCGCTTCTAGTGCCGCGATATAACCAGATCTATTCCCCATCTTTTCCAAATATTCCATGAAGTTAGTTGGTATTTTCTGGTTGTAATCTATTGCCCATTTTAATGTTGTTGTCATCAAAATATCTACGCCGCTGAAACCTGTTTCGAGTAAATATTTTTGTTTTGGATTTTTTAGTTTGTCTGCGGCAGTAATCATACGATTAAAATATTCTTCTGAAGCCTTGTTTGCTATAGGCGAGTCACCATAAATTTCTGGAAGCGACCAATGTCGTCTCAAGACATAAAGACTGGTGGCATCTAGCTCCATGCAAATGAATGACATCCATTCAAAATATTTTGCTCGGGCTTTGGGAGTTTCAGGGATTAGACTAACCTTATCAGTGCCGTAACTTTCTGCCAGATAGGTAACTATTGCGGCGCTTTCGCCAATAGTTAATGTACCATCTTGTAACACAGGTATTTTCTGTCTCGGATTGACTGACTTAAAGGTTGCGGTTTCTGTGTCAGGAGTTCTCGTTCTTATTATTTCTGTTTTGTATGGCAAGTTGAGCTCAATCAAAGCCCAGTGAGCGCGGATTGTTCTTGATGTACCAACGCCCCAAAGAATTCGATCTTCACTCATAAACAAGAGACCCTTCCAGAACTCAGGTTAAATTTTTTACGTACTATGCACAAAAGATAATAATAGCAGGATCTTAAGTGTGCTAAATATTGAAATTGGCCCAGATAGGCAGATTTGCGTTGCATTTAAAGTGAGCTGACCTATCTTTCCCTACCTGCTACGTAATCATGAAAACGAAGCATTTAAAATTTAGTAATGATTGTAATTTAAATGTGTTGGTAGTCGGCACGCTTTAAAATTATCAAAAGGAAGTCAATATGCCGCTGGAAATAATAGGACACCCAAGATCTAACTTTGTTCGCGCTGTCAGAATGGTGGCACTCGAAAAAGGAGTGCCGCACGAACACACGCCTGAATTGCCTCACTCAGATGTTATTAAAACGCTACATCCAATGGGACAAATTCCAGCAATGCGTCATGAGGGGCTGGAACTTTTTGAATCTATGGCTATTGCTAGATATATAGATGAGGTTTTTGATGGTCCGAAAATGGTCCCAGACGAACCTTCCAAAGCAGCCAAAATTGTACAATGGTCCTCCTTTGCCCAGACCACGGTCGACCGTCTTTTTCTCCGGCAGTATGTCGTGCAACATATGTTCAATAAAGATAAAGACGGCAATGTCATTCGCGATGAGATTGATAAGGCCGTTAAGGGCTTTCCGAAGGTGTTTGGTATTTTGGATGAGGCCGTTAAGTCAGGCTTTTATGGAAGTGATTCCTTTTCTATGGCTGATTGTTTCCTTTTGCCAATATTGAACTCTGTCCAGCGTTACCCGGAAGGAAAAAGTGCGGTTGAAAGTGCAGCAAATGTTAGCGCCTATTTTAAGGCGCACAGCGAGCGGTCAAGTTTCGTTGGCGCGGCATCTTGAAGTTGATTTGGTAATTAAGTGGAAAAGATAGATACCGGAACTGATCAATTACTTGTTGAAAAAGAAAATGGTGTGGCGACTATTACATTGAATAGGCCAGAGGCGAGAAATGCACTTTCAACAGAGTTGACGCCTGCATTAAGACGAATGATCACTCAAATGGGAGAGGACAGAGAAGTTGGTGTGCTTTTAATTACAGGAGCGGGATCAGCATTCTGTTCTGGCGGCGATATAAAGGGAATGGGTAAAGGGGAACCCCAAAGTCAGTCAACAAAGGATCGTGTCGAAGATCTCAGATTACGTCAAAAAACGCTTACGGGAGCGCTAGTTGCATTGAGGAAGCCGACAATTGCCGCACTTCCTGGAGCTGCTGCTGGCGCGGGATTGGCTATAGCGTTAGCTTGCGATATTAGGATAGGAGCAACTTCGGCCTTCGTAACTACGGGTTACATTCACGTCGGGTTAAGTGGAGATTATGGCATATCAGCGCTTCTCACCCGAGCTGTGGGCACGGCTCGGGCACGTGAACTAATGTTTACTGGTGATCGAATTAGTGCAGAAAGATGCGAAAAGATTGGAATCTTTAATCGAGTTGTCCCTGATGCTTCTTTACAAGAGCACGCATTCGAGATGGCATTGACCTTAGCGTCAGGACCTCGCGAAGCGCTGAGTTTTATGAAGGAAAATTTGGAAGAATCGCTTGTGAATAATTTCGATCAAAGCCTTGACGGAGAGGCCTCACGGCTAATCCAGAGTACATTGAATCCTGACCACAAAGAAGCAGTTGCGGCCTTTCTAGAGAAGCGCCGTCCAAATTTTTTAAAGAATTAGTAAAAGTTTTTATGGAGTAAAAATTTGGACATTGTAGACACAACGACGCTCAAAGCGGCTGGAATTGATGAATATTTGTCAGATAACTCTCTTCTTCAGAAGCGGGAGAACATTTTCAATTTAACCCAAAAGGCGCAGGAAGCAGTCCTTTGTCCAAAGGACTACGGAGCATACAATCACGAACTTCGACATGCTTTAGCAGCTCGCATTTGTCTTCTTAATAATGATCAAATCGCGGCTGATCATTATTCTTTTAATGCAGGGACTTACAGAGATTTGATAGATCCAAGCAATGCGGGTCAAGATTTTGATTTGGAGCATGTACTTAATTTTATCGATAAAGTCGCCACTCGACCTCGCGACGTAACCGAGGAGGATATTAAAGCGCTACAAAAAGCAGGTATTAAAGACCCAGACATAGTCCGTCTTGCGGAACTGAATAGCTTTATGGCC
>CACOPQ010000052.1 GCA_902629125.1 uncultured Alphaproteobacteria bacterium
TCGCTGTTGTTCTAATTTATTGCGAAGAGCCTGGATATTACTTTCAGCCTCCCTGCGGTTACCATCCTGGTCCGCACGTAAATTCTCAATCTGAGCAAGAGTATCTGCAGCCGAATTCTCTAGTTTTTCACGAAGCACCCTTATTGTGTCTTCCAATAATCGCTTCTCGGCCTCTGCGGTGGCTTTCAGACTATCTATATCGGTTTCAGTTTTAAAAATGATAAAAATTCCTTTCAGCAGGACTTAAACTATATAGTCAGTAGCAGAACTGTAACTGCATAGATACCCTTAGAAAACTAGAAAACTGTCTTTAATCTATAGTGTTGGGTAGTTCTCGGACTTTTTCCATGAGATTGTCTGCCGTAATAATACCCGGTGACTTTATGTCTAATTTTGCTGTTTGCAAGGCTTCGGCTATCCAAGTGTTGCAGGTATTGAACAAATGGAATTCGCCATTGCTTAAATAAAAGCGACTTACTTTCTCACCATGTAATCCTTTGCCGACGTTTTTAGCCTCTCCATTTGCGGTTCTCACAAAACTTTTATGAATAAAACGTAGGAGTTCACTGTACCCCTCTTTAGTTATCTTGAGCTTTAGAATCTCGGAATTTATAAAAGCTTCATTTACTGGGCTTTGAAAAGCATAGATATGTATTACCGAGCTCTTTGATGTAAAGGCTGCTTCAAAAGCCATCCGTGCAGTAGGATTTTTTGATTTATAAAAACGGGCATCTCCCCATCCAATTTCTAGGAACTTCGAATTAGGAAAATGCTTTGTTTCAGGTAGGTTCCGCTTCAATATTGCATCTAACGGTATGACGATTCCTACATGCCATCCGGTACTGACCAGATGAATTATCCTACTTTCAGCTATCGTATGAGAGACACCTAGCATCGAAAAAAAAAGCGCGATTAAAGTCAGTCTTGATAAATTTCGAATATTAATCATATTCAAAAACCAATCATTACAATAATTTAGCAAACTCAACCAAGTATTATGCAATAAGGCTAACTTGACTATTCATCTTTACTAATTTCTTCACTTATACGACTTTAGCAGGTTAGAGATGAACTCTAACTAAAAATTTTATGATTTCTAAACTATCCTCTTTTTCATCTTCAATGATGAGGTTAAATTCTGAATTGAATTGATGTTCGAATATGAACTGGATTTATTTTTCTGAAAGGTTACACCGATGCCAAAGTTTGACTACGATCTCATAACAATCGGTGCTGGTTCTGGCGGAGTGAGGGCTTCACGTCTTGCAGGTGCTTACGGGGCTCGCGTAGCCATCATCGAAGAATTGAGAGAAGGCGGCACTTGTGTTCTTAGAGGTTGTGTCCCAAAGAAATTATTAGTCTACGGGAGCCACGTCACCGAAGAGCTTTCAGACGCACAGGGTTATGGCTGGAAATTTGATGGAGCCAGCCATAACTGGGCAGGTATGATTGAAGCAAAAAATAAAGAACTCGATCGGCTCCATCAAATATATGTAAATCTTTTGGATAATGCTGGCGTAGAAAGGATCAGTGGGCGCGGTGTATTGACTGACAAACACACCGTTAAAATAGGAACAAAAGAAATTACGGCAGAACGAATTTTAATTGCGGTAGGTGGATGGCCGTATAAGCCAAATATTCCGGGTATTGAGTACTCTATTAGTTCAAATGAAGCACTAGAATTGATTGAGAGACCTAAACGTATTGTGATAGTCGGTTCAGGTTATATAGCTGTTGAGTTTGCGGGTATCTTTGCAGGGTTTGGCTCTGAAGTGGATATAGTTTTCAGAGCAGATAAACTATTAAGAGGATTTGATATTGATCTACGTAACGCTTTAATGGAAGAAATGACGAAGAAAGGAGTTAGAATTCAGCCGCAGTGCCTACCCGAACGAATTGAAAAAAACAAGGCAGGATATAAAGTACACCTTTCCAATGGTAAATATATTGAAGCTGACCAGGTACTTTATGCCACTGGAAGAGCTCCAAATACAAAAGGCTTGGGGCTGGAGCGCGTAGGTGTAAGTTTGCGGGAAAACGGCGCCATTATGGTAAATGAATGGAACCAATCAAACATTGGTAATGTATATGCTTTAGGAGATGTGACGGATCGAATTAATTTGACGCCTGTGGCAATTGCAGAAGCCCAGGCATTTGCCGAAACAGTATTTAATAATGCCCCAAAAAAAATGGATTACCACGACATCCCCTGCGCTGTTTTCAGTCAGCCGTCGATTTCTTCGGTAGGCCTTACTGAAGAGGAAGCGAGAGAAAAATTTGATGAAATAGACGTGTATGTATCGGGGTTTCGTCCAATGAAATATACAATGACAGAAAATATGGAGCGTGGGCTTCAGAAACTTATTGTAGAGAGAAGTTCGCAACGCGTTATTGGAGCGCATATGATTGGGGTAGACGCACCAGAAATAATTCAGGGTATTGCAATCGCTATCAAGGCAAAAGCAACGAAGTTAGATTTTGACGCCACTATCGGAATACACCCAACTGCCGCAGAAGAATTCGTTACAATGAGACAAGCTCGATCTGATTAATGTTTTATACGTCAAGTAAGTTGCCCAATTTCAGTAACATAGGTCTTGGTTATAAAAACTAGCTTAAAAGTTGTGTGTATTTTTCTAACCAATCTTTTTTTAGAACGTCTTCTCTAGCCCCGTGGTCATATGCGGGAGATAAAATGAGTTCCGCCTTAGAAATTGTTACATGGAAGATCCCATATACACCGTTAAGTAAATAATCAAATTCTTTAAAATTGGTTTGTAATATTGTGAATTCTTTAGAATTAGGATCCACGTAAGTAGCAACACCAGTAAGTCTACAGGCTTTACGACGGAAAACGTCTACATAGTTTAGTTCGACATTTGGATTAGCCTTTATGTTGCGCCTTGTTTTTGGCGATCTAATATCTAAAAACGCTATCTCGCTGGGGCTAAGGACTACGGAGGTCGCCTTTGGTGAGACAGCTGGCCTACCTTTTGGCGTCACAGTGGCTACCAAACCTATTGTGTTCTCACCTATTAAATTTTTCATCTCAGGTGTTAGCATTTATGTCCTTTTTATGGCTTTTTGTTCCAGGTATCCCGCAGAGAAATTGTACGATTATATATGCATTTTTCGGGCGTAGTATCTGGGTCTTTGTAAAAGTAGCCTAAGCGTTCAAATTGGATGGGTACATTATCATTCAATGTAATCAAATCAGGTTCAATTTTACAGTTTTCTAAAATTTCTAGTGAATTTGGATTGATGTCCTCAATAAAATCACGATCACGGCCGGGAGATGGTGTATTGTAAAAAGAGTTATAGACTCTAACTTCCGCATCTTTTGCATGTTTTGCGGACACCCAGTGGATAGTTCCTTTTACCTTTCTGCCATCAGGCGCATTACCTCCTCTCGTTTCAGGGTCGTATGAACATTGCAGTTCAACAACTTTTCCATCTTCGTCTTTGATTACAGTATTACACGTCACAAGAAATGCATATCGTAATCGAACTTCCTTGCCTGGCGCTAGACGGAAAAACTTCTTTGAAGGCTCTTCCATAAAGTCATCTTGCTCTATCCAAATTTCCCTTGAGAAAGGTATTTTCCTCAGTTCTTGTTTATCTGAATTGGGGTTATTTAAAGCAGGCAACCATTCAGTTTTTCCTTCTGGGAAGTTTTCGATCACAACCTTTAGAGGCTTTAATACAGCAAGTCTCCTTTCAGCGCTGTAATTAAGATTATCTCTTATGCAGTGTTCTAATAGTGCAAGCTCGACTTCACCTTCATTTTTTGATACAGAAACTCGTGCTATAAAATCTTTTATGGCTTCCGCTGGAACGCCTCGTCTTCGTAGACCTGAAATAGTAGGCAGTCGCGGATCATCCCAACCACTTACATGTTGTTCCATCACTAACCGAGTGAGATTTCTTTTAGATAAAACGGTGTAGCTAATTTGTAATTTTGCGAATTCGTACTGTTTTGGCTTATTTGGAACAGGTAAAGCTTCGAGAAACCACTCATACAGCGGGCGATGATCAGCAAACTCTAATGTACAAAGTGAATGAGTGATGCCTTCTATTGAATCTGTTTGTCCATGTGCGAAATCATATGTTGGGTAAACGCACCAAGTGTTACCGGTTCGAGGATGATGCGCACTAAGAATTCGGTAGATAATGGGATCACGCAGGTTAATATTACCAGAACCCATATCTATCTTAGCTCGTAATACTCGCTGTCCTTCTGGAAACTTGCCATCTCTCATATCATGAAAAATTTGAAGATTCTCTGCAGCCGACCTATTACGATAAGGGCTATCTCGCCCAACTTCTGTAAGAGTACCCCTATATTCTCGAATTTCCTCTGCTGTTAGGTCATCAACGTACGCGAGTCCTTTCTTAATTAGGTACTCCGCCCATTCAAAAAATTGATGGAAGTTGTCAGATGCGTATTTGGTATGGCCGAACCAATTGAATCCGAGCCATCTCACGTCTTCTTTGATAGAGTTAATAAATTCTAATTCTTCTTTAGCTGGATTTGTGTCATCAAACCTGAGATTGCAAATTCCGTTAACTTCCTCGGCTATGCCGAAATTTAAGCAAATTGATAGTGCGTGACCTATATGCAGGTATCCGTTAGGCTCAGGAGGAAACCTCGTAACAATTTGCTTACAGTTACCGTTTTTTAAGTCGGAATATATTTTTTCTCGAATAAAGTCAGATGGTGTTCTGTCTTCGATACTGGCCTCGTCGCTCATTATTTATTTGCAACCTTAAACTTGGGCAGGCAATAGCCTTGTAATGTTGTTCGGTAAAAGCACCTTTGATTATATTACTAAACAGCAGGACCTTTTACCATCGCTGCTTCAACAAGGTCATCAACCGAGATAGAGGGAGCAGACCAAACATCACCAGTATCTGTCTCTCCTAATTTAAAGCCAATATACTTTTGCTTTGCGATATCATCACAAATCGCACGATATCTAGCCATGCCACCAGCATATGGCATAAAAACTCTAGGTTTTCCTGGAATGTTAGCGCCATAATACCAGGTATGTTTTGCGTGCGGCATAAGTGTCACATCTGCACACTCGTTTACATGAGATACCCACTTGTCCATTGAGTCCTCCGTCGCTTCTATAGAGGTTATTTTATTTTCTTCAAGAAATGAGATGCAATCCGTCACCCATTCGACATGTTGCTCGATGGCTACGGGCATATTGCAAAGAACAGAAGGACTGCCCGGCCCCGTGATGGTAAATAAATTTGGAAAGCCTGGTACCTGGAGCCCAAGATAGGTTTTGGGTCCAGCCTCCCAAATATCCGCCAGTTTTATGCCGTCGCGTCCCTCGATGTTTAATCGCAATAAGGGACCTGTCATTGCATCAAAGCCTGTAGCAAAAACGATTATATCCAACTCGTATTCGGCATTGCCGGTTTTCACACCCTTTGGGGTAATGCATTCAATCGGTGACGAGCGGACGTCAACTAAATCGACATTATCCCGATTGTAGGTCTCAAAATAGTTAGTATCGATTGGGGGCCTCTTAGTTGCATAGGGATGGTCGATGTTAGTCAGCAAATCTGCTGTGGTTGGATCCTTAACTATCGACCGAATTTTTCTTTTTATAAAATCAGCGGCAACATCATTAGCCTTTTTGTCAAAGGCTATATCCTGAAAGCAGGCTCTAAACCCTAAGCCACCGTGTTCCCATGCTTCTTCAAATATTTTTTCTCGTTCCGCGTCCTCTACATCAAAAACTTTTCGCTCAGATATAACGAATGGATGACCGTTGGGTGTAGTTCTTATAGTTTCTTTAATATCTGCTCGGTTTTCATCTAGATATTCTTGAAACTCCTTACTAAGGGGCCCATTCTTTGCAGGAACGCTGTAGTTGGCTGTTCGTTGAAACACCGTCAAATGTTTTGCTGTTTCCGCTATCACAGGTACAGCTTGTATCCCTGTTGATCCAGTTCCTATCTGTCCAACACGCTTGCCAGTAAAGTCGACACCTTCATGAGGCCATTGGCCGGTATGATACCATTCTCCCTCAAAATCGTCGTGCCCCGGGAAAGTTGGAATATTGGTTGAAGACAAGCAACCAACTGCCGTTATTAGATAAGTACATTCAAAGAATTCACCTTGCTTTGTTTCAACTTCCCAGACATTTTTGCTCGCACTATATTTCGCCGAACAAACTCTTAGATTAAAATTTATATCGCGCTTAAGGTCGAGTTTATCCGCTACATAATTTAGGTATCTTACCACCTCTGCATGGCCTGGATATCGCTCCGACCACTTCCATTCTTTTAAAATTTCATCAGAAAAGTAGTAGGAATAGGAGTGGCTTTCTGAGTCGCATCGTGCGCCAGGGTAACGATTCCAATACCAGGTTCCTCCAACGCCATCACCGGCTTCGACAACTTTGACAGAAAGCCCTAACTTATCTCGAAGGCAAAGTAGTTGATACAAGCCAGAAAAACCTGCGCCAATAATTAACGCATCCAGCTTCGTAATTTTTTCGTTGTTTATCTTTTTTTGACTGCTCAAAACTCCGTCGGGCATAGCTTCAAAGTTCCTTAATTGGCTAAAATTTGATAAATGGTGACATTCATATACTCCTCAACTAAAAATACGTAAAAACACGCTAATACTCAAGCTTATCTGTAAATATGTGCTTGATAATTTATTAGTTTAACTGACTTTACTGGTAAAATTAGTTAATGTTGCGGTATCTTTTTTTTTCGGTACCTTGCGACAAGACTTTTTAACGGGATACTGCGAAATAATGACTGTTTGGCACGAACTTCATACGGGTGTAGTTCACCCCTGGCTCTGTGATCAATTTGGACATCTTAACGTTCGAAACTACGCTGTACTTTTTAATGAAGCTCAGTTCTTTGCTTATGCACGTGCTGGATTTCCGCAGTCATTAGCTTTAAAATATGGAGGCCACGGGGTTGCTGCCATTGGAAGAACAACTTTCATAAAAGAGTTGCC
>CACOPQ010000053.1 GCA_902629125.1 uncultured Alphaproteobacteria bacterium
AAAATAGAGTTTAATTTGGCGCCCCCATTAATATCGAAAAAAGATCCTATAACGGGTCAGTTGAAAAAGAGAACTTTCGGGCCATGGATGATGAACGCTTTCAGGGTATTGGCAAAATTGAAAGTATTAAGGGGAACCACTTTCGATATATTCGGAAAGACGGAGGAAAGGAAAAAGGAAAGAAAGCTGATAGCGCAATATTTTGGTCTCGTTGATATGGTTTTAAGCAATCTAAACAATGAAAACCATCAAACAGCAATTGAACTTTTATCACTGCCTGAGCAGATCAGAGGTTATGGTCACGTAAAAGAAAAAGCTATAGAAATGGTTGAATCAAAAGAAAGACAGCTTTTGGAGCGATTTAATAATCCTGAATTGAGTAGAACTGCTGCGGAATAGCAGGTATTTAAGCAGCTACACGTTAGGGCCTCTCAACGCCCTTTAGTTCTATTGAATTACCTTCAGGGTCTTCAACGTAAACCGAGGGGCCACTACCTTCTGCACCAAATCGTGTTTCGATATCGCTTACCTTAATACCTTTCGAGAATAAATAGTCCCTAATCTCGTTCTCATCAAACGGATGAATCTTTAAAGCAATGTGGTCAACATTATGACCTTCCAGACCTGGAGCGGTTCCGCCCTTTCGTCCTAATTCCATGTCAACAGGTATTAAGTCGATCATGGAAGCGCCCGCAGATAAATGATAAAGGCCAAGTTTTTCATTGCTGCGGACAAGCTTGCAGCCAAGAACATCTTGGTAGAATTCAAGCATTGGATTGAGGTGCCGAACTCGAAGAACGACATGATCTATTCCCATAAGTTGAAACTGCCTTTTTGGCATATGAAAAACCTTTTGCTCACTATAGAGAGGTTGGTATTTTAGAGATAGATTTGCTAAATTGCCAATGGATAAACCTTATTGAAGGAGCTTTCAAGTGCCACGAATGCGCGAAATTCTAGAAGGTGATGCGGTTGGATCGGTGGCTATAATTTATAATGAGATAAGAGACTGTTATAGAGCACCCTATGTTTCTTCACTATTCCGACATCTCGCAACTTATCCTGGCTTGCTGGAGTGGATGTGGAAAATATTAGGACCTCATTTGAAAAGTGGCCGAATCCAGGTAACTGGCTGGAGCCGGGTTGATATCTCGAAATTAGAGCCAATTAAAAGTTTAACTAAAAGAGATCTAATTAGCCTTGGAATAGATGATGACCAGTTGACGGTTATTAAGAATGTTTGTGAAACGTTTGTCCGGGTAAGTCCTATAAATCTTGTTGTTTCTGGTTGTCTTCATAAACTAATGAACCAAAAAAAAATAGCTCAAAAAAATGAAAAAATTGCCCAGACTTTTACTCTTCCAACGCCTTTACTTGAAATGCCATCCATGTTGTCGTGGTCAGAACTTTCATATGAACAAAAATTTTTTTTGACGAGCTTTGAGACAGTACTAGCAGGCGAAAAATTTGTTCCAGGAATTTATCTCATTTTAGCTCGCTGGCCATCATTCTTAGAGTATGTGGCAGAGCAATTAGGACCCAAATTGAAGGATGAAAAAATTCTAAGGAGATGCAAGACAATAGCCGATAAAATTTTTGATTCGTCGAAGGAGATTTTGGAAGATATTGATATTTCCAATCAAATTCCACCAGTAGATAGCTCCCAAAAAAAGAATATCCTCTCAGCTATAAGCACCTATCGCCAGACGAGTCCTCAAATGGTAGGTTTTGGATCTCTTCTGTTGAGAGCACTCCCACCGTTTAAAATTTAAACGGGAAAACTTTCAGAGGAAAATTTTTGGAAGACACAGTAAAATGAAAATAACGCAAATTCGCACGCAGCCTGTAGAAATTCCCTTTGATAAACCGCTTGGCACATCAATACACCGTATAAAGAGTGTGGCCGCTTTACTGGTGTGGATAGATACGGATGAAGGAATAACAGGCGAGAGCTATTTATGGGTAATTGGGAAACACAAATTGCCAGTGTTACTAGAGATGGTGAGATCACTAGAGCCAGTGGTGAGGCATAGAAATCCCCTTGATATTGCTGCGCGCTTCGATGACATGTGGAATGAAATCAATTTTCTAGGTCATAAAGGCGTTACAATTTTTGGAATAGCTGCCATCGACTGGGCATGCTGGGACATTAAGGGTAAGGCTCTTGGTGTATCTATCGGTGACTTACTAGGGCGTAAAAGAGATAGAATACCTGCATATGCCAGTGGTGGTTTGTGGACGTCGATGGATATCACCGAACTTCAAGCTGAAGCAAAAAGTTTTTTGTCGCAGGGATTCAAAGCAATGAAAATGCGAGTTGGATTGCCAGACATTGGTGAGGATATTGAGCGTGTTGCTGCGGTGCGATCAACCATCGGTAACGATATCGCATTGATGGTAGATGCAAATCAAGGATTGAACGTAACAAAGGCCATCAGATTAGGACGGGAATTAGAGAAATACAATCTCGCTTGGTTTGAAGAGCCTTTACAAGCTTATGACCTGGCAGGCTCAGCAGTTGTTGCCAATGCATTAGATACGCCTATAGCGAGTGGAGAAACAGAATATACGCGTTATGGTTTTCAAGATATGTTAGAGAGGAAGTCCGCAGATATTTTAATGCCCGATTTGGAGCGTGTGGGCGGAATCTCCGAATGGTTGAAGGTAGCTCACATGGCATCTGCTCAAGATATTCCAGTAAGCCCTCATATTTTCACAGAACATAGTTTGCAGCTGTGCGCTGCCGTGTCGAATGTGAATTATGCTGAGCATATGCCCTGGTTTACTGAACTCTTCAAAGAAAAAATGGAGCTAGTAAACGGTGATATCATTATACCACAGAGACCTGGGATGAGTTTCAGTTTTGACCCAGACGCGGTCGGGCGGTTCACAATTCCCCTTCCCTGAAAAGAGGTTTAGTTCATTTATTAGATTTTTTTCTGCCGAAAAATAATTTCATCATTTGTTTTGGCTCTTCAGTAGAAAAAGCGGATGAGAAAGAATCTATTCCAGCCGTAATAGCTTCTTCTAGCGGTAACCTTTCCCAGGTGTTTATCAAACGTTTTTGATTTCTCGTGGCAAGAGGCCCACAGTTTGCAATAATATCTGTCAATTTTACTATTTCTCTGTCCAGATCTTTCGCCTCTACGACTTTTTCAACGAACCCCCAATCGTAAGCTGTATTTGCATCTATATTTTCACCAGTAAGAACTAAATAATTAGCGCGACCCCATCCAACAAGCCTTGGTAACAGTGCCGCTTCGATCACCGAAGGGACCCCAACTTTTACCTCCGGCATTCCAAAGATAGCCGTCGAAGATGCTATCCTTATATCGCAAGCAGCTGCCAACTCCATCCCAGCGCCAAGACTGTAGCCATTTACTCTTGCGATTGTAGGAACCTCCATATTGCGTATCAGAATGGATAATTCATGTAATGAGGAAATAAACTCTCGCGAGGTTCTCTCATTTAATTCGTTAAGCTCATTTATATCTGCACCACCAATGAAAGATTTTGGGCCTGCCCCAGTGAAAATAAGACCACGTAATTCTGTATCTTTAGCCACATTTTGAAACGCGGCTTTTAACTCTTCTATGCCAGCACCACTCAAAGAATTCAGTTTCGATTGACGGTCGTAGACGATGGTTGCAATTTTTCCACTTCCAGTAGCTCTGCTATTCAATTGAACATTCATAAATTTTCATCTCCATCGGTGGGATGACCGCCGCATTCTGTGATTAAATTAAAAATATCTTTAGCGGCTAGATCTAGATCATTAACTTGTGCCCCTCTTAAAACTAAAGAAGTCCCATATATGTCGTTCTTAAAGAAGGGATAACTACCGATATCAATAGTTGGATACTTGTTCTGAATTTTTTCCAAACCTTTTGCTACCGTCCCTTCTCCAAGGTTCGAGATAACGGTTCTAGAATGAATTTTTGTTCCTGTCCGAAGTGTCGGTAAGAGCTCGGTGACCATGGCTTGGAATACACTCGGCACACCCGCCATTACATGAACATTTTCAATGGTAAATCCGGGAGCTGCTGAAATAGGGTTATTTATAAGGGTTGCCCCTACGGGTGTCCGGGCCATTCTCAATCGCGCTTCATTTAATTCGACTCCGCGTTTCTTCGCGTGAGCTTTCATACGTTTTAATGCTTCCGCGTGGTGGTGCACGTCTAGTCCGAACGACAGCGCGATAGAATCACATGTTATGTCATCGTGCGTTGGTCCAATACCCCCAGAGGTGAATACGTAATCATACTCTGACCGAAGTGTTTTAACCGTATTCGCAATCGTTGATTGGTCGTCCCGTATAACCCGAACTTCATCCAAGCTAATACCTATTTGCACAAGTGCTGTAGCCAAATACGACAGGTTTACATCTTTTGTTCGGCCAGAAAGAATTTCATTGCCGATAATGATAAATGCTGCTGTAACTATTTTTATTTCAGAAATGCTGGTGTTCATGAAGAATAACTTTTAATTGTTAGCTTATACTCAATTAACAATTACGTATTGTTGACGAGGATGCAACTACCGAAACCACTTTATTGTGGAACATTGATTAAACGATACAAAAGATTCCTTGCGGATATACGTTTGGAAAGTGGCGAGAACGTCACTGCCCACTGTCCTAATCCGGGACGAATGACCGGATTGAGTAACCCGGGGTCGCGCGTTTGGGTGTCGTGTTCACCGAACCCAAATAGGAAATTACCATTCACGGTCGAACTAATAGAGGCGGATGGTGGACTTGTAGGCGTAAATACTCATCATCCGAATAAAATTGTTCGTGAAGCAATAGAAGCGCACAGAATCGCTCAGTTAAAGGGATATAATAGTCTCCGCACAGAAGTAAAATACGCTGAAAGATCACGCGTCGATATTCTATTAGAGGACGAAAAAATAGGTCGTTGTTGGGTGGAAGTAAAAAATGTGCATTTGAGGCGAGACAGTCGGGAAAGTAATGGCACCGCGGAATTCCCCGACTCGGTTACCGTGCGTGGCTCCAGGCATATTGAAGATTTAGTCGATCAAATAAAAATAGGTGACAAAAGTGTCCTGATTTTCCTTATACAACGAATGGACTGCAAGGATTTTAAAATCGCTCGCGACATTGACCCATTTTATCATGAAACATTGTTGCGCGGGATGGAAAATGGCTTAGAGGTTTTGTGTTTTGACACCAATATAACCCTATCTTGTATTTCACTTCGAAACAGCATTACATTTTGTAGTACGTAATGTAGAACCCTTTTAGCTCAGCTAGGTTAGATTTCATCCAAATACCCGCTTAAATATTGTCTCAACATGCTTAAAATGAAAATCAGGGTTAAATAACTCATCGATTTCATTTTCATCTAAAAATGCCCTAATTTTTGTATCACTCTTTAACAAAGCTTTGAAATCTTTGCCTTCCAACCAAACAGGCATAGCGTTTCGTTGAACTGCTTCATAGGAGTCTTCTCTGGTCATACCTTTTTGTGTCAGTTCTAGGAGGATACGTTGCGAATTTATTAATCCTCCAAGCTTATCAAGATTTTTTTGCATTTGATCGGGGTAAACTACTAGGTTTTTAATGACCCCGGTCATTCTTACCAATGAAAAATCAAGAGCTATCGTCGCATCGGGCGCAATCA
>CACOPQ010000054.1 GCA_902629125.1 uncultured Alphaproteobacteria bacterium
GATCGGCTTGCCTAGCTGCCTACTCCAGCATCCATTACCAGGGGGTTCTAATTTCACAACGTTAGCCCCGTTGCGCGCAAAATGCATAGCGCAATAGGGTCCTGCTATGCCTTGACTTAAGTCGAGTACTTTCACACCTTCGTATGGCAGATCATCATCCATTATGTGTTACACCCTAAAAAAAACTGGTATCCTACTCTCAATATAAGTTTGTGACATAATCCGCAACAGGTGAACTTTTTTGCTTTAAACTTCAATATGTTTTATTTGTGGGTCGTTAAGTGATCCGCATAAAAAAGGGGAGCGTAAACGATCCAAGGAGTGATACAATGAAAATATGTGTAATATTGTTAAGTCTTTTCAGCACCCCGTTGGTGATCTCCAGCGCGGTGGCGGAAATTTGCGGCCCAGATCATGAACACGAAGAAGATAAGCAAAAACAGGACAAATAGTCTTCCACCTAAGCATTCAAACAAGTCTAAATTACGACCCAAACTTGCTAATTAAAATGGCAGTGGTTTCGAAACTGACTTGAAAAAACATCGCTTTATCTAAAAAGTTTTTGAGATATCACTGTTGTTCATAGTTAAAGATACTGAATTAAAGCAAAAGAAGTGACCAAATTGATAACGCAACAACTGTCAAAAGGCAGCCAGCCATAAAAAGATTTATAAGCCGTTGGGCACGATTTGATAAGTTAAGTGTGTTTAGCTTTACACCTGCATAGAGCCAGATAAAATGTGTTGGAATCCACACCACATTTAAGATTATCAACTTCAGTGTTGTTTCTAACGCAAAGTTATTTGGATAGAAGGCAAAGCTGGTGAATAGCGTAGTGTTAACGGCATATGCTTTAGGGTTTATTAAAGCTAGAGTCAGTCCAGCAAGGAGTCCTGGTTCTGCGGACCGAATAAAGGCAATTTTTGTCCCGGCTAGCGCGATCCGAAGCGCGAGGTAACCTAAATAAGCAGCAGACGCAAACAATAAAAGTGTCCTAACTAATGGTTCCGCAAGAATAATAGCCGCGAGACCGGAAATGACGGCTAATCCCCCTAGGTTAGTACCTAAACATAGTCCTGCGATATAAAACAGGCCTCGGTTCCAACCAAAGGCTGCTCCCACCCCGGCAGTAGATAATACTCCGGGGCCTGGCGTGATAATTAATAAGAAAACCGCCAACGCAAATGCAATCATGAAACTGGATGTCCTATTAAAAAAAGTTATGGAAAGCTTTCGGGTGAGAGCACCTTGAACCGATAGTTAAAATAAAAATTTTACACCGTTAAAGTGCAATTGCTGTGTAATAGCCATTTTCTTATTTTAAAGTAATGGCGGATCTTAAGTCTTATAATATTCAGCAATTGAGTTAGTAAAGGATTACAAAAGAAAAACCAGTTGCTTAGTTCATCTTTCATTACTCTGGGTGAAGGATTTTCAGTTTAGGAACTGATAAATTTCCAGTTTACTCTGTCCGCATTCTAATCACCTCGAACATTTGCAAGCAACTTAAAATTATTATCTTATGGAGCCGCATCGAGGACTTGGGATTGTCACAATCAAGTGGCAGGAGGAGAAATGCTGGAGGCATAAGGGAGGAAGTTTTCGCGGACCATATTAATTTACCGATTGCCTGGTATATTCATGCCAACCTTTTATAATTTGGCAATTATGGTCGGTAGCTTGATTTTCAAGGCACTTTAATGGTTGTTTCAATACCATCTAATTAAACCAATAATTGCAGATATTGCATAGAAAAATTGAAGCATCAAGAAAGCCCATCTGCGATCTATAATAGCCCAAAATGCAAATAGCGCTGATGACAAAAGTAACAAACTGAAGCCCAGTATTTCATTCCCTGTATTTGAGGCGACCAGGAGAGCGTAGGCAATGGCAAGAATAGAGCCAGTTACTTCAAATATACTCGTTAGCTTACGCTTAGAACTCATCATCAACTCCAAATGGATAACTCTAAAATTTTATTTTCTTACTATGCGAAATAAGCGTGATATTTGCATTTAAATTTCAATGTGTTTGAGGTTAAGCGGGGTTTTTTAGCAACAGGGTAGTCGGAACCCAGCAGAATGTAAGTTAGATTTCTTTTGGCAACAGTGTATTGTTTTATAGTTGCGCGAGCCTTCTTTATAGTCACATTATTGATGCAAAATCTACGGAGGAAAATATTGATTTTTTAGAGCTTGGAGTCCTTGCCCAAATGTTCGGCGCAGTGGCAAGTTTTTTTCTATAATCTTAGTAGTAATAAAGTTACGAATTCACGACGAGCGCTTGCTTCAAAAGACTATAAGTAGCGTTTTCCAGGATCATAGGATTACATCGTCTCTAACGAACGTGCTTATTTTAAGGACCGCTGTTTATTTGAAGACGTTTAATCCGGGAATGAATTACATGTCCTAAATAGTCTTCCGGTAGTGTCGGGCTCAGACTTGGAGGGCGATAAGGGTGAAAATGGGTTACTTCAATATCCGTTTTAAGGTATTTGTGCTTCCAGCCACGCGTTCATATCCGTGGCTGAGAGCATATCGTTTTTTACTATTTAATTCGGCAATATCACTTTGTTTATAACATGAATAACGCCATTCGATGCGATAATATCGGGTGTTACCACTGATGCTTGATTCACTTTAACGCCGTTGACACCATCTATTTTCACGGATGATCCCTCTACGGTTTTAACCGAAACGGTTTTTCCTGTTAAATCAGCTGCTAGCGTTTTTCCTGGTACAACGTGGTACGTTAAAATCGCAATCAGCTTATCTTTATTCTCAGGTTTTAGAAGATTTGCAACTGTGCCATCTGGAAGCGCCTTAAATGCTTCATCTGTCGGTGCGAAAACTGTGAATGGTCCGTTTCCTTTGAGAACATCGACCAAGCCTGCTGTCTTCAGTGCTGTGATTAGCGTTGTAAATTTACCAGAAGCCACTGCCGTACCTACTATGTCCTTTTTCATGTAAGACATTGCTGGACCAGTGCTAAAGATCACCGAGGTTGCGACGGCTAGAACAGCCATCAATTTGCTAAGTTGTTTCATTAAAATATATCTCCTGTAATAGTGATTATTTAGCTACGCGAGTTTATCAAAACCGGATCACAGAAAAGTTCATATTTATTATCCGTCGATAAGGTAAGTTTTTTTAATGCATTTTGCTTAGGAGGCTTTTGATCATAATATAAAAAATTTTTCGCATATTTTTAAAGCTGTGGAACAATTGTTAAGGTAGGACAGCTAGCAACAAACTGCTAAATCTTTCGTAACAGATGAACTTGTGGTGTTGGATAACAAGCAATGGAACCCAACGATTTACGGAGCATTTACGTTTACAATGATCGAGGGGGAATATTGTGGTGGGCTACTTGCAAACGACCAGGTTTTCAACCAATCGGTTAATATTATAGGAATATTCAATGGCGCGGCGCGGCACGATGGACTAAGTCATTTGTTTTGGCTGTGTCGGGTGAATTGGAGGTTTATATTTTAGAGCGCTTTTTGACCACGAAACTTTTAGGCTTGAAGCGTAACGGTTAGTTATCGATAGGCCCGTTATGCTTCAAAAGGTTGGAAAGCGCCTCACATTTTTTTTTATACCCTTCTACAGCTCTTTCAAGCTGCAAAATCACCTTTTCCTTTTCCCTTATCAGGAATGTTTGATCACGAGCGATAGATCGGGCTTTCCATTCGTCAACTGACTTTGCAACATTGAGCCTTACAACGGCTTCTACACTTCCTATGCTTATTGGCTTGATTGATTTATTGGCCATCGCTTGTCTACTGATTATGATGTTTAACAAAATACGAGTATTTTTATTTTTTAGATCACGCCTTTCTACATATCTGATTGAACTCCGATGTGATCGTACTAGCTCTTATATTGGTGGGAGCGCGCTTGGATCAATCGTGTCGTTCTGGGGAGGAAGCGGCCCTTTTGGACGCGCTCTCCTGCCCAACTAGAAGCTATCGGAAGAATGAGTGTGCAAAAGATCCCGAACTTCCCAAAATGGATTGGCTGGTATCATTTAGTGGGCTAAGCTCTTACCATAACAGTAGTGGCTGCCCTCACATATTTTAAATTAAATAGGTGTCTCACCTGCTAAATTGGTATCCTGGTTTTATAACAGTAACGAATAAGCGTCTAAAGGTGCTCACGGAATAACGGGCTAACTTATGCAACTCGGCATTCTAACGTTTGCAATAGCTTCGGTATCGTATTGATCAAATACCATCGCGCCAATCTATGCTGCTGAACTCCAGAAACGTTGTAATTTGTGATATGCCAAGCTTAGTTTGCATAACGACCTAGCAAGGAAAGGCCGATCAACACGTAAATAGCCGTGCCGTTGAAAAGCTATTTTTACTTTATCCCCACAATCAATAATTTACTCAAACATAATTAATGAGGAAAGCCGCCAATGCTGTGATTAATATTAAACACGCAACCATAACTTAAACATACAATATTTTCCGGCACGTACTTAAATGAAAACATAATACATCAAGCAATAGTAAAGGTTATAAGTCATTGACTTCTAATTAAGGCCGTTACTGATAGACTAATTAGAGGATTAGCGGTATGGCTTTTATGATATAGTTGATAGAATCTATTAATTTTTGGCATCAAGCAGGGTAAACGTTTGAATTCTAACATACTTGTTTCACAACATCGCGCAGTAGCATTAGGTTTGCTAACTGGGCTGTTGAACGGGCTAATAGCACTCGGCGGCGGCGTATTAATTACCCCCTTTTTAATCTTGGCAGGCGTCAGTCCGCAAACAGCTGTCGGCACATCATTGGTAGCTGTTACAATACTTTCTTGCATAGGGTTCACTGCCCATTTATTGCTCGATGGTACCTCGATGGAATTTGCATTGATTTTTGCGGTCTGCGCGGGTGGCGTTATTGGCTCTGTCATAGGCTCAAAAATACTCGCGCGCATCACCCCCCAATGGATGCTGATCCTTTTCGCCATTATTCAAATTCTTGTTGCAATTCGCTTAATCGATCAAGGGGTAGGCCTTGCTTTAATGGGCGAGGTTGTTCCTTCCATCCCACCTTTAGGAACGTATGTAGGTTTAGGTATCTTTTCTGGAATACTATCGGGAATATTTGGCGTTGGTGGCGGTGCATTGGTCTTATTGGGATTAGCCGCTTTCTACGGACTACCTGTTATTGAAGGCTTAGCGGTAGCCTTAGCGTTGAATGTCACAAACGCTCTAGTTGGTGTAGCTCGACATGTACGATATGGAAAAATACTTTGGTCCGAATTAATGTTTATTATCCCGGCTGCATTAATAGGGGTCGTATTAGGTGCAGCTCTTGCACACGAGTTGCCCGGTAACTTGATGAGCGTGTTATTTGGAGGCTTTTTCATGTTTATGGGGATAATGTTGGCTAGGAAAGGTTACAAACTTACAAAGTAGAATAAAAAATATAGCTAAATTCGAAAACAAAGTTATCTACTTGCGTTAATACAGATGTATGCTTTGGGGGTAAGGGAAGAAAAGGATGGAAACTTAATTAGGGAGGTGTAGTTAGCCAACCCACTATTTTTTGCGATTACTTTTTTAAATCAGATCAGTTTCGGTTCACGCAGA
>CACOPQ010000055.1 GCA_902629125.1 uncultured Alphaproteobacteria bacterium
GCGACAGAGCTTTCTGGACAGGGAATAATGGTTAATGCAATTGCACCTGGTCCTATAGAGACCGGATTAAGCAATCATGGCCCTAGCCGAAAGCAGAAGTATGAAGAAAGAATTCCCGTTGGAAAATATGGGTCGACAGATGCAGTTGCCAACGCGGCACTTTTTTTTGCGTCAGATGAATGCGAATGGACGACTGGAACTATATTGAACGTTGACGGCGGTTATGGTGCGCAGGGCGTAGCGTATGATCCTGCGGAGATAAGCCATTAAGCGAAGAGGTTGTTTGTAATTATTTTATTAGGAAAGTCTCTCAGAAGAGTTTTTCAAAACTTAAATCTACTTCGTTAGTCGTTTCACATCATTCCAAAATTTAGCGGCTGATTCTTTATTATACCCCTGAACGTGCCCACGCTTCAGACAATTCCATAGACCCACTTTTGCATGTTGACAAAACCTTGATCTCTCTCAGAGGCAGAAGCGCTTCCATCTCGTTTTTTCACATATAATTTTGTATCGTCGTCGTAGTTAATTGTACAAGTTGGCAGCATATGCCAACCATCAACCTGCCGGATATCTTCGTGTACTTGACTTTCAAAATGATGTGCTCCTTCATATGTGAGCAAATGTACATTTGGCATGTGGTTCTTTAGTTTCATCTCTGCGCAGCCAGATGCCGGAGTGCTGTCGTCCTGGAGACCATTTACAGCAAATATTTTAGCATTTCGTGATAGCTTTGGCGCTACGTTTGCAGGACAAGCAGCATTCAACATGAAAGCATGGGTAACAGATTCCAAGGAAGGTAAATGAGAAATTACAGGTTCGAGCTGGGACGCCAAAATGGCGAGTGAGCCTGTCGAGCTTGCAAGCAGCAGCACCTTTTTGGGCGGTCCGAACCGTTTGTTCACGAACTCTAAAGCCTTCGCCAAATCATACACAATCATGGCTGACGTATAGGAGCGCGTAAATTTCTTTTCGTATCTAGGCGCCGCTCCATTTACAACTACCGTTGTAAAACCGATGTTCCGCATCTTCTCGGCATAGAATAGTTCGTCTTCCATATTGGCTGTGCTAGAGGGTAAAATGATGGCGAGGCCATGTGAACCAATTGCATCTAATTGTTGAAAAGCAAGCGTGATATCTATTCTTTCTCCTATTTCACCTGACAGCATTTTAGAAATTGAAAGTGGACTCCCTACCTTTATCTTATATTCCGCTGCAAGCGTTTGGCCTCCAATGAAGAGAACCAGTAGTATGACCAAACCGCGGAAAGCTGCTAAAATTTTCATCTCTATATTACTCCTCTCCGCGAAATTAGTCTTCAGTCGCACCCTCCTATGCACGGACATGTAAGAGAGTCGTAACTGTGGTTCGTCTCGGATCTTTAAATTGTCAATATTAAGAAAAATAGTTTCTTTGGCTGCAGCTTTTACTCTAACCCTCTAAGTATTTTTACTTTCCTACTTATCTTTAATTCGATTTATTATATCTCTCAAAAAAACTTCACTATTATGACAGAACAAGGACGACATTTTTTTAAATGTCTCCTCCATCACTGTGCGTAAAACTTCTTACGATATCCATCGTCTCTGAGACTACTTTCTCCCCGAGTAACCATCTGCAAAAATCTTCGCTACTTCTTTTTTCAAAAGTCTTTTTACGTAGCTCTTTTAATTTAACTTGTTGGTAATCATCTAGGTCTTTCTCGGTAAGTCCATTTTCATTTTTTAGGTGCGACATAACCCAATTATACATCGCGACATTACCACTCTCTTCGCCCATAATCTCTACTAATTGTTTCCATTTATTAAACTGTTCTTCGTTTAGATTATGATCGTCCATAACTAACCCCGTTCTCTCTTAAAATTAAGGTAACTTGACATGTTTCTGCCAGTTTGCAGATAAAACTTTCGAACTCTTGATTATCTGTAACTGAAAATAATTTATTCCCACTCAACAGTAACCTACTCCAGTAACTCATATATCAACGACTTTGAATCACTGCAATAGCACCATCTAATGTTGGTTTAACTGTATAGCCCCGTCACCAATTAATTCGCTTCTACGCTCATATTTAATATTAAAAGGTTATGGCGAAGCTAAATTTGTAATGTATGAACTCAGTATGGCAAAGGAAATGTACACCCACTAGTTTTCGGCGAACCTATTTGCGCTTCAGAATAAGTTTACTTCGGTTACGAAGCAGGTTCAGTCACTCATTCACAAGTTGGAAACTGTAACCCCGATACTGGGTTGTTGCATTTTCAATGGCTGTGGCCATAGGGACAACTTTCTTGGTAAAAACAATAGATTTAATCAAACAGCTTGTGCCATCAAAAAAACGGACATGGCAGCACACCCGATCGCCAAATACTTACGACCGGAAAGTTCCTCCATACCGAGAAAGACTGACAAAAGCATGGCAACTACGAAGCTTAAATTCGCTATGGGTACTACAACGCTCGCCTCACCATGCTTAAGCGCTTCGATCAACGCGTTGACAACAGCGAAAGCGAGAAAGCCAGAGACCACAGCATATACTGTTTTTTTACCTGTAATACGAATACGCTTTTCTCGGAATGCCGCGTAGGCGAACCCACCAACAATCCAGCTAGTAGCCGCTATCACCAACAGCCCCTCTGCACTCGCACCCTGCTCCAGAGCAACTTTCGAGGCAACGCCGTATATGGCTCGCGACGCTGAAGCCACAACCGCCATCACGAAAAATAGAATAGGTATGGATACACCATCACCTCTCCGGTAGAGGATTAATACGGCTGCAATACCGATGCCGACACCAAGCAGTTTGATAAAGCCTACATCCTCACCTAACAAAACAAAGGAAATTGCGACGACACCAATCGTATTGAGGCGGTAGATCATTGAGCCCAAACTAACATCAAGGCCAGTTAGACTCTCGATCAACAAAATGTTCGCCAAGACAAGGAATGCGCCGGTCAAAAGGCCGTACATTACTGTCACCTCATCCAGACGGAGTTGTACTTCCGTTATACTCAGGTATATCAGTTGCAAAGCCAACCAAACTACACCGCACCCAAAGACATACATACCGCGGGAACGCAACTTTAATGAGAAACGCCGAAACGTTACGTCGAGACAGCCTGCAGCTGCAAGACTAACGAGAGCAAAAAAAATAGCATATGTCATAGGAACTACATCAACAATCCGCTACTGGCTCATGGTGCCAGAGCATTACCGAAATTTAATAGATAACTTAGGCCTTAAATTCTATTCCCACTCTATTGTTTTTTCTCGTAAATCATTGATTTTATTATATAAAAAGTTATTTGGAAACTACTTGGGAACAAAGCATAACGCTTTGTTTTAACTACATTTTCAAACAAACTTTGCTCCCTTTTGTAGATTATGCTTTGCACATAGCAACTGAATATTTGAAGAAGTTTTAGAAGAACCTCCTTTTGAAAAAGGTAAAATATGATCAAAGTGAAGGTTTTCTTTTGAACCACATTTTACACATTTTCCTTTATCTCTATCATAAACCTCTCTTTGAATTTCCCCAGGAATAGTTCTGTTATGTAAGAGGTCTTCATAATCTCTATCTTCGTGAACTTCCTCAAAAGTTGGTTCTAGTAAAAACTTAAAAACCTCTCTCACACCATCGTGTCGTTTGTATGCATCGGTTAGATTATAGAATCCCATATCCACCCACACACCAGGTCTAATCTTACGATAAACTTTAATCTTTGCTGGGTCTTTTTTGCCTTCTTTGTAATTTGTTGCTGCTGCCACGAATTTACCGTTTTCAGTATGTGTGCCAGATTCGTTAAACATGGATTGATCGACTGATTTTTTATCAGGGCTTATATTTTTGGGAACATCATGACCTTCATATTCAATTACTCCATCATCAAAAATCTTATCGTTGTAGGGTGCATTTTTTTCAGTGGACATCAGGACAACAGAGTGTGTCTTTTGGATCCCAAAATTCATTCCTTTTTGGATCATTTTCCCACCTTCGTTAACGACTAACTCTGAATAGGATATAATTTTCATTCCTCTAACCCCCTGATAATAAGAAATTACCTATTCCCACTCTATTGTTCCAGGAGGCTTTGAGGTGATGTCATAAACAACCCGGTTTATGCCAGACACTTCATTAACAATTCTATTTGCAATGCGCCCAATAAGTTGATGCTCAAATGGGAAATAGTCTGCTGTCATTCCATCAGTAGAAGTTACCGCCCTTAGCGCGCAGACATATTCATAGGTTCTGCTATCGCCCATGACCCCAACTGTCTGAACCGGTAGTAAAACGGCAAAGGCCTGCCATATATCGTCGTAGAGACCCGCTTTTTTAATCTCATCCAGGTAGATTAAGTCGGCCGACCGCAATATTTCAAGCCTATCAAGGGTTATCTCTCCCGGAATGCGAATAGCTAGTCCAGGTCCAGGAAACGGATGTCTAGCTACAAATTCTTCGGGCAGATTAAGTTCACGACCTAAGACACGCACCTCATCTTTAAACAACTCCCTTAATGGTTCTACCAGCTTCATCTTCATACGCTCTGGCAGTCCACCTACATTATGGTGCGATTTTATTGTAACACTGGGGCCACCAGTAAATGACACAGACTCTATGACATCAGGATACAGCGTTCCTTGAGCGAGATAGTCTGCCCCACCAATCTTTTTAGCCTCTTCATCAAAAACGTCGATAAATAATTTTCCAATGGTCTTGCGCTTTTGCTCTGGGTCGACCACGCCTGCCAATTTTTTGAGAAATAAATCTCTTGCGTCTTTATGAACCAAACTAATATTATAATTGTCGCGAAATAATGCGATAACCTCTTTGGCCTCATTAGTTCGCATCAAACCATGATCGACAAACACGCAGGTTAATTGATCCCCAATTGCTTCGTTGAGCAGGACTGCAACTACCGAGCTATCTACTCCCCCGGACAAACCACAAATTACGCGGCTCGTCCCGACTTGCATTCTAATTTTTGAAATAGCCTCTTCTTTAAAAGACGCCATAGACCAGTCACCAGAAGCCTTACATATTTTGTGGGTAAAATTTTCAAGTAATCTCTTACCATCGGGTGTATGAACTACCTCTGGATGAAACTGCACACCAAAATACTTTTTTTCCTCATTTGCTATGATTGCAAAGGGTGAGCCATCTGAAACACCAACCACATCAAAGCCATCTGGAATTGTATTCACACGGTCTCCATGGCTCATCCAGACCTCATACTTATTACCAGGCACCCAAATACTTTCAAACAAACTGCAATTTTTCTTAATCTCGACAAAAGCTCGGCCAAATTCCCTGTGAGCAGATGCTTGCACGTCGCCACCAAGTTGTTGCACCAGTGTTTGTTCACCGTAACATATGCCAAGGATAGGAACGTTAAGCTCAAAGAGGGATTTGTGGGCTGCAGGTGCTTCCACTCCGTGTACGCTAGCGGGTCCACCGGAGAGTATTATTCCTTTGGGGTTAAATCTCTCA
>CACOPQ010000056.1 GCA_902629125.1 uncultured Alphaproteobacteria bacterium
GTGCCTGTTGAGGCACCCTTTCCAGCTTCAATAAAAACACAGAGTTTAGAAGACACGCCAGCACAATCCACCGATGGGGGTGCGGTATCTTCGGAAGAAATGTTAGGGTCAACAGACGAGGTTAGTGAAGAGGGAAAAAGTGATTTAAAAGCTGCCAGCCAAGATGTTGTGGATACGGGCGATGCAGACGAAGAGTCTGCCGAAAAAGAGGATGATGGCGATGAAGTGTCAAGTTAAGGACTTAAACGATAAGGCAAAAGGTGAAATTGAGCTTAAAGACAGTGTGTTCGCCGTTGAACCACGAAAGGATTTACTTGCCCGAACAGTCAACTGGCAGTTGGCAAAACGCCGATCTGGCACGCATAAAGTAAAACTGGTTGGAGAAATAAGCGGTACAACAGCAAAACCTTTTCGCCAAAAGGGAACAGGTAGGGCGCGACAGGGCAGCGCGAGAGCTGCTCAGTTTCGGGGAGGGGCAACGGTGCACGGACCTGTTGTACGGAGCCACGCATACAAGCTGTCAAAAAAAATAAGAAAATTAGCTCTTAAGAGCGCGCTCTCGTCCAAGCAGGTAGAAGGTAAGCTCTTGGTTCTGGAGAACTTTAATGTTAGTGGAAAGACTAAAGAGCTAGCGAAGGCGATAAAGAAATTTGGCTTAGAATCGGTACTTTTTATTGACGGTCCCAATCAGAACCAAGCCTTTCTGCAAGCAGCTAGGAACATTGCAAAATGACTTGGTCTGAAGAGACGCCTTTGTTATGCCTTGAAGGACAGGTTTGGCGCGCGCTAACGAAAGACCTTGAGCTTCCGCCTTCTCGTTGGCAAGCTCGAACTCTTCTTTATCCACTGTTTCTCCAACCAATAATGTAGTTTCGCCTCCATCTTCAATTTCAACTTTTTGAAGCATCTGGCGCACAATCACTTCAATATGTTTGTCATTAATTTTTACCCCTTGAAGACGATAAACATCCTGAACTTCGTTAATTAAGTAATTAGCTAAGGCTTCGACCCCCAAAATGTTTAATATATCGTGCGGAACCGGATTACCGTCCATTAATAAGTCGCCAACCTGGACATAATCTCCTTCTTGAACTGCGAGATGCTTACCTTTTGGGATCAAATACTCGACTATATCAGAATCAGCATCAGAAGGAACCACATTAACTCTACGTTTTGTTTTATAATCTCGGCCAAACTCAACGCGGCCTTCAGATTCACTTATAATAGCGTAATCCTTTGGTTTTCGTGCTTCAAATAGTTCAGCAACCCGAGGTAAGCCACCCGTTATATCCCTAGTTTTTGTTGATTCTCGCGGTATCCTGGCTAAAACGTCGCCAGCTTGGACTTCGGCGCCATTCTCCACCGACAAAATAGCATCAACTGACATAAAGTAGCGAGCCTCAAGACCATTTTCTAATTCAATGACTTCACCCTTATCATCTCGAAGTGTTATCCGTGGCCTTAATTCCGAGCCTTTTGGCTGTTGTTTCCAATCAAAAACCACTCGAGAGGCAATACCTGTACCCTCGTCCATCACTTCCCGCATCGAAACACCATCAACTAAATCAACGTAGTTTGCCGTTCCCTTTTTTTCCGTGATTATAGGGATCGTGTACGGATCCCATTCAGCAAGCGTCTGCCCTTGTTGGACCTCGGCCCCATCATCTGCAAGGAGTCTAGAGCCATAGGGAATTCGATGCTTTGCTCTCTCTCTCCCTTCTTCGTCTAAAAGGGTAGCCTCCATATTGCGGCTCATCACAATTAAAACGCCTGATGAATTTTTTACAACATTTCTGTTAGTCAGACTAAGTTTTGCTGTAAAAGCAGCTTCTATACTTGACTGCTCAGCACCTCTTTGTGCCGCGCCTCCAATATGGAATGTCCGCATAGTTAGTTGAGTTCCGGGTTCTCCTATTGATTGAGCTGCTATAACGCCAACAGCCTCACCAACATTTACCGAGGTACCCCTAGCTAGATCACGACCATAACAAGCTGCACAAACACCAATTTTTGTATCACAAGTCAAGACTGATCTAACTGAGATCTCTTCAAAGCCCGCGTTACTCACTTTGTCTGCTGCCTCGATAGCCTCCACAGCTTCCTCATCAATAATCTGGCCAGCCGTTGTTATGATGTCGCCGGTAATTGGATCTTTTATATCGAAGACGGCACTACGCCCCAGTATTCTCTCTGCTAGCGGCTCTACTATCTCTCCATCCTCGATAACAGCTTTTACTTTTAAGCCCCTTTGTGTTCCGCAATCCTCTTCTGTAATAATACAATCCTGGGCCACATCAACCAAACGACGCGTTAGGTATCCAGAGTTAGCAGTTTTTAAAGCGGTATCTGCTAGTCCTTTTCGTGCGCCGTGGGTTGAATTAAAGTACTCAAGTACCGTTAAACCCTCTTTAAAATTCGATATAATTGGGGTCTCTATTATCTCTCCAGACGGCTTGGCCATAAGCCCGCGCATCCCAGCGAGCTGTTTTATTTGAGCCGGAGATCCGCGCGCGCCCGAGTGTGCCATCATCCAAACAGAATTGACGTCTTTACCATCTTCGGGGCTCATTATTCGCCCCATCATTTCTTCGGCGACCTGGTCCGTACAGCGTGACCAAACATCCACTACCTTGTTATATTTCTCGCCCTGAGTGATCAATCCATCTAGATATTGCTGTTCGAATTCTTTAACTTCGTCAGTGGCTGTTTCTACGAGGCCGGTTTTAGTCTCGGGAATAATCAAGTCATCTTTTCCAAAAGAAATACCTGAAGTACATGCTTGGCTAAATCCGAGCGCCATCAACCTATCCGCAAATATGACCGTGTCTTTTTGCCCACAATGTCGATATACATTATCAATTACATTTGATATTTCCTTTTTAGTCATCAACTTATTGACTGTTTCGAATGTAATTTTTGCACTGTCCGGTAAGTATTGTGCCAGGCGTAATCTACCAGGGGTAGATTCCACGACTTTTTTAACTTTGTTCCCTTCATCGTCAAAGGTATCTATTCTTGACTTCACCTTCGCATGGAGATGAACAGAGCCACTATGCAGTGCGTGCTCCATTTCTGCTAAGTCGGCAAAAATTAAACCCTCCCCTAGCATACCGTCTCTTTCCATAGTGAGATGATACAAACCCAAGATTATATCTTGGGAAGGTACAATGATTGGCTTACCATTCGCCGGACTTAGAATATTATTAGTCGACATCATTAGAACGCGTGCTTCAAGCTGGGCTTCCAGAGAAAGTGGCACATGGACAGCCATCTGATCACCGTCGAAATCAGCGTTGAAGGCAGTACAAACTAAGGGGTGTAACTGAATTGCTTTTCCTTCGATGAGAACAGGCTCGAATGCTTGTATGCCTAGTCGATGCAGCGTAGGAGCGCGATTCAGCAACACCGGGTGTTCGCGGATTACTTCTTCTAAAATATCCCAGACTTCTGGGCGTTCTTTTTCAACCATACGCTTAGCTGCTTTTATGGTGGTCGCCAGACCATAAAGTTCTAACTTAGAGTAAATAAATGGCTTAAAAAGCTCTAAAGCCATTTTTTTAGGCAAACCACACTGGTGGAGTTTCAACTCCGGCCCCACAACTATTACCGATCGTCCAGAGTAGTCTACTCGCTTACCAAGTAAATTTTGCCTGAATCTCCCTTGTTTACCCTTGAGCATATCAGAAAGAGATTTCAAGGGGCGCTTATTTGCCCCGGTGATTACTCGTCCACGTCGCCCATTATCAAATAATGCATCAACGGACTCTTGAAGCATACGCTTCTCGTTCCTGACAATTATATCGGGGGCTCTCAATTCGATGAGACGCTTAAGTCTATTATTTCTATTGATTACGCGCCTGTATAGGTCATTCAGGTCAGATGTTGCAAACCGACCGCCGTCCAACGGAACAAGGGGACGTAACTCTGGGGGAATAACAGGCACGACATCTAATATCATCCACTCTGGCCGACAACCGGACTCTATAAAGGCTTCAATTAACTTTAATCTTTTGACGTATTTCTTCCTTTTCATCTCCGAACCCGTCGTGCGGAGCCCCTCCCTTATTTCTACCACCTCTTGCTCTAAATCAAGTTCGCTAAGCATCCCCTTAAGTGCTTCTGCCCCAATAGCTGCCTTAAACGTGTCTTCTCCAAACTCATCCATAGCATCGAAGTATTCGTCCTCTGACAGCAATTGCTTGCGATTTAATGAAGTAAATCCTTCATCTAGAACAACAAAACTTTCAAAATAAAGGATCCGCTCCAATTCTTTCAGTGTCATATCCAGCAGTAAACCAATACGGCTTGGTAATGATTTAAGGAACCATATATGTGCAACCGGTGACGCTAGCTCGATGTGTCCCATCCGTTCTCGTCGGACCTTGCTAAGTGTAACCTCCACGCCACACTTTTCGCAGATTATACCCCTAAACTTCATTCGTTTATATTTTCCACATAGACACTCATAGTCTTTGATGGGACCAAAAATGCGGGCGCAAAATAAGCCATCGCGTTCCGGCTTAAACGTTCGATAGTTTATAGTTTCAGGTTTTTTTATTTCTCCGAACGACCAGGAGTGGATGCGTTCTGGGCTAGCAATGGATATTTTGATCTGATCGAAACTATCAGTACCAGTTGGTTGCCCAAAAAAGTTCGCTAATTCATTCATAAAAGAAACTCCTCAAATTTGGCGCTGACCTTGCCGTATTAAAACCTGAAACGCATTCGGTTTTTTCCAGCTGTTTAATAAAGGCCCAATATTTTAAAAAAAGCATAAAATCTTAATTCACTCATAACTGTCGTTGATCTAAATCAACGTTGAGGCCCAGAGACCGTAACTCTTTGATTAAGACGTTAAACGATTCAGGTATTCCTGCCTCAAAATTATCATCTCCTCTAACAACTGCCTCATATACTTTCGTTCTGCCAGAAACGTCGTCAGATTTGACAGTCAACATTTCCTGGAGGGTATAAGCGGCACCATATGCTTCCAATGCCCAAACCTCCATTTCTCCGAACCGCTGCCCTCCAAACTGCGCTTTACCCCCCAGAGGTTGTTGCGTAACCAAACTATAAGGGCCGATTGATCTTGCATGGATTTTATCATCAACCAGGTGATGCAACTTGAGCATATAAATATACCCTACCGTCACCTTGCGTTCAAAAACCTCACCGGGTCTGCCGTCGACTAGGGTTACCTGCCCTGCCGAGTCGAGTCCAGCCTTTCCA
>CACOPQ010000057.1 GCA_902629125.1 uncultured Alphaproteobacteria bacterium
CGCGGAGTAGCTAAAGCCAAAATTAACATGTATCGTAAAATGGAACGAGCGGGCATTTGGCAAGTAATATTGTTACGACATTGGGAATATGTAATTTTCCCCTATTTGGGGGGTGTTTTTAAATAAAAAATGCCAAAGATTGCATTCTTCACTTGACCAGAAGGGCGCGGATACATAGTATCCGGCATCTTTTGGGATCTCTGTAGTATCTCACTGCCGGATATAGGTTTGTCCGCCAGGGATAAACCAGCGGTCCAAAAATACTTGATGGTTTTCGCAGGGGTTAGACTTGCAACCCCTCTAACGGAACAAACGTGTAAAGAAAGTTAGAGCTATAGCACGTAAGTTTCGTTTGTTTTTTTGAATAATAGGGTGGGGAGATTCCGAGCAAGTTTCGAAAGTCGAGTATAGACAAACACATACATCCTCGCCAAAGAGTTAATAATATTTGAAACACAGCGTTCTGAATTAGGATTTTAATATGTCGAGACGTCATCGTGCCGAAAAACGCATCGTTCTTCCGGATGCAAAATATAAGGATCTTACTGTTAGTAAATTCATGAGTTGCCTTATGTATGACGGCAAGAGATCTATCGCCGAAACGATAGTGTATGGTGCTTTTAATAAAATAGAAGAACGAACCGGCCAACAACCGATATCGGTCTTTCATGAAGCACTGGATAATGTCAAACCGATGGTTGAAGTTAGATCCCGCCGAGTTGGCGGAGCTACTTACCAAGTTCCCGTCGAGGTGCGCAATGACAGAGCACAAGCGTTAGCGATTAGGTGGACAATTGATGCTGCAAGAAAACGCTCGGAGAACACTATGGTAGACCGCCTTTCGGGAGAACTGCTTGACGCAGTAAATAACAGAGGTACAGCCGTTAAGAAACGGGAAGACACGCACAAAATGGCGGAGGCTAATAAAGCTTTCTCCCATTATCGATGGTAATGTAAGGAATAATTAAAATGAGCAGAACCTACTCCCTCGATCGCTACCGGAATATAGGCATAATGGCCCACATTGATGCGGGCAAAACAACCACAACCGAGCGAGTGCTCTACTATACAGGCCGTTCATACAAGATTGGTGAGGTGCACGACGGTAACGCAACTATGGATTGGATGGAGCAAGAACAAGAGCGGGGTATCACCATAACTTCCGCTGCCACGACTTGTCACTGGAATGATCACCAAATTAATATAATCGATACCCCCGGGCACGTAGACTTTACCATCGAAGTGGAGAGAGCACTGAGAGTACTCGACGGTGCCGTGGCTGTATTTGACTCAGTTGCGGGCGTAGAGCCTCAGTCTGAAACAGTTTGGCGACAAGCCGATAAGTACAATGTCCCAAGAGTTTGTTTTGTGAATAAGATGGACAGAATTGGGGCCGACTTTTACCGATGCGTCTCAATGATAGTCGATAGATTGGGGGCTGTGCCATTAGTTACTCAGTTGCCCATCGGTAGCGAAGCTGAGTTTGTGGGTGTCGTAGATCTCATATCAATGAAGGCAATTAGATGGTTGGATGAAAGCCTTGGAGCTAAATTTGAAGTGGTAGATATTCCTGGCGAGTTACTAGATAAAGCCACCGAATATCGTTCTAATCTAGTTGAGCTAGCTGTAGAGCAAAACGAGGAGGCATTGGAAGCCTATCTAGAGGGAGAAGAGCCTACCCCTGAGACACTGAAAAGTTGCATCAGGCAAGGCACAATTGATGGAGAGTTCGTTCCGGTATTATGCGGTTCCGCGTTCAAGAATAAGGGTGTGCAGCCTCTGCTGGACTCGGTAGTAGATTATTTGCCCTCTCCTTTAGATGTGGAAAGTGTAAATGGCGTATTGCCGAGCACTGAAGAAGAAGCGGTGAGAAAAAGCGACGACTCAGAACCATTTTCGGGTTTAGCGTTTAAGATAATGAATGACCCATTTGTAGGCTCTTTGACATTCTTACGTGTTTACTCTGGGGTTTTGCAGTCGGGCAGTACAATAACGAATACTGTGAAAGACAAAAAAGAACGTATTGGTAGAATGCTTCTTATGCACGCTAATAGTCGGGAGGATATAAAAGAGGCGCGGGCGGGTGATATCGTAGCCTTAGCGGGACTGAAAGACACAACCACGGGAGACACTCTATGTGATCCACAAGCGCCAGTAATCTTGGAGCGAATGGAATTCCCTGACCCTGTAATTGAGGTAGCCGTGGAGCCAAAAACCAAAACTGACCAGGAAAAAATGGGCACAGCTTTAGCGCGTTTAGCGGCAGAGGACCCCTCATTTCGGGTTACGTCGGATTATGAAAGTGGTCAGACAGTGATAAAAGGAATGGGAGAACTCCATCTAGAAATCCTTGTGGACCGAATGAGAAGAGAGTTTAAGGTTGACGCAAACGTTGGCGCTCCGCAGGTTGCTTACAGAGAAACAATAACGCAAACTGCCGAAATTGATTACACTCACAAAAAACAAACAGGCGGTTCGGGTCAGTTCGCACGAATAAAGCTCATATTTGAACCATTGCCTGCCGGCTCGGGATTTGAATTTGAAAATAAAGTGGTTGGTGGTTCTGTTCCAAAGGAATACATTCCTGGCGTCGAAAAAGGGCTGGATACTTCCAAAGAAACAGGCGTTGTAGCTGGCTTCCCTCTTATTGACTTTAAAGTAACTCTTGTTGATGGAGCAAGCCATGACGTTGATTCGAGCGTGATGGCTTTCGAGATTGCTTCTCGTGCTGCTTTTAGAGAAGGTGTTCCAAAAGCTAACCCGAGACTTTTAGAGCCAATCATGCGGGTGGAGGTTGTGACCCCCGAGGAATATATGGGAGATATTATCGGCGATTTGAATAGTCGTCGCGGAAACGTCTCTGGAATGGATCAACGTGGTAACGCTAGGGTAATCTCGGCAATGGTTCCACTTGCAAACATGTTCGGTTATGTGAATACGCTTCGCTCGATGAGCCAAGGTAGGGCGCAATATACTATGCATTTTGATCATTACGAGCAAGTCCCACAAGCTGTTGCCGAAGAAGTGACGGCCAAACTTGCATAATGCTAAAGGGAAACAGTAAGAGTTTTAAAAACATTTTCGATCAGGAGTATTTTTTCGATGGCAAAAGAGAAGTTTGAGCGTAATAAGCCTCATTGCAACATTGGCACCATAGGTCACGTTGACCATGGTAAGACGACACTGACAGCAGCTATCACGAAGGTTTTAGCTGAGGCTGGTGGAGCTGATTATACCGCTTACGATCAGATAGATAAGGCTCCCGAAGAGAAGGCTAGAGGCATAACGATATCTACGGCTCACGTTGAGTATGAAACAGATGGTCGTCACTATGCTCACGTAGATTGTCCCGGTCACGCTGATTACGTTAAAAATATGATTACGGGCGCAGCTCAAATGGACGGCGCCATATTGGTTGTGTCTGCGGCTGATGGCCCTATGCCTCAGACCCGAGAGCATATTCTTCTGGCACGTCAAGTCGGTGTCCCTGCGCTCGTTGTCTTCATGAATAAAGTCGATCAGGTGGATGACGAAGAACTCCTCGAGCTTGTTGAGTTAGAAGTTAGAGAGTTACTTTCTTCATACGATTTTCCGGGTGATGATATTCCAATAGTTAAAGGCTCTGCGTTGGCCGCTATTGAGGATTCAGATGCGGCAACGGGGAAAGACTCTATTATGGAGCTAATGACTGCGGTTGATGATTATATTCCTCAACCTGAGCGTCCAAAAGACCAACCATTTTTGATGCCTATTGAGGACGTATTTTCAATTTCCGGAAGAGGAACAGTTGTTACAGGGCGCGTTGAAACAGGTGTAATTAATGTAAACGATCCAGTTGAAATTATTGGAATTCGAGAGACAGGTAAGTCAGTTTGTACCGGAGTTGAAATGTTCCGTAAGCTTCTTGACCAAGGGGAGGCGGGTGACAATGTCGGGCTATTACTTCGTGGTATAAACCGAGACGATGTTGAGCGCGGGCAGGTTATAGCAGCCCCCGGTTCTATTAGTCCTCACACAAAGTTTTCGTGCGAAGCGTATATTTTGACCAAGGAAGAAGGAGGTCGTCATACACCATTCTTCTCTAACTATCGCCCTCAGTTCTATTTTCGTACAACCGACGTAACAGGATCTGTGGTATTGCCTGATGGAACTGAAATGGTTATGCCTGGCGATAATATATCGATGGAGGTTAACCTAATCGCGCCTATAGCTATGGATGAAGGTCTTCGCTTTGCAATTCGGGAAGGCGGGCGCACAGTTGGCGCTGGTGTTGTCTCTAAGGTAATAGAATAAAAGAGGCTGAACGAGAGGTTTGAGCTTAACCTTTAGAAGCAATTTTACTGGGGATAGGTATGGATAGTCAGAATATAAGAATACGGTTGAAGGCTTTTGATCACAGAGTTTTAGATCAGTCTACGGGTGAAATAGTTAATACAGCCAAGCGGACGGGTGCTCAAGTGCGGGGCCCTATTCCACTGCCAAACCGAATTCAAAAATTTACAATCCTTCGTGGTCCGCACGTGGATAAAAAGAGTCGTGAACAGTTCGAGATTAGGACTCATAAAAGGCTCCTGGATATTATCGACCCTACACCACAAACAGTTGACGCCTTAATGAAGCTGGATTTAGCGGCAGGTGTTGACGTAGAAATTAAGCTCTAAGAGCGGAGAAGAAACATGCGATCTGGAATGATTGCCCAAAAATTAGGGATGACAAGGGTTTTTGGCGAGGATGGCAGCCACATCCCTGTTACAGTTTTAAAAGTTGATAATTGCCAGGTTGTGGCCAAGAGAACGGACATAACAGACGGTTATAATGCCGTTCAAATTGGGGTGGGATCTGCGAAAGTCAAGCGAATATCAAGACAGATGCGTGGACATTTCGCCAAGGCGGAAGTTGAGCCAAAACGAAGATTGCACGAATTTAGGGTAAGTGAGGAAGCTCTCATTGAGCCTGGTGTAGAAATTTTGGTTGACCACTTTGTTGTAGGTCAGAGAGTCGACGTCGCTGGAACGTCTATCGGTAAAGGCTTTGCAGGAGCCATGAAACGCCACAATTTCGCTGGGCTGCGAGCTTCTCACGGCGTTAGTGTCTCGCATAGGTCGCAC
>CACOPQ010000058.1 GCA_902629125.1 uncultured Alphaproteobacteria bacterium
TGCTGTCATATGTTGCGTTACTTATGTTGAGTTACTTAGTGCATGGACCTTGGAGAGATCCAGGTGGATATAATTTTCCGGAAAGCGAGATTTTTTCGGATTTTGCCATGCTGCCTATTCTGCTAGAGGACACTCGATTAAATCTTGGAACAGGTTTTGCCCTTTTGTCAGTTCTTATAATTTATATACTTTTGAGCCGAACAGTGTTGGGATATCAGTTCAAAGTCGTTGGTTTGGCGCCAGCCGCCGCAAAGCACGCTGGTTTTGACAGAGCAAAACTTATCTGGCTATCTATGATTATAAGCGGGGGTTTGGCTGGGTTGGCCGGTATATCAGAAGTATCGGGAACGATTGGGCAGTTGTTACCATCAGTATCACCCGGATACGGTTTTACTGCGATCATCGTCGCATTTCTCGGACGTTTAAATCCAGTTGGTGTATTGTTTGCTGGTTTGATAATGGCGTTAACTTATATAGGTGGAGAGAATGCTCAGATCGAAATAGGGCTGCCGGCAGCTGTGACTGGGTTATTCCAAGGCATAATATTGTTCTACTTATTGGCCTGTGATGTCCTTGCGAGATATCGCCTGCGGTATAAACCACTTCTAAAAGCACGCGACAGAGAATAGAATATGGATGTAGTCGCAATTGTCTTGACCATCATAACAGCATCAACACCGCTGCTTCTAGCAGCAACTGGTGAGCTTATTACTGAAAAATCCGGTGTGTTGAATCTAGGTGTAGAAGGCATGATGTTGATTGGAGCAATTACCGCTTTTGCGACAACAACGGTTACGGATAGTGCGGTGTTGGGTGTTTTAGCGGGAGCGGCTGCAGGTACTAGTCTGGCCTTCGTCTTTGGCGTTCTTGTATTAATACTTCTGGCGAACCAAGTTGCAACGGGCTTAGCTCTGACAATTTTTGGGATTGGGCTCAGCGCATTAGTTGGAACGGGGTTTGTCGGTATTGCTTTGGAACCACTACCAAAACTAGATTTGGGCCTATTATCGGCCATGCCTGTTATTGGTCAGATTTTGTTTGCTCAGGATTTTTTGGTTTACCTATCATTTTTTATGGTGGTTCTTGTCGCGTATTTTTTATCGAAAACACGCTTAGGATTGATACTGCGAGCTGTAGGTGAATCTCACGATTCGGCACACGCACTTGGATACCCAGTTCTACTAGTGCGTTTTTTAGCAATATTATTTGGCGGATTTATGTGCGGTTTGGCCGGTTCTTATCTTTCTCTGGCATATACACCACTTTGGGCAGAAAATATGACGGCAGGCCGGGGTTGGATTGCGGTGGCTTTGGTTGTTTTTGGCACTTGGCGAGCTGGGAGAGTTGCATTGGGGGCGTACCTATTTGGAACGATAACTATTTTACAGCTTCATGTTCAGGGTTGGGGCCTTGAAATAGCGTCTCAATTTATGTCTATGCTGCCGTATCTCGCGACAATTGTCGTTCTTGTTTTAATCTCAAGGGATGGTGCTAAGATCCGCCTTAATGCGCCGCAGAGTATAGGAAAGGTTTTCACGCCATCGAGGTAAATTTTTGCGAAGGAAACTGTAGATTTTAACTTTAACTGAAAATAATAAGGATAAGGGATAGATAATGGGATCAAAGAAAACTTTCGGACTTGTTGTAGCGGCGCTAGCCATCGTGATGGTTGCGGTTTGGTTCTTAGCGCAAAAAAAGACGGACGAGGCATCGGTATCAGAGACAAAAATTGGTTTTGTTTACGTGGGGCCTATTGGCGATCATGGTTGGACATTTCAACATGATAGAGCTCGATTGGAAGTTGAAAAAGCATTGGGAAGCAAAATCAAAACAACGTTTGTGGAAAGCGTTAAAGAAGGGCCCGACTCTGAGCGGGTAATTACCAAGCTAGCCTCTACAGGGCACCAATTAATTTTTACTACATCATTTGGTTTCATGAACCCTACATTAAAAGCTGCGAAAAAATTTGAGAAGGTAAAGTTTGACCATGCGACGGGCTATAAACAGGCGGAAAATGTTGGAACGTATAGTGCTCGGTTTTATGAGGGTAGATATATAGCTGGCGTGATAGCAGGTAAGGTTTCCAAAACAAATAAAATTGGTTACGTCGCATCTTTTCCGATTCCAGAGGTGGTGCGCGGTATAAATGCCTTTATGTTAGGTGCTCGTTCGGTGAACCCTGAAATGAGCATAAGTGTTGTTTGGGTTAATAGCTGGTATGATCCTGGAAAAGAAGGTGATGCGGCAAAGGCTCTAATCGATCAGGGTGCAGATATCATTACTCAGCATACCGACTCACCTGCGCCGCTCCAAGTTGCTGAAAACAGAGGAGTTAAGGGATTTGGGCAAGCATCCAACATGATTAAGTTTGCACCAAAAGCCCAACTCTCCGCCATTGTGAACAATTGGGGTGCCTACTATGTAGAGCGAACCAAAGCAATGATGGACGGCTCTTGGAAATCACAAGACGTATGGTATGGACTAAAAGAAGGCATGGTTGAAATGGCGCCTTATACAAATATGCCCGATGATGTAGCTGCTTTAGCAAAGAAAACGGAAGAAAACATCCGAAGTGGGAGTTTGCATCCATTTACGGGGCCAATCAAAGACCAGTCTGGAAAGCTGGTCGTCGAAGCAGGCAAAATTGCTGATGCAGGTATGCTTCTGGGAATGAACTTTTATGTAGAAGGGGTTCAAGGCTCTTTGCCAAAATAACCGCTTTAAAATTTTCTCAATGACGCCCCAGTGGCTTAGCCACTGGGGCTATTTTATTTTATCAGTTGTTAGAAATTTAACGGGTGTCACCGCTTATCCCTCCTGAAATCCAAAGACAATTAACAATTATCCGTATGATGTCTCTAAGCTTGGTCGACAACTCTGTAAAGGTTGATTACTTTAAGTATCAATTGCGTTATGAAAAAGAAAAATGGATAGACAAACTTATGCGCCAGATGACACTCATTGGTTTTTTGCAAGCTCAAAACTGCACAAATTTTGCAGCCTCGTGGCGGCACCCTGAATCACGCGTCGACTATACTTCACCAGATTTCTATAGGCACATAGGTAAAGTACTGGAAGAAGGAAAATTCCATCTTGGTTTTTTTGACGATAGGTTGGCAATGCCTGATATGCTTGGCGGAAATCATGAACATACAGTTGAGGGAGGTATTCGTTGCGTAAAAATGGATCCGGTCACAGTTTTGATGACTATGGGAATGGCAACGGAACGAATGGGATTGGGGTCTACATACTCAACGACGTACTATGAACCGTTTCATGTAGCTAGAGTATTCGCAACTTTGGATCTTATGAGTAAAGGTCGTGCAGCGTGGAATATTGTAACTTCATTGAATGACGGCGAAGCTATGAACATGGGAACCAATGAAGTTATCGATCATGATAAACGCTATGACCGCGCAGATGAATTTATGGAAGTTGTATTAGGTCATTGGAATTCCTGGGAAGATGGCGCAATATTGAATGACAAAGTTAATAATCGCTTCGCTGACCCCAAGAAAATTCATCGACTGGATTTTGATGGAAAATTTTTTAACTCAAGAGGACCATTTACTGTACCGCGTTCGGAGCAGGGGCATCCAGTATTAATTCAAGCCGGTCAAAGCGGACGAGGTCAACGGTTTGCTGCTCGTTGGGCAGAGCTAGTTTTTGTTGCTTACCCGAACTTAGAAACAGGTTGTAAGGAATATGCCGCCTTCAAGCAAAATGTGGCAGATCATGGGAGAGACCCAGAGAAAGTAAAAGTGGCTGTATTAACGCATTGCGTAACAGCGGAAACAAGAGCAGAAGCTGAAGATAAGCGGGCACTTATAGATACATTGCCAACGGATTTGGATCAGTTGTCTTTGCTCTCTGAGGCGCTGAATTTTGACTTTGCAAGCCGAGGTCGGGATGAACCACTGTCGGATGATGAAATTCAGGGGATGCAGGGTATACAGGGGATACGAGATCGCGTCTTGGAAGCAAGTGGCAAAACGAATCCTACACCCAACGAGTTCATGAAATATAGCGGCAGAGGGCTCTTGCACAGGCCATGGGTTGGCAGCGGAAAGGATGTTGCGGATATTATGGAAGAGTGGTTTTCCACCCGTGCGTGCGATGGGTTTGTAATAGCAGCATCCCATGTTCCCGGAGCCTACGAGGATTTTGTGAAGTATGTTGTTCCTGAATTGCAGAAAAGGGGTATTTTTCATAAGGATTATGAAGGAGCAACACTCCGCGATAATTTGGGCTTAGATTACCCTGCGCCGTCACATTGGAAAATTCCAATGCCTAGTGGTGGTCATTAAGACGTTAAAGTGAACTCTTCAAATTTAGGGAGTGGGAAAAAATGCCTACGATAAGTGCGGATCACGCCACACGAATAGCCGAAAAATTACTTCAAGGAGCCGGTGCCCCAGAAAATGACAGTAAAATTGTAGCTAGGCATGTGATAAGTGCGAACCTAGCCGGGCATGATAGTCACGGTATTATACAGATTCCTACTTATATAGAGAGAGTTTTAAAGGGTGATATTGTACCTGGCGCAAAATGGGAAATTATTCAAGAATCTCCCACGACCACAGTCGTTGATGGGCACTGGGGATTTGGTTATGTAGCTAATGAACGGGCCATGCAGCTTACGATTGAAAAAGCGAGAGAACAGAATGTTGCAGCTGCGACTGTTTTTCGCCAAGGACATATAGGACGGTTAGCAACTTACCCGCTGATGGCGGCAAAAGAAGGAATGATTGCTTTAATAACCGCTGATTCTGGCCGAGGTCCTAAACACGTTGCCCCGTTTGGTGGAAGAGAGAAACGCCTAGGCACAAATCCAATTTCAATTGCGATGCCATCCAATCTTGAGGGGCCCTTTTTT
>CACOPQ010000059.1 GCA_902629125.1 uncultured Alphaproteobacteria bacterium
GTGGTCCTATGACACCTTATGAAGAGTCACTCTTTTCAGCACGTATTAATGCTGGTCCTAAAACGATTGCTAGATCTTCATCCATACAATCAAAGCCAGTTGAGAAGGAGACCAGTGATGACTGAAGCAGAGAGGCAACGAGAGTTCTTAAAACGTGCAGCTTCTGTTTTAGCTGAACGTGTTTTGCAACTAGATGATATTGTTCAACAGAAGATCTATGACTCACTGGAGCGTCTGTACTTTGAAAAAGAAGATCCATTACTTACTAGTGATGAAGAGTTTGAGGGAGTGTATGAACTAATCACAGAGCATGTCTTTCCTCCAGCATTTGTTGAAATCAATCGTGCATACAGGGAGTTTGATCAGAATAATTAATTAATGTTTAATTGATAAAAAGGGTAAAGAGGCATCCTTACTTTTATTTGGGTGTCTCTTTCTCGATAGAATAAGGAATGTGTTAATGGGTTTAATTCGTAGGTGCTTATTACTGCTCTCTTTTTTGATTATTCCAACTTCAGCGGTCTCTGAAACTGTTCTTTATTGCTCTCCTGAGTTGTCAACAGGTTTCTATAAAGACAAAATATCTAAAAAGTGGGGCACCACTGTATTTGAACCAGTCCGTTTTACAGTAAAATTAAACAATGATAGTAAGGTTGTCGTTATAAAACTATCAACTATGGTGACTAAAAGAATGCCGTGTCTGGTATTCAATCATCGTTTTACAAAAGAGGACAACAACATATTTTGTGACAATGACGAGGGTACAACGTTTATATATAACAAAGCCAACAATAAATTTCTTTACAGTTCTATCGATATTTTTAGCTATACCTCTAATATAGCAGGTGATTCTGTAGGTATCTTCGCTGGTAAATGTGAGAAGTTTTAACCATCACTATCCTAACCACGGATGTTCAATTGCATTAAGAGCACCCTCTCTAGCTTTCAAAGAATGACCTTCACCATAAGTTTATGACAGTAAAAGTGGTTAGAGGAGTTTACCTAAAGTGACCTGATGGTAAACTTACTCTCACTCTTATCTTATTTGATTTCATTGTGGTTCCAGACATTGTATCACGACAGTGATTATTCTGTATCACATTTATGATGAGGACAAATGATAATAATAGGGGGGAAGGAGAGGAAGGTTACCTTTGAAAACATCCTGCGGTTAAGAGTTTTCTGTAATTGCGGTGTTTCAGACAGCAACCGTTCCCGGTGTTGTACTAGAGTTACGTGGTTTCAAAGTGAATGGATCACGTAGGTATAGAGACAAACCACTGAGCCAAGTTACAGAATATACGTCAGCAACCAGCTGCACCTCTCGCAAAGCCACCCCAAAAACCTTTACCATAACGCATTTTGCTACAGTCTTTTACGATAACTTTTGTGGTCCCACCTGAAGAACCACCAGCTACCTTGGGTGTTTTGACTGTACTGTCGCAATTGTCGCCACGTCCTTTTACAACCTCATATGCCCATGGTTCTTTCCATGAGGCTATTTCACCATCTATTAATCTTTGACATAGAAGTTTACTAGGGAGTGATCTATATCTCTCTTGAACCAATGTTTTGCTGGTTCCACATCCAGATAAAACGGCTAGAGCAACAGCCAGAATAACAAATAGTTTCATAATAACATCCTTTGCACCAACTTCATCGTCTCACAGACTCATATCTTTTTAATGCTTCATCCCAAATACGCCAAGCCTTTGGATGCTCCAATACGTTGTTGGTTATTTCGAACTCTTTACTCAATCCATACTTTATGAGGCATTTTAAAACCTCACTGACCACAGCTTCTTTTTCTAGAATGGCAACGTTACTGACTGAAGCGGGTACATCATTTCCAATCTCATCCTTACGGCCTTCCTGCCAGAGTACGAGCCATCCTTTTTCTGGATTGATTGGACCTACATTTGCTTTATTCAATGTGTCCATTCCAATAAAGCCTGTATTACGTACATCTATTGATGTGAGGGGGCCTTTGTAGTCATCCATGGTTTTACTGTTTTAGTTAATGATTATGAAAAGGTCCTAGTAATACATAGAGAGTATACACTTAAAATATTTTTAAGATTTAGCTGAGTAATAATAGTCTTGTTCACCTACTAACTCTCTATAACTTTGTACTTCCTTCCTTCTTTCTATCTCATTTTCAGAGTATTTATCCTTAAAGGCAGTATCAATTAAGAAGTCTCTGTCTGTTCTTAATAAGTGAGTAAAGCCAGTTAAGTCTAATCCTTCAAAACCTATCTTAGTATCTGTGACAATTTGATTGAACAGCTTGAGGCCTATCGTATTACAGGCAGTTTGCATGACAGATCTAAGATCACCTTCATGAACACGGTTAATCAAAAAACTATCATGTATTGCAAGTAAAGGTATGCCTTGGTCAGTAAAGTGATTGATTATGTATTCAGCTATCTGTGCATCTATATACATCACAGAGAATGTATTTGATTTAAAGAAGCTGGACTTAATTGGTTCATGCTTTTTAACAAAGCGATTTAAAATATCTTCTAAGTCGTAATCACCTTCAGTGAACCACCCAAACTCTTCTCTGTCTGTTGTTCTAATCTTATATCTAAGTGCCTCAAGTGCTTGTTTTCTACTCTTTGCATTAACGGCAACTAAAACAATCACCTTCAATAAACTGCGTATTTCATCACTTTGTTCAAAGTCATCTAAGAGATAGGGATCTGTACCTACTTCATTCCAGTAATCAATACCAGCAATGGCATAAAGCAGAACCATATGTATGGCAGAGAAATCTATCTCACATGTAGGTGAACCATTTAGTTGTATACCAGAGCGGTAGATTTTAGGTGTTCTTTGCCACCAGCCCCCATAGTATCTTCCGTTCCATTCAAATGAAGCTCTATTATAAATCCTACGTACGAACTTATCTGACTTATTGATTTTAAAGGTACGTCCGTCTTTAAGTGGAACACCTTCAGTGGGAAAGTCTGGATGGTCTATCAGTGTTTTATGCAGAAGATTATTATAGGCAGTTAAGTGAGCACGTTCTTGAACAGTCTCATGCGTATCTTTGTATTCAATATCTTTCTTATCTTCATCTCTCTTAATAATACATTCAGTGTTTGGGGCACGTGCTATTAGATGAGAGTAAGAGTTTAAGTCGTCTAATAGTTTTAGAGATTTATCAGTAGGTTTAATCCTAGTTAATCTTGATATCCCACTAGTTCTATCAATAAAGCCTTTATGTAACTCTAACCAATCACCTTCAGCTAAGTCTTGAATGAGATTAATAAAACCTTTACCAATGCTGCGGCTATTATATCTGGAATGAGGTTTGTAATGGCTGTTAGCTAAAGATACTGAAGTGTACAGAGCAGGATCAGTTTGATAATTGCTTATCAAGTTAGCCAGTAAGACTTGCAGTTGAGTAAGTCTCTTATTCTTGTATCCACCTAGTTTACTAGCGTCATAAAACTTATCTGCCAGTTCAGCATTTATTGTTAGATTTATGTCCAACAGATAAGAATGATCAAGTGGGTTAGGTGTCATAGCTTATTCTAATAATATTACAAGCTAACATCTATTTTCAAAGTCATAGATTTTGTTTGTGAAAATATAATTGTTTTGGTTCAAAGTATTCCGCAGTAGCTTCATAGCCGTTGATGCGATCCTTTGTTTTATCTTCTATCCAATCATGCTGAAAGTGTGCAAAAAGCAACTTTCTATCGTACTGTTTAGCGCTTCGTTCTATGGTGTCACTTTCGTCAATTATTAGATCTTTGCAGTCAAAAAAACCAATTTTTATATAATCTAAAGAATAATCGTGTGTGGCATACTGACCACGAATAACCTTTTTGGCGATGATTGATCCAATTTCGTTATCATTAAAGCCATATTTAAATTGGAGTGCATCAATAATTCCTTTGAGCGTATTATCCAAATCAAATTCTTCCATTACACCAACCTCAATATAGAGACCTTTCCCTGACATATTGTTAGGTAAAAAGTTGTCAGGTAACTTTTTATCAATCATGTCTTGACGCCATTTACGATAAAAATCATCTTTCCAAACTCGCTTATCACCCTTGTAGTTACAGGGATGCCAGTACAACCTATTAGTAGACTTCGGTGTGACCCCCTTAAGACAAGTTTTCTCAATCAAGTTAATTTTCATATTGATATCCATAATAGTTTAAAAGAATTTACATCCTAGTAATTATACCTTCAAAACTAGTTAACAGTATACAAACCCATCTGTGTGACACCTCAACTATATATATCCCATACACCCCATATGGACCATGCACTGGGTATGCCGTAGCTATAGTGATAGTCCTCTGTGAACACATAAGTATCTGGCTGGAAGTGAATACTTGAAGGAAGGTATGGCATGGCAAGTGTAGATACAGAGTGAGTATTCTTTGTGCGCAACAAACTGTAGAACAATTGGTGCCTATTGACAGGACTCACGAATGTGGCAACCTATTGTAAT
>CACOPQ010000060.1 GCA_902629125.1 uncultured Alphaproteobacteria bacterium
CGACTTGTGGCATAACACCGGAAGGGAGATAAATATCAACTCTGCTGCCAAAGCGAATAAGTCCGAAACGCTCTCCAGCCAGAACTTGCTGGCCTTCCTCTAGGTAACAAACAATCCTTCTTGCCACCAAGCCAGCTATCTGCACTGCGCCAATAGATCTCCCATCATCTAAATCGAGCCGTAGCATTTGGCGCTCATTTTCATCACTTGCCTTATCAAAAGATGCATTTAAAAACTTCCCTGGAACATAGACCAGCCGTCCGATTTGGCCGTCGCAAGGAGCTCGATTTACATGACAATCAAAAACATTCATAAAGACACTTATTCTCGTGACTTCAGACTCAGCCATATCAAGTTGGACTGGTGGGGATACCTCCGTTATCATTTGTACTATTCCATCAGCTGACGAAATAATCAGTCCAGCTCGCTGAGGAGTAACTCGGTCCGGATTGCGAAAAAAATAGATGCACCAAAGCGTCAAAATTACGCCAATCCAGCCTAGAACTGTAGAAAAAATAAAGAGGATAAGCGTTGCTATACCAAATACTGCAATGAAGGGCCAACCTTCTCGGGCAATTGGAGTGGCTAAAACACTTAAAAACAACGTTTTTTCTGCCTTTGTCATTACTTTCCTATTGAGCTAACGTCGGTAATTTGAATACTTGGCCAGGATAAATTAGATCAGGGTCGCGAATTTGGTCAAGGTTGGCCTTATAAATTTCAGTGTAGCGGAAACCACTACCATACACCCGAGCTGCAATGCGCCATAAACTATTCCCAGGTTTAATAATGACTGTGCGCCGCTCGTTCTTCATATCGACTGGCTGAACTTTTTCGAACGGCACTTGAATTCGCTTTGCCACTTGGCCGTCCTTGTTAATCAAGTCAACCCTGATTTGATAGTGGCCTGGAGAAAGTCTCGATTGCAATTGAAAGTTCCATGTCCCGCTGTCAGAACTTTTTATTGAACCTGCAATTTTATCATTTATATAAATTTGTAGTACGTTTTGTGCAGTTGCCTGACCACTCAATAACATTAAATCACCATCATCATAATCGATAGTATTGATTGCTAAAACTAGCGTTTCTCTTCTTACCGATTCTAAATTTTTATTCGAGTCTGTGTTATTTTTTAATCTACTTTTCCTAGTTTCAAGTCCTGGCAATTGAATAATTCGGGTGGCCTGTTTACTGGCTTCGCCTCGCGGCACGACCATAGCAAGTGGTTTTTGGTTTTGATTTTCGGAACCGGCAATACCGCCCCCTAATTCTGGGATCCCAATTACCACGGCATTCTCGGACTCAATTATGTTTTTCTGGTCTGTGATGTCTCTGAGGGTAATGATCATATTGCCATTTTTCAACCTAGAGGCTGGTACAAAAACCCATTCACCCCGACCATCTGCTTTCACCTGACCAATCTGTTCCTTACCACTTATTATTTCTATAACCGAGTTTGGTTGGGCCCGACCAGCAATGACGATATTACCTTCGGGATCAACTCGCACAACATCAAAGTTTGGTGCCACAAGAGGACGCGTCACTTGAGTCTTAGCTTGACCCTGGCTTTCCGCTTGTTTTTCATTTCTATTGGCCGAGTTTTTTGAAGGATTTTGAATGACACTACTATTTACCGTCTTATCTGAATGGGTGTTATTCTCTACCGGCTCTTCATCAGACAAGAAAAGCAGAAGCAGCGCTCCCACAACAACTAGCAAGCCTGCAACGGCGATCAAAAAAGGGCGTTTTACCATAGTTCCGCCTCCAAAACCTCCGTTGGACCATAAGCCCGAATGAAGTAGTAGGCAACGCTTCTATTGAAATAAAAACTCTTCTTGACCAAATAGGCTATCGGTGGAATAGAAGGATATGGCTGATAATTTTACTGTGTGTGTGTTTTGTGGCTCCTCTGATGGAAATGAAGCTGTTTTTTCCAAAACGGCTTTTGATGTTGGAATAAACCTCGGAAACGCCGGCTTTAACATAGTTTATGGCGGCGGAAGCACTGGTCTAATGGGTCAGATAGCAGATGGAGCTATATCCGTGGGAGCGGACGTAACGGGTGTGATACCAAAGTTTTTGCAAGACGTCGAGGTGGGCCACAACGCACTGACAAGAAAAATAGTCACTGATGATATGCATACCCGCAAGAGGATTATGTATGAAAAAGCAGATCTTTTTCTTTCTCTTCCGGGAGGGATTGGTACATTCGATGAAACAATTGAAGTTCTAACCTGGCTGCAGCTCAACGTCTTTAGTAAAAACTTAATCCTATTCAACATAAATTCTTATTGGGATAGTTTTATGAAGATGATCGAAGATAGTATAAATTCTGGATTTTATACGCCTAGAAGCTCCGATTTTTTGTCGTCGGTGGACTCTATTCAGGAATTAATGTTGAAACTTGAGCATTTTGATAAAAAATGATCTAAAATAAGACCCCGGGTCATTTTACTAGATATCTAAAACCGTCCGCGAAAACAGCTTTATTAAAATTTAAAAAAAAGATGCTGAAAAACTTTCAAGTAACCTTTACATTGCTGTTGCAAAACATCATTCAACTATAGTTTTTTCACGATCTTAATTTTTTGTGACTAAAACATAATCTAAAGAGGCCTAAATGATCGATCTAATGTCTATAGCAAAAACGGAAGCTGATGGCGGCGACCTGTTTGGTAAACTCCAAGCTCTTTATGAACCAACAGAAGTAAGACCTGACGGGCATCCAGAGGCCGTGGTTTGGAGTGGGGGCAACTTTGTAGGGAACGTAAATCCCGTGGCGCATTCATTGACGGATGCATATGCGCTACTGGGAACTGTGGCAGCAATTGATATTTTAGGCCTTCCTTTTTACACAGTACCAATGTGGTCACAATATAGGCATGACACAAAGCTTGAGTGCCTCAGTTGGTTTGGCAATATGCCATGTACATCTATCAAGTGGTCAACTGCTGGCGATGCCTATGTAAATGACGGGAAAGGTGGCAGAGTGGTCGTTATGGGTAAGTCTGGTAACGCCCCATTAAGAACACAAGCAGGGGTTTATTGTAATGTTCGGCCGTATGGTCCAATCACTGCAGTACGATGCATGCCATGTTTACCATATTCCCAAAACAAGCCCAAATTCAATATTGATCCGCAGACAGGTCATATCCACTCTGAAATGAATTCCCCGGGAATACAAATGGCTTATGCCAATAGGCTCTTTCTAAAGATGGTGCATGAAACCGGGGCAATAGGTAGGGTCGCAATGAAGCCGACGCAAGCGATGGAAGATGGAATAAACGCCGGCCTGCACGCGTGGCTAATACAAGGAACTAAATTTGAGGTAGGCAGAAAGTACGCCGTAGATCCGTTTGAAGAGCACAGAGAAAATATAGAAAAAATTATTGCTCTCCTACCATCTGATTTTAAAGCTGGAATGGAAAATTGGGGCGGTCGTATAGAACAACACATCTCTGACACAAATTACGGTCTGCTGTTATGGGATCTAATTGACCACCAAAAATGTATTGTTCTTGCCACAGACTTAGACGGTGATCGACTTACTGACTTAATGGCAGACGTATCCGATCCTTTAAGGCATTTTGGTGGAAAATTGGCTAAGCACCTCGGACAAAATATAGATATGGCAAAAGTTTGGTCGGATATGGGTTACACAACTGGGAATGGCCGCGACATGACCTCTGTAATGCACCGCATGACCGGTCCAGCTATTCACGAGCAAACCCTAGGTTCAGCTGATGCAATGCTACTAAGGTTGCTTGACGGAGATGAGTCAATGGGGGGCACTAAACAGCCATACGACCCAAGAATACATTTTGTCCTAATTCGTGATGCATATTTAGACGCAAACCAAGGAAATGAAGAACTTAGAAAGTGGTTGGACGATGCTCTCGCAACATTCGACAAGGTATATTCGGGCAAGCGACCAGGTTTTATTGAAGGCTATAAAGCATTGAAGGAGGCGATTAAACCCTGGGGAAATTAGTTTTATAGATACTCTTTTCTCAATAGAATTGGGGTTGTGTGGCAAATAATGTATAAAAACGATTCTGGCTTTTCGACATGAGACTGTATTATGTAAATAAAAAGCTTATGACCCGCCTTCCGAACAAAAATCATTTTGTCGTAAACTTGCAATGTCCTAAATATACTGAATGATGGTAACATTGTTTCGGTGGGTAGCTCGAAAGTACCAAAATGTCACAAACAAAGTTAGCATTTGTCGCTTCATTAGATGAAGCCGCATTAAAAGCAAAAAGTGAGCTTGAAAATAAATACCCGCATGTCACTGAAAAAGAAGCTGATGTTGTGGTTGTTCTTGGTGGTGACGGGAAAATGCTGGAAGCTCTTCGTTACTACATTGATAAACCGGTTAAAGTTTTCGGAATGAACAAAGGCACTGTTGGGTTTTTAATGAATGAGTTTTCATCGGAGAACCTTCTAAAACGTATTGAAGCC
>CACOPQ010000061.1 GCA_902629125.1 uncultured Alphaproteobacteria bacterium
TATATGGGTGCGGGTGCCATTAAAAGCCGATTGATCTCTCCCGCCGACTTCGCAGGTAAAAAAATGCGTTCTATGGGACCTGCCGAAAATGCTTTGATGAGTGCGTTGGGCGCTAATCCACAAGCAATGGCGTGGGGTGATGTTCCTCCCGCATTACAGACGGGAGTAATTGATGGCTTGCTAACTTCCCTCGGGGGATTCAATGCTTCTAAAGAGCAGGCGCCATACTTCACCGTTGCTGGACTTAATGGTATCGTGGGTGATTACTACTACTTTGCTGTTTCAAACCGTTGGTGGAAAAGGTTGAACAAGGGGCAGCAGGACGCATTAACAGATATTATCAAAAACGATTTCATCCCGTTTCAGCGCATTATGAACTACTGCAACGATAAACGGACCTTGGCGAAGTTTCAGACTACAGATAAATCAAAGCCCGGAGTTTATGTCATGACTAAAGCAGAAGCTGCAGTTATTCAAAAGGCAGAAGGGGGTGCTACTAATAGGTGGATAAAAACGAAGGTTAATGATGTTGGCGACAAGCTTGTTGATCAATTTGTTGAGGAAGCTTCCGCACTAGTTGCGAAAAACCCTGCAGGATCACATCCGCTAGAAAAAACAGATTGTTCAAAATACGAAAAATATTTTGCCAAATACGGTAAAGGAACTGAGCTTTATAAAGCTAAGAGCCGAAAGTAATCTTGCATCTAGCAAAAAGATTAGGGGCTGCCGCTAAAGGCAGCCCCCTTTGTTATTAAATGTTTTTTGCGGGTTTGGAAAAGCAATGGATACCTTTCTCAATTTTTCAAAACGGGTAAAGGATTTGATCGATGTTACACTAGGCGGGATTTCCGCAATCATGCTGTTGGCGTTAACCTTATTCGTACTTCTTGAAATCGTACGGCGCTATGTGTGGGGTGTCGCTTGGGAGTGGGGGAATGACGGAACCATTGTTGGTATGATCTCTGCAGTGGCATTTTATTTCGTGGTTACACAGGCACGACGCGGACACTTAGTGATGAATGCCATTATTCAATTGATTCACGCGCGAGGTTATTTGAAAACGGTAGTTATTTCGAAAATTATTGTTTCCACGCTAATCATGATTTTTTGTGGTTCAATTGGAATTACCGGTTGGAGCACTGTCGATTATGCGTGGGTTCGGGACTTGCAAACATATAGTCTCCTTATTCCGTTATGGCCTTTTTATCTCATTATGATGCTGAGCTTTATTTTGATGGCATTTGTTAGCTTCCTTCAAATAATCGAAGACATAATTTCCTTTGTGCGTGGGGAATATCTTGAAACGGAAATGGAAGCGACGACGGATGTTTAATACGACAAACACAGTTTCATTTGGAGGATCAGGATGGCAATCCTAGGCGTGATCCTATTTGCCTTGCTCGTTGTTGGCGTACCCATCGGTATTTCACTTGCGGGGTCAACAGCTATTTTGGTTCTCTTCGATGATTTTCTACAGTTTAGCACTCTGTTTGAAGCTTTCTTTAATTTCATTTCTAAGTATACACTTATAGCCATCCCGTTTTTTATTTTTGCGGGATTCCTGATGGAGCGTACTGGTTTAGTGCGGGGATTATTTGATTTTGCCGATGCACTAATTGGCTGGGTTCCTGGAGGCTTTGCTTATGCAACGCTAATGGCTGCCGTTCTATTTGGCGCTATTTCAGGGTCGTCGACCGCCATGGCGGCGGCGATGAGTGTGATTGCTTACCCAGAGATGATTAAACGTGGCTATCCAAAGTGGATGGCAGCCGGCGTTATCGCGTCAGCTGGCGGCATTGCGTTGTTAATACCCCCCTCTATCACGTTAATATTGTTTGGTGTAATCACCGAGATTTCTATTGTTGATTTGTTTTTTGCTGGAGTTGTTCCAGGGATAATGCTGGCAATTTCAGATGCTGTTATAATTGTTTCTGTTTCTATTTTTGTCGTTAAATTGCCAGCTGGAACCTTTAGTATTAAAAGGGTTGGCGAGACCTTTATTGCTGCATTTCCCGCCTTATTAATGCCGGTTCTCGTACTCGGAGGTCTCTATGGCGGTGTGTTCGCGCCGACAGAAGCAGGAGCTGCCGCTGCCTGCTACGCTCTTGCTTACGGGGTTTTCATTAAGGGTAAGGAGTTCCGGTCACAATTGATGCAGGTTACTCGTCGAACGATGAACCTGACGGCAATTGTTTTCTTTTTGTTAGGTTGCGTGGGCGTATTCCAATTCTTCCTTGCCAACATGGGCTGGCCGCAGGAAATAGCTGCCTGGGCGGGCAGTTTGGGTTTGACGAAATATGCCTTTCTTTTTGCATTGATGGGAAGTCTGCTAGTGCTCTCGATGTGGCTGACTGGCGTTGCAATTTTGGTGCTTACGGTGCCAATTTATTTTCCAGTTGCGTTATCCCTCGGTGTTGACCCGGTGCATCTTGGTATCCTAACTGCTCTTTGTATCGAAATTGGCAGCGTCATTCCGCCCGTGGGTTTGAACCTTTTTGCGGTGAGCGGTGTTACGGGCTTGCCTGTAACACAGGTTATAAGGGGGTCTTTCCCCTTTTGTATATCCGATACAATAGTCCTGATAATAGTCTTACTATTTCCAATGTTAGCACTATGGCTTCCCGGTCAACTAATCACCTCACACTTTTAATGGCCACATGCGCCAAACAAAGAAATATATTATCAGATAAGGGGAGCTTATAATGTATTTGCCAACTCAATTTGAGGAGCATAATGAGAAGGAAATAACAAATTTAATAGAACAATTTCCTTTGGCCGCGCTTGTTTGCTTCTCAGATGGTGAATTCATCGTGAACCATGTACCATTGTTGCGTGAGTCTGATGAAGTTTACATTGGCCATTTTGCGAAAGCTAATCCACTTTCTACCCTCTTCCCCAATGGTACTAATGCAATTGCAATTTTCAATGGGGAGAATTCTTACATTTCGCCCAATTGGTACCCCACGAAAGCCCTTGACCATCGGCAGGTTCCAACATGGAATTATCAAGTTGTTCACCTCCATGGTCATATTGATTTTGAGAACTCCAAAAAGGCACGAATGGTGGTTGTCGGTAAGCTCACAAAAAAATATGAAAAATTAACCCCAGGTTCTAAGGAATGGAAAATGTCAGACGCGCCGAAAGAATATTTGGATCAAATGTTGGAAAATATTGTTGCATTTAAATTCATCGTAAAGAAAATTACAGCAAAGAGTAAACTAGGCCAAAATCGAGGAGAAAAAGATTTCAAAGCTGTAATGTCTGCTATGCATAGAATTGGAAAACCAGTCCTTGCAAGCGCTATGAAAAGAACAAATAAAGTTGGCACGTGATAGTGCTTGCTGGACAATCTTGCAACATATGAGGCTCGGCAACATAGATTACCTAGAAAAGAGTCGCCGATGTTTTGTGACTAAAACGCCTCTGTTTTTTGATATGTATTTGCGATGACTACCCAAGCCGATTATCTTTTAAAAAGCCTATTTGAACGAAGCAAAGTGCTTCATTCGAATATTAATGGTTGTCGTCTTGTATGGAGGGAATGGGGTTATCAGAATGTTGGCAGACAACCTATTGTTCTGCTTCATGGCGGGTCTGGAGCTTGGAACCATTGGGTAAGAAATATCCCGGTTCTGGAAAAAGGGTTTCATATTTTGGCTTTAGATCTTCCGGGGTGCGGAGATTCCTCTGATCCGCCAAAGCCCTATGACGCCGAAAGTTTAGCGACTATCGTAAGTAGCAGTATCGACGAAGTTCTCGAAAGTTATTCCTCCTTCGATTTAATAGCGTTCTCGTTTGGCGGGTTCCTATCTGGATTGATCGCGCACTCACAAAAACGACGTATTAATAGACTCACGCTTATCGGATCGCCAATTCTTGGATTGACGGGAATTGGGCCAGCTAATGAGTTAGTTGAAGTGCCGAAAGATATTTCTGAGACGGAAGCGGTACCGCTTTATCTTCATAATCTTCGGAAATTAATGGTTTTTAAACCCGAGGCAGCTGATGAGCTTGCGCTGGAAATTCACGTTGAAAATATGGCAAAGGCCCGTCTGCGCTCGCGGGGTATTGCTCGCACTTCAATATTGGCAGAAAGTTTAAAAAAATCTCCCCTGCCCATTACACTGTATTTTTGGCGAGAAGGATACGACACTTCATCCAGACCTCGCTGGGGTCAAAAAATACGTTGAAGATATTCACCCAGGCGCATCTTTTTATATAATTGAAGATGCGGGGCATTGGGTCCAGTTTGAAGCTTATGAAAAAGTAAATAGCATATTGCAGGA
>CACOPQ010000062.1 GCA_902629125.1 uncultured Alphaproteobacteria bacterium
CTGGCAGCACACCTTTGGGTTTTTCAATTTCACTAAGTCTTTTATCCCAGTCAGGTCCAACATCTATAGTAGCAATTGGCTTACGCCAACCGTGCCGGCTATCGTATTTAATTAAACCACGTTGAAGAGCTTGGTCGGCAATTTTCTGTAAAGCAGGATCAACCGATGTACGCACAGATAAACCACCACCATATAATCGTGTGCTTCCAAATTTTGAAATAAGTTTCCTTCGAACATCTTCGACAAAGTATTTTGCATCTACAAATTCGGTTTCAGATCTAGGTTTCGTTTTAAGCTCTATCGATTGTGCTAGTTTCATAGTAGTCTCGGAGATAAATCCATTCTCATGCATTTTCTGGATCACCCAGTTTCTACGAGCTATAGCTGCACCCCTTTTCCTAACTGGATGGTAATTATTTGGAGCTTTTGGCAGAGCAGCTAAATACGCCGCTTCCTCAACAGTTAGTTCGTCCAATGATTTATCAAAATAATTAAGCGCTGCGGCCGCAACCCCGTAAGAGCCCATACCAAGATATATTTCATTTAAGTATAGTTCTAAAATTCTATTCTTGGAAAAAGCCTTTTCAATTCTAAATGCAAGTATTGCCTCTTTAATCTTCCGTTCCAGGGAAAGTTCATTCGATAAGAGGAAGTTCTTTGCTACTTGTTGTGTAATTGTGGAAGCACCCCTTGGGCGCTTATTTTTATAGAAGTTTAACAGGTTGTTGATTGCAGCATTCATTAAACTGACGGGATCTACGCCACTGTGCTCAAAGAAATTTTTATCTTCAGACGATAGAAAAGCCTTAATCAAAAGCTTTGGCATCACGCTCACAGGAATAAAAACTCTCCGCTCTTTTGCGTACTCCGCTATTAATCTGCCATCACCGCTATGGACTCTTGTGACCACAGGCGGCTTGTAATTGGCCAACTGCCCGTAGTCTGGAAGACCCTTTCCATATTTATAAAGCAAGAAAGCTAGTGTTCCTGCACCCACTGAGGCTAGAAGAAGAAGTAACGAAAAGCAATAAATCACCCAACGCATCACAAACCTTTTTTATGATGTAGAGCTAATAATCTATATTTATAACAATCGTCTTTTAACATCGATGCTTTTATTCTAAAATTGTGGATCACAAACCAAAAATACTTATAGCGTCTCATATTAATACTTGAAAGATTGACCCTCAAAAAAATACCGATCCAACCCTAGTAAAATAGCAAGACCAAGTTTTTTCTGGAACGTTTCAGTATTTAATAGAGTCTCGTCTTCAATATTTGATAAATATCCCATTTCCAGCAGAATCGAAGGTATATCGAGCGCCTTTAAGACAGCAAATCCCGCAAATTTATGGGGCCTGCGGTGTGTCTTAATCTTCTTTGTAATTTCTTGTACTACGGCACCTGCAAAAACCGCTGACTGATTCATTGTTTCGCGTTGCACCAAGTCGATAAGTATATCTGTGACTTCCTGCGATTCTGCATTGAGATCAATTCCAGCTATAAGATCTGATTTATTCTCTCTCTCCGCTAATTGAGCTGCCTCTCTATCGGATGCATTTTCAGATAAGGTATAAACAGTGGCGCCGCGGACTGCACCATTTTTGATAGAATCTGCATGCAAAGAGATGAATAAGTCTGCCTGCGCACGGCGCGCGATAGCCACTCGTTTTCTCAAAGGTATAAACCTATCTGACTTTCGTGTTAAGATTACTTCGTAGCGGCCAGATTTAACTAGTATTTTTTCTATCGATTTTGCAGCCATCAAAACAATTTTTTTTTCGTAACTACCCTGCAGACCAATTGCGCCAGGGTCCACACCACCGTGCCCAGGGTCTATAACAATTCTCTTAGATTTTCTTATTTTTTGCTGAGGAGACTTTTTTTGAAATTCCTGAGCCCTTTGGTGTTTTTGTTCTAGTGAATTTAATTTCGGGAGCTCTAACGCCTTTTGGTTTCTTGACTTTTTCAAATAGGCCAGAAATTGAATTCTTGTTGTGGGCACTAGATCGATGACCAGCCTACTCTGTGGTTTGCTCCCAGGCTTTATTATGAAATGTTTGTCAACAAGCAATGGCTTTGATAAATCGATAACCACGCGAGAGATGCCGGGCTTAAGCAATCCAAATCTATAGCCTAAAACACCCCCTGTAGATTTTCTTAATACAGGATTAAGATCAAAATCAACTTCCAGCATATCCAACACTAACCTGTATGGATTCGCCAAAAAAAAATATTTGTATGATATCGGACCTTCAAGATCCATAACAATCCTCGTCTTAGCGTCGTGTACCCCTAATCGGAGATTCTTTACGACTGGAAGAACTTTCTTCTGTGAAGATTGAGCAAAACCGCTATTTATTCCGGTTAATGATAGTCCGCTTACTGCAACAAAAGATATTGTGAAAGAAAGAAATAATTTCTTTAATTGGTCTCTAAGCTTAAACACAATATGTTTTGACCCTCTGAACTTAATACTTTGTAGTTTAGGGGAGTCGGTTTCCTAAAACAATTTTAATCCTCACCATTAAAACTCCACAATGAGTATTCCCGTTACGCCAATTGACGCGAGAACGGCAAAAAAGTTTTTTCTAATTAATATTGTTACAACGTGACGAAATAAGTATTATTAGCAATAGAATTTTTCAAGTACTGTAAACTTAAAGAGTTGATGCAGTACTTTCATGTGGATCGCAGGACTTTTCTGCATCAAGTAAGTAAGGGTTTTATAAACAGTAATGCGCGCTATCCAGACTTATAGAGTTACAGCCGCTACAGAGAGCATGGCTGTCAGTAAACACAGTTACACAAGAGTTTGGTCTATCATTCGAAGACTTTTTGGCGGCTGCCGCGTTACACTATCTGGCCGGGATGGTGGGTACTTATCACTTTTCCCCATAACATTTACAGCAATTTTACCAAGACAAAATTTATATGATTGGTGTTCTAAAATGGTCTCACGACTAAAACCTCTGTGGAAATTTGTCGATCAAAGCTTGTTCTTGGTGATACGGGAGCGCAATTTTTATGACAAAGCGTATGCTTATAGACGCGACACAGAGCGAAGAAACGAGAGTAGTTTTATCATCTGGAAGCCGTGTTGAAGATTTTGACTTTGAAGTCTCCAAACGCAGACCTCTAAAAGGTAATATATATTTAGCACAAGTAACACGAGTTGAACCATCACTCCAAGCAGCATTCATCGAGTATGGCGGTAACAGACACGGTTTCCTAGCATTCAACGAAATACATCCTGATTATTATCGTATTCCTATGGAAGATCGTGAAGCTTTATTGGCAGAACACGCTGAAGCAATTGAAAGTTCACTGCCGTTAGATACAGGTAATCCTGACCACGAAGGACACCCTGCTTCGCCCGAGGAGCACCCGAATTCAGACGAAGGTAAAATCCTGACTGAGAACAACCCACTCGAAAATCTAAGTGAAAATAACGAAGAATTAATCAACGACAAAGATTCCTCAACCCAACAGTTGGATGAGAAAATCGATGAGCACGCGTCCGAGCAAAAGAAGAATAGTGAACGTAAGAGGAAAAGTCCAAAGCGATACAAAATACAAGAAGTTATAGCGCGAAGACAAATTATGCTCATTCAAGTGGTAAAAGAGGAACGCGGGAACAAGGGAGCAGCTCTAACCACTTATTTGTCTTTAGCCGGAAGATATTGCGTCTTAATGCCTAACACGCCAAAGGGTGGTGGTGTGAGCCGAAAGATTATCAACCCTGCTGATAGAAAACGGCTAAAGAACGTAGTTGAAGGCCTTAATTCACCGGACGGAATGGCGGTGATAGTTCGAACAGCTGGAAGCGAACGCACAAAAACAGAAATCAAAAGAGACTACGAGTATTTGATACGACTTTGGGATCAGATCCGCGAATCCACATTAGTATCCACAGCGCCTTATCTGGTTCATGAAGAAGCAAATCTAATCAAAAGATGTATAAGAGACCTTTATACACGCGACATAGATGAAATCCTGATCGAAGGCGAAGAAGGTTACAAACTCGCAAAATCATTCATGAAAACCCTCATGCCAAGCCACGCGAAACGCGTACAAAGGTTTTCTGGCGGCGTCCCAATTTTCAACAAGTTCAAAATAGAAACACAATTGGACTACCTCTATGAGCCAACGGTTCAGCTAAAATCTGGAGGCTATAT
>CACOPQ010000063.1 GCA_902629125.1 uncultured Alphaproteobacteria bacterium
TCTGCAATGTTTTATAACTGCTTCCTCTGTTGTATTTTGCCCTTTCTTTATTGTGATGACTGCTGTAACAGCTTCGATCCATTGGGGGTGAGGTAACGCTATTACCGCTACCTCAGATATTTCGGGCATTAAATAGATACACTCCTCGACTTCTCTGCTAGCAACATTTTCTCCTCCCGTATTTATCATGTCTTTTTTTCTGTCAACGACAGTGATATGACCTTCTTCGTCGATTGTTGCTAAATCACCGCTGTGAAACCAACCACCTTCAAAGGCCTCAGCAGTGCGTTCTGGATCTTCAAAATAGCCTGTAAGTAATTGTGGGGACCGATGAACAATTTCTCCAATCTCCCCAATTTCAACATCAAGCATATCATCGTTAACAATACGTGTTTCAACATTAATAGCGGCGGTACCGGCCGAACCTGCTTTTCTAAATTGGTCCTCGGGTTTTAAAACTGTTGCGACTGGTGCCATTTCCGTTTGCCCGTAGAGATTCCAAAGACGCAATTTAGGTAGTCGTTGTTGTAATTCTGTCAGAATTTCAACAGGCATTATTGAGGCCCCGTAATAGCCTTTTTCTAATTTTTGAAAGTCTGTTTTGTCAAATAATGGTGATCGAAGCAACGAAATCCAGACAGACGGAGGGGCAAAGAAGGATGAAATTTGCCTCTTTTCAAGCAAAGATAGAATATTATCGGGGCCAGGATCGGACGTTATGATGCTTGTCATGCCGAGATAGATAGCTGGACCAAGGAATACGTCGAGCTGTGCGCAATGATATAGCGGAAGAGCGTGCAACATAACGTCGCTTGAAGTCATCTCTCCATCTATTATACAGCTTGTGTATTGCCACAAAACGGCACTGTGAGTTAGCATTGCGCCTTTGGGCATTGCTTCGGTTCCACTTGTATAGACAATTTGTGCTAGCGAGCGGTCATCTAGGTGGATCTCTAAGGCTGTTGAGTCTCCTGTAAGCAGCCCTTCGAAACAGAGGTCTGTTTTTATTGAACTGCTTTGATGTTCGCTGGGAAGACCAAGGGTTGTTTCAATAGCAGTGTCCCTCGAGATTGCTTCCAGACCGACATCTATAAACTCTGGTCCAAGCGCCAGCATTTTTGACCTTGAACTATTCAGTATATAACGGACTTCATTGGCGTTGAGCATGAAGTTTATGGGTACAAGTACGGCACCTATTCTTGCGATTGCAAATCTTATTGTTGCAAATCCATGTGAATTTCTTGCAATTACGGCAATCTTATCGCCAGCGGAGATACCGTTAGCTAATAAATGCCGAGCTAACTGATTACATGCGTTATCAAATGCGTTGTACGTCCACTCAGTTGGTCCGCAGATGATAGCTGTTTTATCAGGAAACCGCATCGCACTTCTTCTTAAAATATCACCGATATTATGTTGTCTTGCAAACTGGATTTCACTTTCTAGATTGCTTTGCACGCGCTATCCTTTCTATGACTGTGGCACGACAGAAGAACTAAATGTTAATTTAACCTTTTGAAAGTTATGCATGGTGGACATTAATGTATATCTTTCAACTCGTATTGTGATTTGTTAATGAAGAAAAATATCCTGTTCATAATGGCCGATCAACTACGTTATGACTATTTGGGATGCAATGGCCACCCTTCAATTCAAACACCAAATATTGATTCTTTAGCCGCCAGGGGTGTCAATTTTACAAATGCCTTTTGTCAATCAGCGGTATGTGGGCCGTCGCGGATGTCATTTTATACAGGGCGTTACGTTTTTACTCATGGAGGAACATGGAATAACATTCCTATCCGAGTTGATGAACACACCATGGGAGATTTTCTAAGACCTCTGGGCTATAGAGTAGGGCTGGTTGGTAAAACTCACTTTCAACGTGATGTAGAAGGTATGAAGAAACTAGGGATTTCTCCAGAGAGTGATCTTGGTGTATTAATAAGTGAGAGTGGTTTTGAACCTTGGGAAAGAGATGATGGTCTACATCCAGACCAAAGTGTCTCGCCGGACTTAGCTTACAATATGTATTTACGTGAGATGGGGTACGAAGGCGAAAATCCATGGCACTCAGTTGCAAACTCGGCACTAGGCGAGCATGGTGAGCTTCTCACTGGCTGGGCAATGCGAAATGTTGATAGGCCCGCTCGAGTGGATAAGGCGCATTCTGAAACAGCTTACATGACGGACAGGGCGGTAGAAGTAATAAAAACCCTAGGAGATGAGGCGTGGTGCTTGCACCTTTCTTATATCAAGCCTCATTGGCCTTACATGGCACCAGACCCCTATCATAAAATGTATTCAAAAGATGATATATTGCCTCCAATTCGATGCAATGAAGAAATAAAAACGCGACACCCGGTTGTTGATGCGTACGCAAAGCACGAGGAAAGTATTAACTTTAGTAAGGATGAGTGTAGAGAACGTGTTGTCCCGAGTTACATGGGTTTAATATCTGAGTTAGACGCAAATATAGGTCGACTGATTAAATTTCTCGAAAATGAGAGGAAAATTGACGATACGATCATTGTCCTAACTAGCGATCACGGCGATTATCTAGGTGATCATTGGCTCGGCGAAAAAGAATTATTTTACGAATCTGCAATAAGAATTCCCATGATTATTATTGATCCAGCGAATGAGGCGTCGCCCACTAGGGGAAAAACCATAAATGAGTTTGTGGAAAGCATTGATCTCCTACCAACATTTCTCGAAATAGCAGGAAGTCCTCACAAGCAAGACCATATTTTAGAAGGAAAGTCTTTGTTGCCTCTTCTACATGACAAGCTAGAACATCCTTGGCGAGATGCTACTTTTTGTGAGATGGATTACTGCATTAGGCATGCAAGGAATACGCTTTCACGAACAGTCGATAAGTGCAAGGCTTACATGGTTCGTGAAAAGAAATGGAAATATATTTATTTCAATGGTTTCGAACCACAATTATTTGATCTAGAAAATGATCCTAAGGAATTAAACGACTTAGGTAAGGATCCAAAATATTCGAAGACGCGGGAACGGTTACTTAGAAAATTATTCGAATGGATAAGCGAGAGACAAATTAGAAAAACAATAAGTAAGAATGTGATAGCTGACCGGACGGGCTCTAGCAAAAAAAGGGGCTATTTGTTTGGGGTTTGGTAAACGATTAGGATTAAAGGGCCAATTGTTTTAAAGAAAGAGTTTTAGATATGAATGATTTGGAGTTTGGTTGGTTTTTACCGACTCGCGGTGACACATTAGATTATGCAATTCCTCAACAAATACCACCTTCGCCGGAAATGTTTAAACGCGTTGTCAAGGCGGCGGAAGATAATGGATTTGAATATATCCTTTTACCTGTTGCTGCAGCGTGCTGGGATGCTTGGTTGACAAGTGCGGTCTTAACAGGTGCCACCGAAAAGATAAAGATGCTTGTGGCAGCACGGCCGGGTTATATTAATCCTGTTTTACTTGCCAAAATGATTGCAACCTTTGATCAGATGACTAAGGGACGCATTTCAATAAATTTGATTGCTGGACAAAATGATGTGGAAAACGTCGCGGAAGGCGTTGGACTTAGTAAGAATGATCGATATGAAATGATGATGGAGGAGGTTGAGATCTGTAAAGGTTTATGGTCAGGAAATGGGAAACTTGATTACGATGGAAAGTTTTACAATTTAAAGCAAGCTCACATCGGTCCGGAAATTTATCAAAAACCATTTCCAAAATTTTACCTGGGTGGGGGATCATCAGAAGCCGCTGATTTCTCGGCAAAGCATGCTCAAGTCCATTTGTTTTGGGGCGATACCGTTGACCGAATTAAAAATAATATTTCTCAGATAAGAGCATTGGCAAGTAAATATGAACGGGAGAGCGAGATTGGCTTTGGTATGCGCCTGCAGATCATTTGTCGTGAAACGGAATCTGAAGCATGGGCTGTAGCTGAAGGATTGATAAAAAATGTCACCGATGACCAAAAGAATATCATAAAGACACATTTTGCTGGTTCGGAGGCGAACCAACGTGTTCAGCAATTATCTGCCATCTACGGAGAAATGCTCGGTCCAAATCTATGGACTGGATTAACAAAAGCTAGGCCGGGCGCGGGAATTGTCATCGTG
>CACOPQ010000064.1 GCA_902629125.1 uncultured Alphaproteobacteria bacterium
TGCAATAAAACTGACGTTGTCAACGGCGGTCTTAAGTCCAAACTGTTTAGTTAATCTATCGATTTTAAGAGCTTCTATCATATCCTGTTCGACGCTGTAATTTACTATGTATAGATTATACGGGCTATTTTTCTACTATATACCTACTTGGAGTTCAATATTCCGATGCGAGTAAAATGATGGTAAGTGTAATCAATAATACCATTTAAAGCGTTAGACTTTGACCATTTTTGATGTACTAGGGAAAGAAACTTACTATGCAAACTTCTCTTCCACTATCCGGGGTGCGTGTTTTTGATCTTACAAGAATTCTTGCGGGTCCCACGTGTACGCAGCTTCTAGGTGATTTAGGCGCCGACATCATAAAGGTGGAAAAACCATTTGTGGGGGATGATACCAGGACGTGGGGTCCGCCATATGTGAAAGATAGGCTGGGGAATGACACGACGGAGTCTGCATATTATCTCTCAACAAATCGAAATAAGCGATCAGTAACAATCGACCTAAGCCAACCAGCAGGAATTGAATTGGCCAAAAAGTTCATAGAAAAATCAGATGTTTTGATAGAAAATTTCAAGGTGGGAGGCTTGGCAAAACTGGGGTTAGGTTACGAAGATATTCGAGAACAATTTCCGCATCTGGTCTACTGCTCGGTTACAGGTTTTGGGCAGACTGGCCCTTACGCACCCCGCGCCGGGTATGACTTTCTAGCTCAAGGCATAGGCGGAATTATGAGTATAACGGGTGCTCCAGAAGGCGAGCCCGTTAAGGTGGGGGTGGGGATAGCAGACGTGATGACCGGTATGTACGCTTCCACGGCTATTTTAGCAGCTTTAAGGCATAGAGACGCCACCGGTGAAGGACAGCACATCGACACGTGTCTTCTAGATACACAAATTTCATGGCTGATAAACGAGGGCACAAATTATTTAATCTCTGGGAAAATTCCAAAAAGGTTGGGCAACGAACATCCAAATATCGTACCCTACAAGGTGTTTTCAACATTAGATGGTTACGTGATTTTAGCTGTCGGTAACGACAGACAATTTAGGGATTGGTGTAAGGCAGCCGGAGCCGATGATTTGAAGGATGATGAACGTTTTAAAACTAATCCGCTAAGGATAAAAAATCGAGAGGTTCTTTATCAAAAAATGCCCAGTTTCATGAAACGGAAGACTACCAAAGAATGGTTGTCGAAAATGGAGGAAGTGAAGGTCCCGTGCAGTCCAGTAAATAATATTGAACAAGTTTTTGATGATCCGCATGTTAAACATAGAGAGATGAAAATTGAGATGGATCACGAGCTTTCAGGTTCAGGCAAAGTGCCCTTAATTGGTAATCCCTTGAAGCTGTCGGCGACGCCCCCCCAATACCGGAGGCCTCCTCCAACGCTGGGGCAGCACACGGAAGAGGTTCTTAGTGAAATACTTGAACTTAATTCTCAAGAGATAAAAGAGCTAAGGGACAAGGGTGCTATTTAGTAGCAAACTTTTTAAAAAATGAATTTGTTGCTGTGGACGTAAAAGGATTAAATTGTGAATAGTTATTCTGAGCTAACGCCAAGGATACCCTAAAATCCAGCATAGGAAAGCTCTTTATGTCAACTCATGAAAAACATCTCAAGCGCGGTTGGACAACAGGCGCATGTGCCGCTGCAGCAGCAAAATCGGCTTATAACGCGCTTATAAAGGGCGAATTCTTGGATCCGGTTGAAATAACGCTGCCAAGAGGGCAGAAGGTTTCGTTTTCTTTGGCCTTAGAGAAAAATGATTTCCCGAAAATGACGGCTGGGATCATAAAAGACGCAGGAGATGATCCTGACGTTACGCATGGGGCGATGATCAAGACAACGGTAGCGTTTAACAATGGGCAGACTGGTATTGTCTTCAAGGCAGGCGAAGGCGTTGGTCGTATCACTAAACCAGGGCTGCCTCTTAATGTTGGCCAAGCAGCAATCAATCCAGTGCCTCGTCAAATGATTTCCGCGTCTATAAATGAGTTGGCCTCCATCTACCATTCAGATCGAAATGTTGAAGTTGAAATATCAGTGCCAGGCGGCAAAGAGTTAGCGCTTAAGACGTGGAACCCACAACTGGGGATTGTTGGGGGAATATCCATTCTCGGAACTACAGGAGTGGTAATACCTTTTTCTTGTTCGGCGTGGATACATTCGATCCACAGGGGTATTGACGTTGCACGAGCAACAAAAACCGTCCATGTAGGCGCTTCTACGGGATCCACCTCTGGTAAGGCAGTTAGAGAAAAACATAATTTACCAGAAACATCCATGATAGACATGGGCGATTTTGCAGGCGGGATGCTTAAATATTTAAGAGGACACCCAGTTCCAAGAATTACGATTGGCGGAGGTGTTGCTAAACTTTCAAAACTTGCTCAGGGCCACTTAGACCTTCATTCAGCAAGAAGCCAATTAGATCGAGACTGGTTAGCCGACCAAGTAGCAACCCTTGGAGGAACTCGCAGTACAATTGAATCAATTAAAAAAGCTAATTCTGCGTTAGAGGTATTCGAATTGGCTGAAAGTCAAAACTTACCACTAGCTGACCGAATAGCAGACAAGGCTAGGATTACAGCTTTAAACGTTTTATCAGGAGCGCCTGTTGCTGTGGAAATACTCGTCTTTAATAGACAGGGACAGATAGTAGGTGTGGCCCATGGATGGTAAAAATATCCTAATACTTGGCGGAACTGGTGATGCCATATCTATTGCTGAGCAACTATCTCTAATTGAGAATTATAAGATAATAACTAGTTTAGCTGGCGTGACCCAAAAACCACGGCTTCCTATCGGAAAAGCGCACATTGGAGGTTTTGGGGGTAGGGAGGGGCTGATACATTTCTTAGAGGCGAACAAAATTAATCTAATAGTCGATGCAACGCATCCGTTTTCTACTCAAATAAAAGAAAATGCAATTTTTGCATCAAACGAATTGTCTGTGCCGATAATACATTTTGTTCGCGATCAGTGGACGATGGAGATTGGCGATAAGTGGCACATGGTAGATAACCTGCCGGAGGCATCTGATAAATTACTTGCGGCGCGGACCTTGGGTCTTCCCGTTATAGTAGTTCGGCAACCACCGAGACCGCTTGGCGTTAAATGCAACTCTATAGAGGGTATTGTGGAATTATCTCTTAAAAGAGTTGGTGAAGCGTAGATGTTTGCTTAAGTTCTTTTGTCTCTTAAAAGATGGGTTTTGGCGGGGTCATATAAAGCGCTATCCTCGAAATCCTGATTTTCTAAAACAGAGCCCACCAGGATCAGTGCCGTGCGGGTTATTTTTTCTCTTCGGGCCGCATCGACCATATTCTCGATGTCAGTTTTGATTATTTTTTGATCTGGCCAGCTTGCCCGATAGATAATTACAACAGGGCACTTTAAGCCATAATAGGGCTCTATTTCTCTTCTTATAAATCTCAAATTTCTTATTGAAAGATGGATGGCAAGTGTGGCTCCGGTTGCTGCTAACTTGAACAACTCTTCGCCCTCGGGCATTTTTGAGGACTTCATGGAAGTTCTAGTCAGAATGACCGTCTGACTAATTCCCGGGAGCGTCAATTCTTGTCCCAAAGTTGCAGCTGCAGCAGCGTAGGCGGGTACTCCAGGCGTTATTTCGAAATCTATTTTCAGATCCTTAAGGCGCCGGATTTGCTCCGATATGGCTCCATATAATGAGGGATCGCCTGAATGAACCCTCGAAATATTTTTTCCTAGACTGTGTTGATCTGCGATAATCTGTATGATTTCGTCCAAATGTAGTGGTGCTGTATCGACAACAATAGCATCTTTTGGCGCGAAACTAATGACCTCTTTCGGTACTAGTGAGCCCGCGAATAAACATACGCTGCATGTTTCGATTAAGCGTCTTCCCCGGACAGTAATGAGTTCAGGGTCACCAGGTCCTGCGCCTATAAAGTGGACAGTCATTGGTCTATCACTCCACTTTCAGAGGAATTTTGCAAATATCCTCGCGGCGTAAATATTTTCCCATCAATGATC
>CACOPQ010000065.1 GCA_902629125.1 uncultured Alphaproteobacteria bacterium
CGGAATATGCGTCTGATCCGCCGCATTGCAATGCCAGAGTAAGTTCCGACACTGAAACGGGCTCTCTTTTGGCTGTTGCCGCTTCGGGCAACATTTCCTCTATCAATTCCAACCCATGTGCAACTGTCTTTTTCGTACCACCAGTATCCTGCAATGTCATTGTTTGAAATTTTGGTCCGCGTTCCAACCCGTAAGCGTCTAATAAAAAATCAATCTGATTGACCTCACAACCTAATCCTACCATCAGGATTCCGGCAAAATTTGGGTGTTGAGCAAAGCCCCATAAAACGCGTTGTAAGTTAGCATACCCGTCCCCTGAATCTGCCATTCCACAACCCGTAGAATGTGTGAGCGCAACGACACCATCGACATTCGGGTATTCCTGCAATAGTTGGGGCGAAACCGAATCGGCTATGTACTTGGCTGCAGTTGCTGAACAGTTTACACTAGTCAAAACTCCAATGTAGTTTCTAGTGCCCACTTTCCCATTTTTTCTTTTAAACCCTTTGAACATCCTCTGCTCGGATGCAGAGAAATAATTAGTCTCCGTAACCCCTTCGCAAAACTGATAATCACGGTCGAAATCACGCATTTCTACATTGTGCACATGAACATGCTCGCCTAGGTCGATATCCTTGGAAGCAAAGCCGATTACCTGGTCATATTTCCTAATTTCTTCTCCGGTCTTAATTTTTTTCGTTGCCAATTTATGTCCGGACGGAATGGGGCAAGATGAAGATATTTGTTCCTCAGCAATCGGTGTATTCCCTAAAATATCTAGTCGCGCCGTGACAACATTATCTGACGGATGTAATCTGACGATCAATTTACTACCTGAGTTATGTCCTGCGAGTGCCATAGTGTTATCTCCCCAAACGTTCCGTTACTATAAACTAGCATTTCAATTGCGCAAATGGACTTGCTCATAAACTAAAACAAAAGGTAAGAATGTCATTCCACGAATTGGAGTTTTGAATGGGAAAGCGACTTAATGGAAAAACTATCCTTGTAACAGCTGCCGCGCAAGGAATTGGAAAAGCATGTGTCGAAGCGTTTCAGCAGCAAGGAGCGCAAGTTATAGCTTCAGATATTAACGTGCCAAAACTAGAGAATCTAACTATGCTTCCAGGTGTTGAAACTAGATTGTTAAATGTAATGGATCTAAGTGATATACAAAAAGCTTCAGAAGAGATTGGGGTTTTAGACGTTCTCTTCAATTGCGCTGGCTTCGTTCACCATGGCACTATATTAGAATGCGATGAAGATGCATGGGACTTTTCTTTTGACCTGAACATCAAAGCGCAATATCGCATGATACGCGCCTTCTTACCTTCGATGCTAGCTGCAGGAGGGGGGTCAATAATAAATATGTCCTCGGTTTGCTCTAGCGTAAAAGGGATTGTAAGCCGAGCCGTTTATGGCGCAAGTAAGGCGGCGGTTATAGGACTTACAAAGTCCGTTTCAGCTGATTATTTGAATCAAGGAATTCGATGCAATTGTATTTGTCCAGGTACGGTGCAGTCCCCTTCACTAGACGACCGGATAGCGGCATTCGATGACCCGGTTCAAGCTAGAAAAGACTTTATCGCTAGGCAACCTCTTGGCCGCCTAGGAACGGCCGAAGAAATTGCCTCTATCGCGGTATATTTAGCTTCGGATGAAAGTGCCTACACTACAGGTCAACCATTTATTGTTGATGGCGGCATAACAGGGTGAGTGTTTTTACGCAATTAGAGCTAGGTGACTTCGAACGCGCCAGCGATCGAATTCGGTCAAGCATAAGGCAAACGCCTTTACTAAAAGCGAAAAGGCTTTTTCATAATCCTCTGCCAAGCAGCCAGCTATTTCTTAAACTCGAAAATCTCCAGCCGACGGGTTCTTTTAAAATACGCGGCGCAATGAACACTTTATCTTTACTGAATGAGGAAGAAAAAAAACGAGGTCTAATCACTGCGTCTGGCGGCAACCACGGACTAGCCGTAGCCTATGCTGCATTTATGGCAAAGGTTCCCTCTTTAATTTTCCTCCCCACCACTACCCCCAAACAAAAAATAGAGAAGTTGAATTCTTGGGGTGCAACGACCCGCGTTACAGGAGATGTTTGGGATGAATCAAACCAAGCCGCTTTAGAAGAAGCTAAAGAAAATGAAATGACATATGTCCATCCTTTTGCCGATGTGCGTGTGATCCAAGGTCAAGGTACAATTGCTCTGGAAGTTATCAAATCTGTTCCTAAACTTGATACCCTTGTTGTGGCCGTTGGTGGAGGCGGACTTATCGCAGGAATTGCGGCGGCAGCAAAAAACATCAAACCGAACATCCGTGTGATTGGTGTGGAACCTATCGGGGCTCCAACTCATTTCCGAAGTCGGGCTGCTGGTAAAGTAATAAAGCTAGATAAAGTCGATACGCGAGCCGGGACTCTCGCCCCTAAAAAGACCGAAATTTTAAATTTTGAACTAATTCAAGAGTATGTCGATGACTTGATTCTTGTAGATGACATGTCAATGCAGAAAGCCGCAGAGTGGTTATGGTTCGAGTTCGGGGTTGCAGCTGAGTTAAGCGGTGCTGCATCAATAGCTGCTCTTTCAGACAAAGTCTTCGAAACTGGACCTGGTAATATTTGCTCTATTATCTGCGGAAGTGGGACAGATGGTATACCTTAAGCAAATTATTTTTAACTAATGCCATGTCGGCTAAGTCAGATTTAGACCTAAGTGGAAGGCATCAAAATTCTTGAGCTTAGTGTCTTTAATCACTTCCGTTTTAAACGTTTTGTTGCTGATCAACGGAACGACTTGTTCGCTTAATCCACCATGCGACCGCAGAGGAACATCCAACCCAGAAAAATCATGGTGTTCGGGGTTAATGCCAAGCACCTTTTTCTCCTCTGATATAATAACGATGTCGCCTATTCTTTCGCCGGGAAGATCAAACCGTTCACACGCTTCGTTTTTCCCAAGTACTTCCACGATGCCATTTAAATCTTTCAATTTGCTAATTGTTGGTAAAACTTCTAGCTCATTCGAAATATATATTGTTGCGAAAGACCCAAGCGCTCCATGATGCGCAACATATGGATCCGTAATTGGTAAGATTACACGCGCCACACCAACTCCTAACCAAGCATCCAAGCTATCTTGCAAATAGATTACATCCGGGTTCCCTTTACTATCATGCTTTGCACTCATCCCGTGATCCGCTGTTAAAACTAGGTCGGCGCCACCGGCACTTAACTTAGACCAGTAACCATCCATCATATTATAAAAGCTGTTAGCACCTTCGGTTCCAGGGGCAAATTTATGCTGAATATAATCTGTTGTTGATAAGTAAATGAGATCAGGCTTCGCATTTTCTAAAAGAGCTAAACCAGAAGCAAAAACAAATTCTGATAAATCAGCGCTGTAAACATTAGGAAGAGGTAAGCCTGTTAAATTTAAGAGATCCTCACAACCATTTTCTTCCAGGCTCGCAATATCGGCTTTTTCTGCTGAAACGCAAATGGAGCCACCGCTACCAAACGTCAGTCCGTGGCCCAGTAATTTTCTAAGTTTATCCTTAGCAGTTACAACTAAAATTTTCGCCCCTTCCTTTTCAAAAGCAGCAAAAATCGTTGGCACGTGCATATATTTTGGATCATTCATCATCACTTCAGATTCTGCATGAGGGTCATAGAAAAAGTTTCCGCAAATTCCATGCATGGAGGGGGGACATCCAGTAACGATTGATATATTGTTGGGATTTGTAAAACTAGGGATCACGCAATCAACTCTAAGGTCAATACCAGTATTTAGTAATTGAGCGGTAAAAGGCATCTGACCCGCTTGAACAGCTTTCTCTATATATTCTGGTTCCGACCCGTCAATA
>CACOPQ010000066.1 GCA_902629125.1 uncultured Alphaproteobacteria bacterium
TGAAAGTAATCATCAACAAATGCGGCCTGACAGGCTGCTTCAAACTCAATCTGGTGTTCCAAAAGTGAGAGGCCGATTACAGCCGATCCCGAGATACTGGTAAATTGGTGGAGGCCCAGCAGTTCAAATTCATTATAGGATTTCAGAATTTTTTGCGCTGAGGAAATTAATTTGGGGGCTTGAATAACAGGCATTATCCCAGATGTGACGTTGAAAGCTGACCCTATCAAGCCCTCACACCAGTTTAAAAGCGGCTTCCATAGCTGATCTTGTTCGAGAACAAGCGCTTCTGGTTCTTCGGCACGGTAACACAATAGATCTGTCTGAAGAAAATTTAATATTTCATCTATAGTGTCGTCAGGTCTAGGCCTAACCCTATCGATTGCTGTTGCACTCAATGTCATGAGGGGCATTGTGCTAGGTATTATATTTATTTCTTGATTTCGCCACTCATCCGCAATTGCATCGGCAAGTGCTTTCGTTGGCAACACCAATATAGATTTGCCAGGAGACAAAAGGGCTTTTGTGTCCAAAGTAATTAAAAATCCCTCATCAGCTGAGCTCACCTCAACTTTTTTATAAAAGCGCTTCATGTAATCTCTCTAATGTTCAATCTTTCCATCGCACACAAAATTGTCTTCCATTTGCAATTTAGATAGATCAAAAATATTCCGTTGAATTATAGTCACTCATCAAATGGGTCTTTATAATTTTTACTATCAAGCCCCAGCTGAGACCACGAACTCTTCATATGGTTTGGCAACTCAGCTTTAATGCAAAGTTCTTTTCCATTTGGACGCCTAATCCGTATGTCGCGCGCGTGTAAGTGAATTTTTTTTGATATACCTCGCAAATCCAGGAACGCTGTCGCACCTCCATATTTTCCATCTCCATGAATTGGCGTTCCTACGGATGTCATGGTTCTACCAGTTTTTGGTCGCATCGCAACCCACGACGCTTTTCTTCCCAATTGCTCGACAATAGCGTAGTGGGTAATCGCTGTTTGCCCATCCTTTCGATTAACTGTTATTTTTTCGCTCTTTTCTCCGATGGTTTTGCCGAGAGGCGTGTCAATTGTACCTTTAACAGGCCGAAGTTCGCCTATTACAAGCGCCCAATATGTTTTCACTATAGCCTGTTCACGAAAATCCCTAGTAAGCCATCGAGCAGCCTTCCTATCTCGCGCAAGCACAAGTACGCCCGATGTATCCTTATCTAATCTATGGACTAATTTTGGCTTCTGCGCCTTGCCAAATGATAAAGCATGAAGAACACCATCTATATGCCGACTGATATTAGTTCCACCCTGAACAGCCAGACCTGCTGGTTTATCTATAACAATTATTTCCTCATCTAGGTGAAGTACCGAGCTTACCAAAGTCTGACCTAATGCATCTGCAGCTTTTTTATTGATTTTAATTTGCTTAGGTTGCTTGGGACACTCGGTCGAGTGTATCGGAGGAATACGGACCTTTTGTCCCGCCTCCAATCGAAAACTAGCCTTTACTCTGCGGCCATCAACCCTAATTTGCCCGGTACGCAGTAACTTCTCGATAGCGCCATGGCCAATTTCCGGGTATAGGACTCTAAACCAACGGTCAAGGCGAATGTCGGCATCCTGCGGTTCTACGGTCTTTATTTGGACTTCGGTCAACTTAATAACCCTCTCATGGCCCATAACCCGAGGAATAAAAATCCAATTGATAAAATAACTGATCCCCCTATGTAAATAGCGGCGTAAAAATATTCATTGCGTTCGGTTAGTAACGCGACGTCCAATGCAAAACTGGAGAAGGTTGTAAATGAAGCTAAAACGCCCGCGAAAATAAGGGTTCTCCATTCATAACTAATCGTAATTTTTGATGTAAAAAGCTCGAAGAGCAATCCCATTACGAAAGAACCAAGAATATTTACGAAGATGGTACCAAAAGGGAGCTCCCCTCCAAAATGTCTCAAAATCAATTGATTGGACAGCTGCCTTGCGACTGAACCTATCGCGCCTCCTATAGCTACCATCAGTAGTATCTTCATAAATTCAAACCTTTTTATTTAACACCAAAAATCCATCCCTCGGCCTTGGTCGCAGTTTCAAAAATTTTTGGTGCCGACCACAACTCTTCGTCGCTAGATAATGACCTCAAAGCAGCTGCGGACACCAAAGCATCTGCTTCATCTTCTCTATTAATTTCTATGTGAACACTCAACTTTTCGGATTTGTAAAAAGCCAATGTTTGATTGATATTTTCTCGTTTCTGCCAAGAACTTGGGTCTGTGTTCGCCAATTTAAAGTAAAGGCGCGGAAATATTTCGACTATGCCGGAATTTGTAATTCGTTGATTAAACGGCCATATTGATAACGATTCTGGCATCTCGACTGATAGATATCTTAAAACGCGCATACCGGCCAATGATCCGGTACCAACATTTGCAGCTCCTATACATTTTAACACGGGGTGTGGGGCTGTAATAGCTGAACAGGCTATTTCTGTAAGACGCTGACGAAATCTATATCGGTCTCCCTTTCCATATGGAGATAAGTAATAGCGATGGAATTCCAAATCTTGTCGTTTATAAAAATCCGCGCCATAAAAATTGTTGTCAGACCCAGTGTATTTCTCAACCAAATCCCATAAAGTAGCCGCCGTCTTTGGCTGGAATTGCAAACCAGGAAAAAAAGAGCCTTCGTCTGCAAGTGGGTAACCGAATGCAAAATCAGCACCTATTAAAAGGCGATGATGGCGAAGTTCACCTAGTAACCATTCAACAAATGATTGCCTACTCCACCATCTGCCCTTCCGTGGCCTAACTAGATGTGGCGATTTGTTTCCAGGTTCCGCGAAAGCTACTTGTAACCCTGGTAAATTAAACCCTTTTGCTCCAGACCAATCAACGCCAATAAATCCGTCAAATTTCAGTTTTCTATCACTCCTTATCTTTCCGAAGTTTTTCCCAATATTGCAATCTTTTTATAAGTTCCCTCTCAAATCCAGTTTCTTTTGGTTTGTAAAATCTTAACCTCTCCATATTCTCTGGAAAATAACTTTGTCCTGAAAAACTGTCCGCAAAATCATGATCGTAAGAATAGTTTTTCCCGTATCCAAGGTTCTTCATTAACTCGGTTGGTGCATTTAATATATGTTTTGGTGGTGCAAGCCCTGCGTTTTGTTTAGCAATTGAAACTGCATTGCTGAGGGCTTTATACACCGCGTTAGATTTTGGTGCTGTGGCCAAGTAAATTACAGATTGCGCAAGAAAAAGATCTCCTTCAGGCGAGCCTATTCTCCTATATCCATCCCAACAAGATATAGCGTGAGTAACGGCATTTGGATCTGACATCCCAATATCTTCTGAAGCGAACCTTAACAGACGGCGTGATATATAATTTGGATCCTCTCCCCCTATTAACATTCTTGCTAACCAATATAAAGCTGCATCCACATCTGACCCTCTGAGGGATTTATGTAGAGCACTTATCAAGTTATAATGTTCGTCTTTGTTCTTATCGTA
>CACOPQ010000067.1 GCA_902629125.1 uncultured Alphaproteobacteria bacterium
TGACGATGGGCTTAGTAATACAAATGACCCAGAAAACAAAGGTAACTCAAGAAAGCTAAAAAGTTTAACCAAAAGATAAGGATATCAGACATGGCCGGAAGAAATATAACCTATCTATCTGAAGCAAACTTAATAACATGCGTTCTCCAGACTGGGTTAGCTGAAGGCGTCCTCGACGCTGCAAAAAATTGTGGTGCTCAGGGTGCAACCATTAGTTATGCGCGCGGGACGGGCATTCGAGAAAGAATGGGACTGCTTGGAGTAACTATTGATGAACAAAAAGAGGTCATCCGAATAATCGTCTCTGAAGAACAAGCGGATAGGGTGTTTGAAGCTATGTATCTCGCGGGCGGTCTTGATACGCCAGGAAAAGGAATAATGTTTATGACCAAACTGGATCGGGTTGCTACCTATATTCCTGAGTCAGTTCTCAAAGAGATTGCTTAAGGAGTGCAAGATGACCGTTGAAATTGGAGCACTGCTTAGTAAAGACTTTGGTCAAAAGGCTCTAGAGACACTGATCGACTTTGAAGGTGTAAAAAGCATAAGCGTAGAAACAGGAAGATCTAGTGATCTTTTTGAAGAGAAGCAATTTGGTACTTTTGGTGAAGCTGCCATCGTGAGCATAATCGCTGAGGTTTCGCAAAAAGATAAAGTTTTCGACGCTCTGTATGACTTGTGCGAACTTGACGGGCACCAAAGCGGGTTGGTGTTTATGACTCCTGAGATTATCAAATCAACGCTCGATTCAAATTAATCCGTGATCTGAATGGCACGACACTTTTATGTGACTAGGCTTACTTCTCGGTCATCACCCATTCTCCGCTCCAATCTTTTGGAGGGGGAGACGTTTTAAATAGTTCGCACCTTTCTATATAAAGTTTACTTGGAACATCTTCCGAATTAGCATCCAAAGCAGCTTTAAAAGATTTAATGGCGTCGTCAAACTTTGTTCCCCTATAGTGTGCTAAACCTTCTGTAAAATGACCAACAACATCCATTCTTGCAGGAAAAGTCTCATCGTCATGAAAGTCTAGTACCTCAAAAATAGAAACCGGCTCCGTCTTACCCTTTACAATGATACGATCAAGCTCCCTAAGTGCATAAATACCTTTTAATTTGGTTTGCGTGAACTCAGATATTATTATTTGTGCTCCATATGTTTTACAACTTCCTTCTAGTCGAGCTGCTAAGTTCACTCCATCACCTATCATCGTAAAGTCCATACGTTTAGAGGAACCAATATTTCCAGTCACAACATTATCGGTATTCACGCCTACACCCATACCAACCGGCATCTTATCCGCTTTTAAGCGGTCAGCATTCCATGTACGCAGTTGAGAAATCATAGCAATGGATGATCTTACAGCGGCGTCGGCAGCATCTTCACTTGGGAGGGGAACGCCAAAACCAGCCATGATTGCGTCGCCGATAAATTTATCTAACATACCTCCAGCGTCTGAAATACAAGCTACCATTATCTCAAAATATTCATTAAGCATAGACACCGTATCCTGAGGCCCAAGAGCTTCTGCTATTGTTGTAAAGCTCCTTATATCTGTAAAAAGAACTGTTGCTTCAGCTGCTTTTCCGCCGAGCATTGCTTGTCCGTCTCCTTCTTCAAGAAGTTGGTTGGCAAGTTGTGGATCCATATAGCGCGACATTGTTGAACGAACACGCTTTTCGCTAGATATATCTTCAACTAAAATTAATGCACCAATATTCTCCCCTTCTCCCGATATCATCGGCTGTAGCGCTATATTAGCAGATACCTGGCTTCCATCGCCGGTTATTAAATCTGCATCCTCTAAATTTTCAGTTTCGCCTGTTTCTCGAACCTTGTTAACTTGATCTACAAGCCAACTATTTTGATCATCGAGGACATCAGACAAAGGCTTTCCAAGATTATCGTCAATTGATATCTTTACAATTTTCTCAGCCGACGCATTGATACTCTTGAGATTTCCATCTTCATCTACAGTTATGACACCATTAGACATACTGTGAAGCATCGCTTCATTATAATTCTTTACTGCTTGCATGTCGTTAAACATTTTTGCGTTTTCAAGGCCAACCGAGATCTGCGCAGTGAATGCTTGTATCCTATGTTCATCTTCCTCGGTGAAAGGTCCACCAATTTTATTTAGGGCTTGAGTTACTCCGATTCTTTTTCCTTCCTTATTCAGGATTGGCACGCAAAGGACAGATCGTGTAAAGAAGCCAGTCTGCTTGTCAAAGGATGGATTAAAGCGTAGGTCAGCGTAGGCATGGGGAATATTTACGTTTTCCCCTGACTGAAATACAGCCCCAGAAATACCAGCGTTATTTGGGAGACGTATTTCAAAAGCTCCAAGACCTGCTCCCACCATAGAAAATAATTCATCTGTTTTTTCATCATTCAGAAAGACAGTTGCTCTCTCACAACCCAGCATGTCGGTGGCTGCATCGACAACATGGTTTAAAAGTCTCGATAAGTCGAGCTCTGTTGTGAGTTTTGAAACCAACTCCATAAACTCAGCTTCGCGTCGTTTTTGCGCCTCCATCCTTTCGGTAAGTGCGTAAGTATTTAGTGTAGAAGCACATTGCGAGGCAACGAGTTCAATTTTTGCAAGATCAGCCTTTGTGAATCGCCCTTTCTGCTTATTAAGAACTTGCAGGACGCCTATCGGAATATCGCCTGTTGAAAAAATTGGCACGCAAATAAGACTTTTAGTGCGATAACCGGTGCGTTCGTCGACTTCTTTATTGAATCTTTCATCTTTGTAAGGATTGTTGACTATTGTAGACTCGGCATTCATAAAAACCCATCCAGCGACACCAGACTGCTCGTCTATTCTGATTTCTCTAGATAAATTGCCAAGTGCAACGCGAGTATATAATTGGTGGGCGGCCGGGTCGTGGAGAAATAAGCTACCCCTTTCGGCTTCAAGTGTCCGGGTGACATGGGTGATTAGATACTCTAGAATTTCATCGAATGAACCTAGGCGCGAAAGGTCACTTGCTATGTCTAGGGTTTGTCCTGAATCAATATCTTTGTTCAACTTCTTGTTGTTTGACACATTTTTACCCAACGGTTTCATATACCCACTCCTTGTAAAAACCCGTAATAAGTTCTTTTATTGAATTCAAATTTTGTCGGTTGGAAATCGTTTTGCATAATCGGCTCTGATTGCATCCATAGTCTCCCGAAGTGCTTGGACATTTGCTTCAGCATCTCGTCGCGCCGCTTCAT
>CACOPQ010000068.1 GCA_902629125.1 uncultured Alphaproteobacteria bacterium
TCCCGCCATACTCTAATTGTGGATTTTCTCCCCAAATTACCAAAGGAATTTTAAACTGATTGGCGAGCCTTATTGGAATTGAAAATATAGCCATGTGCATCGGAATCCCTGTGGCGCCTTTTCGCTCAAATGAAGCAATCATAAATTTTTTTTCAACTTCAGGATTTATAGTGAAATCAATATGATCTACGTTTAATTTCGCGACCAACGCGTCCAAATTTTTTTGTCCAATATCGGTCCGGCCGGGCGTTTTCCAGGTAACGCAAAGGACTTTAAGGTTGGCTTCCTTCGCTTTAATTACTTGATACCAACTGTCTTTACCGCCACTGACGGGAATTATACAGTCGTAGGTGGTTGACTGTTTTTTGGCCCAAGCTATTAACTGTTCGAATTTTAAAGCGCGATCGTGCCAATCTATTGCTTTGGTTTTATCATAGTAGCCATTGCAACCCGAACAAATACCGTCCTCGTCCAAAAATATGCCTGGTCGGGTGTCGGGCAATATGCAGGTTTTACAATATTTCAAACTGTCCAACCTTCATGATGTTCGAGAAATAGTTTAACAGATATGAAACTAAATAAATTTTTTGACAGAGAATTTTCTTTCATATCCTGTTGTAAAAACTTCTCTATCTTTTCTCTTTTTACAATATTAAAAATAGGACTTTGACATAAAAGACGATCTTTCGTTTGTGGATCTTTTCGGTCTACAAGACTGTCTATCGGTGCATTAAACCCTCTTTTTCTCTTATCCCATAACACGTTTTCACTTACATATCCGGTTCCAGCCGCTCGAAGTAGATATTTTGCAAAGCCATGTTTTACTAAGTGTCTTGAGGGAACTGTGAAAAGAAATTCTGCAAGGTTTCTATCTAAATAAGGCGATCTATTTTCAACAGAGTAAAACATCGAATTGCGGTCATCCTCATGCAGAATAACTGGAATAGTTTCATGCCGCAGCTCGTTTAGCATTCTATTTCGGAGAACATTGTCAGAATATCTAGTTTCTGAAAAAGGCTCACAAAATGGTTCAACCAGCCAGCTGGAAAACTCTTCTGCATTTAGATAGATGTGATCCCTAAAGGAGGAATTAAGGAGAAAAATATCTGGGTTTTTTAAGATGGGATTTTGTACATATTTCCCGTAGCTATTCTTCCAATCAGCGACAAGTTTTGAGTGATTTGTACTGCTTCCCATTTCCGCAAGCCAAAACGAATAGTGGTCATAATAACCAGCAAATAATTCATCAGCACCATTACCAGAAATAGCTACACGACAACCTGAATCTGATATTTGTTCTGACATAAATGAATGCAAATAATATGACAGTGTTGATATAGGTTTATCGTGATAAGCGATCAGCTTACTCATTCTATCCAAAAAGTTATCTTGGCTAGTATGTATCTTGTAATTTTTACATCCAAGAAAAGAGACCTGCGCATCAATGTTTCCCCTCTCGTTGTAGCGCTCATCTTCGTCAATAATTGAAAAAGTACGTATGTTTTGATTAAATTCGCGTGTGGCCAGTCCTGCTAAAATAGTGGAGTCCACTCCGCCGGAAAGACACAGTGCCATGGGCACATCCGACCTTAAACGTACTTTCATTGAATGTTTTAAGCGATTTCTAACGCCGTCTACAGCAGTCTTCTCATTCATATGAGTCGGGCTATATTTGAGATCCCAATACCTTGTTCTTGATCTGGAACCATTATCTGAAAAAATCAGGTAGTTTGAGGGAGCGACTTCTTCAAAATTTTGAAAAAATGTCTGCGGTCTTTTGTATATAGCCTTATACCCATTCACCAAAAACCTTGAGATTTGTTTAAAGTTTATGTCTGGTTTAACCCCGGCTAGAGTGACTAAATATTTTGGTTCTGAACCAAAGAAATAGGCTTCATTCGTCTCCCAAATGTAAAGTGGTTTTTCTCCAAATCTATCTCGGCAAAGGATTATTTGTTGTTTATCTGTATCAATGAGCGCAAACGCCCACATGCCCTCCATTTTATCTAGGGATTCCTCGCCCCATTGTTCCCATGCAGCCAACATTACTTCGGTATCAGATTTGGTTTTAAAATGATGGCCGAGAGTTTTTAATTCTCTCCGAAGCTCTATATGATTAAATAGTTCTCCATTGCTAACAATTTTTAAGTTACCTCTAGAAAATGGCTGCATAGCACGCAGTTCCAGGTCAATTATTGAAAGTCGGGAAAATAGCAAAAATATTTTATGATTGCTGAAGGTTATAACCTCGCTTCGCGAGCCATCTGGGCCTCTGTTTTTCATGAGCCCTAACGTTCGATTAATACGATCAGAGGGAATATCTATTTTACTAATCGCGCCTGCAATACCGCACATGTGCTGCCTGTCAGAGTTTTAAGCTAATGGTTTTCGATATTTGAAAAATGTTGCTTGGAAAATAATTCACCTTCTTCAATTTTATCTATTAGCGTTTTTCCAATAATATCGTGTTCGGTGCCGGGAGGTAGACCTTCTCCAGGCCTGATCCACATTAAATCAATGTCTTCAACAACATGGCCAATATCTAGATTTTTGTTGGATGCAATTGATCTCCTTACAGGTGTTTCTGTTTCAATTTCTACCTTACGAGGTTCTAATTTCCCATCACCCAGAAAGGTTTCACAATCGCGTATTTGTTTCACTAATTGTTTCATCATATTTGGATCAGCGGAGAGTTGGTGGTCTCTAAAATCAGAGTAATCTCTATCGAGTGTAAAATGTTTCTCTATAATCCTCGCTCCTAAAGCTACGGCTAAAGTAGCTGCCTCAACGCCAAGTGTATGATCAGAGTATCCTACTGAAAGCTTATCTGAAAACTTATTCGACAATGTAGAGACTGCTCTAAGATTTGCATCCTGTATTTCTACAGGATAAGCCGAAACGCAGTGAAGCAAAGCAAAATCTTTTTTTAAACACACCTGTTGCCGCGCCTCAAAAATAATGGAAACAAGCTGATCGATTGTGCCTTCATCGGCAAAACCAGTAGATATTATTAGTGGCTTTTGGGTGCCTGCTAAGTATTTTATAAGTGGATAGAAAGTATTATCTCCCGAGGCTATTTTGATAGCGTCGACAAATTGTGCTAGAAAACTAGCGCTCGGCATATCTAACGGTGTGGAAATAAACCTTAAGTTATTGCTCCAGGCGTGTTCGGCGAGTTTGCTGAATTGATCAAAAGTAAGTTCAAAACCTTTCATGCGCTGAAAACGTTC
>CACOPQ010000069.1 GCA_902629125.1 uncultured Alphaproteobacteria bacterium
CCATGCATTGAAAGTTGTTTTTTCCCCTGGTTATTCCCGAAAATAAAATCTGCTAAAATCCGGAATCCATCGCTGATCGAAGTCTGACGAGATCCGGCTGTGTTTACCTCCGCGATGATCAATGGAGGATACTGCCTGATCTCTATATCTTTTTCCGTCTTTAATATTTTGTAGGCTGGAACTTCTACGTTACTCATAATCGGTCCTACCATTGCAGCGCCGATAGATAAAGCGATAGCTACTAAGATCGTGGCCACAATTATTTTTTTCTTCATTTTTGATCGATATACGGCGTTAGCTGTTTCATGTTTATAATACCCCCGTTGAAACACTTCTTTTCATGTGCCCTGATCCCTAAGCAAAATTGTCTGGCAGTCGTTCCGTTGAGCCTTTTATTCTAGTCTTGATATTCGAAACAAACCACCGTCCTGTTCGTCATTTAAAATAAGAATGCTACCGTCGTCTAAAACCTCAATATCTCGTATCCTTCCAAATACATTCTTAAAGATGCTCGTTTCAGAGTTTGGATAACCCTTTTTACCCATGCTTATAACGAACAATCGCATGAACTTGAGACTTCCAATTAAGAGTTTTCCGCGAAGCTCTGGGAACATTTTTCCATAATAAAAAGCCATCCCGGAGGGTGCTATGCTTGGTGTCCATTTCCAAACAGGGTCGGTGAAACCCTTTGGGGAATAATTGAGCCCGATATCGCCTCCAATATATTCTTTGCCATACGACACGGTGGGCCAACCGTAATTCTTCCCATAAGAGATGATATTTATTTCATCACCGCCGCGGGGGCCGTGCTCGTGTGACCAAAGTTCCCCAGTTTTATCGTTAAATACCAGTCCTTGCGGGTTTCGATGGCCTATTGAATAGATTTCCTCCAACCAATTTTTCTTTCGAAAATTTGATTTACTGGCTGGATCTAAATTTAGATAAATTATCGTTCCGGAATGATTTTTGGGATCCTGTGCGTTGTTTCTCGCACCTCTATCGCCTATTGAAGCGTAAAGAGTGTTGTCTTTTATAGCTAATCGACAACCAAAGTGAACACCGCTCGTGGATGACTTATTGGACACAAATATGTCAGTACCGTCCAATAATCTATCGTCAACTAACGTTCCTCGATAGATAGCAGTGCTGATTTTGGATGACGAAACGGGTTTGGAGTAGCAAAGGAATATAATAGTTTTTCCATCGATCTCGTGGGAAGTTACATCCAGTAAGCCGCCTTGCCGGTATTCGACGACATCCGGCGTATTGGTTATTTTTTTACTGGTTTGAGTAGACGTATTTATGAGATAGAGCGTTCCAGGTCGTGTTGTAACCAAGACTTGCTCGCTGTTTAATGAGGTTAGGCCCCAAGGATGTTCTAAGGGAGGCCCGATGCGTTTAATGCTTGTTTCTGTTGCTAGAGCCCCGCAAATAAATGTCAACGTCGCAATAAAGAAAACAGTAAAGAGGCGTACTGTAATATTTAGCCAGTATGATGGACGCGAGTTTAGCATGCTCAGCACTTCCCACTCCTACAGTTTATCAGCTAATACATTTAAAAGGGTGCCATTCGCCACAACGGAAGATTTAAGAAGGTTGCTCCTTTTTCTCCTGCATTTTGTCCCATTCGGCATCGATCATACGCATTGTCGCCCTAACAAGTGGTTGGTTAGGGTCTAACCCGCAGTATAAGAGTGTAGCAAACCATTGTAATTCAGGGCTGAGGACCACTTTTGGCTTTTCTGTCTGCGCCTTTTCCGACGACATCTTCTCATTCACCTGATCGACAAACTTTTTAACCCACGTTCGTATGTCTTCTTGAGCTTTTGGATTTTCCTGGTAGGCAAGTATGTAAGAGCATTGCACCGCACCAACTCCCAAATCTTTACCAGTTGAATGATACGCGGACGCAGGAACGGCCATGAAAGATAAAGCTAAGAAACAGGCAAAGAAAAACTGTTTGAAAAATTTAAAGCGTGACATCGATATTTTCTTCCATTGTTTTATATAACTCTTTTACGGCTAACCAAGGCGATTGGATTACAAAAATCGTTTTTTGCGTTTGAAGAGAAACAGAAAGGGCTTGAGTTTTTGGTTGGAGATTGAGAAATGAAAGAAACGTTAGACCGAGATCATTGGATTAGCTGGCGGCGGCGGAGCGAAGAGTTTGCACTAACGCTTGATGAGGGGGACCCGGTCGTGGTCACAATCTCACCAAACGGCCACGATGCAAACGCGAGCATTCTTGCCCGCCCAGGCGAATGTAAACGCGTTCCGAAGCAACAGTGGTTTACTGTAGAAAGCCTTGGTAGCAGAAGTGTCTTGAGCTACACGGTTGGTAATTCAAAAGAAGAGGTTGCTGATGAAGACTGGTATCCGCGGCCACGTGGGGGGACATCTAAATGAATAGATTTTAAAATTTCCGAAAACTCTCTAAAATATTTGACACAAGTTGCCGTAGAGTACGCGGCAAATTATTTAAACGTTAAGTGATCTGTCATCTCCCGAAATCCGTATAAATCTAGTTAATTCAACTTATAAATTGCTATTACCGTGAGAACTCTTTTTATCGCCTTCGGCATTCTTTTTTTAACGGGTTGTTCAACAATGACGATTACCGACGTTTCTCAAAAAAAACCCAATTTGGTATTGGAACAGTACTTTCTTGGTAAGACATTTGCCTCTGGAATATTCGAAGATCGCTTTGGCAATGTAAGGCGGCAGTTCACCGTAGATATTGACGGGACTTGGAACGGTAAGACACTGACTTTAACGGAAGATTTCATTTTCGGTGACGGGGAAACGGAAACGCGAGTATGGTCAATAAAAAAGACCGCTCAAGCTTCTTACGTTGGGTCTGCTGA
>CACOPQ010000070.1 GCA_902629125.1 uncultured Alphaproteobacteria bacterium
GAGGCTAGAACAAGTAGTTGTATAACCTCTACCGCACGATTTTACTTATCTGCTACTCGTCTGGTCAATTTTATTTATCGGACAAAACCTCTGCCTCGATAGGATAATAATTAACAGGGTTATATCTTAAGAGGCGCCGGTGCAGAATAAATAATCTTAGGCAGAAACGGTCTGGGATTAACACCTTTTACACTAAGGACTAAAAACCTATAAATGTCGCAGCGCCGCTTTCAGCCAACCCTCTGGCCAACAGTATTTACAATTCCTTCACTTATCATTCTCATTGCACTTGGCAGTTGGCAAGTGCATCGAATGAATTGGAAGAATTCCATCATCGAAACTGTTGAAAAAAGGATTTCAGGTAAACCAATTGATGCGCCTATTTTACTTAAAAATATAGAAAGATGGCGATACAAAAGAGTTGCGGTGGTGGGTACCTTTCTGCATGAAAAAGAGTTCGCTATTACAGGTAAACCTTTTGAAGGAACCGCTGGTTTCCACTTAATAACTCCTCTTAAGATGTCGAATGGAAAAATTATCCTGGTTAATAGAGGTTGGATACCCGAAAAACTCAGAATGAGAAATACACGGCAAGAGACATTAGTTGGGGGAAATATTTTGGTAGAGGGTATTATACGAGAGGATAAGAGAAAAGGTTATTTTGTCCCTGAGAATGAACCGAGAAATGAGGTTTGGCTTTACGTAAATACGCAACAAATGGCAATGCACAGACAGCTGGGCCCTACCGTTAATTATTTTATTGATCAATTTCGAAAACCAGGTCCTTACAGGTTGCCTATCGGCGCTAGTGAAGACGTAGAAATTCGTAACGAACACCTTCAATATGCGCTAACTTGGTATTTTTTAGCAATTTCACTGCTAATTATCTACTTCCTTTACCACTACAGAACTGACGAAAACTTAGATGACATCTGACGATTATGGCGAATTAGAAAATAGATGGAAACGGATTTCAAGTCTCTCAGGTGCAATTTCTTTGCTCTCATGGGACAGCCAAACAATCATGCCGAGTGGAGCAGGTGATGTACGAGCTGAGCAAATCGCTACGTTATCAGTTTTGAGGCATGAGGAGATAACCTCGAATTTGATTGCCGATTTGTTGGCTAAAATAGACCCTGAAGTATTAACGGATTGGCAAAGAGCAAATGTCCGTGAGATAGAACGGGTGTACAAGAATGCTACGGCCTTATCAACGGAGATTGTCGATTCACATTCCCGAGCGCGGCATAACTGCGAAAGTATTTGGCGAATAGCTCGAAAGGATAGCAATTTCGACTTGGTTGCTGATCCGCTTGGTGAACTGCTTGAGATTACAAAAGAAATTGCCGCTATCAAAGCGGATAAGTTCAATATGCAACCCTATGACGCGCTGCTGGATGAATATGAACCGGGCGCCAAGTCAGAAAATTTAGATGCAACTTTCAACTATTTAGAGCCAAAACTGATCCAACTACTTAAGAATGTTTTAGAGCATCAGGCAAAAACCGAGTATGCCTCTATCCCTTTCCAAGTAACAGAGGAAAAACAAAAGAAACTTGGTTTGAAACTCATGGAACAGCAGGGATTTAATTTCCAAAAGGGGCGGCTCGATAAGAGCGCACATCCTTTTTCGGGGGGTATACCGGACGACGTTCGCATTACTACTCGATACGATGAGCAAGATTGGGCAAGTAGTCTTATGGGTGTTATTCATGAGACAGGACATGCCTTGTATGAACAAGGGCTACCAATAGAGTGGAGAGGGCAGCCCGTAGGGAAAGCAAGGGGCATGGTGCTTCATGAAAGTCAGTCTTTAGCATTAGAGATGCAGGCTTGCCGTTCCCGCGAATTTTTTGAGTTCTTGGCTCCGGTTATTGCTGATGAGTTCGATGTTTCAGGGAAAGAGTGGTCAGCTTCAGCATTATACCAGAAATGTTTAAGAATCACTCCTAATTTTATAAGAGTAGATGCAGATGAACTAACTTACCCCCTTCACGTAATTCTTAGATATAGGCTTGAGCAGTCCCTTTTAAGTGGTGAGTTATCTATAAAAGACTTGCCGGCAGCCTGGAATGACATGTTTATGAAGAGTTTTGGCTTTAGACCAACAAATGATAGCGACGGGTGTTTGCAAGATATTCACTGGTACGATGGGGCGTTTGGGTATTTCCCAACTTATACCCTAGGCGCCATGGCGGCGGCTCAACTATTCTCGGCGGCGTTAGAAGATGAACCAAAAATACTAACTAAATTGGAGAAGGGTGATTTTTCTGATTTATTAGATTGGTTACGAGAACATGTTCACTCCTGGGGGAGTTATTATTCTACTGATGAAATAATAAAACGGGCAACAGGTTTTCCATTGGACCCAAGTTTTTATATTTCGCATCTTAAATCACGATATATGCAGTGAATGAAGCTGTTTCCTTTTTGTGCTCATTTCTTATACTATTTTTCCAAAAAACCGGCCAAAACATCTGCAACATTTTCCGCTGAGGTGCCTAATTTTCTGTCCTCGACTATTTCCTTTCCAAGTGGGGATGTCTCCACAAGGCGGTAAATATCCGCGGCACCCTCAAATAGGTTCTTTGGAAGATTCAGTTCTGCATGTGTTTTTGATATCTCCTCCATCTCGCCAACCCATCGATAAGCTTTTGGGCACATGCTTGGGAGCCCCCTTTCTAGATGCCCTAACAGGCTCTCCTGACTGAATTTAAGTTCATTTAGAAATTCATTTTGAACATTGTGACGTTTTGCAGTTACCATTGAATTTATTGCAATCGCTGTCAGGCCCTTCGTTAAAGCAGCATAAGCCATTTTGATGCCAGACGCAGAACCGCACGTGGAACCT
>CACOPQ010000071.1 GCA_902629125.1 uncultured Alphaproteobacteria bacterium
CATTACGACCGGCCAACACTTAAGCACACGCAAGATCGACATCGAGAACAGTTAGCTATTGCAGGAATAAAAGAAGTACCCAACCCCGATTTATCTTTTATGACGGGTGAAACAGATCTATTTGGTCTGCCTCCTAGCTTTGCCCTTATTGTTCCAGGAAGTTCGCCTAAGATGAAAGTGAAAAGATGGCCATCAGAAAACTTTGCTTATATTGCTGATGCCTTAATTAGTAATAAAATCACTCCTGTTTTAATTGGTGGGCATGATGACCTAGATATCATTAATGCCATTCAAAAGCGATGTCCAAAAGCCATCAACTTAATTGGGAAAACGACTATTTTTCAAATATCTTCATTGGCGAGAAAAGCAAAAGTTTGTATTGGGAATGATACCGGACCAATGCATTTGATAGCCCTTTCAGGATGTCCAACGATAGCTCTGTTTGGCCTTGGCTCGTTCCCAGATAAGGCCGCCCCAAGAGGAGAAAATATCAAGGTTCTCGCAGGCGAAAAAGTCACAAAGCTAACTGTAAATGAAGTCGAGGAAGCAATGACGAACCTACTAAAAGCAGACTAAGCTAAACAATGAGTAGTTCAAATGAACCAATTCTCTGACGAAAAGCTTAAAAACAGTCTGGAAAAAACACTTAGGCAAAATCAATATCTGAAAGAAATCTGGGTTTTTGCATATGGCGCTCTTATGTGGGCGCCATGTTTTGAACCAGAGGTCACACTTACTGGCACGGTAAAAGGTTGGGCGCGAAAACCTTGCCTATGGACATTAACCGCAAGAGGCTCAAAACAACAACCCGGGATTGTATTCGCTTTAGACAAGGCGCAAAGAAGTTCTTGTCATGGGTTAATTTTTAGAATTGCCCAATCTCGATTAGAAATTGATCTCCTTAACTTATGGCGAAGAGAGATGCCGGCTGGTCTGTATAAACCAACTTGGTTACCTGTAACAACGGCAACAAAAGAAATCATGGCTTTATGTTTTGCAGTTAATCACGATCACAAATTATTTATTAAACGCATTTCAAAAAATAATCTTATTTCTGCCATCGCAAATGCCCATGGCGAATATGGTACATGTTTGGACTATTATCAAAAAACGCTTAGTAGCCTAAATAAACTAGGCTTAGAAGATAATTATATTCACGAGCTCACTGCAGCAGCTGTTGCAAAGTCTAGCGTTTAATTCGAAGTTGTATTTAGTTTTCGTGATAATGGATAATACGCTGGATTGATGACCTCTTTTCCATCTTTTGGAAATGAGAATCTATATTGGGAAGCTTCTCTCTCTCTACACCATCACGCTCTAACCAACGAGTTAAAGTATACAAATAAGCATCACAAATACTAAAGTGCTCTCCGAGCACCCACGGTCCTTTGATCATCTTTTCATCTATAAGTTGGAAGCAATTTCCTACGTTCTCCGGCACCTTCGCTGTCATTGACACAATCGCTGCCTCATCATCAGACCACCGCGCTCCTCTGCTCAGATGAGCATGAGCGACGTGAACCGTTGAACATAAATAACTATTAAACTCCTGAGCTTGCGCAAGTCTGAAAGGTTGGTCCAATGGAGCTAAGTTTTTACTTGGAAAACTTTGAGCTAGAAAAAACAGAATGGAAGGCGTTTCAGTTATTATTCCATCTGTAGTTTGTAGGGCGGGGACCCGCGCTTTTGGATTGACCTTCAGGTAATCTGGTTTTTTCTGCTCACTTTTCGTAAAATCGACTAGCTCTAGCGAATAATCTACACCAACCTCCTCAAGAATTATATGCGAGGCCAAAGCACAGGAATTTGGCGAGTAATATAAACGCAAATTTTTATCCTTTTTATTCCAAACACGGATTCATTTTTAAAATCTACCGTCTAGAGGAGAGCTTTAACATCAAAAGAAGGATCCTCGAGCTTACTGATTTCCGGGTTATTTTCGCTTTTTAGGAGTTTTTTAGCTATCAAAAAACTTTTTCCATCATTAATTGCGTCAACTGCTAATAATTTTTCATTTTTGAAGTACCAAGTCGACTCTGCCCCAGGGCGGTCTCCCAGTCTTGTAAGTGTACGATTAAACCCAACATTTAAACCAGCTATTTGGAGTTTCACATCAAATTGGTCTGACCAAAACCAAGGATAGGGTCTGTACGCCATTTTGCTTCCAAACAGTGTAGCCGCAGCAACTTCCGCTTGATCAATGCTATTTTGGACTGACTCCAATCTTATAAGATTTCCCTCGTATGGAAAGCGAGCGCAATCGCCTGCAGCCACAACATTAGGATCAGATGTTAGACACGACTCGGTTACAACAATTCCATCATTCACGGTTAGCCCTGCATCCACGGCTAATTGTTGATTAGGTCGTATACCTATGCCGCAAATCACCAAGTTGGCCTTTATTTCAGCACCATTATCAAAACGCGCGCCGCAGACTTTCCCATGCTTTTCTAAAAGTTCTACCAAGCTTGTTGATACTAATATCTTTACTCCATTTTTTTTATGGAGT
>CACOPQ010000072.1 GCA_902629125.1 uncultured Alphaproteobacteria bacterium
CAGAAAGGAAGGTGGCAGTGTTACGCCAGGAAATGCAAGCGGTGTAAATGATGGGGCAGCAGCAATGATTATTGCGAGTGAAGATGCAGCAAAACAGCATGGCTTGACGATTAGGGCAAGGGTCGTTGCTTGTGCCACTGCTGGGGTTGAGCCAAGGATTATGGGAATAGGACCCGCACCCGCCTCACAGAAAGTCCTCGATCGTGCTGGCTTAAAAATCTCCGATATGGACGTCATAGAATTAAATGAGGCTTTTGCCAGTCAAGCATTGGCAACAATGAGAGAACTTGGCGTAGAAGACGATGATCCAAGGGTTAATCCGAATGGAGGAGCCATTGCATTAGGCCATCCGCTTGGTGCATCCGGGGCTAGGTTAATATTAACAGCTGCGCAGGAGCTTGAGGAAACTGGCGGAAGATACGGACTATGCACGATGTGTATAGGTGTAGGCCAAGGGATGGCAACTATAATAGAGCGTGTCTGATATGGAGCTAAATACGAAGTCCGATGACCTCTTGATAGGGGTTGTCGGAGGCGGCGCAATGGGGCAAGGCATTGTGCAGGTTTCTCTTGAAGGTGGCATGAAGGTTGTTCTATTTGATGCTAAGCCAGAGAGTGCTAATCACGCTAAAGACTTAATTTTTGGGCGATTGGAGAGAAATGTAGAAAAAGGCCGCCTCGAAAAAAACGTTCTGGAAAACATTAAACAGAACCTTATTCTTGCTAAAGATTTCTCGGAATTTAAAAAATGCGATGTTGTAATAGAAGCAGTTTTTGAGGATATTGAGGTCAAGCTTGACGTGTTTAAAGAGATCGAGAACTGGGTTGCGCCAAATTGCATTATAGCATCCAACACGTCTTCTCTTCCAATAGCTTCGCTAGGTCGGTACTGCGAACATCAAAATCGTTTTGCAGGACTACACTTTTTCAATCCAGTTCCATTAATGAGGCTTGTTGAAGTAATCAAGGGGCCCTCGACGGATGATTGGGTTATTGAGGGTTTAACAAATCTTGGAAAACGTATGGGACGAACACCGGTTGTCGTAAGAGATGCGCCGGGATTCCTAGTTAACACTGGTGGACGTGCATTTACTACTGAAGCATTGCACATACTTCATGAAGGAGTCGCAAATCCAGCTGAGGTTGATGCCGTTATGCGTGATTGTGCTCACTTCAGGATGGGACCGTTTGAATTAATGGACCTTACCGGTGTTGATATCAATTATCCGGCTTCACTTATAATGCACGAGCAAAACTCTTATGATCCCAGAATTAGAACGGTTCCCTACCATAAGTCGCTTTTTGATGCAGGTCGATTTGGCAGAAAAACGGGACAGGGAAACTATAGATACAATAGTGACGGGGAAATGATTGACGCTCCGAGTCCGGATTATGAAGTTAAAGGCGAAGGAGCTGAAAAAATTGTTCTTTTATCAGAACACGATATTTTTTCTGATATATTTGCTGGCTGTAATATGACAGCCTCCGACGATGATATTAGCCCAATTGTTGTATCGCTTTTGGGAACGGACTGTGCGACTTTTGCTAGTATCAACCAACTAGATCATCGGAGGCTTGTTGCGATTGACACAACAGGTGACCTCTCTCGCAGAGTTACTCTGATGACGTCCCCCGGATCTAATTTGGAGAACTTAGATGCTGTGGCCGGACTGATCTGTAATAACGGCAGAAAAGTAACGGCTATAAAGGACTCGCCTGGTTTTATATCTCAGAGAATAAGGGCAATGATAGGCAATCTAGGGTGTGAGATGGCTAATATTCAATTGGCTAGCCCAGAGGATATCGATTTAGCGATGCGGTTAGGCTTAAATTATCCGATGGGCCCATTAGAAATAATTGACGATCTGGGCGTAAAGGATGCCTTCGGTATAATGCAAACTATGCAAGAGATTACAGGTGACGATCGCTATCGACCTAGTCCCTGGTTGCGGCGACGCGCGCTATTGGGATTGAGTGCTTATACGTCTGCGTAATAGGTATCACTTAGTTAGGACGAGTTTTAGAAATCAATTCCCTATATACAGTCAAATTTTCTAAAACTCTTTGAACATAGTTTCGAGTTTCCCCGAATGGTATTCTCTCGATCCAGTCAATAAGATCTACGTCGTTTTGAATTGGGTTTCCCAATCTTTTTATCCATTTATTTACATTATGCGGGCCAGCGTTGTATGCGGCTATCGCAAGTGGGTAGCTTCCTTCATATTTTTCAATTAGAGATCTAAGATAACTAGCGCCGAGCTTAATATTGTAATTATGGTCGCTTGTTAATCTTTCCTGATTAAAATCAATGTGTAAGCTTTTTGCAACTGACTTGGCTGTTGCAGGCATCAGTTGCATTAATCCTAATGCGCCCTTGTAGCTTTCAGCTCGAGGGTCGAAATTACTTTCTTGTCTAACAACCGAATATATCAAAGCTTTTTCAACTTGGCTGGTATCATAAAGCGCTGGTTTTGGATAACTGGCGGAGA
>CACOPQ010000073.1 GCA_902629125.1 uncultured Alphaproteobacteria bacterium
ATTGCCCCGTAGTATTAGGCCTGCATCAAATTGGGTTGAAACGAACACTGGAGTTTGTTTCCCCTGGCACTGCGATCAGTTTCATCATATGAACGTTCGCTGGTACGCTCATTTTTTTGACGATGGTATGTTTCACTTATGGCCAAAATTGAAGGTTAACTGGAAAGCAATGGAAGAGCGAGGTCTTCATACCGTGACAGCATCAACAACGACCTATTTCCAGAAAGAGATACAGGCCGGTAGTCTTTTTAAAATAGAAGGTGGTGTTGTGGAATGCGGAAACAAAAGTGTCACATTTTCACAGCGCATGATTAATGTTGAAACGTTAGAAATCCATGCATCGCAATCTGTGACGGAAGTATTTTTTAACCCAAATACGAGGCGAGCTGCGCCAATCCCAACTGACCTCAAAGAAATCATTCAAAATAATCTTGGCTGAAAAAATATACCGGACCCCAAACATCCTGCCGCTGAATTATTGCTATGCAAAATCACATGGATGCGAAAATACCTGTGGCAATCCATAAATATAAAAGTATAGGACTATCAAATGACCTTAGAAAACTTGCGGCAGAAAATTGTTAAGTCAGTAAGCAATTACATATTTTACGGCTGGGTTATTCTTCTAATCGCTGGGGTCGGAATTTTTGTAAGCGGTCCCGGTCAATCACATACTTTTAGTGTGTTCATTAGTCCAATTTCAAAAGATCTACAATTAAGTGCTACAGCGATTTCATCTGCGTATGGTTTGGCGACCTTAGTTGCGGCACTGGGGCTCCCCATGGTTGGACGATTTGTTGATATGCATGGGGCTCGTCGTGTCATGGGAACGGTTGTTGTGCTTTTGGGGTTTGCCTGCATCGCTTTCGGTTTTGCTCCGGGCCTGATATGGTTAGCTATGGGCTTTGGCGCTCTCCGTTTCCTCGGCCAGGGTTCCTTAATGTTGAATTGTACAAATGTTATCTCCCATTGGTTTAGCCGGAAACGTGGGGTTGCAATGGGATTAATGCTGCTTGGCTTTGCCGTTTCTATGGCTATCCATCCCCCAGTGTGTCAATGGCTTATAGAGGAAGTTGGGTGGCGTCAGGCTTGGTTTTGGCTGGGCGTTTCGACTTGGCTTTTAATGTTGCCGCTAATTTTTATCTTATTACATAATTCCCCAGAGGCACTTAATCTACACCCCGACGGTATCAAAGAGGAATTGGCAAACGACGATTCTGGTGTTGGCAGGCACTCCGCAGAATTCGGTTTTACCCTCAATGAAGCTTTAAAAACATCTACTTTTTATATTGTTGCTGCAGGCCTTTGCACGCTCTCCATGCTTGTGACGGCTTTGCACTTCTTTCAGGTTCCAATTTTTGAGCATCAAGGATTAAGCCCCGTCATAGCCGCTTGGATGTTTCCCTTGTCGGCTACAGTTGCGGTTATCACTCAACCTTTTGTTGGTCGCAGTTTAGACAAATATCCAACCCCAAGGGTGTTTTTGGTTGCGCTAGCTACATTGTTTGGATCTCTGGTTTCGATGGCTTTCGTTAGTGATCTTTTAACTGCCATGATCTATGCTATAATTTTCGGCTTGAATAACGCTTTCAATATCACACTATTTGGTTACATGTGGCCAAGATACTTTGGACGTAAACATATTGGCTCTATTCAGGGAACTGGGCAAATGATTGGAGTAGTAGGGGCCTCCCTAGGACCATTGCCGCTTGGTATAGCCTTCGATTTATTTGGAGATTACCAGTTTATATTGCTAACTTTGGCAGGATTGCCAGTTGTCGTGGGTGTTCTAACACAATTCTTGAAAGAGCCAACATCTGCTGAAAAAGATGACGTATCTTAAAACCGTAAGAATGAAGGGAGGATAATTCTGATGTATGAGAAGAGTTCCCGCGTAATGGTAGAAACTTGTTTAGATTCGATTTCAGAAAATGAAGACAAAATTAACTCGATGATCACGGTTACTGCTGAAGACGCTTTAAGACAAGCCGATGAAGCAGACAAAGCCATGGAAGAAGGAAGATGGTTGGGGTTGCTGCACGGAATTCCTATAGCTGTTAAGGATAATATTGAGACGGCTGGAGTCCGGACAACTTCGGGGTCTGTTTTTTTCAATGATTATGTGCCGAATCAGAATGCCGCCGTTGTTGAGCGTCTCTTCAAGGCAGGTGCGGTGATGATAGGAAAAGCGAGCATGCACGAATTCGCTTTTGGGATAAGATCGAATAATACAGTAAATCCTCCATGCAGAAACCCTTGGAATGCGGATAGAATCCCGGGGGGCTCCAGCGGTGGGTCGGGCGCTGCTATAGCAGCCGGCATGTGTGTGGGCGCGCTCGGGTCAGACACAGGTGGGTCGGTGCGATTGCCAGCGTCCATCAACGGGATTAGTGGCCTTCGACCAACCCATGGAAGAGTACCAAATCATGCGAGTACGCCGGTCAGCGC
>CACOPQ010000074.1 GCA_902629125.1 uncultured Alphaproteobacteria bacterium
CGTGAAGACCTATAAAGACGGCGAAGACGCAGTCCTTGGAATAAGTCAAACACCCCCAGACCTCGCCGTTGTAGATATTAAGATGCCAAGATTAGACGGCATGGAATTACTTGAAAAAATTAGAAAGAAAAGCACTCTACCAGTGATTTTTTTAACTTCAAAAGATGATGAAGTAGACGAATTATTAGGTTTGCGTTTGGGAGCTGACGATTACATTACAAAGCCTTTTTCTCAAAGACTGTTGCTTGAGAGAATTAAGACATTACTTCGCCGCCAGAAACTTAACAGTGACGACACCGCTGGTGACTATAGCACAGGAATTATAAGAGGCCATTTACTGCTAGACTCAACCAGACATCTCTGCAACTGGAGGGGATCAGAATTAAACCTGACGGTTACCGAGTTCCTTTTAATCGAAACTCTTGCGAGGCGACCAGGTCTTGTAAAAACACGGGATCAACTTATGGATGCAGCCTATGGGGAAACTATCTACGTGGATGATCGAACAATTGACAGTCACATAAAACGTCTGAGACGAAAATTCAAAAACCTTGATAAAAATTTCGATGAAATAGAAACACTCTACGGCATAGGTTACAGATATAAAAATAGGCAAAATTCATAAGACGCGTAGGAGTTTAGTTTTTGAGAGTTTAACCTCCAATGTTTATTTATAATCTCATCCGGAAAAAAGAAAAAAGATCGTCATCAAGAAAGCGACGAGTTTCACCACTCACCATAAAAATATTATCAATTAACGTGATTGCCATATTTGTCGTCTTCACAGCCGTGCTTCACCTAGATCGTTATGAAGACAGCCTTATTCAAAATGAACTAGAAGGCCTGGAACGGCAAGCCACCTTGTTTGCAAACGCTCTTAGCGAAGTCGCCGTCGCCAGAAATCCTGGAACTCAAAATTATCTTTCCATCACTGCCGTTCAAAACGTGATAGACAGATCAGCTCTAGAATCACTTGCTAGATCGCGAGTATTTGGCACTGGAGGAGAACTCTTAGCCGACAGCTATAGACTCCCGGGCAGGGTCCCGTCGGTCACGACAAAACCACTAGCTTCGGTCTCACCTAATATTTTCTTTCAAAGGTTTTTAGGTAAGTTCTTTCAAGACTTTTTTTACTCTACCACTCAACAATATGTCCCAAATTATCAACAACATACCCTTCAATTGGCTCGTGCATTTCCTGAAGTGATTTCCGCACTTCGCGGATCTTCTATAAAAACTGTCAAGGCGACGACAACTGGACGAAAACTATTGACGGTGGCAATGCCTATTCGAAAGAAATATAAACCGGTCTTAGGCGTTTTGCTTCTTTCCTCGGATGACAAAAATATTAATGTCGCGTTTAACTCATATCAAAAAGAGCTTATAATAGCAGTTGTAATTGCCATTATAATTACCTCGGCTTTATCACTTTACCTCTCAAGATCAATTACACGCCCATTGTCACTATCAACAATGATTGTATCGCCATCACATATTTTTGATATAATTTTTGTAACCCCAAGTACTGCGGGTATGTTTAATGACCGCGCCATTATGGCTGTATGTCCATCTGAACCACCTTGTTCGGTGACAAGCCCGGCGATATTAGCAGGGTCCATTAAAGCTGTGTCTGCAGGACTTAATTCTTGAGCGACAATTATAGATCCTTTGGGTATTTTAGAATAAACCTGATAAGGCGTCTTCATGAGTTGTCGGAGTATCCTGGATCCTACATCTTTTATATCCTGAACCCTTGCAGCCAGATAAGCATCCTTAACTTTTTCAAAACCCTGGGCAACTTCTTCCACAACTATCTCCAAAGCCGCTTCGGCATTAACGTTTAATTCAGCTATATTCTTTTCTATTCCCGACAGCAATCGGGTCGAGACAAGCATTGCGGCGTGGGCGTCTAGAAGCAGTTCCAGTTCCTCTGCGGTGGCGTCAGTAAGTGAACCTGTTTTGGCTTTAAGCCGCACTATTTGTTTTTGAGCTTTAGCTACGGCATTTCTAAATCTTTTAAGCTCGTCGGGAATGTCGATTTTGGCAACATGGTACTTAGGAACCTGACTTAATCCCGAGTTTATGACATGTGCCTTTCCAATAGCCGCTGACATAGAGATTCCAGAGCCAAGAAAGACTGTTTGCTCTTTTGAACTTTGTTTCTGAATAAGTGAATTATTCTTCATCGAATTTATTATCAATTAAGCGGGTAAGTTCTTCTAAAACTTGTGATGCGTCACCGCCATTTGCTGTTATTCGAATTGTCGTCCCTTTGACAGCGGCTAGCATCAATAAACCCATGATT
>CACOPQ010000075.1 GCA_902629125.1 uncultured Alphaproteobacteria bacterium
GCCAAAGCTCCTTTTGACGGCGATGTATGGCAATGGCACCAAGATTTTGGTGTCTGGCACAGAGATGACGGCATGCCCGAGCCACGCGCAATGAACATAGCCGTATTTTTAGATGATGTTTCAGGGGCTAATGGGCCTCTTATCTTTCTTCCTAAAAGCCACAGGATTGGAGTTATAGAAGCAGGTCACGATGTTCAAACTACCAGCTATCCACTTTGGACCCTAGACAGGGAAACTGTTCAACAGCTATCAGACGAAGGAGGTTGCGTAGCACCAATTGGTCCCGCAGGCAGCGTGATCATGTTCTCTTCACTTCTCGTTCACGCCAGTCCACCAAACATCAGTCCATTGCCGCGAACTATTGTTTACCTCTCACTCTGCCGAACGGATAACCACATAACAAGGTTCAAGAGAGCCGAATGGATTGCTCATAGAAATTTTGCACCTATCACAGCTTTAGATGATCAATGCTTAGAGGAGTTAATAGGCAACCCATCTTCGGTAGCGGCGGAGTAGATTCCGTCTGTCAAAAAATAGAAATATTATTGATTATAAATCACACTTGGCTTTTGTTTGTGGCTTAAACACTATTTTTAACGCTAGAACATGCTATTAAGATGTTTTTCCCATAAAGACATTTGGAGTATTAAGGTCGTCGCTCACGGGTCTCACATCAGATAGGTCCACCTCTGGCCGACAGAAAAATTCGCTTGCCACTTTCTCGTAAGCTGCCCCCAAAGTGATAGCTTGGTCATCGCAAAATCTCTTTGTAATAACTTGCATGCCAACTGGTCTTCCATCCCGCGTGATACCGCATGGTAGGGAGATCATCGGCAAGCCAGTCACACTGAAGACGTATGTTGCAAGAAATACATCTTGAAACCGTTCCACAGGCTCTCCGCCAACATGACTAGGGAAGGGTTCATCAAGTCTAAACGGAGGAGCGCCAACCGCTGGAGCAACAATGAAATCGTATTGATGCATAAACTTCCTTACGTTATGCCAATATTGGGTTCTTAATTTTTCTGATTTTACGACATCGCGGACCGACAATTGTAATGCTGCAGATACTTGACCTACTAACTGATCGGTCATCAATTCACTATGAGCATCAAATCTATCCGCATAACGAGCAACCATTCCAAAACCTCTGGTCCCTGTCACTATTTCTTTAATGCTGGACGTATCAAAACAATCCTCCTCAATGGAAAAACCAAGTTCCTCAAATCGTCTTACAGCAGACTTAACCAAACTTTCAACTTCAGGATCTAAAGGTACCACGCCACCTAGATTCCCCGCATAAGCAATTTTCCCCGTCTGCCTAGAAGGGAAATTACTTGTTGCTGCAGCTAAGAAATCTTTTCCATCATTTGGCAAAGAACTCGGATCTCGTTCGTCCGGACCTGATAATACATGCATGGCTAGACCAATATCCGATATAGACCTTACCATCGGTCCTTGAACATGCTCTACCAGAGTATCCCAACCATAATCTGTAGGATAGAAAGGTATCCTACCAGGAGTTGGACGCAGCCCAACTAAGTTATTGAACGAACAGGGTATTCTAATCGAGCCTCCTAGGTCTGTGCCAATGGCCAGTGGTGCCATAGCAGCAGCAATTGACGCACCCGCTCCTCCACTAGATCCTCCTGCCGTGACATTAACGTTCCAGGGGTTTCTCGTGGTTCCGAATATTCTGTTCGATGTATTAATATCGTGGGCAAACTCGGGAGTATTTGTTTTACCCAACAATATGCCCCCCGCTGCTTTTAATCTTTCGACGGAAATTGTATCTTCATCCGGGATATCGTTTTCCATCAACAAGGAACCAAATGTCGTTCTAACACCCTTAGTTTGCAAAATATCCTTTATTAAAAAAGGTACGCCTTCCAGCGGACGGGGATCGCCTCCAGACGTTATTCGCTCGTCTATGGCGCGAGCTTCTTCCAATATCGTATCGCTAACCGTGCATATAGCGTTTATGACAGGATTTACCTCTTCTATCCTTTCAAGGAATGCTGATGCTACTTCAAAAGCACTTAGTTTCCTACTTCCCACCTCTTTTGCAATTTCGTTAGCCGACATATCGAGAATTTGTTTAGACATTCTTCCCCCGATTAATATTATGTTCACTGGGATAATTTAATCCGAGAGCCAAATAGTTTTCTCCGAACTCATCCTGCAAAACTTAACTACAACGCATTCAGTATGAAAATAAAAGCAATCTGTCAATTGTCGTTCACCGATC
>CACOPQ010000076.1 GCA_902629125.1 uncultured Alphaproteobacteria bacterium
ATTTTGTTTGCCACTTAGACAAATCGAAAAAATAACTTGGTTCCTCAACCCATTCCACTGGAGCACCAGTCGGTGCATTGCCATCAATTAATTCGTTTTCGGCAAAATAAGCTTCGTCTCGTACAGAATACCAGCCAGAATATTTATCTAAATAAATATGACCATTTTGCATTAAACGGCGCCAGATAGCTTGGGCTGAGACCTTATGTCGATCCTCTGTGGTTCTTATAAAATCGTCATTGCTAATATTCATAAATGGAAGGAGGTCTCTAAAGTTTTTAGAAACTTTATCAGTGAAAGCTTGTGGTTCCATTTTTAGGGCTTCAGCAGCCTTTTCCACTTTCTGGCCATGTTCATCCGTTCCTGTAAGAAAAAGAACGTCAAACCCATCTAAACGCATAAATCGCGCTAGCGCATCGCAGGCCAATGTAGTGTAAGCATGACCTATATGAGGTACGTCATTTACGTAATAGATAGGTGTAGTTAAATAATATTTCGGCGCTTCCATAAATCGTTCTCAAGCCAGTAGTAAAACATATATTTAATTACGTTATAGTCTAGTCAGCAGACTTTCAATTAGGGTTTTCTTGTTCCGTTAATAGTTTTAAAAAAGTAAAAAATGTCTCTTTTTTATCCAAATTGAGCCCTTTACTTTTGCTAACTAGGCGCTCAATGTCTTTTAAACGCACTAGTAAGTTTTCAATGCCATGCGTGTTGATTAATCTTTCAAAAACCATTTCTTCATTTTTGAGAGCTGCTACGAAACTTCCGTTGGATCTATAGTATTGAATTAGACCATGAGACAACCAATTTTTTGTAATCAAAATCTTATCTTCCAATACAGCAGTCGGATCCTGCTTAGTTGATTTCTGCCATTTCTCAAAGATAGCTTCACTATCAACGACAGACACAGACCAAACTCCGGATATTAGCCCTATAATATCATTCAAAATTTCCAAAAAATCAGAAGATAAAATTTCTTTAGCTAATCTCATACTTCCACAACTTAATTGATAGACAATATCTAGATCGGATCCCTCTAAATGCGCTCCTGAGGATTGTAGAGCAAAAGCTAAATCATCTTTTGAAAGAGCCGCAAATTTGAGTAATTGACATCTCGATTTAATCGTAGGTAAGAGCCGTCCCCCGCTATTGTTAATTAAGATAAAGATGACTTTTTCCGGTGGTTCCTCAAGAAGTTTGAGAATTGCGTTAGCAGAATTACGGTTCATATCATCTATTGTATCAATTACCACTACTCGCCAACGACCATTACTGGCCTTTAAATTAAGAAAGTTTTTCAATGGCTTGAGATCGTCAATTATTATTTCACTTCGAATTTTTTTTGTTTGCGGACTTTCAGAACATTTGATCACTAGGAGATTTGGATGTGCATTATTGGCAACCTGTCTACTAACGATTGTCTCTTCCGAAACCGTCAATGTCCCGTGCGCACTTTGTTGACCAAAATCTAAACCATTTTGACTATTCTGAAGGCTGTCGCCAGCATGTAATAGAAATCTGGCTACCCGGAATGCAAAAGTTGCTTTTCCAACGCCTCGAGGACCTGACAATAGAAGAGCGTGAGGAATTTTGTCTTTTTCCCATGCCTTCAAAATAAACTGTTCATTCTGTTGATGACCTATAAATTCGTATGTATCGCGTGGCTCCAATATCTTCATGGGTATTAGCCTACATCAACTCAACAAAGCGGTTTTTTATTATTGAAAACACTTCAATCTCAACTTCTTTAATAGTTTTAGTTCCATCAATTACACAAATTCGGTCAGGTGACTTACTATGAAGAAATTGAAAACCTTCTCTAAGCAAATTATGGAAGTGCAACTCACGTTTTTCAAAACGCGTGTCTTTTGATTTATTGGCAGTATCACGTTTATAACTGCGCTCAAGACCAAGTTCCGGAGGTAGATCTAATACTATTGTTAAATCTGGCCAAACTTCTCCTAAGACTACGTTGTGAATATTGAGTACAGTATCTATGTCGATATCTCCCGCGTATCCCTGGTAAACAATGCTTGAATCGGCAAAACGGTCAGATATAACCCATATCCCGTGCTCTAGCTTCGGTTTAATTACTTTTAACCAGTGGTCTCGTCTTGCAGCATATAAAAGACATAGCTCCGTTAAAGGATCCCATCTATCAGGGCTACCAGTAACTATCAATTCTCTTATTTCCTCTGCGCCGGCAGAACCGCCA
>CACOPQ010000077.1 GCA_902629125.1 uncultured Alphaproteobacteria bacterium
CTAGGCTCTTCTGACTGAGGGCCAATTAGTGTTGGGTTATACTTATCCAAAAGCTCCTGATTTCCACCGATATGGTCGCCATGGTGATGCGTATTCAAAATATGGGTAATTGTCCAGCCACGTGCATTAAGAGCATCAACAACGGGTTTGGCCTCTGAAGGGTCTACTACAAGGGTTGTTTTATTTGAGTTGTCATGCGCTATATATATGTAGTTGTCTGAAAGCGCAGGAACGACAATAATCTCAAATGGCGACATTGATGGTTCTCCAATAATCTTTACATCTGAAACAAGATAACATTAATAAATGGAGGGCGCCAATAGCCAAGGTGCGTTAGTGGTGAGGACAGAACATGAAAATAGAGCATATCGAAGTTATCGAAATGGAAATGCCTTTTGATAAAGGTATATCCAAAAAGGATCAGGTGGGCTTTTTAAACTGGGGAAAACTAGACTTTTGTTTAGTTAAAGTAGAGACAAGCAGTGGAATTACAGGATGGGGTGACGCTTTTAGTTTTCAGTGCAGAAGGCCAGTCGCAGAAGCCCTCAGGCAGATGGTGATTCCACGTGTTATTGGCAAGGATGCGCTGGATGTAGTCAATATTAATAGCGAACTCCAGCAGGCGCTCCATTTATTTGGTCGCTACGGTATTACAATGTTTGCTATATCTGGTTTGGATATAGCGCTCTGGGATATAGCTTCTAAGGCTGCTGGTTTGCCGCTTTATAAGTTCTTGGGTGCATCTTGTGTAAAGAATGTGCCAGCATACGCAAGTTTGTTTCGCTATGAAGATCCCGACTGTGTCGCCGATCGCGTAGATTTTGCCAAAACTCTAGGTTACGAAAAAATCAAGCTTCATGAGATAGGTATAGATGAGGTTAGGATCGCGCGTAACACAGCAGGTGAGGAAACCCTTTTGATGGTTGATGTAAACTGCCCATGGACACCTGAAGAGGCTCGGATAATGGCTTTGAAAATGAAAGAATTTGACATTCATTGGTTGGAAGAACCGATCAATCCGCCAGAGGATTTTGACTCATTAGCAAAACTAGCATCTGACACCGGTGTCCGCATAGCAGCGGGAGAGAATGCTTGTACCGCATTTGAATTTAAAAAAATGATGAGGAGTGGGGCAGTTAGCTTCGCGCAGCCGAGTGTAACTAAAGTGGGAGGGATTACGGAGTTCAGAAAAATATCCGTATTGGCGGAAGTTTTCGGTACCCAGATTATGCCTCACTCGCCATATTTTGGTCCTGGATTTCTAGCGACACTTCATTTGGCTCAAAGCATCGCGAGTCCAGGTTGGATAGAGCGGATATTTATTGAACCAGAGGCAGCATTATATCCAAAAGAAATTTTTGATCCCGTTGGTGGAAGCTTTAAAGTTCCGAATGGCATTGGACTTGGATTTGAGCCCGATTTGGATGTCGTAAAAAGTTACCGACTTAATTAATTAGCCAATAACTATTTGTTCAGTCAGGAGCAGTATGTATATAGACGCAGTTGATCTCGCCAACTTCTATAATACTGGTTTGGGGCAGGTCACCCGGCGCCTAATACGGCGAAAAATACGGGCAATTTGGTCTAATGCAAATGGGCTAACAATTTTGGGTGTTGGATATGCTACGCCATTTCTACGCCCCTTTCTTACAGAGGCTGATAATGTACTGGCATTAATGCCTGCGCAACAGGGTGGTACATACTGGCCGGTTGATGGTTTAAATAGAGTGGTCATTTCTGAAGATGATGAATTACCCTTTCAGGACTCATCGATCGATAGAATAATTGCTGTACATAGTATGGAATGCACAGAACACTTAAGGCCCATGCTCAAGGAAATTTGGCGTATACTCAGAGGCGATGGTCGTTTAATTATAGTTGTTCCAAGCCGGAGTGGCGTTTGGGCACGTACTGATCGTACTCCTTTTGGCTTCGGACAGCCATACTCTAGTTCTCAGCTAACGCGATTGTTGAGAGATGGCATGTTTATACCAGAGAAAATAGATAGAGCTTTATTCATACCTCCGTCAACCCGTAAGGTTGTGCTTAGATCTGCAAGTGGGATTGAAGATCTTGGCTCTCGATGGTTGAAACATCTCGGAGGCGTGCTCATCGTTGAAGCTGCTAAACAAATTTATGCGGCAAGCCCGATTAAGAAAATCAGGAGCAGGGCAACTAGAATGATTCCGGCATCGTCAGCTCGATTAACAAATTTGG
>CACOPQ010000078.1 GCA_902629125.1 uncultured Alphaproteobacteria bacterium
AAGCCCACAGATAGTGGGATCAAGTTTGACATTATTATCAATGGACAGCAGTTTTTTAAATTTGGCGAATCTCTAAGAAGAAAATTAGCCGTTTCTAAAGTGTTCTGTTGGGTTCAGTCATGACAGTTTGTACTCTTACGCAGCAGGAATTAACTATTAGGGTTTCGATTGAGTGGTTTCTACATATTGTTTGGAAGAAGCTGAACTTGCCGTGGGCCCTTGGCAGCTCCATGTGAGTTTTCGCACTTGACTCATAAATGCTGAGCAATTTTAATTTAGTTAGATCTCAGGTGATTGTTTTTTGGGACGTCCTAATGACGTTAGCAATAGGCGAGTAATAAGGGAGTAAAGATATGAGTGTAGAAGACGGAGGCGCCGCAGGAGCCGCGGCAGAAGTCGCTCCAACAGCATTTACTGATGTAATGAGCGCTACTTTTCAACAGGCAGTTGCAGACGGGGTCCCCCCCGCTGAAGCATTTGCTCAAGCTGAGGCAGCTTGCACGGAGGTAGCTATCGAAATGGGAGTTCCTGCTGCAGATGTCGCAGCGAATTTGGCAACTGCACAAGCTACTTTTAACGATGCTGTGGCGGGTGGCACAGACCCCGCAGCTGCAATGACCAGCGCGGCTGGTCAAGCCGCAACCAATATGGGAATGGAGCCAGGAATAGGTGGCGGAGATGCAACTTCTTTAATATCGAATGCAATGGGATCAGCATATGATGCAGCCATCCAGGCTGGTTCATCTCCGGCTGAGGCCTTTGCAATAGGCAAGGCAGCTGCTGAAACAGCTGCTCAAGAAATGGGTATTGATCCAGCTGCGCCAGGGCCATTTTTGGATACAATGACGTCTGTACAAGCCACTTTTACGGACGCCGTTGCTACAGGGGCAGATCCTTTGGCTGCTATGGCTGGAGCTCAGGGAATGATGGACGCAGGACCCGCGTTGTTGGGAGACCCGGCCCTAATTGCAGCAAGTCCTGCATTCCAGGGGCCATTAGAGGCTGGTTTTGCTGGAGGAATGCCCGAGGGTTTCGCTGCCCCAGCTATGGCACAGGGTCCAGATGGTACCCTAGTGCAGCCGCCTATCTTGAACGATGCGATGATGCTAGGGCCGGGCGGGGTCCCAATGGTTAACCCGGCAATGATGCAAGAAGGTGCGATGGCATTTGGTCCAGATGGTTCTTGCGCGGCGGCCGATCCAAATTTCTTTCCGCCTCCGCCTTTTGGAGACCCGGCATTTATAGCGCCAGAAGCAGGAATGCCAGGATTCGAAGCATTCTCAACACTGGCAACCTCAGTAGGGTTGGACCCAGCAGCAGCAGGTGTCCCAGGCTTTGTGCCACCGCCTGGTACGCCGGGAATGGATCAGCCGGGTATGCCGTCGGCACCACAATTCGATCCGGCAGGTGGAGGATTTGCTCCACCAGAATTCGGGCTTCCCGACCCGAACCCAGAAGGTTTCACAATACCGCAACCTCCGGGGGGGGATTTTTTTACGGCACCCCCAGCAGATTTTTTTGATCCGGGTGCATTGCCCCCAGTCGGCGGTAATGAATTGGGCGTTGGTGCTTTTGCAGGTCCGGGAGCGCCTTTAGTACCGGGTCCTGATGGCGGGTTAATACAAGATCCTAGTTTCGCGCCGCCACCAGTAGAGGGTTTTATCGATCCTGGTGCAAATTTTGTTGGAACACCTCCTGAAACAGGTTCACCGTTAGATCAGGCGTTTCAACCCGGCCCAGACACCGGGCCAGGGCCGGTGCCATTTGATCCAGTTGCGGATGCTGTTGGAGGGGCAACCGACGCTGCGGCGCCGCAGGGTCCGTCACCGGCTCCTGATCCAGCGGCAGCGCCTACTGCGCCTGATCCGGGGCCAGCTGCGCCAGACCCAGCTGCTGATGCACCACCACCACCTGACGACCCAGTCGCTGGCTAATCGTTGTAAAAGGCGGGGATTAAATCCCCGCCTTTTTTTTGAAAATTAAATGTGAGAAAACTCACTAGACTCATGTTTGATTTAGAGACTACCATATAAGTGTCATTTTTTTTGGGTCATCACTTCGGTTCGTGATCCAAACTCTCTAATTCTTTTTAAGGAGATCTTTACATGCCTATTGGTGATAACATAGATCCAGCTACACTGGATGCGGCAACAATGGCTAATATGCCAGCTGCTGATATGGGCGCGGCGACCTCAGCAGATATAGTTGCA
>CACOPQ010000079.1 GCA_902629125.1 uncultured Alphaproteobacteria bacterium
GCTGGTATTCAAGTTATTGCGAGCGCTCTTGGCCCCGCCGTTTTTGGCCTACTTATCGATATGGATATAAGGATAGAGGATATTTCCTTAGTCTGTGGAGCTTACGCATTTTTTGGCTGCATTTTGCTAGCAGTGTTATTCCGGCCGAATATACTTGTTTTTTGGAAATATTAGCTAAGCCTTAATATGAAATTTCGCGAAAAAACTTAGCAATACTGGAAACTGTTTTATTTACGTCGTCCTCCGTGATATCCCGGTGTAATACCAGGCGAAATGTTGGTGGACGCCCGCCTATTAGTATGCCTTCTTTTTTAAGAAAGCTTTGCAACGGCGCTCTATGTTTATGTTCGACTTTGATGAATACCATATTGGTGTTCGCGCCCTGAGGTTCGGTTTCGATATCTGGTATTTGGGCTAACTCAGTAGCTAGACGAGCTGCTAAAGCGTGATCTTGGACTAGCCGATCGACCTGGTTTTTCATCGCTACAATACCACAAGCAGCAAGAATGCCAGCCTGCCGCATCCCCCCACCTAGCATCTTCCGGACCCTTCTTGCTTCATTAATGAAATCCTGGTTGCCCACCAAAACAGATCCAACTGGCGCGCCTAAGCCTTTTGATAAGCATAGAGAAACAGTATCAAAGCTACTTGCTAATTCTTTTGGTGTACATTTGTTGGCGATGGCAGCATTCATTAACCTAGCGCCATCTAGATGCGAGCGAAGATTAACTTTTCTTGCAGCAGCAGTAGCGCATTGCATATATTTGGGTGACAGCGGTTTACCATTATATGTATTTTCAAGACAAAGAAGTTTGGTCCGAGGAAAGTGCATATCATCAGATTTTACTTTTCCAATAGCCACTTCAATGTCAATAGATCCGTCTTCTAGCACCGGAACTGTTTGCGGTATGACTCCTCCTAGGGCTGCTGTGCCAACAGCTTCTGATTTATATATGTGATAGCTCTCGCCGATGATATACTCTTCGCCTCGGCCGCAATGTGTTAAAACTGACGTGAAATTTGATTGCGTCCCAGATGTCACGAATAGTCCAGCTTCAAATCCTAGCGTATCGGCGACTAATTCTTCTAGCTCGTTTATTGTTGGGTCATCCCTATAAACATCATCGCCGACTTTGGCATTTGCCATTGCTTCGTACATTTCTGGCGATGGTTTGGTTACTGTATCGCTTCTTAGGTCTATCATTTTGGAATTTCCAGACAGATAATTTTGAAACAAGAATTGGATAAGGTTATTAGAACTACTTAAGCTTAAGATCCCAAGATATCAAACTTCATTAGCATATTGTAACAAAGAAAACGAGACTGATCCTCAAGCTAACTCACTTTGATGACCTTTACTTTTTAACTGAATTTAGTGCAGAAAAGACCGAGATTGTTTGATGCGAATAACTATCTTATAAATAGATAGGGGTACGCATAGGAGCGAATTATGTCAAAACTTAAAATCGCAGTTATTCCTGGTGATGGGATTGGTTGGGAAGTGATTCCGGAAGGTTTGAAAGTTCTCGAAGCCGTTGGCAGGAAATATAACATTGAATATTCATTTACCGAATTCGATTGGGGATGCGAAAGATACCATAAGACAGGTAAATTGATGCCTGATGATGGAATTGAAACTCTGAAGAATTTCGACTCTATATTTCTGGGAGCTTGCGGTTACCCTGGGGTGCCCGATCATATTTCTCTTTGGGGATTATTAATTCCAATACGCAGAGAAATGAAACAATACGTTAATCTTCGACCCGTTAGAATGTTGAAAGGAATGCCATGTCCGCTGGCAAATAGGGGCCCCGAAGACATAAACTTTTGGGTGGTTCGCGAGAATAATGAGGGGGAATATTCTGAAATTGGCGGCAGATTACATCGTGGTACTGATCATGAAGTTGCGATACAAGAGTCAATTTTTACCAAGTTTGGCACAGATAGAATTCTTCGATATGCCTTTGAACTTTGTAAGCAATTAGGTCTGGAAAAAGTTACATCTGCGACAAAGTCAAACGGTATTATTCACACGATGCCATACTGGGATGAACGATTTTCTGTCATAGCAGACGAATATCCAATGTTGTCCACAGACCAATATCATATCGATATATTGACAGCTAATTTTGTATTGCATCCCGATTGGTTTGATGTCGTAGTCG
>CACOPQ010000080.1 GCA_902629125.1 uncultured Alphaproteobacteria bacterium
CTCATCGAGCATTGTGACGCCAGCACATGCGGCTAGTGCGAAAGTAGCGCCAGACGTTCAGAAGGTTGTTACATGCAACGCTAGAGGGACGGTGTGCCGATTAATTTTCTAATGAGAGATAAGTTTTACAAAGATTGGTCTCTTCGAGTGGTTCATAGTAAACGCAAAGATAGATAGCGCACCAGTCACGCCTAAGCACTGGGTGTAACCAACCACCCAAAAATTACGGAGCTTGCAATCCTGATTCGGAGCTATTATGTAAGTCACGATAATTACAGTTATCAGTATGTATATGCCCTCAAACTCATCGACAGTCGTTTGCAGTGGATCATCTTTCCAAGTACAACTCTTCCAAGTTTCGATAGATACGCTCCTGTACAATGTCCTCCAGCTGTAGGACACGCTCTGCCAACACAGAAGCTGCACGTTCAAGAAAGAGGCGTTGCCGCTCTACTTCGGTCATGACCGCCTTCCCCGCTTCTTAGTTTGTCGAACAGATGCTCTGGCCATTGTCTTGGGGCCAGCATTTATACGCTTATAAAAAAGCTGTTCTTCGTAAGCCGATAACTTGCCAGAAAACAGACGGTTGCCTTTAGGCGTTATTGAAACAGCCATTACGACTTCCTCCCTACCACGCTAACAAAAGGGTTCATTAGCCGCTCATTTATATCGTCGGCTATATGCTGCGGTGGTTTATACCAACGCCATAGCTTGAAGTTTCCGCATAAAACTTCGCCAGTGTCTGGATCGGTAAATTCTATCTTAGCAAAGTAAGCGTCTTCGACAGGTTTATTGTATTTTGTGAGGGCGCGAATTTTCGCGTTTAGGTGTTTCATAATGAACACTCCTTCTTTAGTGCTTTTGGCGGGATGCCACGGCGCACAAGCTAGGTATCAAATGCCGTTACTAATTATGCGGTGATTAAGGCGTTTTATGCAAGAAGATTAGAACTTTGGTTTTGCCTTACGACAGGTCCCTCTCTCGTCAGTTCCTTGCAATCTATCTAGGAAGAACTTACCCGTAATTCTATCTATTGTTATCTCAAATTGGTGATATCCAAACATACGACAATTAATCAATATCTTGCCACTGTTTAACCACCCATACGTGCCTGTATTAGGGTGTTTATCCCAACAGCCGACAATGTCGGTGGCCAAGTAGGTGATTTTATTATTACTGTCGGCACCAAAAGTTATCGTGTAGATACCATCTCCATGTATCGGGTTTTCATATTCGCACTGAATAGTGGTCGTAGCACTTGCTTGAGCCGATAGAGCCAAGAAGAAAATTACAGCTAGGCTGATAAGTCCTCGCATGGCCCCTACTCTTCCATAGACAGATTGAAAGAGAGAACTAACAGCCCAGGAGACTTTTGACTTAAATAGCATAAATAGTCCGCCGCAGTGCGGACTGAGCATCAGGGTTACCTTGTTTAGCTGCTTTTTTCAGCCATTTTATGGCCTCTACTCGGTCCTCGCCAATGATCTCTCCATCTTTGAAAGCCATGCCCAAGTTATACTGTGCATCGCTATTACCTTGATTAGCCGCAGTGCTAAGCCATTTATGCGCCTCGGTAAAATCTTGTTCGATGCCTAATCCCTCTAAATAACACAAAGCTAAAAGGTGCTGAGCATCAGTGTGCCCCTGCTTGGCTGCTCGCCTAAACCATCTCACAGCATTTGAGTCATCCTCACATTCTCCATTACCAGGTTCGTATGTTAACCCAAGACGAAACTGAGCGTCGGCGTCTCCCTGGTTCGCGGCTTTCTCATACCACTTAACAGATTCCATGTAATCTTTAGGAACGCCTTTCCCCTGCTCATACATCAAACCAAGATAGTACTCAGCCCAAGCATCTCCCTGATTTGCGGCTTTCCGATACCAGTTTACTGCTTCGTTATGGTCAATTGAGACACCTTTGCCAAACTCATACATCGATCCCAAATGAACCTGGGCCATAGGTAAGTCCTGATCTGCGGCTCTCCTATACCATTTGATCGCTTCGTCATGGTCCTCTAGAACGCCGGTACCGTGCTCATACATCAAACCAAGTGAAAGCTGACCCCGGGCCTCTCCCTGATCTGCAGCTTTCTGAAACAATTTAAAAGCCTCATTAT